>UQKW01000010.1 GCA_900541885.1 uncultured Collinsella sp.
AGACGGCGAGTTAGCCGGCAGGTCGGCATGTCAATCCTGGTCTAACAGAGCCTTAAAAAATCATCGGGTGGCTCGGACGTTCGAAAAGTAGTCAAAACAGCCCCGTCCCAAAAAGACTGGGTATTGGGCGTTGACAGTTGGCGAGCCGTAGGTAAAATATCAACTTGTCCTGGGGACGTAGCTCAGTTGGGAGAGCGCTGCCGTCGCATGGCAGAGGCCGAGGGTTCGACTCCCTTCGTCTCCACCATTGGATTATTAGGCGAACCCTTTTCGGGGTTCGCCTTTTTTTGTTTGGGTTGGAAGTCATCGCCCCAGTAGTCGAAAGCGAAATAAAGCTTGAGTTCATCCCCGTCTACCTCAATGAGCCGCACGAACGTCTCGATGATTTCGGCTGCATCTGGTTCCTGCGCAATTTGATCGAGCCAAGCGGCTATGGCTTCACCAGACAGATTCGCCCCTTCGCTAGCTTGAGCCTGCCGCAGATCGGCTTCTAAGGCCGCTTTCTGCTCGCGCAGCATAGCAACGCGCTCTTTACCGCCGGGCGGCGCAATGCCGTCCTCGATAGCCTGCCAGATACGCTCAAACGCCGTGTCGATGCGCCTGATCTCGCGCTCAATCCGCTTGCTCTCTGGTTCCTCCTTCTCTTCATTCGTCTCGTTGTAAAGAGCCATTACATCAACGATGCGTTGACGTACATCCGGCTTCTTAATCGTTTCGAGGACGGTATCTAGCACGGCTTCTTCAACGGCATCGCGCCTAAAGGTGCGCTTACATTTTTTGCACTTGTAGTAGTGGTACACGCGGCCTGTTTTGGATGTTCCGCAGGTGCCAACGTAGTATTGGCCGCACTCTGGGCACCACATCTTGCCAGACAGCGGGTAATCGTTGGTGTCACGTGTCTTGTTGTGCTTGCGCCCATTTGAGCCCAAGATGCTATTGATCATGTCCTGGTCTTCGCGCGACCACAACGCAGGCATGCCATCTTCGATTCGCACGCCCGCGTAATCATAAACGCCGCAGTTCTGCTCGCGCCTAAGCAGCTTTGTTATCACGCCGTGCGTTAGCGGTTTGCCGCGCTTGCCGCGTTCGCCTGCGACAGCACGCTTGATTTCGGCAACGGTCGAGCCAGCAAAGAGCATGTTTTTCATACGGTGCATCACGGCGGCTTCGCGCTCGTTGACCTCGTAATACCCGTTAACAATGTCCCAGCCGTAGTGCGTGCGACCGTTTGCCATCCCGCGCTGGGCGTTCTTGTTGATACCGTCGCGGATACGCTCGCTGTCGATTGCGCTTTCCCATTCAGCAAGCACTTCGAGCATTCCGAGATTCAAGACGCGCGTTGAGCCTTCGCCAAGGCTTTCACCGGCGTAAAGGATTTCAACGCCTGCCTTGCGCAGCCTGATTCGCGCAAGCGCCATCTCGTCACGGTTGCGCATGATGCGCGTAACCTTATAGATCACAACATAATCGAATAACCCTAGTTTTGCGTCTGCCATCATGCGTTGAAACTCTATGCGCTGCACGTCACGGCCTGTTTGCGCGTAATCGCTATATACGCGCACGACGTCAAGGCCATTTTGTGCGCAGTATTCGCGCGATTTCTCTACTTGGATGTCGATACTTTCACTTCGCTGGTTATGCGAACTGAAACGTGCATAGATGGCGGCACGTGTGCCTTTTGGCATGATAAAATCACCTTGCCTTTTCTAGGTATGCCCCTGCGAGACTTTGGACGGTAGCGCTGGGGCTTTTTTATTTTCTTTTTGATTCAGATGCCGCAGCCCTGGCGGTCATCGAAATGTTCTGTTGCCATTCCGGCGAGCTGTCACGGTAGTTATCGACGATTTCGCGTTCATCGCTAGTGATTTTGTCACCTTCGTTTTCTTCACCATCCCAACTCAATATCTCATTCGGCGAGCAACCTAACGCCAGAGCTGCGTTCCAAACCTGTTCGGCGTTTGGGAATGATTCGCCACGTTCCCATGATCCGACTGTGCGCATGGACACGCCAACGGCTTTTGCGAAGTCCGCTTGTGAAATGTGCAGCTTTTTTCGCAATCCCTTTATGGCAAGTTTCATTTCACACCTCCTGTATTAGCAACTATCTGCCGTGAATTCTATTCTATTGGACGAGAATAGGCAAATTATTTCATATTTCCCTCTTGCAATAGGAAGAAACTCGCCTATACTGCAATGCGTGTTAGGAAGAAACCTTCCTAAAGTCGTATGTTTAACGGGTAAACCCGCTAAACATACGGGTGCAAACCTTGACAAGCAAGGTTTGCAATCATCGCTCAATGAAAGGAGGTGAACCGTATGAAGTTCAACAAAGAGGTTTTCGCCGCAAATCTTCGTGCTGCTCGCGCCAAGCTCGACATCACGCAGGATGAATTTGCTAGCCGCGTTGGTATCTCCAAAGATTCTGTTGTCAAGTATGAGAGCGGCGAGGGCTATATCCCCGGCGCTGACAAGATCATGGCTATCTGTGATGTTGCTAACATCAGCCCTAACGATTTGATGGGATGGGAGGAAATCGCGTAATGGATGAATTTATCGATGTATTGACGCTCTGGTTGTTCATAGCAACTGCCGTTGCCGTCGGCAACATGTTCAGCAAGTAAGAAAGGAGGGGTTTCAGATGTATGAAACCCAACCGCAAACCAACGGTTTGCATCGTGGTTTTGACGAGTGCGAAATGTCGCAAGCTCGATGTTTCGCAGGCGGCATTTTGCCGGCGCGTCAAAGCTATGACGCAAGCTTGCGAAACAAAAGCGCCCGCACCTGGCGGCAACCAGACACGGGCTGTGTCAAAACTTCCTACGGTAATGACAACGAGTATTTTACACCACTAGCAACGGTTAAGCGGTGGTTTTGCGGTGCTATTGCCGTGCTAGCGGCAACTGGAATCCTGCTCATCGCCCTGGCTGGTGCCATTATCTGGCTTACGGAGACGTACAACCTGCCTTGGCTGCTGCTCGTCCTTGCCGGTCTTGAGCTTTGGTTCATCGTCCGAATGGTCGACCAATGAGGGGCTATCTCGACCGTGACGCGAACGGTTTTTGGGTCGCTCGGGTGATCATCGAGGAAGCCCGCCGACCGGGCGTTAGCGGCGTTGGAGATGTGCGCACGCGCCACAGGTTGCCCGTGCCGCCATCGGCACCGCGAGAGGCCGCAGAAGTGGCGTTCAGGCGCTTTATGAGCCGCGAAGCAAGGAAGCGCCATGGATGTTGACGATTACACCCAGCCGCTCGAAGCCGTGATGCGGCAGGAACGGTTGGCAACGTACCCGGTGCCGCTCAAGCTGCGAGACCGGCAGGAGCTTTTCAAGCTCTGGTGCGAGCTCAATCCAAGGGCGCTGCGGCGGATCGAGCTTACGGCGCTCGCAATCGACCAGCGCGGTATCCGAGTAAGTGCCAAGTACCTCATTGAGAAGCAGCGCTATGAGGGCGCTGTCAAGCTCGTCGGCGTGCCGTTCGTGGACGGCAACGGCGTCGAGCACGTCTACGGCATTAACAACACGGATACGCCGCTTCTAGCCCGTTGGCTCTTAAAGCGGCATCCGAAGCTGAACATCAAGCTTCGCAATTCAATCTATGACAAGGAGAACAACCATCATGAAGCGTAAGGAAGCAATCAAGTTCCTCGATTCCGTTGCCGAGTACATCAGCAAGACCGACGGCACCATTACGGTCTTCAACTCCAAGAGCGGTGAGAGCGTCGAGCTTGATACCGACCTGGCTCTCTGTTTCATGGGGACGCCCATCGTTGCCATGAAAGACCTGCTTGAGAGCGACAAGCTCGACGATATGACACCCGGCATGTTTGTCCACTTGATGACCAAATCGGCGTGCAACGCGTATGTGCAGCAGCTCAAAGAGCGCTGAGCAGCTGGCGCTCAATCTCTTTGGTGAGCAGCCGATGCCAACGCCCGGGCAATGCCGGTTCGAACTTCATCTACTCGAGCACGGTGAAAAGCCCAAGAGCGCGTGTGGCTTTCGCGGAACGACCGTCTGGACTAACTGCCGTGAGGTTGGCAAGTGCCTTTGGGACGGCTTGCACCAGCAGGGGACAAGCGATGGATTAACGACGGGAGGTGATGACGATGACGGCGATTCCTAAAGACGTGCACGATCAGGCGCAGGAACCAATGGCGTGGTTTCAGCACGACGCTAACGCGCAGCGGGACATCAAATGCCAACGGCTGCTCATGCGTCGCGGTAACGAGGGCTACGGCGCTTACTGGCGGCTCTGCGAGTTTCTGGCGAGCACCAAGCACCACTCAATCGCGGTGGACACCGATGAAGACTGGCTCATTCTAGCCGGCGCAATCGGTATGCGCTCGATGGGTGCGTTCGACGAGACGGTGAGCATCGCCGAGACACAAGATTTCATCGACTGCCTGCTTGAGATCGGCTTGCTCGTGAGGGACGGAAAAGGCCGAATCGAGAGCGAGAGGATGTGCAAAAACGCTCTTTATTTTGGCAAGCAGCGCGTCAACGGAGCCAAGGGCGGCAGGCCGAAAAAGAAGCAGGAAAACCCGACAAACTAGCAGGTCAGAGCGTATGTTTGTGTTGTTGCGGATTGAAACCAGCGCGAAACCATCGGTTTTAGGTTGGGCTAAGCCTAACAATACATAACATAACAGTACATAACATAACAGTACAGAAGCGGGTTTTTGGGTTTGGGTCTTTAGACCCTAACCCAAAGCCAAAAACCCGCACTTGCTTGTTATGTTGACTTACAAGCAAGGTTCTTCTTTCTTGCTTCTTCTTTCTTGATCGATTCGTTTTTCGAGCGATTCCGGAGCCTGTTTTTGAGCGTTCAACAGTAGTTATCAACAGGTTCTCAACAAGTTTTCAACAATAGCAGAGTTTTCAACAAAGGAGCGTTGGCGATGCCTTACGGGAGCTATGTCAACAAAGTCCGAAAGCACACGTGTCCTTACTGCGGCATCGAGCGAAATCTGGACTGGTTCATCAAGGACAGCGAAGCCTGCTGGAAGTGCAGGGAGACGAAGAAGGAGGTGAAGAGAGGTGAGTATTTTGACGATTCACAAATCACTCGATAGTGACGTTTTGACACGAAATGAAGCCAGAGAACTGTTTTTGTGTTGCTGTCTCAGCTATGACGATGTGAGTGAAAACGACATTTACATGTTGGAAGCCTTTGTTGGCTGCGAGCTGAGTCAATTCAATGAGCTGAATGAGCTGCAAATGTACGTTTCGCATAGGAAGAAGGACGCTCCAAAAATCAACGTTCGCGATAAACCGGGCAACCCTATCGAATCGGCCTTCTTGCATGTCGATGGCGATTACTTCAAAGGACGAGAAGCGATCTCCTTCAACAGCGACGGCTTTATCGGATTCGCAGGCTGGGCTGATGACGGCAACGTTCAACCGTTTTTACGGGCTTTTGTTGACTGGGTAGTTTTTTGGATGGATGTCAAATGAGTTCTTACGTTAAGCATGTCGGCGATCTGACTGAGCCTGTTGAGCTCAGTGCTTCGCAGGTTGCCGAGAAGATGACCTCAACGGTCGATACGGGGTTCGACCCTGTGACCAAGCCCGCGCATTACGCTGGGCATACCGGCATCGAGTGCAAGCAGGCAATGGAATCGATGCTCGGCACCGATGAATACGTGTCCTATATGCAGGGATGCGCCTTCAAATACCTGTGGCGCTGGAAGTCCAAGAACGGCATCGAAGACCTCAAGAAGGCGCATGAGTGCATCGACAACATGATTGAGACGCTGGAAGGCGGCGCGTCATGAGCGGCGGTGACTTCTACGCCGCACCCAAGCTTGTCACCGTCCGCAAGGCGCATCAGTGCGCGTACTGCGGCGAGACGGTTCCAGCAGGAACGCGTGGCGTGCTCATGGAAAGCGGCCTTTGGATGCGTCTGTTCTGGAAGCGCTACGCATGCCCGCGCTGCCAGCCATATGTCAGTGAGTTTTGGAGCTGGCAAGGCTTGGAGAGCGAAGACATCGAATGGGATTTCGACGAGTTCATGCGGGAGTATCACCGCGATGTGTGGGTGACCGACGATGACGATTAGGAGCGACCGCAAGACCCTCGAGAACCTGTGCGCCGTATCGCAGGACATCAGCCGGCGCATTACAACGTGCGAGAAGCGCGGACACGATGGAGCGCGGGTCGATTACGACGATCTTATCTGCTGGTGCGATTGCGTCACCGACGCAATTGAAGTGATTCACCGAAATTTGGAGGAAAGAAATGAAAGAGTTTAAGACCGAGGAAGAGCTTGAAGATGCGTCGGATATGTTGCTTGGGTGCGCTCTGCTGATTGTCCCGTTCGCGATGCTGGTTGCCAGTATCGCTGTCGGCTTCATCTTCGGCGCTGGCTATGGGTTCCTGGCCTTCTTCTGCTTCCTGATGTTCGTGTGCATCTGGTTCATTCATGTGGCAAAGCTCGCCCTGCGCAAGGCGAAGAAAGCGGCTGAAAAGGAGCAGGACGATGATTAAGGTTTCCGGCTGCTGCGACGGGTGCGGGAAGGAAGCCGACTGCACCAACATTAACGAATTCGCAAGGGTGCACGCCTATGACAAGGGCAAGCTTATCGAGTTCGACATTTGCAAGGACTGCATCCACGAGATTTGCGACATGTCGGGTAGCGTTATCGACGTCGTACGTGAATTGAAGCGCCGCCATGGACGTTGAGGTCAAGCGCGACCAAAAGGGCGTGTGGTACGCGCAGCCGTATCTTGGTAAGGCGCCTGACGGGCGGCAGATACGGCCACGCCGTAGCTTCCCGGATGCCAGGACGCGCGATGAAGCGCAGGCTTTGGCTGACGCTTGGGCTTCGCATCTGACCTTTGACGGCAAGGTCAAGAGCACGCTCATAGTCGACCTGCTTTGGGAGTACATCGAGCAGCGGAAGGTCAAGGGCGCTGGCCTGAACACCGTGAAGAGATGGTCGCTCTTCACACGAACCTACGTGGGCAAGTACCTCAAGGGCAAAGTCGCTCGCGACCTTACCGCTATCGAGCTGAACGACTTCGAGACGCGGCTTGGTGTGAGCAAGAAGAACGGCGGTCAAGGTCTTTCGCGCAACACGATCATCAGCGTTCACCACTTTTTGCGCGGTGCTTACAACTTTTGGGTGCGCATCGGCATCTGCGAGAACAACCCAATGCTCATGGTCGCGAAGCCGCCAGAGGAACGCCATGAAGCCGTGAGCATCGACGAATGGGATTACAAGGCGCTCGATGCCACGGTTTCAGAAAAGCTCGACCTTGAGATGCCCGAGAAGCGTTTCATGCGCCAATCAGCCTACGCTTTCGCGGCCTGGCTCGCACTGCATACGGGGATGCGCGTCGGCGAAGTATGCGCCGTAAGGCGGCGCGACCTCCACAAGGCGCAAGGGTTCATCCTCGTGAGCGGAACGGTCATCGAGGTTCCGGGCGGTGGCGTTATCCGCTCCAACGTGACCAAGAACAAGAAGACGCGGCCTGTGGCGTTAATCGACGAAGAGTGGGAGCGGATAAAAGCCTATCTCGCGCAACAGGATTCGATTTCAGACGCTTTCACGCCCGATTCGCCACTGGTGAGCATAGACGGCTCTTACATGCGCCCAACGACCGTCTCAAAGGCTTTCAGCCGCGCTCGCGACCGTGCAGGCATGCCGAAGGCGTACACGTTCCACTCATTGCGCCACACGCACGCCACGTGGTGCCTTGCGAACGGCGTTGACCTCAAGACGCTTGCAGATCGCTTGGGGCACTCGAACGAAGCGACAACGCTGAAACTCTACGCGCACCTTCTGCCAGGGCGCGACCAGGCGGCGGCTCAGGCATTCAACAACTTCGCCAAGCAGCTTGAGGACGGAGTGTAAACGGTGTGTAAATGGCAAGACCTCGGCCATTTGCTACACGACACGAAAACGAGAGGTCAGAAAGCAAAACCGATGGTTTGGGAACGGTTAGCCGCCGTATTCCAAGTAAGAATCAGGAGATACAGAAAATGGTACCGAAATTGACCGCCGAGCAAAGGCGTTCCGCCCTCGATAAGGGGATGCAGATCAGATGCAAGCGAGCTGATTACAAGGTCAAGCTGAAATACGGCATCATGTCGATTGAGCGGCTCTTTGAGTTGGCGGACAGTGGCGACCAGGCTGCATCGGGCATGCGTGTCGAATCATTGATTAGGTCGATGCCCGGTTTTGCCGCGCCACGAACCCAGAAGCTCATGAAGAGCCTGCACATCAGCGCGACCCGCCGAGTGAAGGGACTTGGGTACATCCAGCGCGAAGGACTTATCAAGGCTCTTGGGGGTGGATGCCGTGAGTAGGTCGAGTGAGCGAGCACGCCGCCGAATCAAGAGGTTGAGTGTGCTTGTAGCGGTGCTCATAGCGTTGTTGGGCTGCGTCATCGTCTTTCTTTGTTTTTGCCTTATGGAACTGTTCATAAGCATCATTACCGGTTGCCTGTTCTCTTGGCTCTTCCCATTGCTCGCAACCGCGATGGTGATCATGACCTATATCGCATTGGCAATCGTGAGGGGTGGTAGCTGTGAGTGACAGCCTTAACAGCGTCACCTTGAGTGGCAACCTTGGGCAAGACGCAGAGGTTAGGTACACCAACAGCGGCCTTGCGGTAACGAGCTTTTCGCTGGCCGTGAACAAGAGCCGCAAGCAGCAGGACGGCAGCTATAAGGATGCGACCAGCTGGGTCGACTGCGTGATGTACGGCAAGCGCGGCGAAGCGATGTTTAACAACGGCCTTCTGATGAAAGGCGCACGCCTGGCTATCCTTGGGCACCTGTACCAGAACGTGTGGGAGAAGGACGGCAAACGCTACCGCAAGCTCGAGGTCATCGTTGATAACGTGGCAATCATGACCTCGCATCGACAGTCACAGCAGCCAGCGGCGGCGCCGGCTACGACCTACCCAGATGTGTACGACGAAGATATTCCCTTCTAAGGAGCTGACATGTACGGACGAAAGATGAACGTTTGCCTGGCTGACGGAACAGCCATGCCGACATACGCGCACGATGGCGATGCAGGCTTCGACCTTTGCATCGCCGAGGATGTAAGGCTTGAGCCAAACGCGAGCGCGGTCTGCGGACTTGGCTTTGCCTGCGAGATTCCGAGCGGCTGTGTCGGTTTGGTCATCCCGAGCTCCGGCCTTGGCGCTCACTACGGCGTGACGCTGCGCAACGGCGTGGGTGTCATCGACAGCGGATACCTTGGCGCGGTGTACGCACCGCTGGTCAATCTCAGCTGCGACACCGTGTTTCTTCCCAAGGGTACGCGCGTGTGCCAGATGGTCGTTGTCCCGTTCGTGCCGTGCGATCTTGTCGGGGTCGATAGCCTGACCGACACCGAGCGCGGTACCGACGGCTTCGGCTCTACGGGTGTCGACTAGGGTTGATGCTTTGTGGATGCCAAGGAATATTTCGAGCGCATTCGTGACGAGGTGGCTAGCATCGAACATGCAAAGGAGATGCTAGCCCGTCTTAAGGCTCGCGAAGGAGCCAAGGCGCAGAGTTACAGCGCAGGCGGCGGTGGCGGCTCAGACCCTATGGATGCGATTAACGGACGTATCGACTTTGAGGGGAGGTTGGAAAGGAGGATCGCGGATAGCCAAGCCGAGGTGGACGAAGCGTGCGTGCTGCTCTACGGTGCTGACAATCGCGGCGGCTTGGCTAAGCTCAAGGGCAACCGCTACGCCGACGCGCTGTGCATGGCCTATCTCCAAGCTATGCCATGGGACGAGATAGCCGATGTGATGCAGTGCTCGCGCCAATGGTGCAGGGAGCTTTGCAACGTTGGGTTCCGCTATATCGACGAGGTGGGTTTTGCCGCGCTCAAAGATATTTGAGATTGGTACTTGTCATCACTTTTCGGTTTGCGTTATATTTCGGTACGGTGGATTATCAGAAAGGGACACGGCCTTGGGTCGCGTCCCTTTTTTGTTGGGGGTCGCGCAATGGCTAAGGGCTTCTCGTATCGGTTCTACCATTCCAAGGATTGGGAACGGGCGCGAGAGCTCGCATTGCAACGCGACGCCTATCTTTGCCAGCATTGCCTTAAGGCTGGCATCGCAACACCGGCAACGATGGTGCACCACATCATCGAGCTAACACCATCGAACATCAGCGATCCGAACATAGCGACCGACACTCGCAACCTTGTAAGCCTGTGCGACCTCTGCCACAAGAAGGTGCACGGCTTTGCAAGGCAGGGCAGCACAAGGCAAGGGCTGCGCTTTGACGAGGACGGCAACTTGATTTCGCTGACAGACGAAAACACAGACTGAGCACAAGCGCACAGTCAAACAAAACGACAGACAAAACAGCAGGTCACAGCTTCGAGCTATCCCCCCGGTCTAAAATCAAGGCACCCAGCATAGGGCACCAACGCCGGAAGATAGAAATTTGCGTGTGACGGGTTTCAGAACGGGGGTGGTCTTGTGGGAAGGCGAAAAGTGTGCGAAAGTAACGACCTTTTGCCCAAAGCCACGGAAAGTCCCCCGAAGAAGCACACCGCTTCCATCGAGAGCCGATACCAAAGCGAGCTGAAAAAGCTCCAACGGCTCACCAAGGACGCGATACCGGACGAGAAGCGAAGCGCCGTGCTTCCGCTGATGTCGAACATCGCGTTCTTGAAGGTCAAGCTTGACGAAGCCCGCCGCGAGCTGATGTACGAGAGCATCTTCACCGAATATGACAACGGCGGCGGTCAATCCGGCCTGCGGGAGCATCCGGGTTTCAGCGCCTACAACAAGCTGTTCACGACCTTCTCGCGCGGCATCAAGCAGCTCACCGACATGATGCCGTCCGGCAGCACCGCAGGCGATGCGCTCATTGACTACCTCAATGAAACGCGCTTCGGCGGCTAAGAAGCGAAGCGGCGCTGGTCGCTGCGAGCAGGCGATACGAAGCTACTTCGGTGGCATCCTCAACGGTGAGATCACTGCTTGCGAGAAGATGCATCAGCTCGCGGAGCGCGTGCTGCGCGACCTGGATAACACCGATCCGCTCTATCCGTACCATTACCGCGAAGAGTTCGCGGCGAAGCACGTCACCTTCATCGAGACGTTTTGCCGACTTCCGAGCGGAAAGCTTGGACGCAAGTTCAAGCTCGAGCTTTTCCAGTTGGCCATCCTCTCCGTAATCTTCGGTTTCGTGGATGCCGAGGGCTTGCGCCAATACCGCGAAGTCCTTTGGATTATGGGGCGAAAGAACGGCAAGACCGCGCTTGCGTCGGCTATCGAGCTTGACTTGCTCATTAACGATGACGAGGGTGCGCCGGAAGTCTACAACGTGGCTACGGCTCACGATCAGGCGGCGAAGGGCTTCAACAACGCCTGGCGAATGGTGATGACCTCACCGGCGCTGGCAAAGCACGTGCGAAAGCGCGTGAGCGACCTTTACTGCGGCCTCAACATGGGGTCAATCAAGGCGCTTTCCGCCAACACGAACCACCTTGACGGCTTGGACATCTCAGGCGCTATCGTTGACGAGCTCGCAGCCATGCGAAACCGCGACCTCTACGACCTGACGATTCAGGGTATTTCCGCCCGTAGGCAACCGCTGGTTTTGGAGATCACGACCAACGGATTCGTGCGCGGCGGCATTTTCGATGCTCAGTACGAATACGCCACCAAATGGCTGAACGGCGAAGCGTCCGGCGAAAAAGCCGAGCATTTCATCGCTTTCATTTTCGAGCTTGACGAGCGCGAGGAATGGAAAGACGAGAAGTGCTGGATTAAGGCGAATCCCGGACTTGGAACAATCAAGTCCCTGAAATCGCTCAGGGAAAACGTCTCCAAGGCGCTCGATGACCCTACATTTTTGCCGACACTGCTGGTAAAAGACTTCAACCTCATTGAGAACCAGAGCCAAGCCTGGCTCAAATGGTCTGAGATCCACAACGAAGCCACGTTCGACCCGTCCGACGGGTCTTTTTCTTACGCAGTTCTCGGCGTGGACGCTTCGGACACGACCGACCTAACGGCGGCGTGCCTGCTGATGATGCGCCCGAACGACGAGCATATATACGCAATGCACATGGCGTGGATTCCGCTTCGCGCCTTGGAACAGGCGGAAGCCGAGGGGCGGCGCGGAGGTCGAGACGGCGTTCCCTACGATGCCTGGATTGCCCGCGGGCTGCTCAGAACGTCGGCAACGCCGATCATCGACAAGCGCGACGTACTGGATTGGGTCACGGAGGTTCAGGAGAAGTACGGCATCTATTCGGTTGCATGCGGATATGACCCTTGGCACATGCGAGACGTTCCGACTGTCGAAGCGTACGAGGGCTATTTCGGAGCCGACAACTTCAAGAAGGTTATCCAAGGCGCTCAAACGCTATCGATGCCCATGAAGGAGCTGCGGGCGCTCTACCAGGGAAACCGCATCGTGGACAACCAGAACCCCATAGCGGAATGGTGCCGTTCCAACGTGATGATCAGAAACGACGCGAATGGCAACATTGCGCCCGACAAGAAGAACCAAGATCCGCGCAATCGCATTGATGCTTGGGCGGCTGAGTGCGACGCGTTCGTAGTGCTCAAAGACATGATGGATGACTACCAAAGCATGATTGGAGGTTAAAACGTGCGAAAACCAACGCTTTTCCGCTCGATGTTCGATGCCGTGTTCCATAAGCCGATCATGCAGGCAGTCGATGGCTACTTTCAGACGTTCACGGCCTACGCGCCGCGCTTCACGTCGTGGTCTGGCGGCATCTACGAAGCCGAGCTGACGCGCTCCATAATCGAGCGTAACGCCGACCATGCTTCAAAGCTCCGTCCCGAGATTTCAGGAACGGCGCAACCGCAATGGACGCGTTCTTTGCAGTGGCAACCGAACCCGTGGATGACAACGCCGCAGTTCTTGCATCGCGTCTCAACGATACTTGACGTTTGTGACACGTGCTTGATCGTCCCTGTTGACGGAGGGGACGGAATCACGTCCGTTGGCTATTACCCAGTGCTGCCGAGCCAGTGCGAAGCCTACGACGTTGACGGCGCTTTGTGGCTTGAGCTCCGTTTTCCCGGCGGCGATAAGACCTTGATTGAGTGGTCGCGCATCGGCGTTATGACGCGGCATCAATTCAAGAGCGATCTGTTCGGTGACGGTACCAACGTGCTTAATCCGACGCTTGATTTGATTCACGCTCAAGAGGAAGCCGAGAAAACAGCTATCGAGCAGGGCGCGGCGGTGCGCTTCATCGGCAAACTTTCGCAAAACCGAAACCCGAAAGACACGATGGAATCCGCAAAAGCTTTCAATGAGCAGCTGGGGGCTTCGAATGCTGGCGGCATCGTCGTTTACGACAACAAATATCAAGAGGTCAAGCAGATTGCGCCGCAGAGCTACACCGTTGACGCTGCGCAAATGGAGCGCATAGAAAAAGCAGCCTATCGTTTCTTCGGATCAAGCGAAGACATCGTTATGAACAAGGCTGACGAGGACACGTACAACGCCTTTTACGAGGGGCGTACCGAGGTCTTCGCTATCCAACTCGGTTACGTGCTCACGGCGATGACGTTCACGCCGAACGAGATTGCCCACGGCAACTCGATTACGTTCAGCGCGAACCGCCTGGAGTTCGCGAGCAACCAAACGAAACTCAACGTTTCGACGGCGCTGTTCGACCGAGGGATTTGGTGCGGCAACCAAGTTGCCGAGGTCTTCCAATCGCCGAGCTATCCGGGCGGCGAACGCCATGTTATTCGCGGCGAGTACATCGACCTCGACCTAATCAGCCAGCACACATCCGAGCAGGCTGCGGCTGCTGCCCAGACTAATGCGAACATCGCCGCGATAGACGGCAAGAAAGACGGTGGTGAAGATGCCAGCCAAACCGAATGAGCGCCAGTACCGCCAGATGTCGGTGGTCTTGAGAAGCCTTGACGGCGGCGAAGGCCGCGAGAAGCGCATCGAATCCGACTACTACGTCGAGGGATACGCTTCGACATTCAATGACCCATATGTCCTATATGAAGACCCTTGGGACGGTACCGAGTACCGCGAAGTCATCAGCCCAGACGCATTCGTCGATACAGACATGAGCGACATCATCATGCAGTTCGACCATGTGGGCGACGTTTTGGCGCGCCAGTCGAACGGAACGCTCATCGTCGAGCCCGATGAGCACGGGCTTTTTATGGCCGCAGACCTCTCGAAATCAGAAGCCGCCCGAAACCGATTCGAGGAAATCGATAACGGCCTTGTTACGCGCATGTCGTGGGCGTTCACCATCGGCGCGTCCGAGTACGACCGAGACACGCATACCACGACAATCACGCGCGTCAAGAAGATTTATGACGTGTCCGCAGTCAGCCTTCCTGCTGACCCGAACACCGAAATAAGTGCAAGAAACCTGCTCAACGGAGTGATTGAGCAGTCGCGCAAGGAGCTTGCGCGAAGGAAGGGCGCGTTGCTTCGAGCAAAAGCGTGCCTGGCAATTACCAATGCGAAGAAAGGTAACTAGCAATGACACTTGAGGAACTTCTTAACGACCTGCAAGCGCTTGTCGACCAGTATTCTGACGGTACTGAACCGACGGAAGAGGATGCAGCCCGCATGGCCGAGCTGACCGACCAGATTAACGAGCGCACCGCCCAGGCCGCACGGGCGGCGCAGGTTCGCAACGCCGCCGTCGCGAATGCCCGTGCCGCCATCGACGCAGGCCGCGCGCAGCACGTTGATTCCGTGCCGCTGGCGCGTTCCGCCAACGTCGCTGGCATCCCCGGCGCTGCATATGACGTGACCGACTACGACACAGCTGAGCGCCACGCGTGGGCTAAGGGTCTTGCCGAGCGCTCCGGCATCCAGCTTATCGGCGGCACCGCGCTTACCGATGTCGAGCGTGCCGCTCAGCGCCACGCAATCGAGCAGCGAGCCGAGTTCACCATGACCACGGCCAACACCGAATCCATCGTTCCCGTGACCGTGCAGAACGAGATCATTTCCCTTATCGACAATACTGCTGTTCTCTTCGGTGACATCAGCCGAACGAACATGTCTGGTCAGGTCGAGTTCCCGCGCCACAAGTCCATCAAGAAGGGTGACGCGGCCAAGACCGAAGAGGGCGCAGCACCTACCGATATCGAGGAAAATGACTTCGATTCCGTGCCGCTCGTAGGAACGGAGATTAAGAAGACCGTCGAGCTGTCCCGAAAGATGGCAACGCAGTCGCTTTCCGGCTTCGAGCAGTACATCATTTCCGAGGTTTCTGCACGTCTCTCCGTCGCGTGCAACGCATTCGTCCACGAGAAGCTTGCCGATGAGACTTACGGCATCGCGACCGCCAACAAGATTCAGACGGCGGCGGTAAAGAAGCTTACCAAGGCCGACATCGTGAAGATGCTGAGCCTGCTCCGCTCTTACGGCAACGCAGCTGCTAAGGGAATCATCATCTACGCCAATAACAACACCATCTGGAACCAGATTGCCATGCTTGAGGATGCCAACGGTCGTTCTTATTTTGCAAATGAGGCTACCGATGACCCGACTGTTCAGGGACGAATCTTCGGCAAGGTCGTAAAGCAGGACGATTCCATTGCCGACAACGTGATTAAGGCCGGCTTCCCCGACCTGTTCAAGGGCAACATGTTTGATGGCCCTGACGTTACGCCTTACGTCCAGCCGCGAACCCAGAAGCGCTGCTTCGACGGCTATGTTCTGTTCGACGGTGTTCTTTCTGTCCCCGAAGCGTTCGCACAGCTCACTATCAAGCAGGCTTAAGGAGGTGGCGCGGCATGGCCGCAAAGGCTAAAGGCAAGCTGCTGGATGCGTGCCGCGCCGCGCTTCGCATCCCGGCTTTCGTAACCGACTACGACGAAGAGATTTCAGACGTTATCGAAGCCGCCCGCGCCGAGCTGGTTGCGGGTGGCGTAGCGGATGCCAAGGCGCACGACGATTCGGACGGGCGCGTTCGACTTGCGATAAAGGTTTACGTCAAGGCCAACTTCGGCATGGACAACCCAGACGCCGAGCGCTTCATGAAGGCGTTCGAAACCATGCTTACGAGCATGAGCGGTGATTCGGCGTACAACGGCGGTGATGCCGCATGAGCGGGTGGGCTGGCGTTTGCACGCTTGTCGCTACCGTCTCAGAGCGCGATGATCTGGGCGTATCGCACAAAAAGGAGCGTCGCCGCCGTGTTCCCTGCAACGTGTACGGCATCAGCCAGGCGGCGTACTACGCCGCCGCTCAGGCAGGAGTGAAGCCGCAGGCCGTTATCACTGTTCGCGCGTGCGCATACAGCGGTGAAAGGCTTTGTGAGTTCGGCGGCATCCGCTACGCCGTCGATTCGGCGGTTGTGGCGAACGTCGACAATGTGCGGCTTACGCTGGTCGAGAAAGTAGGCAACCGGTGAGCGGGATAAAGATTGACCAGCTTGAATCGATTATCGTCAACAGCATCGAAGAGGTCATCGAGGACAACGAAGAAGTCTTGCAGGGAAATGTCAAGGCGGCTGGCAACAAGGCGGTTCGCCTTCTGAAAGAGCGAAGCCGGAAGAAGAAGCGGCACGGCGGAAGCTACGCAAAGGGATGGTCTGCTGACGTTAAGAGCGAAGCGACCGGTACGACCTGTGTTGTCCACAACAGGCAGTATCAGCTTACACATCTGCTCGAGAACGGCCACGTCATCAAAAACCAGCACGGCAGCTATCCCGGCAGGGTAGAAGGCGATCACGTCATCGAGGGCGTTTACAAGGAAGTTGCCGCCGAATTCTCCAAGGGGGCGCAATGAACAGCCTTAAAGACCTGGCGGAGCTTCTTGATGCGTTCGGCCTGCCGTGGGCGAACGGAGGTTTCCGCGACGATGACGAGTCGCTCGCGCCGCCGTATATCGACATTGAAGCAGGTTACGGTGAAGCCCTGAGCGCGGACAACACTGGATGGTGCCGCTGGATGCCCTACGATGTGGCGCTTTACGTTCGAGAGCGCGATTACGAGCTTGAGAAGCGATTCGAAGCGGCACTCGATGCCGCAGATTTCAATTATGTGAAAACGGTCACGTCGCTCGATGGTGACGAGCTTATCGAGACGGCCTATGAGGTTGGCGTGACCGAGTAAAGAAAGGAGCCGACATGGCGCGAAATGGGTTCTTCGGCGTTAAGAACGCGCATATAGCGCGTCTTACCAACGAGGAGACGTTTACGTACGAGAAGCCTATCCACATCCCAGGCACGGTCGAGATCAAGATTGAGCCGTCCATTGAGCAGTCGACGAGCCACGGCGATAACGAGACGTGGCTGGACAAGTACCAGGATAACGGCGGCTCTATCACGTGGTCGCTCTACGACATCGAGAGCACGCCAGAGCTGCGTGCGCTTCTGGCCGACATTATCGGCTTCGACATCGACGAGAAAGGACGCTTGCTGGCAACTTCCGGCAAGACACCTAAGCCGTTCGCATTCATGTGCGAGCAGCCCGGACACGTCGTTGGAAAGCGCCGTTGCATCTACAAGTGCACGAGCAAGCCCGCATCCGTCGATGCAAAGACACTTGAGGACAAGCCCGACATCACGCAGCTTGATTACGATCTTACGTTCCGTCCCGTCAAGCTGCCGAGCGGCTGGCGCGGCAGCTACATCGACACATATGGCGATATTGACGGTTACGACAAATTCTTCGAAGAGGTAGATACTGCCGTCACGCCCAAGATTGGTAGTGTGAGCGCGTAATGAACGGCGGAATCATCGAGGTTGGCGGCGTTAAGTACCCGGTCGCTTGCAATGCCTTCACTCCAATTGCCTATTCACGTGAGTTCTTCGTTGAGCGCAAGGACGGCTCGCGCCGTCCGAAGGACATCAACGAAGCCATCTCCGTTGTTCTCGATGTCTCGGCGGCGTCGAACATTCCGCCTATCGTGCCACTGCTTGAGATTTTCTACGCCTGCGCGAAGACATACAACGCCACTGCGAAGGAGAAAACAGACCTCGGTAAGTCCTTTGAGGATTGGGTTTGCGGCTTCCCGCAGACGGAATTCGACCTTGAGCGCAAAGGCGGTTGGGCATCTGACGTGATGCAGATCATCAAGGACAACTTTTTTCCGAACGCAAAAGCGGACGTGGAAGCCGCGCCCGCCGAAGCACCAGATGCCGCCGCTGCCGAGGGAACTGGAGAGTAGCTGCGACGCGCTCTACATCTACTCTTGCCAGCAGGCGGGATTGAGCGTCCAAGACCTGCACGACCTGTCTTATGTGCAGGTGCAAAACCTTATCGACGTGTACAGCTTCGTCAACGACGCTGTGGCATACGCCGAGGATGACGAACACGCGCGGCAGGGCGAAGCGGCCTTCTGGGCTGGCATGTGAGCGTAAAGCGTCAGCGCACCTATTCGGTGCGCTGTTCTGTGCGCTCATTTCTTTCATTGACAACTGAAAAGAGGTGAAACCGTGGCTGTCACGTACAAAGGTCTGACTATCAAGTTCGGCGGAGATACGACCGAGTTGCAGGGCGCGTTGAAGAGCGTGCAGAGCACGGCGAAGGATACGCAGGGCGCGTTGAAGGACATCAATCGCGCCCTGAAATTCGACCCCGGCAATACGGATTTGCTCGTTGAGAAGGAAAAGCTTCTGAACCGAGCGTACGGCGAGACGAAAGCGAAACTCGATGCCTACAAGGCCGCGCTTGCGACGCTCGACGAGAAGAAGCGAAGCGGTGCGACGCTCACTGAGCGCGAGGAAGCGCAGTACTCGAGCCTTAAGGCTCAGATTGCCATTTGCGAAAATCAGCTTGAGAGCTATTCCGACGATCTTAAAAGCGTCAGTCGCGAAGCCCAGGCATCGAAGAGCAGTCTTTACCAGTTCGGTCAGACAATTCAGGACAACAGCGATAAGCTGGAAAAGGCCGGCAAGGGTCTAGAGACTGCCGGAAAGACGATAACCGGTGCCGTCACCGGCACCGCTACCGCGCTTGTCGGGCTTGCCAGTAGCCAGGAAGAGCAGATCGAGCAGACGCATCAGCTGGACGCTGCCTGGAAGGATGCGGGCGGCACGTCCGAGCAGGCGCGAAGCTCCTATACCCTGTTTTATAAGCTACTTGGCGAAGAGGACACCGCGACCGAAGCCGCACAGAACCTGTCACGCTTGACCACTAACCAGCAGGAACTGGACAAGTGGAGCAACATCGCCGCAGGCTCGTTCTCCAAGTTCGGCGATGCATTGCCGCTCGAAAACCTCGTGGAAGCATCGCAGGAGACGGCGCACACCGGCACCGTCACCGGCGGTCTTGCCGATGCCCTCAACTGGGCAACGGCAAGCAATGAGCAGTGGAGCGCAGCACTCTCCGGCAACCATGCGGCACAGCAGGCTTTCAACGACCAGATCGCTCAGGGTTCTACCAAAGAGGACGCGTTCAATGCGGCGCTTGCCGCCTGCGGTGACGAACAAGAACGCTCCTCGCTTATCACGCAGACACTCGATGGCCTTTACGGCAACATCGGCGAGACGTATCAAGAGACTAATAAGACGATGCTCGACACGCGTGAGGCGCAGGCCGAGCTAAACCAGAAGATGACCGAAGCCGGCGAAGCGGCCATGCCCTTCAAGGAAAAGGCGCTCGAGCTTGGAACGACCCTGCTTGAGAAGGTAACGCCGGCGCTCGAGGGCGTTAGCGACTGGTACAAGTCCCTAACGCCAGAGCAGCAGGACATGGCAACAAACGTCGTTTTGGGGACGGTCGCGTTCGGCGGGCTCACAACGGGCATCGGCAAAACGCTCCAAAAGGGCATCGAGATCGGCCAAACGTTCAAGGACGTTGCCGGCGGCTTCGCTTCCCTCGCAGGCAAGTTCGGCGAGGGCGGCGGCGCTATAAGCACGGCTGCAACAGGCTTCGGCGGCATCGCCGAGAAAGCGGGCGGCTTGGCATCGACCCTTGGCGGCAAGCTCTCTACAGGGTGGACATCGTTTACCGGATTGATCGCCGCAAACCCAATCTTGCTTGGCGTGGCTGCGGTTGCCGCTGCCGTCGCTGGCCTTACGTGGTTCTTCACACAAACCGAGACTGGTAAACAGCTCTGGTCTGACTTCACTGGCTGGATTTCAGAGAAATGGCAGGGCGTGCAGGATTTTTTCGCAGGCGTGCCGGAATTCTGGTCTGGGATTTGGGACGGGATAACCGGAAAGGCCGAAGAGGTCAAGAACGGCCTTTCGGAAAAGTTCGAAGGCATAAGGCAAGGCGCGTCCGATGCTTGGGAGGTCTTGAAGGCCAATGCGTCCGATGCTTGGGAGAATCTGAAATCCAACGCGTCTGAAAAATTCGGCGCTATCAGGGATTCAATCCAAACAGACATGAACACCGGTCAGATTGTCGGTTCTTCGGCTTCAAATGCCCTGAAAGCCGCCCTGAACGGTGATTGGGACGCGGCGAAGTCGCAGGCCGGTATCGCTTTCCAGGCTATTCAAAGCAACATCCAGACGAAGATGAACAATGCGAAGGATAACGCGATAAACGCTGGCAACGCCATCGGCGAAAAGCTGGGGTTCCCGGGTCTTGGAAGCAAGGTCGCTGGCGTTTTCTCGAACATCAAGAGCAGCATCACTTCGCCGATCAACGATGCCTGGAACTTTGTCAGCGGCATCCCCGGCAAGATTCAGGGTGCGTTCAGCGGGATTCACATCAGCCTGCCGCATATCAACATGCCGCATTTCAGTGTCAGCTGGCGTGACATCGGCGGCGTTGTGAAGCTGCCGTCCATCAGCGTCAACTGGTATGCAAAGGGCGCATCCTTCGACAAACCTTCGATCATCGGCGTTGGCGAAGCTGGACTGGAGCACGTCGCGCCCGATGCCAAGCTGCGCACAAGCGTCAGAGAGAGCGTCGAAGCGGGTATTTCTCGCGTGCTCGACCGCCTAAGCAGCGGCTTCGGTGGCGGAGTCCAGGTGAGTGTGACCGTCAATGCCACCGTTGCAAACAGCATGGACGCGTACACGACCGGTCAGCAGATCGGCGCTGGTATTGCCAGCAGGTTAAAGCAGAAGGGAGTGCCCGTTGGAGCTTAAGCGTAAGCGAAACCAAAGCGACAGCATCGTCTTCAACGGGCACGACCTGTCGAAGCTCGTCTACTGTAAGGTGCGCCGCCCTATCATGGCGGACGTTTCGGCGAGCTTCGAGGATGCGCCCGGGCGGCACGGCGAATACTTCAAGAACGTCCGCCGCGCCGGTTACGATTTGCAGATTGACATGTGGATTCGCACCGAGCACCGGCGCGAGGTCGCAAAGGCGCGGCATAAGCTGGCGGCGCTGCTCTGGTCTGACGAGCCAGCGCCACTTTATTTGCCCGATGACCCTACGCGTTATTTGATGGCGATCGTTAGCGGCGCAACCGACCTTGACGAGATTACCGACGATTGCCCGCAGACAACCGTTACGTTCCACATTGGCGACCCCGACTATTACGGTCAGCATCGTCGTATGGATATGAGCGGCGCAGCATCGTTCGCCGTCGGCGGCACGCTGCCAGCCGCTCTTACCGTGACAGCTAGGCCCGGAGCTTGCAGCTCTTGGCGCATCACCAACACCGATACCGCCGAGTTCGTCGAGGTGGTGCAGCCGTTGACGGCTTCGAGTGTCGTTCGTATGGACTTCGACAAAGAGCATGTAACTGTTAACGGCTCAATCGCTCAGCTCAACATCATGAGTGACTTTTTCAGCATCCAAGACCGTGCGCACGTCAAGATCTCTAGCGGCTCCGCGACGCTGGAATGGGAGGAGAGATGGCTTTAACAAAGAAGGTCAACTTCACCCGTTTCAGCCGTTTCGGCGTGAATCTCGGACGGCTCACCTACACCGCAGCGACCCATGAGGACGCAACGGACGGCACCGACGAGCTTAAGATCAGGTGCGACGAGGATTTAGGCAAGGGGGAACGCCTTGTTTGGATTGACCGCCAAGGCGTCGTACATGAGCACATCGTCGACGAAATCGAGCGGCTGCACGATGACAACGGCAAGCCGTATACCAGCATAACGTGCATCAACTCCATCAATGAGACGTGGGATGACTATATCGAGGACAAGCGACCGTCCGGCAGCGTAGCCGTGGCGCTCACGTCAATACTCGCGGGCACCCGTTGGGAAGTCGGCAACTGCGACCAGCCCGGCAGTGCTTCGCACACCTTCTATCACGTAAGCGTCCGCGAGGGCTTGAGCGCCCTGCTCAAAACATGGGGCGGTGAGCTTGAAACCGTTATCGTGACGGACGGAGTGCAGGTCACGCATCGATATGTGCGCGTGGTGGCTACGCGAGGCAACCAGCAAAGCCCAAAGCGCTTCACGTGGACGAAAGACCTGATCAGCATCAAGCGCAAGACGGGCAGCGCCAACCCCAAGACGCGAGTTTACGGTTACGGCAAGGGCGTTGAGACGGATGGCGGCGGCTATGGCCGACGATTGACTTTCGGCGATCTAAACAATGGTAAGGATTACGTTGAAGATGCCGCCGCGACCGAGGTTTGGGGGCATCCCGACGGCAACGGCGGTATCGCGCCCGCCGTAGACATCTACGTTAACGAGCAATGCGAGGACGCAGCGCAGCTTCTTGCCGAGACGAACGATTACCTCTCGCAAGCCAAAACGCCGACCGTCTCTTATGAAGCAAGCGTGATTGACCTATTTGCTTTCGGTCGAGATTGGGAAGGCGTTGCTGTCGGCGATTGCGTGGCGATCATCGACAAGGGCTTCTCCGCTGCGGGAATCAGGCTCAAGGGGCGCGTCTCGAAGCTGACCCGCGACTTGGTGACCGGCGATGCCAAGGTGACGTTCGGCAACCTAACCGATAATCTGGCTGACATCTTCCAGTCGGTGGCGCAGCAGCTCAAGAGCGGCAGCAACCAGCGGGCTAACTACGATGCGGCGGCTGGTACGTCCGTCTCGTGGCTCAACCAGCTCATGTCTGCGCTCAACAAGGCGTTCAACGCCGTTGGCACGTACAAGGTCGAGACGTTCGAGCTTGGCGTGATCTACTCCAACGTGCCGCTGGATGCTGTAACGGGTGTCCCGCTCAAGGCAACGTCCGGCATGTGGGCGGTAAACATCAACGGCATGGGCATCCGCCTTGCCGCGTCGCTTGCAAGCGACGGACAGTGGAATTGGCGAACGTTCATCACTGGCGCTCAGGTCAGCGCCGATTGCATCAACGCCGGCACGATGCGAGCAGACCGCATCCGCGCTGGCCTGCTCACCGACGATGTTGGAAAGAATTTCTGGGATTTGACCACCGGAGATTTTAGCTTGTCTGCCGGCGCGACCGTCGGCAGCAAGCCGATCGCCACGACAGATGCCGTAATTGCATCCGTCGATGTCGAGTACGCGCAAGGTATCTCGCGTACCGAAGCACCGAAAACCGGATGGCAGTCCGAAGCGCCCGTATGGGTCGAGGGGGAGTACATCTGGACTCGGACGAAGACTGTCACGCAGTCCGGCGAGATTTCCTATTCGGTTCCTGCATGCATCAGCGGTGCGGACGGCAAGCAGGGCGTAACCGGTAGGGGAATCAAATCCATCGTCGAGCAGTACTACCTATCTTCAAGCGATTCTTCCCAAGTCGGCGGTAGCTGGAGCGAACAGCAGCCTGCCTGGAGCAAGGAAAAATACATCTGGACTCGCAGCAAGGTCACTTGGAGTGACGGAGCCGTAAGCTACACGACGCCTTGTCTCGCCAAGGCAATCAATGGTGCGAACCAGATGGCGGGAAACGGCATCGCATCCAGCGTCAAGCTCTATGCGCAGAACCAGAGCGATATGGTTCCGCCAATCAACGCGCAGAACCCTGAGCTTGGATGGTCTGAGACATTGCCGGAATGGAGTAACGGCTATTACGTCTGGTCTATGGAGCGCATCACGCTCGGTGACGGCTCCGTTCGCCACACGACGCCAGTGCTTGAAAGTGCCTACAACAAGGCATACCAGAGCTCATACGATTTTACCGAATCGCTGACTGGCCTTGACGGCACCGTGCAGGAACTGGCTAAAGACGGTGTGGTAACAACAGCCGAAGCGGCAGCAGTGAAGAAGGCCATGCAGGCGGTCGACAAAGAGCGCGAAGAGCTCACAAGCCAGTACAACTCGCTGAAATCCAACAAGTCGCTCAATGCGCAATTCCTCACACAAGTACTCGCGCCTAAATACACGGCTGCATTCGGATCTACCGAAGAGGGCGGCGCCTACAGCGATTACGCCGACAAGGTAAACGCGGTGCTGGAGTGCAAGACGGCAGACGCGCTCAAGGCGGCAATGTACGAATACGACGCGTCATACGGCTCGTACTCGTCAGCAGTTAAGGTTTACGCTTCGGCGGCGCGTGCGGCTCAGCATGCCATCGAGCAGCAAGACGCTTCTGACTACGCGAACGGCATCCTCAGCGACTACGACGAGCAGCTGACCCAGAAGAAGATCTTCGACCGCCTGACGAGCAACGGCGCGGCTCAGGGTATCTTCCTCCAGAACGGCAAGGTCTATATCAACGCGACATACATGTCTGCCGGAATCATCGCCGATGCCAAAGGCCGCAATTCCTGGAATCTCAAGACCGGCGAGCTCGTGACAAATTACATGAGCGCGAACAACATCACCGCCAAGGGCACGTTCCGCTGCGGATACGACAGCTACTACACGCTTCTCAACAACATGGGTCAGATGTCGGGATTCCGTAAGAAATCCGGCGCGTCAAGTGCCTCGCAGGTCGGTTACATCGACTTTTCTTCGTCAATGAAAGATTTATCTGACAACAAGGTTCTATACGGGCTCCAGATGCAGGCCGAAGGAAGCCTTAGGATTTCCGTTCCGAAGATCTCGGTATCTAACTCAGCAAGTACGAGCGTAACCACAACCAACGCCATTACATCCAACGTGACCATGAAGTACATCAGCCAGATACAGGACAACGGCAATGGATCAATCACCTGGTGGACATCGACAAGGAACATCGATTTCGTAAATGGAATCTGCACACTTTGCAATTTTGATTAGGAGGTCATATGGCACAGATCACACATTACATGGTGCATGATCCGGTGGGCAACACCGAGAGCTATCTGACGGAGTTCGACGCCGAGTTCATTGCACGTGCGGCAGCGGCAAACATCGTCTTCATTGCCGTCTACGATGACGGCACGCGTGAGGTTGTTGACAGCAAGGACGTGGTTAAGCCGAAATCCGCCGACGAGCCGTTCACGCTCGTGACTCCGGTATACGTTGATGACCGAACCGATGCCACGGTTGCATGCTTCGATGCCCTGGCTGCAATCGTCAACCCTTCAGTCGCGGTGGCAGCAGAAGACGGTGATACCGAAGTGCAGACAGATCCGGTTCAGGCTTTCATGGCGGCGCTCGAGAAGCTGCGAGCGCTAAAGTCTGGCGGCGATGCGCAATGAACACGCAGACAATCGAGCTTGACGTGAACAAGCGCGGATGCGGCAACAACTGCATTCGAATCGCGCAAGGCGAGGACGGCGGAACAACCATCAAGGCGCTTATCTACGACAACGGCGGCGAGCTGTCTTTGTCTGGGTACAGTGCCTATTTGATTGCCCGATTGCCCGACCGTATCCACTATTACCGCGGCAGCGCCACGGTCAGCGGCAACACGATCACCTACGTTTGCGATGAATCCAAGCTCGCAAGCGTTCCCGGCTACACCGACGAAGCCTATTTCGAATTGACGAAAGGCACGCAGACGGTGCAGACCGAGCGTTTCGCGCTGGACATCATGCGCGACGCCCGTGAGGGAAATGCTCCAGCGAAGTCATGGGACAACGCGATTGATGGCCTTATCAGGCGTGGAGAAACCGCCGTCACCAAGGGCGAGCAGGCCGTCACCGATGCGGGCAAGGCGCTGAATAACGCCAACGCGGCGGTCAACATCTGCAAGAGCGCCACGGACGCAGCTAACACCGCGACGGCCAAGGCGAACGCCGCGACAAAGAGCGCCACAGACGCGGCGGCTGCTGCAAATACAGCCAAGGCGAACGCCGACACCGCAACCAATGCGGCGAACGCCGCGACAAACGCGGCGAAAGCATCCACGGACAGCGCGGATCAGGCGGCTGCGGACGCTCGTAAGGCAGCTGAGGAAGCGCGAGGGTCTATCAGCCCTGACAAGCGCATTTATCTTGCCTACGACACCGTTGGCGATACGGATTACATCTCGCTAGTCGATATGGAGGATTAAGCATGGGCAAAACCCATATTGCAGATCACGAAACGCTCGAGCGCGTGGCAATCGCGCTCGAATCCATGGGGGCTTCGACAGTCCCCATTTTTAATGACGAGACTGGACGTTACACGAACGCGAGCATCGCCGCATGGCTTGCGAAGATGCGTGACGGCAAGAATTATGGCGTGAGCATCCCCAAGGGAAGCGCCACGGCCTGCACCAAGACCGGGGCAAATGCTGGAATCGCCAACCCAAAGCCCGGAATCATCGGTCGCGCCGCTATCGACCCTTACGTGAACCACGGCGCGTTTACCTTCTTCGAGGTAAACGGTGGCGTTGACGCGGATGGCACGCCTTACGTTACCGCTATCGACGGTGACGGGCGCTTCTCGCGCACGGATGATACGTGGATCATGACGCCGGTTCTCTACACGCTGGAAACCGAGACGGATGATGCCGTCAACATTACCGTATCCGATACGCGCCAGCCCGGCATGAAGCGCCAGCCGGCAGCTCTGCTTCCTAACGGTGCGCAGCGTCCTTATATGCTGTATGCAAAGTATGCACTGTCGGTCGATGCCGAAGGCAAGCCGCGAAGCGTGAGCGGCGCACAGGTGAAGTGCTTCGTAAGCCACGATACCGGCGTCTCGCTTATGAAGACGGCAACGACGGGTGATTCATTCAAGACTGCCGCCGATGACTGGTATGTCAAGGTTATGTTCCTCTTGAAGTATGCCACCAAGAACAGCCAGAGCGTGTTCGCGGGCTGCACGGGATACGACGTACAGATTAGCCCGACCGTGGCAGAGAGCAACACCACGCGCGTCGTGGTCGCGAAGGGGAAGGCCGATCAGATTCTTATCGGCTCTTCGATGATTCTAGGAACACATACGGGCACGTCGAACGACCGTGGCAACGGCTACAACTATGACGTGTTCGATGCCGCGACCGTTATCAAGAAGGTCGATGTCGACGCATCGAACACCGCCATCTACTTCGACGTCGCGAAGCCTTTCACGACTGCCACCACATACCTTTTGAGCACCGTCCCGTGGAGGGCTGGCGCTTGCGATGCGGTCGAGGGCGACGGATCGCCCACGAGCTGTACTGACTCAAAGCAGCCCTTTGTTATCCAGGGCATCGAGCTCGGTCTCGGCATGTATGAGGTTCTTGGAAACGTCCTCATCCAGTACACGGGTACTGGCACGGTCGTTTACGTGAACCCGGACACTAAGAACGAGAAGGCCGGTAGCTCACCAGACAGTGCGCTATCTGCTGGGGCTTTTCCCGGACAAGCAGCCGAGGGATGGAACTACGGTCTTTACTGCAAGACGGTCAACGGTCTGATGATTCAGCAGGGAACTGGCGCGTCAACGTCGGTTGGCATCTGCGACGGCAACTACAAGGTCGCGGACACTACCATCGGCTGGAGAGAGTGGCTTTCTCTTGGCTACTTGTGGAACTGGGGCAATGCGGGCCTTTGGTTCGTCAACGGCCTCAGCGGCACCGGCAATGCTTGGTGGTACATCGGCTCGCGCCGCTCTGTCAATGGTCGCTCTAGGGGTGAAGCGGCGTAAGCCGCGAGGGGACTTGTCCCCTTATGAAAACAAGCAGGGATTCGCGGCGCGTGGGCTGTCATGTTCTCTTGGCTTTCACTTGGCAACTTGAGGAACAGGGGCAATGCTGGCCTTTGGTACGTCAACGGCAACAACGGCACCGGCAATGCTAGGTGGAACATCGGCTCGCGCCTACCTGGGTGACTATCTCAAACAACCAGCTATCTATTTTTATTTCCGCCGCGACTACCCGCCGCCGCTGGTGGCGAGCGGGGGGCAACCTGGCTTAACTAAGTGAAATCAGTCTTAAGACCAGCGGGCTAGTAACGGAGACGCGACCGCTCGTACGACATCCAGAGAGCAAAGGTCAAAAACAATTGAAGAGTTATTGCAAGGGGCTTCGGATAAACGAAGCCCTTGTTGTTTCCGCCTACGAATCTTGGCTTGATTCAAAGGCTGGAAAGAAAAACGCCTGGCGCGTGCCGCAAGAGCACGGCAGCGCTTCGGCGCTAATCGCGGAGATCGTGCGCGAGGTCGAAACGCGCTCGCTTACGTTTCGACCGATAAAGCGCTACCGGCATCGCGAGCCCACGAACGGCAAGCTGCGCATCATCGGCGTTGAGAGCGTGAAGCAGCAGGTTTGCGACTATGTGGCCGTTGCCGCTATGTCGCGTCTGCTCGATGCGAAGGTTGGCTTCTGGCAGGTTTCTAGCGTCCCAGGCAAAGGTCAGCTCATGGCGGCTCATGCCGTGCGCAGGTGGTCGCAAGATGGCGGTTACTACGTGCATATGGACGTGCGCAAGTGCTATCCATCCATCAAGGCAGATGTGGTGATGATGCTTCTTCGCCGCTACGTGCGAAGCCCCGACGTGCTCTATATCACCGAATCGCTGCTGGCCACTTATGGCGGCGGTCTGGAAATCGGAAGCTATTTCAGCCTGCGAATGGCGCAGCTGGTGTTGTCGTTCGGCTATCACGAGGTCGAGAGCATGCGCAAAGTAAGGCGCGGCGCTAGCGTTCCGCTGATCACGCACCAGCTCTGGTACGCAGATGACATCTATTTATTCAGTCCCGACAAGCGCAACTTGCGGAGCGCGGCAAGGCAGCTCCAAAGGCTGCTGCACAAAAAGTTCGGACTTACTGTCAAGCCGTGGAAGATAAGCCGCATCAGCAACGAAGAGCCGGTCGATGTTGTGGGATACACGGTGCGAAAGAACCGTACCACGCTTCGCGGTTCGCTTTTCCTGCGAGCGTGCAGGTCGCTTCGAAGATACAGGCGTTCGCCAACGCTCAAACGGGCGCGAAGGGCTACCAGTTACGGCGGCTGGTTCAAGCACGCGGATTGCGCCGACGTTTGGCGCGACAACGGATTCAACAAGGTTTTCAAAAAAGCCCGCGCACAAATAAGCGCGGCGGAAAGGGGAGCACATGAGCACTATGACGTGCAGCGCAACGCCGCTTGACGCGGTGACGGTGGAAGTAAGACCGGGCGGCGTGACCTCCGATGTTTGGCTTCGTCGAAACATCGAGAAGGACGTTGCGGACAACAGCGCGGATACCGAAAAAGCAATCGAGTTTTGGCGAGCGGACGAGCTGCATTTTGTGGCAGTCGGCACACCGTCTATTGAAGAGGTGACGGCAGCGTTCAACGAGCTATGGGACGCGCACGAGGATGACGGGCTTACGGATACCGAGCGCATTGACAGCATCATTGCGCAGCTCAAGCAGACACGCGCGGCGCTTGAGGACACCAATGCCGCCCTGCTCGAAATCGGCGACATTGTGGGCGGTGAGTAGCGATGGCGAAGATCTACTACGAAGCCGTCATGGACGGCAAGCGCACCGTCGAGAGCGTACCCAAGCTCTGGCGTGCCGCTGTGCAGAAGATGATCGATGACAATGCAAAGGAGAAATAATGGGAGCTATCTACACGTTCACGGAGCCGCAGGTCTGGGCAATCGGCGGCGCATTCCTGATGATGCTTTTCGATATGGTTACAGGCATTGCCCAGGCAATTTTCAACTGTAGTTTTAAGTCTTCGACGATGCGTCGCGGCCTATGTCATAAGGCCACGCTTTCTCTTATCATCATGCTGGTCATATGTATCGAGATTCTAAGCTCGCATATCGTTGGACTGAATTTCGGTGGTATTACCATCTATGTCGTTTGCGGCGCAATCATCGGCATGGAGTTCGCTTCTATCCTCGAAAACCTCAAGCAGGCTTATCCAGAGCTTGCCGATACGCCCATCATGAAGATTTTCGAGCACGCCAACGTTGACACCGATGATATTACGAAGGCGATTGCCGATGAAGTCGCGAAGCGCGGCTAGTCTCAGGCTTGCTGTTGCGCTTATGCTGGGCTTCGCGGTAGGCATGGGCTTATGGTTCGTTTTGACTGCCGACCACGTTGGCAGAGATACGGCAGCATTTGGAAAAGCATATAACCAAGGCTATAGCGACGGTTATACAGCGGCTTTGCCTGTTTATGAAAAAAAGACGAGTGCGAAGAGCGGCTATATGCCGCTCTTCTTGCAAAAAGACCCTCAATGGGCTGATGCCGCTTACTCGGACGAAACCATAGGCACATACGGCTGCGGCCTGACGGCGGCGGCAATGGCGCTGAGCTACCTCAACGGTCGCGAGGTCACACCCGACCTGCTGGCAGCTTTCGTCGGCGAAAGCTGCCTGACCGACCGGGTTAACGACATGGCCAAGTTCAGCACCTATCTAGCGAAGACCTATCATTTCGAAACCCGTGACACGTTTTGGGGCACGGGCGAAGCCCTCAAGGCCGTCGATGACGGCTGGATCGTCTTCGCAGGCGTTACCGGAACCCTTGGCGAGCGCTCTTACGGCTCGCACGTCGTGATGATTTGGCGTGAGAACACCGACGGTACCTATGCGCTCCGCGACCCTGATGACGGCACCAATTCAATCCATGCATGGACAGCCGACGAGCTTAACGCCGTTACTTTCACACAATTCAATGCAATTAAGAGGTGATGCAGATGACCATGAAGGGCATCGATATCGCAGACTGGCAAAAAAACCTTAATCTCGATTCAATCGAATACGATTTTGTCATCATTAAAGGAACCCAGGGCACCAATTATGTCAATACGTTTTGTGACGCGTTTGTGCAAAAGGCTATCAAAGCGGGTAAGCTCTGGGGCTTCTACCATTTCATGAATATGGATGATCCTGTCAAGCAGGCGGATCACTTCTATCAGAACTGTAAAAACTATTTCGGCAAGGGTATTCCCGTGCTCGATTATGAGGACGGCGGCAGGATCGGCACAGACGGTGCCAAGAAATTCCTTGATCGTATCTATGCGCTTACTGGCGTGAGGTGTCTCTTGTATACCTACCGCAATCTCACCAAAGAGGAAGATTGGTCTAAGATTGCGCCCAACCACGCCCTCTGGGTTGCCCAGTATGCCAACGAGAATCAGACTGGATACCAGGATTCGCCATGGCTTCCGGATGGCGGCTTTGGTGCTTGGAATACCTGCGTGATGCACCAGTATTCTTCGCACGGTAGGCTATCTGGGTACAACGGCAACCTCGATCTTGATATTGCCTTCATGGACGCTGCCGCTTGGTCGCGTTATGCGAAACCCAGTACTTACAGTGCGCCGGATGCGACTGACAATAAGAATAATGGTAGCACCGTCGACCTTGCGGCAGGCGTAATGCGAGGGGAGTACGGCAACGGTGACGAGCGCAAGGCCAAGCTGGGCGCTCGATTCAACGAGGTGCAAGACCTCATTAATCGCGCGGCCACCGCAAGCGCCGACGATCTTGCAACGGATGTGCTCAACGGTAAGCTCGGCAACGGTGAGACACGCAAGGCAATTCTTGGCATCCGCTATGACGAGGTGCAAGCCGTGGTCAATTCCCGCGCCAAGGCCGTAGACATCGACGCTCTTGCACGCGCCGTCATTCGCGGCGAGTACGGTAACGGTGACGAGCGCAAGGCCCGACTTGGCGCTAACTTTAATGCTGTGCAAAAACGAGTAAACGAGCTTCTTTAACTAAAATGCCCGCGCCCTGTAATGGGGTGCGGGCATTTTGCGTTTAGGGGACATTGCAACAAGTCTCTAACGGTTCATGTCATCTCGAATCAAGCTCTTGATGTACTCGGTTGTATTGTTCTGATCCTTGAGCCATTTATATATACTCTCGTCATCCTCGTTAGGGTAAAAGCGTATGACTAGCTGTTTCACCGACCTTTTGCGGTAAGAGGATGTTGCGCGTCTTTGCGCTTCGGTTGCCATTTTATTCACCGCGCTTTTCTCTGGCCTTGCGCCAGATGCGAAACGAGATAAACGAGATGACAAAAATTACAATGCCTGTTTTCATCGCTGCACTCCTGATGTAAGATGATTCTGGCTAGCGGGGCACCGCCGAAGCGGCGCCCCTTGCCCTACCTTGACCTCTTTGTGTGCTTTCCGGGCTTACGAGAGGTCTTTTTCTTTAGGGCTTCGATTCCTTCATCCAGCGCCTTTGCCAGTAGCACGCTTATGACAGCAATCGTTAAGTCCCATATTTTGTCATCCATTTGAACCACCTCCTTTCTTTCTTACGTCTATTATTATAGGGTATACCCCATAATAAGGCAAGCTCATATTGAATTTTGCTAACTTTTTTTCGAGCTAAACAGTGTTATTATGCAAAACCAGTTAGTGGAGACTTTGATTTCGCGCCCGTTCGCGGCTATCGTAGGGTTCGCAAAGATTTTCTGAGGCTCCACCCTTGGATTTGATAAGCCGCTGACGTTGTGTCGGCGGCTTTTTTTAAAAAGAAAGGGCTGCACCATGGCCGAGCTTGAGTCCCAACCACTGTCTGCCGAGGAGCGCGTCGAGTTGGAAGAGCTCCGCGCCGAGAAGGCTCGTCGCGAGGCCCAGGAAGAGGCGCGCCGCGAGCGTGAGGAGCTGGCCGCCCTGCGTGCCGAGCGCGAGAAGGCCGAGGAGGCCGCTGCGAAGGTTGCATCCGAGCCTGCGCCCAAGCCCGCCGCCGCGAAGCCCGCGCCCACCGCACCCAAACCTCAGCCCAAAAGAGCCGCTCGCCCCAAGCCCGTCGAGCCCAAGCCGAGCCGTGACGAGATGACCTTTGCCCAGCGCATGGTCACCTCCAAGGAGCCTACGGGCGAGAATGAGATCCCCGGCATGGCTCCGGCTCAAAAAATCATCATCGTGCTCGCCCTCATCGCGTTTATCGTCTTTATGGGCTACACGCTTATGACCAACATGGGCCTGGTTTAACCGACCTGCATTGGGCGTCATGCCCGCACGCCCGCTTTGCCCAACCCTCAACCTCTGCACAACACATCCGAAAGGTCGCCCCATGGCTTTGACCGACATCTCGCATCCCACCGACATTGCAATGCTCACCGATCTGTACGAACTCACTATGGCCCAGGGCCTGTGGGAGAGCGGCAAGGCTAATGAGCAGGGTTGTTTTACGGCGTTTTACCGTGACCATCCCTTTGGCAGTGCGTATGCCGTCATGTGCGGCACCGCCGAGCTGCCCGAGCTTGTCGAGAACCTGCGCTTTACGCCCGAGGACATCGAGTACCTCGCCTCGCTCCAGGCTCCGGCCGGCGGCGCGATGTTTAAGCCTGCATTCCTCGACTACCTGCGCAACTTCCGTGCGCACGTGAACATTGACGCCGTGCCCGAGGGCGAGCTTGTCTTTCCGCGCGAGCCCATGGTGCGCGTCACCGGCCCGTCGCTGGAGTGCCAGCTGCTCGAGACCGCGCTGCTCAACATCGTCGGCTTCCAGACGCTCGTCGCCACCAAGACAGCGCGCGTGGTGCTCGCCGCCGACGGTCGCCCTGTGGCGGAGTTTGGCCTGCGCCGAGCCCAGGGTCCCGATGGCGGCCTGGCCGTTGCGCGCGCGAGCTACGTTGCCGGCTGCTCCTCTACGTCCAATGTGCTCGCCGGCCGCCGCTACGGTATTCCCGTCTTTGGCACGCATGCGCACAGCTGGGTGATGAGCTTCGATTCCGAGCTCGAGGCCTTCCGCGCCTTTGCCAAGTCGAGCCCCAGGAACTGTACGCTGCTCATCGACACCTATGACGTGCGCGAGGGCTGCGAGCATGCCATTACGGTTGCCAAGGAGATGGAGGCGGTGGGCGAGCGTCTGTCGGCTATTCGCATCGACTCCGGCGACCTCGCCAAGCTCTCCAAGTATGTTCGCGGCCGTTTCGATGCCGAGGGCCTGCCCTATGTGGGGATCTCGGTTTCCAACGATCTTGACGAGTACACGATTCAGTCGCTGCTCGACCAGGGCGCGCCCATCGACAGCTTTGGCGTGGGTACCAAGCTCGCGACCTGCTATGACCAGCCGGCGCTGGGCGGCGTGTACAAGCTTTCCGCCCGCCGTGCGAGCGAGGCCGACCCGTGGACGCCGGTGGTCAAGCTCTCCGAGCAGCCCTACAAGCGCACGATCCCGGGCGTGCAGCGCGTGCGCCGTTATTACGACGGCTTTGGCGGCCCGGTCTGCGACATGATCTACGACGAGGACCATCTGGTGGGGGAGGGCGCCGCGCGCGGCAATACCCTCGTGGCCGTGAATGATGCTGCCCTGGTGACCGACGTGTCGGAGCTTGAGTATCGCGAGCTGCTGGTGCCGATCGTGCGCGATGGCAGTGCAGTGGCTCCGCGTGAGAGCATCCAGGACGCGCGCGAGCGCTGTGTTTGGGCGCTCGATCATCTGGATGCTGCATACAAGCGTTTTCTGTATCCGCAGACCTACGTGGTGGGCATGGAGCAGGGCCTGGCTCGGGTACGCGACGAGCTCGTGCGCAAGAACATGGCTGCGGCTTCGGCCTTCCCCTGGGCAAAATGATCCGAAGGGGACGGAGGAAAACGGATCACATTCTCGTTCACCCGTTCGCCCGCTCGCTCAACATTCGATTGGTTTGACGTATGACGACTTCTCATAAAACGATGGTGGTAAAGATCGGCTCGTCCACGGTGGTGGGTGCCGACGGTAAGGTCAACCGTGCGTTTATCGGTGGCCTGGCCGATCAGGCCGCGGCCCTGCGCAAGCTCGGCTGGCGCTTGGTCGTGGTGAGCTCCGGCGCCATTGCTTGTGGCTATCCCGTGCTGGGCTTCGACCGCAAACCGGTTGGCGATCTGCCGAGCCTGCAGGCCTGCGCCTCGGCCGGCCAGTGCATCATCTCGTCGGCCTACGACGAGGAGTTCCATGCGCGCGACCTACTCACCTCGCTCGTGCTGATCACGCGCCATGACACGGCGCGCCGTACGTCCTACCTGCACGCGCGCGACGCTTTGCTTCGCCTGGTGGAACTGGGCGTGGTACCGGTCGTCAACGAAAATGACACCGTCACCGTCGACGAGATCAAGTTCGGCGACAACGACACGCTGGCGGCGCTCGTGAGCTGCCTGGTTTCCGCCGACCTGTGCGTGACGCTTTCGGACATCGATGGCCTCTACACCGCCAATCCGCACGAGGACCCGACGGCAGAGTTTATCCCGGTCGTGCGCAAAATCGATGCCAAGATCATTGCCTCGGCGGGCGATTCTTCGACGTCGGTCGGCACCGGCGGCATGATCACCAAGATTCGTGCGAGCCGCATTTTGATGACGGCCGGCATTCAGAGCGTGATTTGCTCGGGCGAGGAACCCGATGCGCTCGTGCGTCTGGCCCGCGGCGAGAGCGTGGGCACGCTGTTCGACCCGCCGGCGGAGCGCCTGGATATTGCGCCCCGCAAGCTGTGGATCGCGCTAGGCGACAAGGCGCATGGTTCGGTGACGGTCGATGACGGCGCTGCGAAGGCGCTGGTTAGCCGTGGATCTTCCCTGCTTGCGGTGGGTATTCGCGAGGTCGATGGCGAGTTTGCCGAGGGCGATGTGCTCGATGTGTGCGACCCGAGCGGTATGGTTGTCGCCCGCGGTATCGCCGAGGCCGATTCGGACGTGCTGGAGCTTGCTGCCGGCCGCCGCCAAGACCAGATCGCCAGCAACCGCTTGCTCGCAAACCTGGCCGAGAAGCCCGCGATCCATAGGGATAATTTAATCGTCTTCGCCTAACGGGTCGACGCTGCGCGCCGCCCAGAGCGACAATTTGTCATTCAAAAGGCGAGGCATGACCATCAGGTCTATGCCTCGCCTTTTTCATGCCAACTTGTTCGCTCTGGGCAGCGCTCGCTTCTTTTGTTCGACCCACGATTTAAAGCCACTCGCTTAGGGGCGTTTTCGCTTTCCGCCTTCTACCTGCGGCATCGTCGTTGTCGGTACTTATTCGGCACTTGGGGACGTTCCTTTTGTGCCGGCGGGTGGGGACACTCCTTCGCTAGAAGATTCGGCGCAGGTCTCCGCGGTTGAGGGCTTCGTCGAAGAGGTGCTTGAATACCACGCTGCCGTGCAGGCCGTCGTGCTCGAACTCGTTGGTTACCCAGGCATGCGAGTTGCCCACGTGGCTGAGCGTGTCGAGCTGCAGACCCGAATCCACGTACATGTCATCGAAGTACACGGCGGCCTGGAGTGGCACCTCATTGCATGCTAGGCGCTGCGGGTCGTAAATCTTGTCCCAGCTCGTGTCTTCCATCAGCAGTTCCATCGCGGGCTTGAAGGGCTTGAGCTCGGGCATCTGCTCGAACATCCACGGGAACATGGCCTCGCCGGTAAACATGAGCGGGCGCGCGAGCGTGTCGAACTCGGCACGATGAGCTTTCTCTTCTGCCGCGGCCCAGCGAATGGGCATGGTGTCGCCGTCGGCGTAGATGAACTCCTGAAGCGTCCAGTACAGCGGATTCGTGCGCGTGTTGGTGCGTTCGAAGGTACGCATCAAAAAGCTATCGGATACTGAGGCACCGCAGCTCAGCGTGCCGTCGCCGTTAACAAAAGCGTGATCGATGATCCAATGCATGCGCTCAAAGCTCGGCTTCATGCCAAAGTCGCTGCCCATAAGCTGTAGACGCTCCACCGTCATTGGCGAGCCGTCGGGCAGCACGGGCTTCTGCTCCTCAAGCGCATCGGCAAGAACCGCCACACGCTCGACGTCGGCGGGGTAGCGGTCGTAATACTGCCGCGTCTTGGCGGCCATGCGCGGGAAGGTGTGCGCGTAGACCTCGTTGGCGCTCGCCGGGACGTGGGGGATGCCGCCGCAGGTAAAGCTCGCCGCCACGCCCTCGGGGAAGAGCGACAGATAGCTCAGCGTCAAAAAGCCGCCGTAGCTTTGGCCGAGCGTGACCCACGGCTTGCCGCCAAAGCCCACCAGGCGCAGGTACTCAAAATCGCGCACGATGGAGCTGGCGAGGTGGCGCTTGAGGAAGTCCGCCTGCGAGCGTGCGGCATCGGAGCCGGCCGCCGTCGCGCGCTCGCCTAGAGCCGCGATCGTGCGCCCGTCCACACAGCTGCTGCGCCCGGTGCCGCGCTGGTCGGGAAGGACCACGCGGAAGTGCTTGACGGCCTCCTCGATCCAGCCGTCGCTTGTGGGCGACAGCGGACGCGGGCTCTCGCCACCGGGGCCGCCCTGCAAAAACAGGAGCAGTGGCAGATCGTCGTTGATGCGGTCGGGCGCGCAAACCACGCGGTAGAAGAGCTTGATGCTCTCGGGCGCGCCGGCGATGGGTGCCGGCATAGCGCCGCGGCGCATGGTGCTGCCGACGGCCAGGAGCATCGGCTCCAGGCCGCGCCAGTCAAGGGGGACGTCGATGCTGTGGTCCTCGACATAAAGGCCGGGGACGTGGTACGAAGTGATGAGGGCCATGCGGTACTTCCGTTCGTTGCGGTGTTTCGGGTTGACCAATTCTACCGCCGCGCGCGAGGGCATGCACAAATCGGCTACCATGGTGGGCAAACATCTAAGAGAAAGGGCCGCCCATGTCGGTCGATATAGCCACGTATGTCCACGATCTCGCCGTTGCCGCCAAGGCAGCGTCGACCTCGCTTGCCACGGCGAGCGATGAGCAGCGTCAGGAGGCCGTGTGCGCCATGGCCGCAGCGCTGCGCGACGGTGTCGATTCCATCGTTGCCGCCAACGAGCTCGATATGTCCGCCGCGCGCGATGCGGGCACCTCGGCGGGGCTCCTCGATCGCCTGTTGCTGACGCCCGAGCGCGTCGAGGGCATGGCCGCCGGCCTGGAGAAGCTTGCCGAGCTGCCCGATCCTGTCGGCCGCGTGCTCGACCACCGCGTGCTTGCAAGCGGCGTGGACCTCACCCGCGTGAGCGTGCCGCTGGGCCTGGTCGCCATGGTCTACGAGGCGCGCCCCAACGTGACGGCCGATGCCGCGGGCATCTGCATCCGCACCGGCAACGCCTGCATTCTGCGCGGCGGTTCGCTGGCCTATCACTCGTGCGCCATGATTTCCGAGTTGCTGGCCGATGCGCTCGAGGCCAAGGGTTTCCCGCGCGAGGCCGTCTCGATGATCGAGTCTACCGACCGCGAGGCCACCGGCGAGCTCATGAAGCTCCGCGGCATCGTCGACGTGCTCATTCCGCGTGGCGGTGCGGGCCTGATCCAGCGCTGCGTGCGCGAGTCGCTTGTGCCGGTGATCGAGACGGGCACGGGCAACTGCCATATCTACGTGCATGAATCCGCCGACTTTGACAAGGCGCTCAACATTATCGTCAATGCCAAGACCCAGCGCGTGGGTGTGTGCAATGCCGCCGAGTCACTGCTGGTCGACCGTGCCGTTGCTGATCGCTTTCTGCCCGCAGTCGTTGCCGTGCTGCACGACCACGGCGTGCTGATTCACGGCGACGAGGCCGCGTGCGCCGCATGCGCCGACGCTGGGCTTGTCGAGGGCGACGACTATGTTGCCGCGACCGAGGAGGACTGGGGCCGTGAGTACCTGGCGCTCGAGATGAGCGTGAAGGTCGTGGCGAACGAGGACGAGGCCATCGCACACATCAACCGCTACGGCACCATGCACTCCGAGGCCATCGTTGCCGAGGACGAGGATGCCTGCGAGCGCTTCCTGGATGCGGTCGATGCCTCGGCTGTGTATGCCAACGCCAGCACGCGCTTCACTGACGGCGGCGAGTTTGGGCTGGGTGCCGAGATCGGCATCTCGACCCAAAAGCTCCACGCCCGCGGCCCCTTTGCCGCCGAGGCCCTCACCACCTACAAATACAAGCTCCGCGGCACCGGCCAGGTCCGCCCCTAAACCCCTCGTAAACGAAAACCACCACAAAGGTGCCTGTCCCCTTCGTGGTGGTTTTAGGTGGCGTGGGCGGTTAGGCCTGGAAGGTATCGCGGTCGGGGGCGAAGGACTGCATGGCCGCGATGGTGCGGTCAAAGAGCTCGGGGAGCTCCCAGCCCAACATCTCGGCGCCCTGCGAAATCACGTCGCGCGAGCAGCCGGCGGCAAAGCGCTTGTCCTTGAACTTCTTCTTGAGCGACTTGGTCGTAAAGTCCATAACGCTCTTGCTCGGGCGCATGATGACTGCAGCGCCGATCAGGCCGGTGAGCTCATCGCAGGCAAACAGGATCTTTTCCATCTGCAGCTCGGGTTTGGGCAGCGAGGTATTAAAGTCGGACGTGTGCGTCTGGATGGCGCGAATGAGCTCGGGAGACGCACCTTCGCCCTTAAGAATCTCGGCAGCATAGATGGTGTGGTTCATGGGGTCGTCCTCATGCTCCTCCCAATCCAGGTCGTGCAGCAGACCGACGATGCCCCAAAACTCCTCGTTCTCGGGGTCGAACTCGCGCGCAAAGTAGCGCATAGTGCCCTCGACCGTCTCGCCATGGGTGATGTGGAACGGGTCCTTGTTATGCTCGTTGAGCAGTTCGAACGCGCGGTCGCGGGTGATTCCGGCGGTAAGCGGCTCTGCCATAAGAGACTCCTTGTGCTCGTGGGTATCGATAAGAATGAATACTACTAGAACAAGAAAACCACCACAAAGGTGCCTGTTCCCTTTGTGGTGGTTTTTGGCGCGGATGGGTTAGTTGAGGGCGGCTTGGGCTAGGCGGGCTTCGGCGGCCTCCTCGGTGACGCCAAGGGCCACGGCGAACTCCTCGATGGAGCGGCGCTTGGCCTCCTTGAGTACGCGCATGTAGTAGGAGCTGGGCTTTTTATCAGCTTCCTCGGCCTGATGAATGCGGTGCATCATGGTCTTTGCCACGCGGACCGTCTCGGGTGCGCCCAGCTTGAGCTGCTGCTTAAAGTGTGTCTCCTCAAGCGAGCTGTTGCGCTCGGTAAAGGTGTCGCACTCCAGCTCGTCATAGTGGCTCAGCAGGTGCTCGGCATCTTGCTGCGAGATGGCGGCGTGCAAACGGTCGGCCTGCGCCACGGGGTACATGAGGATCGTCTGCGCATGTCCCTGCTTGGTCTCGAGCAGCAGCATGGGCTGCGGTGTGTCGTCCCTAAAACCGACGACGGTGCAGACTCCCTGGCCCGGATGAATGACGTGTTGACCGATTGAGAACATGCTACCTCCAACTTATACGAATTTACGTATGTCTAGAATAACACGATGACGTGCGCAAACCCTTACTTTATGCAGGAAAAGCACACAACTCTGATAGGTAAGAGTATTCGATAACAGACGCAGCTCATTCACACCTTTATGCATTTTCAACGCCTGCATAATCTGCAGGCAGACCGGCATCTTTGAGTGACTCCATACAAGCTGTAGTCATTTTTGTGCATATGCAATATCTATTAGCTTTACCCTGCGACAGTGCCCGTCGCTTGTGATAGAGTGCTACAAACTCTGGCTTTTGCCCTACGAGTGACCAAGAGCTCGGGGGCTTTAACACAAGGAGGATCTATGCCCGAGAAGATTGAAGAGCTGGTACGCGCTGCGCTTGCTGCGGCCCAGGAGGCCGGCGACCTTTCCGCATTTGAACTTGACGATTGCGCTATCGAGCGACCGGCTGACACTTCTCATGGCGAGTGGACCTCTACCATGGCCCTGAAGTCCGCCAAGCTGGCCCACTGCGCCCCGCGCAAGATCGCCGAGGCCATCGTTGCCCATATGCCCGAGGACCCCGCGATCGAGAAGGTCGAGATCGCAGGCCCCGGCTTCATCAACTTCTACCTCTCCGTTGCCGTCAAGAATGCCATCTTTGGCGAGGCTCGCGAGAAGGGTATGGACTTCGCTAAGTCCAACGTCGGTGGTGGCCTGAAGACCCAGGTCGAGTTCGTTTCCGCCAACCCCGTCGGCCCCATGCACATCGGCCACGGCCGCTGGGCCGCGCTGGGCGACTCGCTCTGCCGCGTTATGGATCACGCCGGTTACGACATCCAGCGTGAGTTCTACATCAACGACCACGGCTCTCAGATGAACACCTTCGGCAACTCCATCAGCACGCGCTATATGCAGCTTGCCGACATCATCGCCAAGCAGGGCGTGGATATCGACGAGGCTCACAAGCTGCTGATCGCCGACCGCGACGCCTTTGTTGCCGACGAGAACGACGAGCATCCCGAGACCCATCCGTATCAGGACAACTTTGCCGAGACCCTGGGCAAGGACTCCTACGGCGGCGACTACATCATCGACGAGGCCGCCGAGTTCTGGCGCACCGACGGCGATAAGTGGGTCAACGCCGATCCGCAGGAGCGCATGGAGAGCTTCCGCGAGCGCGGCTATGTAAAGATGGTCGACAACATGCGCGACCTTTGCCATGCCGTTAACTGCGACTTCGATCGTTGGTTCTCCGAGCGCTCGCTGTATGTGAAGGACACCGAGGGCGAGACCGCCGGCACCTCCGCCGTCGACCGCGCTTTTGAGAAGCTCGACAAGATGGGCTATCTCTACACCAAGGACGGCGCCCTGTGGTTCCGCTCCACCGACCTGGGCGATGACAAGGACCGCGTTCTGATCAAGTCCGACGGCGAGTACACCTACTTCGCCTCCGACGTTGCCTATCACTGGGATAAGTTCCAGCGCGTCGACCACGTCATCGACATCTGGGGCGCCGACCACCACGGCTACATCGAGCGCGTCCGCTGCGTCTGCGATGCCTTGGGTTACCCCGGCAAGTTTGAGGTTCTGCTGGGCCAGCTCGTCAACCTGCTGCGCAACGGCAAGCCCGTCCGTATGTCCAAGCGTAAGGGCACCATGGTGACCCTGCAGGAGCTCGTCGACGAGGTCGGCTCCGACGCTGCCCGTTACACCCTCATCTCCAAGAGCTCCAACCAGATGGTCGACTTCGATATTGAGGCCGTCAAGAAGCGCGACAACTCCAACCCGGTGTACTACGTGCAGTACGCTCACGCCCGCGTGTGCTCCATCCTGCGCCGTGCCGCTGACGTTACGCCCGAGCAGGCTGACGAGATGGGCATGAAGGCCGTCGCCGCCAAGGCCATCGGTGAGAACGTCGATTACTCGCTGCTGACCGACCCGACCGAGCTCGCCCTTTCGCGCAAGCTCAACGAGCTCACCGACCTCATCGCCAGCTGCGCTCGCGACCGCGCCCCGTTCCGTCTGACGCACTTTGCTGAGGAACTCGCCGGCGACTTCCACAGCTTCTACGCTGCCTGTCAGGTGCTGCCGAGCGAGGGCCGTCCCGTCGACCCCGAGCTTTCGCGTGCCCGTCTGGCCGCTTGCGATGCCGTCCGTGTGACGCTCGCCCTGGTGCTCACCCTCGTTGGCGTTTCCGCGCCCGAGCAGATGTAAGCTACGGGTCATTTGACCGTACAGACTTGGTTTAACTAAGCCTTGAAAGCCCGATCTCCCACGGAGGTCGGGCTTTTTGCAAACGCCGACGTATTGACGAATTTGGAACTGCTGGAAATACGAAACTATGCCGGTTTACTACGATGAAATGAGAAATTCCAACTACGCCGGCTTTTCGCAAAAAAGTGCAAGGCATCTACCTGCGGTTTTAGTTCAACAAGTTTCGGAGTGATCGCGGTTGAGCGATTCATCGTAGTAAACCGCCACAGTTTTGGCGGAGGCAGTCAGATTTGTGGGTGTTAAACCAAAGATTGTCCCTTTTGACTAGTCGTTTAAGAACGTCCTCAATGACTAAGTTGCAGGTGGTTGCGGTTGTGTTACACTAACGCTGCGTATATGACGCAAATATCTCGATACAGATCAATGATGTCCGTCGGTATTTGACGGAGCTAGACTGTTTAGCCGCCCTGAAGGTTTATGCAGGGAGCATGTGATCACAGGGCTTGAAAAGAAAGTTGAGCAAACACTGTGTCTGATCAACAGCAAGAAAACGAAATAACGACGACGCAAGCCGCTCCCGCTGCACCGGTTGCGTTGGACCAGGTCGCGGCGCCCGCGCAAGCCTCGGCTCCTGAGACGCCCAAGGCTGCTTCGACGCCTACGCCTTCAGCGGCTGAGAAGGCCGTGCCTGCAACTGGTGAGGAGGCTGCTCCGGCAAAGCCCAAGCGTACGCGCCGCACGGCCAAGTCTGCTGCTGACGGCGAGGAGGTCACCAAGCCCAAGCGCCGTACCACGCGCACGACGCGCGTCAAGCGCACCGTTGCAGCTGACTCCTCGGAGCCGATTTCCGATGAGGTCGCGCAGGCGCGTGCGTTGGCGCAGATTAGCGAGGCTCAGGTGGTGCGCGCCCGCCGTCGTGCTGCCGAGCGCGAGGCCGCGGCTCTGACCGAGCTTGCAGCTCCGTCTGCGCCCGAGACACCTGCCGCCGACCAGCCGACCGAGAAGCCGGCACCGCGCACACGCCGTCGCACGGCTGCTAAGGCCGAGCAGGTTGCCGATCAGGTAACCCTCGAGCTCACCGAGGCTTCGGTTCGTTCCGCGGCAGGGGAGGGCGCATCGCCTGCTGAGTCCGCTGCGCCTGTCGAGGCCAGCGAAGTTCCCGTTGTCGATCCGGCTTTGCGCCCGCACCGTCGCGGTCGCAAGCCCAAGGCCTTCGTCGAGGCAGAGAAGGCCGCAGCCGCAGCTGCAGCCGCTCGGGATGCTGCGGCGACCGCCGAGTCTGCAACCGCTGCCGATGCACCCGTCCAGGATGCTACGACTTCCGAGGCCGCTCCCGCCGATGTCGAGCCCGCCGACGTCCGTCCTGGTCGCAGCCATCGTACTGCTGCTAAGCGCACGTCCAAGGCCAAGACTGCCAAGAAGGGTGCGTCCGAGGATTCCGCCGAGACGACCGCCGATGCATCGACTGATGCCGCCGAGCCCCAAGACGTCGAACAGTCTGCGTCCGAGAAGCCCAAGCGCGGTCGTAAGAAGTCTGCTAAGGCCAAGGCGTCCGAGCAGCGGGCCGAGGCCGAGCTGCAGGGCGATTCCAAGGCCGAGGCCAGCGATGATACTGCGGCTAACGCCGATGCCGCCGCAACCGATGGCGCCGCGCCCGCCGAGGCCGAAGACGGCGCTCGCCCCAACCGTCGCCAGCACAAGCGCAACGACGAGCGCAACGAGCGCAAGGACGAGCGCAACAACGACCGCCGCAACCGCCAGCGCGATCGCAAGCAGCGCAACAAGGAGCGTAATGCCGCTCCCACCGAGCCCACGCTTTCGCGCGAGGAGCTCGCGGCCATGAAGGTCGCCGAGCTGCGCGAGAAGGCCAAGGAGTTCGAGATTGAGACGACCGGCAAGAAGAAAGCCGAGCTCGTCGAGGAGATCTACGTCACCGCCGCGAAGGCCGAGGGCTTCCGCGACATCAAGGGCATCCTGCAGATTCGTCCGGACAGCTCCGGTATCATCCATGCCCATGGCTACATGAAGTCCAACGACGACGCCTTCGTGCCCGCCTACCTCATCCGCTCCGCGCGTCTGCGCACGGGCGACGTCATCGAGGGCTCGCTTCGTCCTTCGCGCGGCGGCGACAAGCGCGCCGGCCTCGCCAAAATCACGACCGTCAACGGTCTAGACCCCGAGCAGATTCGCAACCGCCCCAAGTTCGGTGACCTCACCCCGGTCTATCCCAACGAGCCGCTGCGCATGGAGCATGGCAAGGACTCCATTACCGGTCGCGCCATCGACATCGTGTCGCCGATCGGCAAGGGTCAGCGTGGCTTGATCGTGTCCCCGCCCAAGGCCGGCAAGACCACAATCCTCAAGAAGATCTGCCAGTCTATCTCGATTAACAACCCCGAGGTGCACCTCATCTGCCTGCTCGTCGACGAGCGCCCCGAAGAGGTTACCGATATGCAGCGTTCCATCAAGGGCGAGGTTGTGGCGTCGACCTTCGATATGCCCGCCGACAACCACACTCGTGTGGCAGAGCTCGTCATCGAGCGCGCCAAGCGCATCGTGGAGCTGGGCGGCGATGTCGTGGTGGTGCTCGACTCCATCACGCGTCTTGCCCGCGCCTACAACTTGGCGGCGCCCGCCTCAGGCCGCATCCTTTCAGGCGGCGTCGATTCGGCGGCACTGTATCCGCCCAAGCGCTTCCTGGGCGCAGCCCGCAATATCGAGAACGGTGGCTCGCTCACCATCCTGGCCTCTGCCCTCATCGACACCGGCTCCAAGATGGACGAGGTCATCTTTGAGGAGTTCAAGGGCACCGGCAACATGGAGCTCAAGCTCGACCGCGACCTGGCCGACCGCCGCATCTTCCCGGCTATCGACCCCGTTGCCTCCGGTACGCGTAACGAGGACCTGTTGGTTGACGAGCAGATGCGTCCGTTTGTCTTTGGCCTGCGTCGCATTCTTGCCGGCATGAACAACACCGAGCGCGCAGCTGCGTCGTTTATCAAGGGTCTTAAGGGCACCAACACCAATCAGGAGTTCCTGGTGCGTTCGGCCAAAAAACACAGCGACTACGAGCAGACGTTCTAGGTTGTCATCTACACGCAGCGATAGTCATCAATGCAATAAAGGGTCGGGGCTTTGAGCCTCGGCCCTTTTCTATATAGCCGCTCCGCGCTTTTTTGACCATAAGACTGGCAAGCAGCAGGTTTCCCGTTTCAATCCGACATCGTCGCTTGCAATAGACTGGGCGGTTTCGCATAATAGCTTTTAAGCTTCGCGACGGAAAACGCAGATGAAACGAACCATATACCGTTGCTTTGGGGCATAGCCCCGCTTCATCTTCTCTCGCGCAGCCAACTGAATGATGCGATTTGGGTGCTGGAAGATGGGGAGAGCTCATGGCTTCTTCTGATGCAACACAACGAGCAGTCCTTGCCGGACTTTCGTGCGGGATCGGCCTTGCCGCTCCCGTGGTTATGTATGCCGCGACGCTGCCGTTTTCGTCGGTGAATGAGACGGTCGTGGCGGGTGCGGTTCCCTTCGCCGTGGGCGCGGTGGCGGGCGTGGGTATCTATGCCGCTTCGCTGGGTATCTCCGAGTACCGTGCGCAGCGTGAAGAGCGTCTGTTCCAGCCCGATGCCATGGGCGGTGCCGCCAATCTCAATCAGCATCAAAGCGAGTTCAAGACCGCCTCGATTCCAGCCCAGCAGCAGGATGCGACTCCTTACACTGCGGCTTCTGCTTCTCAGACTCAGTCGGAGCAGTCTACCTCGGCATTCCTTTCCGGCCTGACCGGTGCGTTCCAGCGCCGTCATGCCGATGATGGTGTTCCTACCATCGCTCGAGCCGCAGATGCTATGGACGAGGCCGAGGCTTGGTCCATGATCGACAGTATGCTCGACGACGATTCGCCGGTGAGCTGCGACCCTGCACGCTCGCGCGACGTCTATCAAGTCGCCATCGACGAGCTCACCAACGGCGGGCAGACCGGCTCCCTCAATCGCGACGACATCGCCGCCGCGGCGCGTGCCGTGTCGGGCTCCCAGGCCGCCCCTGCGGGCAGCACGGCGGCTTTCGTGGCACTCGTTGCCAACGCGGCAGCCAATAACGCCTACAACGCTACCTCGGCGGACGCGAACGCTTTTGCCGATAATTCGTACATTGATGAAGCCATGACCGCGGACGAGGAGGCCGTTGCCGCCCGCCGTGCCGCCGAGAGCTCGCTTTGGGGCGCTCCTGCCCAGCAGCAGGCGGCTGAGGCTGCGCCGTACAATGCAAACCTCGCCAGCATGCCTATCATCTCCGGTGCCGCGGACATCGATCTCGATGACCTCGATGAGCCTGCAGCCATCACCGCATCTATTGAAGCCCAAGATCGCATCGACACCGGCGACCTTCCGGACGCCTCGCTCGAGGTTGATGTCCCCATGGCCGATTACTCGGGCCACGAGGACATGTGGGCCGCCGCCACCGCGATTCTGGATGAGATTGACGAGCCCGCTCCTGTTGCAGCCCCCGCTCCCGTCGCTGCCCCTCAGCCTGCTGCCCCCGCCTATGTCGGCCGTCACAGCGCTGTGTTCCCCGAGGATACCGCCCGTATCTCACGCGAGAGCATCGAGCGGGCCGAGGCTATTGCCGCCGGCATTATGGAAAATCGTCGTCACGAGCGCGTCAATCAGATCCTCGAGGAAGAGATTGAGCGCCTGCAGTCCTCTACCGCCAAGCGGACGGGCCGTGCCTATCTGAGCGTTATCGAGGGCGGTACCGCCAGCTTCGCGCCGCTCCGCGCGGAGGCATAACTTCTGCATGGTTAAGATCAATCGAAAATGGGCGGTCGCGACCTGCCTGATGGCGCTCTTGATCTGGGGCAATTCGCTGGTTCCCGGCTCGGGGTCGGGCTCGCTGAGCCTAACGGTCATGGAAGCTATCCGCTGTTTCCTGCACGGCGTGGGACTTCCATATGAATGGGTGACCAACTTTGTTGTTCGCAAGTGCGCGCATTTTACCGAGTATATGGTGCTCGGCATCCTGGCAACGCACGCCTTTGATTTTGAGGGCCGGCGCACCTTTGACGTGCTGCTGCCCACGGCGGTGTTCCTGCTGCTGATTCCTTCGATCGACGAGACGATTCAGCTCTTTGTGCCGGGACGCGCTGGAATGATCACCGATGTGATGATCGACTGCTGTGGAGCGGCAACGGGCGTTGTGCTCCGATGTCTCTTACGGTCGCTGATGTGCGCCAAAAAGGCCGCCTAGGACGTATTGTTTGGTCCTAGGCGGCCTTTTTTATTTGAGGGCTTATATGAGGCGTGGTGGCGTCGTTCCGTAGGTCGGATTTGCCGGGCGTGCCACGCCCCGTGGGTGCGTCTGCTACTGAAGCGCCTGTGCGCCCAGGGCCAGGCAGCCCATGATGCCCTGCTTGCCCTCGAGGCTGTTGTTGACGATGTAGCTATCGATGTCGTTGACCTCGGGCGTGACGATATAGCCGTTGAGCATCTCGGCGCACTTTTTGCGTGCGAGCGGCACGATGGGAGTGTGGTCGGCCACGCCGCCGCCGATGATGATCTTTTGCGGCGCGTAGCACAGCGTGTAGGTCATGAGTGCCTGTGCCAGATAGCCGGCGAGCAGGTCCATGGCCTCCGAGTCATCGGCCATGTCTCCGGCGCTCTTGCCATCCCAGCGCTTTTTAACGCCGGGGCCGGCGATGAGGCCCTCGAGACAGTTGTCGTGGAAGGGGCAGGCGCTGTGCTCGCCAATGGTGTCGCGCGGGTCGCGCGTGACCAGGATGTGGCCGGCCTCGGGATGCATCATGCCGTGCACGAGCTGGCCGCCCGAGAGCACGCCGGCGCCCACGCCGGTACCGATGGTCAGATACACAACGTCAGTGAGGCCCTGGGCGCAACCAAAGGTGACCTCGCCCAGGCAGGCGACGTTGACGTCGGTGTCGTAGCCGCAGGGAATATTGAGCTCGTTTTGGATGGTGCCCAGCAGGTCAAAGTAGCGCCATGCCGTTTTGGGCGTCTCCAGGATCTTGCCGTATTGGGGCGAGGCAGGGTTGACTGCGGTGGGGCCAAAGGCGCCGATGCCCAGCGCGGCGATGCCCTTGTCGGCAAACCATGCGTTGACGGCCTCGACGGTCTCCTGCGGAGTCGTGGTCACGATCTGCTCACGCTCCAGGACCGTGCCGTCTGCATAGCCCGTGGCGCAGACCATCTTGGTGCCGCCGGCCTCGAGCGCTCCGATAAGTTGCTGCTCTTCCATAATATTCCTCTCACTGAGACGAGTTGCTCCATGACTAAAGTATAGAGCTCTAAACCATTTAAGAAAGCGCCATAAAACGAAGCCTCGCAACGCGGCAGGCGGTGCGGGGCTTCTTTAGTTACTTTAGTTGCCGGGCCGTCCTTACCCGCGCGGTTTGATTTTATCACGCAGGGACTTGAGGTTCTCCAGTGCCGCGTTAAGCGTCTCGTCTCGCTTGGCAAAGTGGAAACGAATCAGGTGGTTGACGGGCTCGCGGAAGAAGCTCGAGCCGGGCACGGCGCCCACGCCCACCTTAGACGCGAGGTCCTCGCAGAATTCGAGGTCGCTGTCATAGCCAAACTCAGAGATGTCCATCATGACGTAGTAGGCGCCCTGCGGCACGTTATGCTCAAGACCGATGCTGTCGAGTCCCTGGCAGAACAGGTCGCGTTTGGCGGCATAGAGGTCAAGGACCTCATCGTAATAGCTGTCGTCGAAGTTGAGGGCGGTGACGACGGCTTCCTGCAGGGGAGCGGCGGCGCCCACGGTGAGGAAGTCGTGGACCTTTTTGATGCGCTCGGTGATTTCGGCAGGGGCGATAGTGTAGCCCAGACGCCAGCCGGTGATGGAGTAGGTCTTGGACAGCGAGCTGCAGCTGATGGTGCGCTCGAACATGCCAGGCAGCGTGGCCATGTAGACGTGCTCATGGGGTGCGTAGACGATGTGCTCGTATACCTCGTCGGTGATGCAATAGGCGTCGTACTTTTTGCAGAGGTCGGCGATAAAGGTGAGCTCCTCGCGCGTAAAGACCTTGCCGCAGGGGTTGGAAGGGTTGCACAGGACGATGGCCTTTGGGTCGTTGTCGCGGAAGGCCGCCTCGAGGACCTCGCGGTCGAAGTCAAAGGTGGGCGGGTTGAGCGGCACATAGATGGGCTCGGCTCCCGAGAGAATGGTGTCAGCGCCGTAGTTCTCGTAGAACGGCGAGAAGATGACGACCTTGTCGCCGGGGTTCGTGACCGTCATCATGGCGGCCATCATGGCCTCGGTGGAGCCGCAAGTGACTACGATATTCTCGTTGGGGTTCACCGGCATGCCCATAAAGTGCTCCTGTTTGGCGGCGAGCGCCTCGCGCATGGCCTGGGAGCCCCAGGTGATGGAGTACTGGTGGTAAAGCGGCTTGGGGTCGGTGGCGATGGTGCCCAGACTATTGAGCAGCTGCGCCGGGGGATCGAAGTCGGGGAAGCCCTGCGACAGGTTGACGGCGCCATACTTGTTGGAGATGCGCGTCATACGGCGGATGACCGAATCGGTAAACGTTGCCGTGCGGTTGGAGAGTTCTTTCATGCCGGTCCTTTCGAGCATTTGCAGTGGGGCAAGTTTACTCCTATGAAACCGGTGGGATTTGCTCGAAATGGATCCGAAAAACTCTTTTCAAAATTCTTGAAAATTGGGGCTTGCATCGCGTGGCGTTCCTTGCAATAATAGTCGAGCGCGAAGCGCACAGGACACGGTGGGTGTAGCTCAGTTGGCTAGAGCGACGGGTTGTGGTCCCGTAGGTCGAGGGTTCGAGTCCCTTTACCCACCCCAGTTCTTGCTTCGTGTTGATATCGGGTCGTTAGCTCAGTTGGTAGAGCAGGGGACTCTTAATCCCAAGGTCCAGGGTTCGACCCCCTGACGGCCCACCAAAGAACGCACAGGTCAGCGCTTCGGCGCTGACCTTTTTTGTTTACCGAAGAGTCGAATCATAACCGTCCGTTACCGTTCGCGTTTTACGCCCCCTGCCGTTTATGCGCGGCAGGGGGCGTTTTATGCATTTTGCAGGTAGTGGACCTAGAAAATGCAATTTAGAGCGTCTCGGCGCTGCGACCGGTGACATTAAAACCGCCGTCCGCGCCGCCGCCCTCGACGATCTGCAGGGCGCGCCCGACCTGCCTGGCGGCCTTCTCGCGCTCCGCGAGGCCCGGCTTTATGTAATGACGGTAATCTGTCCCCAGGTCCGTATGACCGTGCAGATCCATGATGCTCAGCGGGTCGACCTCGGTCGCCGCCATGATGGTCTCGGACGTGTGGCGCAGGGCCTTGGGCGGGATATACCGCAGGTCATGGCGTGCGCACATGCGCCGCCAGGCGCGCACGAGGTTGTCGCCACGCATATTGACGATGCGCTGCCCGCTCCACTCGCGCACCTGCTCCGTAACCGAAGTGCCGCCCTCGACGGTTATGCTCGGGCGCAACTCGTCCATGATCTGGTGCAGGCGCTCGCGGCCCGCCAATATAACCGGCACGGTGCGCACGGAATGGGCGTTCTTGGTCTCCTTCACGCCGTCCTCGTCCGTGTACGCGCGGCAGACCTCGATGTATTCCGATACGGTCGGCTGGCCCGTGGCAAAGTCGTAGGTCGTCGTGACCTTGAGGTCGCACGGGCGCACCGCCAGCGCCTCCTCCTTGCGCAGACCGCTCAGGCCCAGGATGAGGTAGGCGTTCATGACCAGGTCCGCGCGGTCGTCGCTGGCGGCGAGCCTGCGCAGCGCCTCGGCAGCCTCGGGGATGCTCCACGGCTCAACGGGCGCCTGCTTCGCCTTGGGCGCGATCACGCGACGGCGGAAGGGCTCCACCGTTACCCAGCCGTCGTCGAAGGCTCGGCGCATGACGGCGCGCAGGGTGGTCTTGGTCTTTGCCGGCGCGTCCGAGCGCTCGATACAGCTTCGCATCATGTCGTGGGTTATCTCGGAGATGTCGATGCTCCCCAGGACGGGGGAGATGTAGTTGCACATCTGCCCATCGTACTCGCGCAGGCTTGCCTTTGAGCGCGGCTTGCCGCGGTTGCTGGGGGAGTCGCGGAACACGCCCCAGTAGTACATGTCGAGTGTCACTCCCGCGTGCGCCGCCTGGGACACGCCCAGTTCCTGCGCGAGCTGGGCGATGGCGATATCGGCCTCGGTCTCGGTGCCGTACACGGTGCGCGACACGCGGCGCACATGGCCGTCCGCGCGGAAGCCCGCCTGCACGCGGATCACCCACTTGCCGGGCGCGACCTCGCGCTTCGAGCCGAGTTTTGACCTTGAGTTCTCACTGGTTGCCATATAATGGTCCTGCCTTTCCCTTTTGCCGGAGGGCATGTGCCCCGTGCGGATCCGCCAAGATTGCCGCACGGGGCTTTTTGTTTGCGTTGAGGCCGGCTACGCGACCGCGCGGCGCTTGGGCCTGCCCGAGCGGGGCGTGTCGGTCAGGCGCGCCGCTATGCTCTCCACGGTCACGTAGGTGCGGCGGCCCTTGCGGTAGCCCGTAAGGATCCCCGAGTCGAGCATGTGGGTGATCCTGCCGGGGGAGACGGAGAGCCTGCGCGCGGCTTCGGCCGCCGAGACCGTCTCGCCCTCCACGATGTACCCCTCGTCCGTGGAGAAGGCGACCATCATGGAGAGCCCGCCGTCTGCGGGCTCGATGAACTCGGGCTCAGGCACGGCAAGACCGTCCTTCACGAGCGCGGCCACGTAGGTGCTCGCCGCGTCCACGGACTGCTCGGCGGCCTCGGCAATCGTGTCGCCGCAGGTGAAGCATCCCGGCAGTGAGGGAAACTCCACGTCGTAGCCGCCGTCCTCGTCGGGTGTGAGCACCGCCTGGTAAACGTATGTCTTCATATCTTTCGACCCCCAAGGGGGCGGGGCTAAAGCCACCCCGCCGTCTTAGCTATTTTTCGGTACGTCCCTATCGGTATTTCCTTCTTGGAGGTGGGCACGCTGATCTGGATTCCTTCCTTTCGCGCGACCACGTGGCTGCCCTTGCCGGTATAGAGCGTCCAACCCTCCTTCTTGAACCGCTTGAGCACCTGCGCGGGCTCCTGCTCCTTGGGCATCTCTCCTCCTTTCGACAATTTAATTATAAACAGTTGATAGTTATCAATCAAGTAAAATAGCAAGTATTTATAGTTTTAATGCCGCCCAAGCGGATCCGCCAAGATCGCCGCACGGGGTTTCTTTATGTCTGGAGCTGTCAAAGAATCTTTGACAGCTGAGGTGCCAGCTTGGGTTTTTTAGAAAAAATCGAAAAAACCTAGCCGCGCCGCGGGTCATAATCGTGATGAACAACATCCCCGCTCCTGGAGGTACCCATGGCTCGCTATAGCGTCGGCGCATACACGTACGAGGACGATTCCCTCGACACGATGATCTACGACGGGCTCACGGGCATCCCGTTGAGTTTGGGGTACGAGCTCGTGTCGCAGGAGCGCGGGGACACCGTGAGGGTCGTCGCCCTGGGCGTGAAGGACGACGCCGCTGGCCCCGTCCCGTTTGCGACGCTCAGGCCGTGCGCGTACTCCCTGGCATCCGAGTACGACGTGCGTGCCGTGAGGTGCCCGCAGACCGGGCAATGGGTCCTCATCGGGTACATGGGCGTCTAGAGGAAGCCCGCGATCTTCCCTCCGATGGAGAGGATGCCTGCTACCAGTTCACCGCCCTTCTTCGCTATCTCCAATCCCTTGATCATGCGGTCGGCCAGCGATGCCTGGTCGCCACGCTTTGCTGCCAATTCCATCTGGGCGAGGCATGCTGCGAGCATGTCTTTGTCTTCCGTAGTGAGTCCCTGGTCCGCAGCGATCGTCTCCATCAAGTTGTCGACGGATGCCCTCAGCGAAGATGAGGACGTCGAGCTCGAGCTTGAGGTCGCATTGCTGTCTGCGTGCTGCTCGACGCTCACGTTTGTCCTCGCCGTGGAGGACTTTATCTTTTCAATCTCATAACTCATGCGCCTGTCATCGGCGTATAGCTTCGCTTTCGCCTGTAGCCGCCGTATGTCCTCGGCGGCATCTTTCTTCCCGTATGACGACTGCACGCCGATCGTCGCGCGGAACATCTTCAGGCCCACGCGGACCTTGGGTACAACTGTCTCTAGCGCCGACTCGATTCTCTTGGCCTCGCTCACGAGGTTGTAGGAATCGGGGTTTGCTAGGATTTCCCCGCATTCCGCTATGAGCTCGTCAATTGCGTTGTCCATGAAATGTGCTCCTAAATGAAAAGGCGGTTGCCCCTTGGGACAGCCGCCTTTCCTTGGACGCGGGCCCCGTGGGGTCCCCGCGTCAATACCGCTGTCCAAATTACCGTTAGTCCTCGGCACGGTCAAGCCGATCAGCCCATTTTCGTGGGGTTACGAAAATGGGGGAGTAGCTGGCGTTTTGGTGCCCGTTGCCTACGCGGACCTTACTTGATCCGCTTCCAGCCCTTCGCCTTCAGGCGCTGCAGCCTGAGCTTGGGACAGCTCTGCCTGGTCGCGTGCCGTCTCCAGGATCTTCGAGCGCCTCTTCTCGGTGCTCTGCCGGTAGCAGTAGAGCAGCTCGCCCTCCTCGGGGTCGAGGTCATCGGCAAACCCTTCATTCAAGCCAGGCGGCCATCCACAGAGGTCGTTTGGTGTACAACCAAATACCTCGGCTATCACGCAAGCGTCCTCTGCGGTTAGTTTCACTTCGCCTCGCTCGATGGATGCATAGCGGCGTTCTTTCCATCCAAGGGCGCGTGCGGCGTCTGGCTGCTTCTTAAATCCAGCGGCCTCGCGCATTTTCTTTATCGAGAGTTCATACATATATCTCTCCCTTCTTCAGATAGAAGTCTACGCGAAATGTGTATATCCATCAAGAAAGTTACTAGAATCATGTTGACAATACGTGAATCACGTAGATAATGAGTATCAGTAAACGCGAAACACGTAGATTTTTAGAACGGAGGTACATGAATGACGGATATCTGCACACGCGTCGCTCATAACCTGCGCGTTGCGATGGCTCACGCCGACATCAAGACCGCCGAGGAGCTTTCCGCGGCATCGGGCGTGTCGGTCTACAGCATCCGCAACTATCTGGCCAAGGCCTCGACGCCTTCGCTCGAGAGCCTCGCGGCGTTGGGGTTGGCCCTCGGCTGCACGCCCAACGACCTGATGGGCTGGAACACGGACGAGGCCGCGTAGGGATGGGGGAGGAGATGGGAAGTCGCGAAAGGGATGCGGATCACCGGCGGTTCCGGTCACGGGGGCGGTTCGGGGCGCAACCCTCGCCGCCTCCCTAGCCGGGTCGTTATCCGCCATCCTGCACGGTTATCAGACCAGATCCCGCCCGGATTTCCCCGTGCCTGCCCTATATCCCATTTATGACTGCCAATCGGGAGAGGGACTGGAGAGCTTCGGCGGGACTTTCGGTAGCCCGCGGTCTGGCTGCCTCGCCGCGCGTCGTTGCGCCGACGCCTTCGGCTCGGGCTTTTCCGGCTTCCGTATGCCGGGCGGGGCCCTACTTTACGGCGGCCCGCGTCCTCAAAACTGCCTTCAAGGAGATGGCTCCCTTCCGTCGGTTGACAGGACGCTTGGATTGTACCGCCGTGAGCAGCGGATTGAAAGCGACTACAGGAAAGAGGTTACGGGCTATGGCGACACGAAACGCGATCGCGCGGCTGCGCAGGGAGGCCGGTCTCTCCCAGTACCGGCTCGCCGTCATGGTCGGCGTGACCGAGAGGACGGTCTGGAACTGGGAGCGCCGGGGGATAGCCGACGCGAGGTACGGGGCGGCCAAGCGGCTCGCAAGGGCGCTGGGCGTGCCCATGGAGGATCTGGAGGAAGAGGAATGACAGGCAAGAGCCGCGCGCTGCTGGCCTCGGCCGCCGTCATGGACGCCGCCGGCTGGATGTGCGCCGCGCAGGGGGCCTACGGCCTCGCGCGGGTGTGCTTCTCGGCCGCCGTGCCGTTCATCGCGGCGTGGGCGCTCGCCTCGCTCTTCGAATGAGGGCGGGCCCGCCCCCGTCGCGCCACGGGTTCCGTACCGCCCCCATTCCGCGGGGCCCGTGGCGCGACGGGGCCGGACCCCCGACTTCCGGCCCGCAAGGTGTCCGCCGCCGACTTGGCGGGGCGGCGGCACCGCTCCCTTTGGCGGGGGAGCGCCCTCCGGCTGCATCTATCGGTGCGGCCCTCCGGCAAGGGAATGGCTCAACGAATGAAAGGAGAAGGCCATGTGGATGTCTATAGCAAAGGGCGCGCGCTACGCCTGCTGCGACAGCGTCACGTTCCGCGCGATGGTCATGCAGGGCGTGATACCGCGCTACCCGTCGCTCAACCCGAGCAGCTCACGCGAGGTGGTGCGCAGCGAGGACATCGATGCCGCCATCATGGCGCGCGGCGCGGTGCCGGCGCTGCCCTCGCCCGACTGCGTTCCGGCGCGCCGTCCGAGGCGGGTGGCGTGATGGGCGACCTGGTCTGGGAGGCGGGCTGCCGCCTCGGCGCGTGGTGGGACTCGCTTCCCGAGCGCGTGCGCAGCGTCGTGTGCGCCGTGGCGCTCATCGGCCTGATCGCCGTCGCGGGCGCCATCGAGGGGACCGCGCCGAGCGGGATGTACTACTAGCCCCTATTTACCTTGACAGCTGCATAGCGATCGGGGCGGCGGCCCGGGGAAGGGAGCCGCCCTATGGGACAAGGAATACCGCCCGTATGGTCTTTCGTCCTCTTCGCGCTCGCGTTCACGATGTTCTTCGTCCTGGGGCTCGCTACATCCGGAGCGCTGTCCGGATGAGCTCGATGAGCGTGGGCGCGGCGGCGCCGCCGATGAATCCGGCTATGGCGCCGGAGACGACGCTGAACAGCGCCACGAGGTAGTCGTGCCTGCGGCCGCCCCGGACGTTCTCGCGCTCGATGCGCGCCGCCTCGTCTCGGTCCAGGAACCAGCAGCGCCCCTCCGAGGTCAGCTCGCCGAAGTATTTCGGGTTCTGCTCGCCGCCCGAGCGGCCGTCGAGGAGACCCTTCCTCGCGAGCGTCTCGTATACGCGGCGCTCGAGCTCGTACTCGCGGGAGTAGGTACGGATCTCGCAGCCCATCGAGTCTATGCCCTGGAGCGTTGAGAGCTCGTTGTCGAGCCGGTTCCAGATGTAACCGTCCACCGACTCTCCCCGTTCGGAAACCTCTTGGAGCCTCCTGAGATAGGACTGCTCCTCGCTCGTCAATTCAACCATCCGGACCCCCGCCCCGATCGCTATGGCAGTTCATGCGAGGCCGTGGGCCTCGAGACAGGAGGATACATGCAATTCGAGAAGAAGTCTGTGCGCCTGGGCGACATCCGCCCGAGCGGACAGAACCCGCGCGAGGACTTCGGCGACATCGGCGCCCTGGCCCGCAGCATCGAGGCGACCGGCGGCGAGCCGCTGAACCCGCCCGTGGTCGTGGCGGACGGCAACGTCTACCGCATCGTGGACGGCGAGCGCCGCTACCGCGCCCTGTCCTCGATTTACGGGGAGGACCGCGAGGTGTCCGCGCTGGTGGCCGACACCATGGACGAGGCCAACGAGCTCGTGGCCATGCTCGCCACCGACGACAAGCGCCAGCTGACCGAGGCGGAGCGCGCCCGCGGTGTGCAGCAGATGCTCGTGCTGGGCATCGACGAGCAACGCATCGAGCGCGCGAGCCGCGCCACCGCCGGGCAGATCCGGGCTGCGCGCAAACTGCGCGGTCGCATCGATGCCGGCGTGCAGGTAACACTGGAGCAGCTCGAGGCCGCGAGCGCCTTCGACGACGAGAAGGACGTCGAGGCCGTGCTGGCCGCCGGCGAGGGCTGGGCGGGCAAGGCCGACAGCATCCGCCGCCGCAACGAGCGCGAGGAGGCCAAGGCCGAGGACTACGACGCGTTCGGCGACGCGGGCATCCCGGTCGCGAAGGAAAAGCCCGAGGGTTTCAACTACACGGACTGGGTCCACGTCGGCCTCGCCGCCGAGAAGCTCGAGGGGAAGGAGCTCGCCGCCGGCTCCGTTGCCGTGTGGAAGGGCAGCTACTGGGACCTCTACGAGCCGGATGACGGTTCGGGCGCCGAGGCCGAGAAGACCGAGGAGGAGATCCGGGCCGAGCAGGAGGCCGAGCGCGAGGCGTCGGCGCTCGAGACCCTGTATAGGAGCCTGATCGGCTTCGTGGCGTCCGGTGCGTTCAGCATGCCCCACGATCTCTTGGGCCTCGTGCGCGCTGCCCGCGAGGACCCGGTTGCGCTGCTCATGGCGATGGGCGGCGACAGCCATCCAGAGAACGAGGAGCGTTTCGGGGTCGTACGCGGCGAGTTCGACCGCAACCTCAAGGCGTGCAAGCCAAACGAGTACGAGGTCGGCTGCTGGCTCATGGCGGCGGCCAAGGACATGGCCCAGCTCAACAACCGCTGGGGCGGCGATGACGCGGAGGCGTGGCTCGACCACTATGACATCTTCTGCTCCGCGGGCTTCGAGCCCGGCGATGAGGACGTGTGGCTCATGGAGAGGGTGCAGGCGAGCGCCAAGGAGGATGAGAAGGATGAGTAGCGAGAAGAAGGTCAGGGTGACGGTCGAGGCGTGCGGCGAGGTCTGCGCTTTCGAGTGCCGCGGCGCGGCGCTCTCGACCATCAACGGGGACGGCTCCGGCAACTCGTGCTTCGTGGGCTCGGCCAGCCTTAGCGATCTGTTCGCGCTCGCCTGCGAGTGCATCGATGTGCTCTGTGCGGCCTTCAGCCAGGCGGGCGTCCCGGACAGGAACGCGCGCAAGCTCATGCTCATCGCCGCGCTCGGCGCCGACCCCCATGGGCACGCCGACAGCGTCCAGATTACCGACCTGGACGCGCGCAGGGAGATCCGCGACATGGCGGCGGAGCTGGGCGTCGATGCCGACATCTAGCGAGCGACGGGCGGTCGTGCAGCGCGGGGCGGACGGGCGCTGGTTCGCCCGCCCCTACATGGGCACCGACCGCGTCACGGGCAGGCGGATCAGGCCGTACAGGTCGTGGGATGCGGAGCTGACGCGCGAGCAGGCGCAGGCGGAGTGCGATAGGTGGGCGGCCACGTTCGACCCTTCTTCCGCACGGGACAGCTCCAAGCGCCTGTCCTCGATGCTCGAGACGTATATCTCGGACCCCGTGAACGGTCTTTCCGACAACTCGGTGGCCACGTACCGCAGCGTGGTCAGGACGATGGTGGAGCCGACCATCGGCCGCTTGCCATACGACCAGCTTGAGCCCTGGGACGTGTCGGCCGCCTACCGTATGCTGCTCGCGCCGAGGACGGGCAAGGGGCTGTCGCCCAAGACGCTGCTCAAGATGCACGCGCTGCTGAAGGGCGCCTACCGCTCGTGGCAGCCGGCGCTGGGGCGGGACATCATGCTCGACGTGCCCGCACCATCGCCAGACCCCGTGGAGCCCTTCGCGCTTTCCGAGCTCGACACCGACGAGCTCTCCCGCGCGCTGGTCTCCGCCATGTCATCGCGATCCGCCTCGGGAGCCAACATCTCGCGGCGCACCGAGGCCATGGCGGTCTACCTCGCCCTCAACACGGGCCTGCGCTGCGGGGAGATCTGCGGGCTGCAGCGCCGAGACTGGCGCCGCGCCCTGCACGACCTGCACGTGGCGGGGCAGGCGGTCGAGCACCCCGAGTTGCACCGGCAGGCCTACACCAAGGGCAGGCGCGTGCGCAACGTGTCGCTCGCCCCGGCGGTGGAGGCCCAGCTGCAGCGCCACCTCGAGTGGCAGGACACGTGGCTCGCGCGGAAGGGCCCGGCGGCGCTGGTGGTGACCTTCGGGCCCTCCGGCGGCATCGCGCGCCCAAGCACCGTGACGAGCCGCTTCAAGTCGCTCGTGAGGGACCTGGGGCTGCCGGAGGAGACGGTGTTCCATTCCCTGCGGCACACGCACGCCTCGTGGCTGCTCATGAACGGGTTCGACATGAGGACCATCCAGGAGCGCCTGGGGCACGCGAGCGTCAAGACGACGCTCGACATCTACGGCTCGGTCATGCCGGGCCGCGACCAGGCCGCCGCCGCGGCCTTTACCGATTCGATCTGCGGAGGTGATACGGATGACGATACTTGATTCCCTCGTGGAGGGCGCCCTGTGCCTTGGCAACAGGCGCGAGAGCAACGAGCTGCTCGGCATGATGGTTCGCTACCTCGTGACCGGCGAGGTGCCCGAGCCGCGCACCGACGCCCAGCGGATGGCCATCACGATGATCATGCCGGTCCTCGAGAACAGCCGCGCCAGGGCGAAGGCCGGAAGGAAGGGCGGGCTGAGCAATGGCAAACCCGAAAGCAAACCAGAGAGCAAAACGGAAAGCAAACCCGAAAGCAAACCAGAGAGCAAACGCGCAAGCGAAGAGGAAGAGGAAGAGGAAGGGGAAGAGGAGTTAGGAGTCTGGATTAACCCCACAGATTGTGAAAACGAAGGGGGAGGGGGCGCCGAGTTCGTCCCGCCGACCCTCGAGGAGGTCGAGTCGTACTTCGCGGTGAACTGCCTGCGCGGCAGCGCCAGCAAGTTCTTCGATTACTACGAGTCCAACGGCTGGACCAGGCAGGGCTTCCCCATCGCGAAGTGGGAGCCGGTCGCCCGCATCTGGTCCGACCGCGAGCGCGGCTACGACGCCGAGCGCAAGGCCCGCGGCGGGCAGACCTCCCAGGAGGCCGAGCGTGCGGCGGTGTGGAAGCCCGCCGAGACCGAGGACGACGTCATCGCCGCCCTCGAGCGGGAGCTGGGTGAGTCGGCATGATCACCCTCAGGGAGATGCTCGACGGCTTCGACCCCGCAGCCGGCCGGCCGCTCGACGTGACGCGGATCTACATGGCCAACGTCATCAGCGCCGACGAGGGCGCGCGCCTGGCCAAGAAGCAGAAGCTCGACGAGTACCGCGCCCGCAAGCGCGCCAAGGAGGACCTGCGGATGGACATCGCAGCCATCGCGAGGGGCGAGAAGCCGAGCTGGAGGTATGCCAAAAGTGTGCCAACGGCGGCGGGGCAGCTGGGCCAGCAGGCGATGGGGTTCCCGCCGCTAGAGGGGGGAAACGGGGCCGGCGGGGGAGTCCCCGCGGCAAAGAACACCTAATTCTTTTGAGAAGGAGAGTGAGAGAGGTTTTGGCAGAGATCTCAGCGGTGATGAGGGCCTACCGCGACGCCCTCGACAGGCACCGGATTCCCTGGGCCGACGACACGTACGACACCGAGAGGGTGGGCGGCTACAGGCTGCGCGTGGAGCGCACCGAGACCATCCTCGACGAGCACAGGGTGAGCGTGATCTGGGGCTATCAGTGCCTGCCCGGGCGCGAGCCCACGGGCGTGACCATCGGCTACCCGAACTACCTCGAGGTGCAGTACGAGCCGATCAGCACCGAGCCGTTCATGGCCACGCCGGGCGACATCCTCGCCGACATCTTCGGCGTGAGGGGTGAGTCGCGATGAGCTACGTGTGCGGACCCGCCGACTGGATCGACCTCGCCGTCGGCAGGCTCGAGGACGCGAAGAGGTCGCTCAGGGAGTGCGACAGGCTGCGACAAGCTGCGACATGTCGCGATGTCTGCGATGAGCTGCGCCAGGCGAGGCGATGCCTCAACAAGGCGCTGATCATGGTCGCGCAGGAGAAGGAAATCGAGAAGGATTGGAGCACGAAGTGAGTGATAGGAACGAGTGGTTCAAGGACGTTAAGAGGCTCATACGGGGCCTCGAAGTCGAGACCGTGGAAGACCCTTTCGCATGTCCGACCGTCAAGAGCGTCACCGACGGGGAGGATGTCCTGCATGCGCTCGGGCTTCATCCGTCCCGTGATGTCTGCGGCATTGTGAACGTCGACATCGATGAGGTGTATGGACTCATCCGGCACATAGAGCCCGTCACGGGCTCCACATCGGACGGGTACCACACGTTCGACGAGCTCTACCACCACCGGGCGGTGCTGTTCTCGGTGATCGTGGCCATGTTCCGCGGGTGCTCGTGGAAGTCGCTCCACCACCATGACGGGACGATGTACGACGGCATGTTCATCGTGGGCATCGACACGCCCGCCGGCCCCGCCACCTACCACTACGACGTTGAGCCGTACTGGGACATGTTCCCGTGCGAAGTGCTCGACCGCGCGCCCGAGTGGGACGGCCACACGCCCGACGACGCCATCGAGCGCATCGGCACCCTGCGCGACATCCTGCAGGCGGAGGTCAAGGAGGAAGGGAGCGAGAAATGAGTGAGGAGGCAAAGATGTACACCTGCTCTTGGTGTGGGAAGCCTACTCCGAACTATAGGGAGTACTCGCATCCGATGGCTGGCATTCTAGGCGAGTCTGGATACTCGATATGTGACGAGTGCCTAAGGAAGGTCCGTATCGAGAGGGAATGGGAGAACGAGCAGTGCGCTGAGGAACGCCTGATCTGCCCCTACTGCGAGAGTTCCATCGATGACCCGTGGTATTACGACGAGGATGATGAAGAGGTTGAGTGCCCTGAGTGCAAGCGCACGTTCGAGCTCGAGATTGCCACCGTGCGCACGTATAGGACGAAACGCCGTATCGAGGACATGCCCGACGGCTGGAATGGGGGCGAGTTTTAATGAGCCGAGATTTCATTGAGCTATACGACGACGATGGCTACAGGTACATCGTCAACATGGACAAGATCTCATTCGTCAACGTCGCAGGCAGAAAGGTCTGGGCTGGCGAGGTGGCCACGCTCGCAATATGCGATGAGAGCATGGAGCGTCTTTTAAGCAGGCTGAGGGGTGAGGGCGATGCTGACTAGGGACCTGACGCCGTGCTTCGTTCAGGACTTCGGCTTGGGCTCGAGGACGGGCTACGAGAAGGCCCTGCTGGTCGGGCTGTTCGACAGGACGTTCACGTGCCTCGACCACCGCATCTTCTCGACCGACGAGGACGCGGGGCCGACCCGCAGACCGGTGGCGGTCGTCATGCGCAGAGACGGGCGGCTGCGGGAGGTCGACCCGTGGAGGGTCGTAATCGACGATTCGGAAGAGGTCTTCGAGATGTACTCGTGGATGTGGGACGAGGAGGGCGTCGTGTGCGAGCAGCTCGGGCTGGCGGAGGTCAAGGCCGAGAAGGGTGGTGACGAGTGATGGGGGAACATTTCATAGTCGATAACTCCACGACGCCAGACTGGGAAGTGATGACGTTGGGCCCTGTCGACAAGGAGGGGCGAAAAGTCTCCCTGTCGACCGCGACGCTCTTTGCGGACAGCGGCATGGAGTGCACGGTCCGGAGATATGAGTACCTGCTCGGCGCGGGCGTTTGGCGTGCCTGCTGCGATGAGGGGGTCGTGAGGGTGGACGATATGCACCTGATCCGCCCGGATACGTTCGGCGCCCTGATGAACGATGTCCAGCGCGCCATAAACAGCCCTCTCGTCGACGAAGAGCCGGCACACGCCTACAACGTTGTCTCCGAGACGTGCAGGGCCTGCAACGGCATATGCGGCGGCAAGTTGTGCCAGATAAAGGCGCTCCACAGCATCTGCCATCGCATTCAATCCTTGCTTGCTGGTGATGACGAATGAGTTGTTATTTCTGCGGTGGGTCGCGCATCGCGTCCATCCACTCTGCGCCCGACCGAGGCGTCCGCAACTGGTCCGTGGGCTCCATGACGCTGATGCGCCGATACGACGGCGAGTCGATCGTCAGGGTCGAGCTGGATACCAGCGTGATGCTAGACGTCTCGGTCAACGGCTCGTGCGGCGACTGTGTCAGCGCCGATGTGACGGCGGACGCCTACATCGAGGACATCAGGTACTGCCCGTTCTGCGGAGAGGAGCTTTAGGTGAACGAGAGCTATAAGGATTTGAAGGCGTATCTGCTCAATGAAATCGCCGAGGACGCGCACGGCGTTCTGAACGCCATTGAGGGCAAGGAGGCGGACAAGGTCGATGACGAGGAGGTTCTCTGCTTCTGCCATGACCTCGCATTCGCGATGACTACGCTGGAGACCGTCGCCATGGTCGGTAGGCTTGTGCCTTGGTTTCTGGGGGACAAGGGGTGTGAGGGCGAATGAGCCGCAAGGATGTGACCGCCGAGTTGTCCGAGAAGGTCGCGAAGAAGCTCCGCAGGCAGTTCGCCATCGTCGCGCAGGAGGTCTGGATCGATCCCGACCATAGGGTCGACTTCGTGGCGTTCTCTCCGGGCAGTGGAGGGCGGAACGCGGCGCTCGAGCACGGGAAATTCGTATTCGTCGAGGTCAAGTCGTGCATGGCGGACTTCAAGAGCGGCCACGGCCTCACGTTCCTCGGTGACGAGAACTGGCTCGTGTGTCCCCGGGACCTCGCACACGAGCTGTACGATGAGCGTCTCCTGCCGTTCGGCGTGCAGGTCTACTGCCCCGACAACGGCGGCGCCCTGCGGCTTACGTACGACCTTCGGATGCAAGCCGCGAAGAGCCTGAGGGAAGATTCGACACTCTGCCTGCTCTGGGCGATGCTGATGGACTCGTACTCGAGGTGGCGAACGACGTGGGATGTGTTCAACGAGACAGGAGAGAGTTGTGACCTTTAACGATATCGAGTTCAAGGCGTGCCCCCGGTGCGGGGTCGAGCCCAAGGTGGAGGACGTGCGAGAGCGCTCGCTGGACCGTCCCAATGTGATGAGCGTGACGTGCCCCTCCTGCGGGATGTCCAACAGAATCGCGTGGGGGAGCTTGATGGCGACGCCGCAAAAAGAGGCCGTCTCCATGCTCGTGGACAGCTGGAACAGCCGGTGATTCGCTCGGCGGTGGGGCTGTTCCGTGCGACCGCCTGGCACACGGTGCCCGATCTGGTGTCGGGTCCCGCGCGCCGGGCGCTCGCGCACGGCCGGGCGGACGCG
>UQKW01000011.1 GCA_900541885.1 uncultured Collinsella sp.
TCTTCCGGGGCCGGCCGGTCCGGCCCTCAGGGTATCGGGTTCCCACATTCATCCGCACATGTGCGGATGAATGTGGGAAGTGTTCGGATGAAGTTGATAATCAAGGGGTTGCACGACGGGGACCGCGGCGAAGAATTGCGCGCAACACCCCACGCCTCCATGCCGTACAATGACCGGCATGGAACCTATTGCACACATACATACCGACCTGCCGCAGAAGTTCGGCATCCCACGCAACAGCTTTTTGGCGCCCCATCTGCAGGGACGCATCGTCTTTGAGCCGGAATTTGCCTCCAACGCTGCAGTTGAGGGTCTGGACTCCTTCTCTCACCTATGGCTGCTATGGTGCTTCGAAAACGGAACGCCCGGCGGCACGGCTAAGGACATAGCCGCCGATGCCAAAACGCAGGACAGGTCCGGCACCAACGCAAAATGGTCGAAAACCGTGCGCCCACCGCGTCTGGGTGGAGCCGAACGCGTGGGCGTGTTTGCCACGCGCAGTCCGTTTCGCCCTAATCCCATCGGGCTCACCTGCGTCAAGCTTGATCGTGTCGAGCTCACCGACGATGGTCCCATCATCCATGTGCTGGGGGCCGACCTGCGCGACGGTACGCCCATCTACGACATTAAGCCTTACATTCCGTTTGCGGACTGTCACCCGGATGCGACGGGCGGCTGGATTGAGGACGCGCCATGGCAAGAGCTCGATGTCGAGCTCCCGCAAGCGCTGCGGGACATGGTCCCGGACACAAAGCTCCCCGGCTTGATCGAGGTGCTCCGCCAAGATCCGCGCCGTGCGGGCAGCAAACACGAGCCAAACCGCGTTTACCATTTGGCTTACGCTGGGCTTGACATATCGTTTACGGTCGACGGAACCAGGTTGACGATAACCGCCATCAACGACGCGCGAGACTAACCAGCCATTCGTCCGCACCCGTCAAATTAAGCGCCAAACTCCGCTCCAAAACCGCCCACGCTGGTGGACAATAACGCCTACCGAAACAATCCGCTTTGCACGGGAGCTCAGCATGAAATACGACTTTACCTCGCTTATCGACCGCCACGGTATGGACGCCATCGCCGTTGACTCCTGGGGAGAAATTCCCGACATGGCTCCGAACGCACCCGACGAGGGCTTCGACCGCATCCCCATGTGGGTGGCGGATATGAATTTTGCCACGGTGCCCACGGTTCAGGAACACATCATTCAGCGCGCCCAGCATCCCATGTTTGGCTATTTCAATCCGCGTGACGAGTACTTCGACCGCATCATCGAATGGCAAAGCCGTCGCAACGGCGTTGAGGGCTTGGCGCCGGAGCATATCGGCTACGAAAACGGCGTGCTGGGCGGTGTCGTGTCGACGCTGCGCGCATATGTCCAGCCGGGCGATGCGGTACTGGTCCACAGTCCCACCTACATCGGCTTTACCAAGTCTATCGAAGCCGCGGGCTATCGCATTGTCCACAGCCCGCTTAAGCTCGACGATCGGGGCGTGTGGCGCATGGACTTTGAGGACATGGAGCGAAAGCTCGCCCAAAACCACATCCATGCCGCGGTGTTCTGCTCGCCGCACAATCCCTGCGGCCGCGTATGGGGGCGCGACGAGATCGAGCGCGCCATGGACATCTATCGTCAGCACGATTGCGTGGTGATCTCGGATGAGATTTGGTCCGATATCATCCTGTCGGGTCACAAGCATATCCCGACGCAGTCGGTGAGCGAGGACGCCCACATGCGCACGGTTGCCCTCTACGCGCCCAGCAAGACGTTTAACCTGGCGGGCCTGGTCGGCAGCTACCACATCATCTATAACGAGACGCTGCGCGACCGCGTGTGCGCCGTGTCCAACAAGACCCACTACAACGAGATGAACGTCCTTTCGATGCACGCGCTTATCGGTGCCTACCAGCCGCAAGGCTACGAGTGGGTTGATGAGCTCAATGAGGTCATCGAGGGCAACGTCGACTACTTCTGCAATTACGTGGACAAGCATTTTGCGGGCGTGTCCTATTCGCGTCCGCAGGGCACCTACATGGTGTTTCTGGACTGCACCGAGTGGTGCCGCGAGCATGGCCGCGATATTCAGTGGCTGCTCGACGAGGGCGCTCGTGTGGGCGTGGGGTATCAGGACGGCCGCCCGTTCCACGGGCCCTGCCACATTCGCGTGAATCTGGCACTGCCCCTTTCGCGGGTAAAGGAGGCGTGTGAGCGCCTGGACCGCTACGTTTTTGGGGTATAGGGGGGCGCTCGATTCGAGTGCTGCCCCATGCGCCCACGCCGTCAAAATGCGTGGGCGCATGGGGCGCAGAGGGTAGCGAGCGCGTTTTTCGCATTCGCTACTTTTCCTGAATCTGCTTGCCGCAAAGATGCTCAATTGAAATCTCGTAGAGTTGGACGCCCTTGATGTCTTTGGCGATTTCTTCCTCGACTTCTTCGGCAGAAGGGTAGTACTTAAGCGCGAGCTGGCGGACTTTGTCCTCGATAAACGCAGGCGCTTCATCTACCAGGCGGCAACGGCCAAAGACCACAGTGCTCATGACGTAAGGAGCCCAGTCGCCGTCCTTGTACCACTCGTTGCCGTAAACGGTAAAGCAGACTTTATCGTCACGCCTGAGCGAATCGACCTTGTGGCCGGCCTTGGCGCCATGGAAATAAATCTTGTCGTGCTCGGCGTCAAAGAAGTAGTTGACGGGAATGGCATAGGGGTAGCCATCATCGCCGTTGACGGCAAAGACGCCGCGCTTACAGGTGGCGAGCAACTCGCGCGCTTCCTCGTCAGTGATGGCGCGTTTCTTTCGACGTAAGGGCCTAAACATCGTTGGCTTCCTTTCTGGCTGTGCATGGTGGTTGAGCACAAACTATAGCGAAACGGATCCGTATTTCTTGATGCGGGCGAGTATGTTTTTGAGCTTGTTAAAGTCGAGCGGTTTGGGCAGATGGGCGTTCATACCGGCATCGTGTGCCGCCTTGGCGTCCTCGTTGAAGGCGTTGGCAGTGAGCGCGATGATGGGGATGTCGGCTGCATCGGCCTTTTCGCTCAGACGAATCGCGCGGGTTGCCTCGTAGCCATCCATGCCCGGCATCATGATGTCCATCAGGATCGCATCGAAGCTGCCGGCGGGACGACTAACGTATAGGTCGACTGCTTTGTTGCCGTCGGCGGCGCGCGTTACGACGATGCCTTCGCTTTCGAGTAGAGCCTGGGCAATTTCGGCATTGAGCTCGTTGTCTTCTGCCAAAAGGACGTTCATGCCGGCAAGCGAGCAACTGTATGTCTGCTTGGACGCACGTTCTTTTGCCTGAGGGTTCTTGTCGATATCGAGCGGTATCTGGACGTTGAACGTGCTTCCCGCGCCAACCTCACTCGAAATCTCAATCGTGCCGCCCATCATATCGATGAGCGATTTGACGATAGACATGCCAATGCCGGTTCCTTGGAACTTGCTGCGCGCATCGTCGCCTTCCTGGGCAAACGGCTCGTAAATGTGCGTCAAAAACTCGGGCGTCATACCAATGCCGGTATCCGAGACGCTAAAGCAAAACACGGCGTGCTCGTCGTCGACCGGTTTGATGGTCGATGAGAACGTGACGGTGCCTCCGTGCTTGTTGTACTTGATGCTGTTGTCGAGCAGGTTGACAAGGATCTGCCGAATATGGGTGGGGCTGCCGATCATATATTGGTCGACAGCGTAGGGCTCGCTGGTGTCGAGCATGGTTATGCCGCGGTCCGATGCGCGGAGCTTGCACAGTACGAGCGCATTGTCGCACAGCTCTTTAAGGTTGAATGATTCGTGCTCGAGCGTCACTTTGCACTCCTCGATCCTGCCCATCTCGAGGATGTCGTTAATCAGTGACAGCAGGTGATTGGCGGCAACGCGCGCCTTGGCACGGCTCTCGCGGGCGACTTGCATATCGCCTTCCTTCAATTCTTCAATTTCGATAAGGCCCAGGATACCGTTGAGCGGCGTACGGATGTCGTGGCTCATGCGCGTGAGGAATGCCGTCTTAGCGGCGTTGGCAGCATCGGCTTTTTTGCGCTCGGTTCGAGCGCGCACGAGCGCCCAGATGAGCAGGACGATGCCGACCGACAACATACCGATGAGGGTAGCTGCAATGGCGGTGCGGTTGCGATAAAGGAATTGAAGCGTGTTGGATTCCTGGGCCGTGTACGACGTGGAGGAGTAATTACTTGCGGAGAGCGATTCTCCGGCATTGATGATGCCCTTGTTGATGATTCCCAGCAGTTCGGGCTTGCCGCGCGACATCAAGCACGCGAGGTCACAGGTGTCAGGGAGCTCGACCGTCTCGCAGTCCTCGAGATCATAACGGTCACCGATGGTTTTTACGCGTGAACTGGGAGCGACGATGCAGCGCGCCGTTCCCTTCCTGAGGGCGTCGAACGCTTCATCGTCGGATTGGTATTCGGTTACGGTCGCTGTGGGGAATAGACTTTCAAGTGCATTTCGGTTGACAAACGATGATTTGGTACAGGCGATGTTCTGAAGGTCTTTTTTCAGGTTACTGCCGGTGTGGATGGCGGTGAGGGACATGGTCCCCAACGATACCGACTGCACAACGCCTGATTGCTCGGCAAACCAGTAATCTCGGTATGCCGGCAGCGCAACGTCTATGCTTCCCTCTGACAGGGCCTTTGACATCATCTTGTAGCTATCAAAGGCGACGGTTTTGACCGTAATGCCAAATTTATCGTGTAGCGTCGTCGCAAGCGATGCGAGCGAGCCTTCCATTTTGCCGTCTTCGTCTTCGTTGCAGTAGGGGAGTTTGCCCGTAATGTAGCCGAGCGTGATGGTGTTGTTGTTTGCTTTGAGCCAGGAACATTCGGGGCCGTTGAGCGATGATGAACCGCTGTTTTGGGCCGAGTAGTGAGATTTGACTTCGTCGTTATAGCGTGGGTTGACGCGGGCGATTGCTGTCATGGCGGCATTGATGTCGTCCATCAGGTCGGGGCGGCTTTTGGGGACGGCAAAATAGTAGTCGCTCGACCCAATGTAGAACATGGGGGAGGCACTGGGCGACGAGGTCGTGTCGTTCATGATGACGGCATCGACCTCGCCGTTTGCCAGCGCATCAAAGAGAACGGAGTTTCCGTCATACTCCTTGTATGTGCAGGCGATTCCTTCGTTGGCGAGCCATTGCTGGCCAACGAAGGTTTGCATAACGCCGGGGTTGCAGCCGATGGTAAGGCCTTGGAGCGCTCGGGGGTCACCCTTGGCCAGATCGTCGCGCTCGGGCCTGGCATAGATGTAGTAGCGCTCGGTGCCCTCGGGGTTCGATGAGAAGAGCAGTTTTTGGGCGCGTTCTTCGGAGTAGGAGATGTTTGGCATGAGGTCAATCTCGCCGGCTTCGAGCTTCTCCATAAGCTCGGTGAAGGTGCCGGAGACGTATTCGTACTGCCAGCCGGGTGTGTAGTACGAGAGGGTCTGGAGGTACTCGTAACCCCATCCCGAGAGACGCTCGCCGGGGGTGCCGTCCTGGAAGCCCTCGTTGTTGACGAGCCAACCAACGCGGACCGTTTTGACCTGCTGACTAGAGTCATCGGCAAAAGCCTGGACAGGCGCGATGGAATTCAGCACGGCAAGCGCGGCAAGCGCGACGGCCAGGGTGCGATATATAACTGAACGAAGGACAGCGGAAGCTCTCACATGCAATCCTAACGAATCGAGACATTACCGCATAAGGATACCAGCTCAGCCTGCCCAGTCGGCAGCTGTACCGCTAAACGCTCCCGCCCGGCAGTCATCGGGGACGTTCTTAAACGACTAGTCATTGGGGACGTTCTTGTTTGACTGGTCATTTAAGAACGTCCCCAATGACTAGTTCCGTTTGCTGGGGAGGCGTGGGACAATACCGAGCGAACGTGATTGGTTGTCCGTGGAAGGGGTCGCGATGAAAAAGCTCAGGACGCTTGCCGATGTGCTGCGACAGGCTGGCTTTGCACGCATTACGGGCCTGTTTCTTATTTTCTATCTGCTTTGCTCGACGGCTGTCTGGCTGTCCGAGCCCACGACCCTCACGTTTGGCGATGGTCTCTGGTTTAGCTTTGAGACGGTCTCGACGATTGGCTTTGGCGATATCCCCGCTGAAACGCCGGTTGCCCGCGGCATTACCGTTATCCTAAGCGTCATCAGTATCTTCTATATCGCCATGCTTACGGGCGTGGCGGTGAACTACTGCAATACGCTTATCAAGATGCGCCAAAAGGACACCATGGCGCGCTTTATGGACGATCTTGAGCATTTGGAAGAACTCGACCGCGATGAGCTCGCCGATTTGTCGCGCCGCGTGCGCGAATACCGTCGCCGGCAACGATAGAACGGGTGCCGCGCGTCACGACGAGGGGGATTGCATATGAACATCACCGTCTACCTGGGCGCGAGCGTCGGCAACGACCCGGCGTTTCTGCCCGCAGTGCAGGAGCTGGGCAATTGGATTGGCGCCAACGGACACGCGCTCGTATACGGCGGGTCCAAATCGGGACTGATGGGCGCGCTCGCCGATAGCGTACTCGAGGCAGGCGGACATGTGACGGGTGTGGAGCCGAGCTTTTTTATCGAGGCAGAGTTTCAACACGACGGAATCGACGACCTTATCGTGACGAGCGACATGGCCGAGCGCAAAGCCAAGATGATCGAGCTCGGCGATGCGTTCATCGCATTTCCGGGCGGCACGGGCACGCTCGAGGAGATTGCCGAGGTTATGTCCGCGGTGTCGTTGGGGCACCTGAGCTCTCCGTGCATCCTGTATAACCTGGACGGTTACTACAACGACCTCAAGGCGTTGCTCGGGCACATGATTGATAAGGGGCTTTCGAGCCCGAGGCGCCAGCACGGCATCTACTTTGCCGACGATTTGCGCGAGATTGCCTCGATTATCAACGGATAAGTCTTGAGCCTGCCCCACTATGGCTCCCAATGGTGCCGTTTGCGGCGCAGGTGGTTGGCTCGTTCGGGCAACGCTCGCTCTACAATAAAACGTATCTATGTCGACTTTGACCGCGGGAGGACCCGATGGATAACCTTGCCAAACCCACGAACCGAGCGCTGTTTTTGGTCAGCGTTGCCGTGACCGGTGCACTCGCGGGTGCCGCAGTCTGGCTGTTCTTTTTTGCGATGGAGCACGGTATCGACTATCTATGGACCGAGATTCCGCACGCGCTGGGCGTCGCTTCGCCCGAGCTTGCCAGCGGCCCGTTTGGCTTTCTGCCGTACCCGTTTTTTGTCTGCCTGCTGGGCGGCCTGTTAATCGGTCTGTACGAAAAGATGACAGGCACCAAGACCGATGACCTCAACCAGGTGATGGCTAAGGTTAAGCAAGACGGGCGCTACCCGTACGACAATCTGGGCAAGCTTTCGCTCGCGGCATTGCTGCCGCTGCTGTTTGGCGGCAGCATTGGACCGGAGGCCGGCCTGACCGGCGCCATCGCGGGTCTGTGCAGCTGGGTCGGCGATCGCATGCGTCGCTTTGGCGCCGAGTTTAGGGAGCTCACGCTGCTGGGCACCCAGGCTGCCCTGACGGCACTCTTTACCGCGCCCGTCTTTGGCTTTGTGGCGCCGCTTGCCGGAAGTACTGACGGCCAGGGCGAAGACGCCGACGATGAGTCCATGTCCGGCGAGATCACCATCAAGCTGCCCAAGGCGCAAAAGATGGTGGTCTACGGCATTGCGATTGCCGGCGGTCTGGGCACCTACCTGCTGCTTGGCCAGCTTGTGGGCGGTGGCATGGGCATGCCCAGGTTCGAGGCTGCCGAGGTAGGCAACCTGGAACTTGTTTGGCTCATTCCGCTGGCGCTGGTCGGCACCGTATGCGGTTGGCTGTTCTTTGTCTCTGAGCATGCGAGCGAAGCGCTTGCCCATGCAATAGGGGCGCGCCCTGTCGTCAAAGCCATGCTGGCCGGTCTGGCGCTCGCCATCTGCGGCACGGTCCTGCCCTACACCATGTTTGCCGGCGAGACCCAGGCCGACGTGCTCATGGAAACCTACCTGACCATTCCCGCTGGCGTGCTTATCGCGACCGGTCTTGTTAAGGCCATGCTGACGCCCGCCCTCATCAACCTTGGTTGGCGTGGCGGCCACTTCTTCCCGGTTATCTTCTCGGGTGTGAGCCTGGGCTACGGCCTTGCCATCCTCACCGGCGCAGATCCGGTCTTTTGCGTCGCCGTCTGCACGGCATCGACGATGGGTGCGGTCATGCGCCAGCCGGTCATGGTCGTGGGCCTGCTGCTCATGTGCTTCCCACTCAAGGGTATCGTCTGCATGATCATCGCTGCCGTTATCGCCGCCGGCATTCCGCTGCCCAAGCCGCTGCGCAAGTAGCGCGGTTTTTCACGAGTCAATTCCAGGGGTACGAGATGATCCTGTACTTTAGCGCGACAGGGAACAGCGAGCATGTGGCGCGTCGCATTGCAGCGGCGACAAGCGACAAAGTTATGTCGATTGAGCGCTTTGATGCCGAGATCCTTCACCTTGCTGTGATGGAAGGCCCCTGTCGGCTGGGGTTTGTCGCCCCGGTATACGCCTGGGGCTTGCCGACGCCAATGATCGAGTTTTTGAAGACTGTCGACCTATCGGTTGCTGCCGGCACAAAGGGCGGCGAGCGCCCCTATACGTTCTATGTCTCGACATATGGTTCGACGACCGGGCAATCGGCCAAGTTCGCCCGCGATCTGCTACACGAGCGTGGGCTCGAGTTAGATGCGGCGATGAGCGTCAAGATGCCCGATACCTGGACGCCTGTTTTCGACCTGTCTGACCCTCAAAAGGTTGAGGGTATCAATAGAGCTGCCGAGGCGCAGATTGATGCCGTGATCGAGGCGGTGCGGGCACGCCGCACGGGCAACATGATGCGCCATCGCGTGCCTCTGTTTGCATCGTGCGCGTATCACGCAATTGGGCTGCCGCGCATGCAACAGACGAGCAAGTTTGCCGTCGATGCCGATCGCTGCATCGGCTGCGGCCTGTGTGCCAAGCGCTGCCCCATGGCGGCGATTGAGATGCGCGACGGCCTTCCCGTCTGGACAAAGCCGGAGTGCGCAGCCTGCCTTCGTTGCCTGCATTGTTGTCCCAAATTTGCCATCTCGCACGGTAAGCGCACGGCATCCCACGGTCAGTACAGGCATCCCAAGCCAGGTGTGAGGATGTAGCGGCTGCTGGCCGCGCTACTTCCAAACTGCGAGCGCGGCGGTGCCCAGTACGATGAGGGCGAGACCGATGACGCTGTGTCGTGAGAGTTTTTCGTTGAATGTCAGGCGCGCAAATAGTACTGATACGACAATCGATAGTTTGTCGATCTGCACCACGACGCTCACCTGGCCTGTGGCGATGGCGTAGTAATAGAGCAGCCACGATGCTCCGGTCGCGATGCCCGATGTTGCGAGAAATGTGAGTTCGCGCCGGTCAGCGTGCGCGACCTGATCCAGTTTTCCCTTGGCTGCCACGATCGCCCATGCCATAACCAGTACCACGCAGGTGCGGATTGCCGTGGCCAGGTTTGACTCGACGCCTTCGATGCCAACCTTGGCAAGGATGGACGTGAGCGCCGCGAACACGGCAGCGCCGAGGGCGTAAGCGAGCCAGGTCCGGTCTTGCTGCTGCTCGGGTCCGGCAGACTGCTTCTTCTCGATCATTAAAAACGTGCCGAGGGTGATGACAGCGGTTCCCACGAGCTTAACCGCAAGGTTGCTCGTCTCGCCAAAAAGCACGATGGCGATCAGTGCGGCGAGTACGGTGCTCATCTTGTCGACCGGTACGACCTTATTGACGTCTCCGATGCCCAGCGCCTTAAAGTAACAGATCCACGAAGCGCCGGTAGCGAGTCCCGAGAGGACGAGAAAGAGCCAAGATCTGGGTTCGATGCTGCCGATGGTTCCAATGGATCCAGAAATGCCCGCCATTGCCCAGGCGAAAACGAGCACCACGCAGGTGCGAATGGCCGTCGCGACATCGGAGTCGGTCTGCTTGATGCCGCATTTGGCCAGGACAGATGTGACGCCGGCAAAGAAAGCCGACACAAATGCTGCTGCGACCCACGACACGGGTGAAATGCCTCCCCAAAGAACGACCGCGCCAGATTTACGGCGCTCGTCCGATGATACCGCCCCGCCATGAAGCTTTGGTATCGCTGTGGTGAGACAGGGGCCATAGTTCGAGAGGGCATTTGGTTAAGGCTCGAATCGAAGGTGAATGGTTTTCCGCGAAGTGAACGAGTAAATCTGGACCCCTGGAACATACACACTTTTTACGAACAAAACTGCAGGATTCTTAGACAAAAACCGCAGGAATTGAGTCCTTAAAAATGTCGATGCTACAGGGCACTGTTTTTACTCGTTCACTTCTCGGAAAAGTATTCACCTTCGATATGCTGACGGTGTCTTTTTGGTTGCCAAGAACTAGACGGCCTGCTGTGAAGGGCGGTGGTGACGCTATGCCGCCTCGTTACATTGAAAAAATAAGCGGGGTACCACCTAAGCTTTTTTAGCCGTCGATTACAGATCGCGTGCTCGATAAACCTTGGTGCTGACAGCGCAGCTGATTACACATAGTGCGAGCGCCAGTACGGCAATTCCTGCACACAGACAGCCAAGGACGGCAGGATCGGGATTCGCCCCGGCAATCGACATAAGCCAGTTGCTGATGGGGTTGGAGGAGCTCAGCGCTGCCATGGTAAGGCATCCGAGTAGGGCAAACAGGCCAACGGATAGGCGCAGTGCCTCCATGTGTCCAAATCGGAAGAACAGCGGCTGTGCCAAGAACACCATCATGAGGGAGATGAGCATCGATGCTGCCGAGGCAATTGCGATCTCAAAGATGGTTTGTCCTGTCGAGGCCACGCCCGCGCTGTTGAAGAACGGAAGGGCGATGATGTTCAAAAGCACGGCGGCGCAGGCCATGATGGCCGAGAAGACAACGATGCACAGGTAGCGTGCGCAAATAATGTCTTTGCGCGTGAGAGGCAGCGTTGCCCGATAGCGCTCCCATCCGTTTTGATTGTCGAAGCCGGCCAGCGAGCTCATGACCATGATGGGCGACATGGCGCTGACCGCGCAGGCGCCGGCGCTCATGCCGGAATCGCCATCCGACGCGTTGGCAAGGGTTAGCACGACGAAGATGAACAGGCCGACGCCCGCGATGCTCGGGGTGAGCGTGCGAACGATGGCGAGCTCGGACATAAAGGCGCGTTTCATTTCGAAGCCCCTTTCAGCATGAGGCGCAGATAGTCATCAATGGTTGCCCGATCGCAGGGAATCTCGGGAAAGGCTTCGAGCGTTTCGCGACGGTTGGGCACGAGCACGTCCACGCTATAGGCGTGGTGGACGGCACGGGCGCCTTCGACGCAAGCCATAAGCTCGGCGGCCTGTGCTTGGGTACAGTGGGCGATGCCGGCGCGGTCAGTAATGTCCTCGCGCGGCAGGTCAAAAATAATCGAGCCGTTATCGATGCAGATGACGCGGTCGGCGGCGCGATCGAGGTCGGACGTAATATGGCTCGAGAGCAGCACGCTGTGCAGGCCGTCGGAAACAAAGGCGAGCAGCTCATCGAGCAGCTCCTCGCGTGCCATGGGATCGAGGCCCGCGGTGGCTTCGTCCAAAACGAGCAGCTTGGCCTGGTGGCTGAGCGCGCAGGCAAGCTGCAGCTTCATGCCCATGCCGCGGGAGAGGTCCTTGACCTTTGCCTTGGGATCCAAGCCAAATCGGTCGATGAGGCTGGCGAAGGTGTCGTGGCTCCAGGTGGGGTACGCCGGGCCTACGAGTGCCTCGATCTGGCCCGCCTTGAGCGTTGAAGGGAAGGGGCATGTGTCCAGGACGAGACCGACGCGGGAGCGCAGGCAGCGCTGTGTCTCATCGGGCGCGTCGGCGCCACAGCGCTGCCCAAACAGGTGCACCTCGCCGGCATCGAGCTTGATAAGCCCGAGCGCGGCGCGAATCGTCGTTGTTTTGCCGGCACCATTGGCACCAACAAAGCCGACGATCTGGCCGGGCTCCACGGCAAGCGTGACGTCGCGCAGCGAAAAGCGGTCGCTTACAGTGCGTGAGATGCCTTTGAGTTCTAGCAAGTTTTGCATGGTATAGCCTTTCTTGCAGATGGCTACTGCATGGTTTCGGGGGCCACCAGGTCGAGCATCTCGTGCAGTTTGTCGCGCGTGACGCCCAGGGTTTCGGCTTGGCTCGCCGCTTTCGCAAGTAGCTCTTCGATATGGCAGAGCTGGTTTTCGCGCAAAAGCTCCTGGTTGCCCTCGGCGACAAAACAGCCCTTGCCCTGCACGGTGCAGATAAACCCGAGCTGCTCCAGGTCGGCGTAGGCGCGCTTGGTGGTGATGACGCTCACGCCAAGATCGCTCGCGAGTGCACGGATGCTGGGGAGTTTGGCGCCCGCAGCGAGCGTGCCCGATAAAATCTGAGCTTTGACCTGCGAGGTTATCTGCTCGTAGATGGGCTTATCGCTCGAATTGGATAGGATGATGTCCACAGCGGCTCCTTAGCTGATGGGCTACACGTGTATATAACCGGTAAGCACAGTATATATACACTATGCACAGTTATGCAAGAGGCAAATGCTGATTGGGCCGGCTACCCAGGCCCCAACTGATGAATTTGTCCTGATAGGCGCTCTAGAGCGAGGTTTCGCGGCTACAATAATGCGGTTACAACGACGTAATGCACTCAATGCAAGAAAGGATCCGCATGGCAAGCCTGTCGGATGAAATCTCGTCGCGCCGCACATTCGCGATCATCAGCCACCCGGACGCCGGTAAGACCACGCTTACCGAGAAGCTGCTGCTCTATACCGGCAGCATCCAGACTGCCGGCTCGGTTAAGGGCAAGAGCTCGGCCAAGCATGCCGTCTCGGACTGGATGGACATCGAGAAGGAGCGCGGTATCTCCGTTACCTCCTCGGTGCTGCAGTTCACCTACAACGGCGCCTGCGTCAACATCCTCGATACCCCCGGCCACCAGGACTTCTCGGAGGATACCTACCGTACCCTTATGGCCGCCGACGCCGCAGTCATGGTCATCGACGGCGCTAAGGGCGTCGAGGCCCAGACCAAAAAGCTCTTTAAGGTCTGTACGCTGCGCCACATTCCCATCTTCACCTTTGTGAACAAGCTCGACCACGAGGCTCGCGATCCGTTTGAGCTCATGGAAGAGATCGAGAATGTCCTGGGAATCAATACGTATCCCATGAACTGGCCGATCGGCAGCGGCCGCAACTTCCGCGGCGTGTTCGACCGTCAGACCCGTCGCGTCATTGCCTTTGAGGGCGACGGTCACGCCAACGCCACCAAGAAGGTCGCCGAGGTCGAGGCCGAGTTGGGCGATCCCGCCATGGACGAGCTTATTGGCGAGGAGAACCATAAGAACCTGATGGACGACATCGAGCTGCTCGATGGCGCCGGCGATGAGCTCGACTTGGATGCCGTGGCCTGCGGCAAGCTGAGCCCGGCGTTCTTTGGCTCGGCGCTCACCAACTTTGGCGTGGAGCCCTTCCTTAAGGAGTTCCTGCGTCTGGCCCCGACGCCGCGCGCCTATACCGATACGCTCACCAGCGAACCGGTCGATCCCTGCCGCGATGACTTTAGCGGCTTTGTGTTTAAGATCCAGGCCAATATGGACAAGAACCACCGCGACCGCATCGCCTTTGTGCGCATTTGCTCGGGCAAGTTCGAGCGTGGCATGGACGCCTTCCACGTGCAGGGCAACCGCAAGCTCAAGCTTGCCACGGGCACGTCGATGATGGCCGATGACCGCGCCATCGTGGACGAGGCATACGCGGGCGATATCGTGGGCCTGTTCGATCCGGGTATCTTTAGCATCGGTGACACCGTGTGCTCTGGCAAGCGCCATGTGCAGTATCCGCAGATCCCGACGTTTGCCCCCGAGATGTTCGCCCGCATTACGCAGGTCGACACGCTCAAGCGCAAGCAGTTCGTCAAGGGTATGGAGGAGCTTGCCCAGGAGGGTGCCATCCAGATCTTCCGCGAGCTGGGCGCCGGCATGGAGAGCGTCATCGTGGGCGTGGTCGGCGTACTGCAGTTTGAGGTGCTCGAGCGCCGCCTCAAGGCCGAGTACCGTGTTGAGGTTCGTCGCCAGCCGCTGCCCTATACGGACATCCGCTGGATTCAGAACGACCCCGACACCATCGATATCCCGGGCCTTTCGCTCACGCGCGACACCCTGCGCGTCGAGGACATGCGCGGCGGTAAGCTGCTGCTGTTCACGAGCCCGTGGAACGTGGATTGGGCAACTGACCACAACCCCGACCTTATCCTGTCGGAGTTTGGCAACGTGGCCTTTTAACGCATCGGCGCGGTGGCCCTGCGGGGCTGCCGCGCCATTTACTTGCCTGATGCCGTGTGAGCGGCTATCATACCCACCGTCGTCTCAAGACCGTGACGTCCGAGCAGTTCGGGTCCGATATCCTGCTCGTTAAACCTAAAACCAAAGGAGTACATAATGATCAAGAAGGTCATGGAGGACTACAAGGTCCTGTTGCGGAGCATTCCCGCGGCAACGGTTTCGCTGTTTTTCGTGAGCGTCATCATGATGAACCTGCTGGCCAACAAAGAGCTCATCAGCCTGCCGTATCTGGCACTCGATTGCGGCTTTGTGGTGAGCTGGGTTTCGTTTTTGTGCCAGGACATGATCTGTAAGCGCTTTGGCGCCAAGGCATCCATCAAAATCTCTATCCTCGCGCTGCTGGTCAACCTGGCCGTGAGCCTGTGCTTTTGGGCATGCTCGCTCACGCCTGGCATGTGGGGCGCCTACTACGACACGGGTATGATCGAGGTCAACACCGCCCTTAACGCCACCATCGGCGGCACCTGGTACGTGGTGCTGGGCTCTTCGTTGGCAATGCTCGTTTCTGCCGTGGTTAACTCCACGCTCAACCAGTCGCTCGGCCGTATGCTCAAGAAGAATAACTTTGCGAGCTTTGCCTTCCGCTCCTATGTGTCCACGGGTGTTGGCCAGTTTATCGACAACCTGGTCTTTGCCATTGTGGTGAGCCACACGTTCTTTGGTTGGACCTGGGTGCAGGTCCTTATGTGCTCGCTGACCGGCGCTGTTGCCGAGCTGCTGTGCGAGGTCTTCCTGAGCCCCGTGGGCTACAAGGTCGTGCGTGGCTGGGAGCGCGAGAACGTGGGCGCCGAGTACCTCGAGCGTCACGCAACCGCCTAAGGAGCAAGTATGCGGGTTTTGATCACGGGCGCTTCGGGCGGTATCGGAGCCGCATGCGTGCAGCGCTTTTTGGACGAGGGCCACGAGGTCGTGGGCTTTGATCTGCTGCCAGCGGCAATCGAACACGAGTGCTACCGCCATCTGATTGTTGACGTCCGCGAGCCGGACTCGTTTCCAGGCGGCCTTGAACCCCAGGTGATTGTGAACGTTGCCGGTACGCAGGATTCGGCCGACGATATCGCCGCTAACCTGTGTGGCACCATCAACGTGACCGAGCGCTACGCCTTTGTGGGGGAGGGGCTTGCCGCCAAGCCGACGCCGGCTATCAAATCCGTGGTCAATGTGGGGTCGGCGAGTGGGCATACGGGATCGGAGTTTCCCGCCTATGCTGCCAGCAAGGGCGGTGTTATCGCCTACACCAAGAACCTTGCAAACCGCCTGGCGCCGCAGGCCATCGCCAACAGTGTGGACCCGGGCGGCGTTATCACGCCGCTCAACCGTTGCGTGATGGAAGACGAGCACCTGTGGAACCAGATTATGGAGCTCACGCCGCTTAAACGCTGGGCCACCGCCCAAGAGATCGCCGAGTGGATCTACTTTGTGGGCGTGACCAACCGGTTTATGACCGGGCAGAGCCTGCTGATCGATGGCGGCGAGGCCGGCCGCACACAATTTATTTGGCCCGAATAGGAAACGCGCCCGATGGAAAGCCGTCGGGCGCATTTTTGATGTATCGATTTTTAGCCGAGGCAAGTCCAGTTGACGGGGGTCGAGCCGTGCTGTTCGAGTAGCCGATTGGCAGCGGAGAAGGGGCACGACCCCATAAAAGCGGGGAGTTCTGCCGTGGCACGGTTTGCCGAAAGCGGCGAGGGGTGCGTAGAGGCCAGACAGAACTTGCCGGTTGCCTTTCCCGCGCCGGTCGCGGCGAGCTTGCCTTCGACCATCTGCTGGGCAAAGCGACCCCATGCCAAAAAGACGACCGGCTGGGGCAGCTGACAGCAGCGCTCGATGACGTAATCGGTCAGGGTGCTCCAGCCCAGCTTGGCGTGCGAGTTGGCGGCATGCTCGCGCACGGTGAGCGTCGTGTTGAGGAGCAGGACGCCCTGTTGTGCCCATGGGGTTAGGTCTCCCGTGGCGGGAATGGGACAACCCAGATCGGCGTTGAGTTCCTTATAGATGTTGCGCAGGCTCGGCGGCAACTTGGTTTGCGACGCGGGGACCGAGAACGACAGCCCCATGGCCTGGTTGGGTCCGTGATAGGGGTCTTGACCCAAGATGACAACCTTGACCTGGTTGGCCGGCGTATAGGCGAGGGCATTGAGGATGTCGTCTTGTGCCGGGTAGATGGTTTGCTCGGCACGTAAAAGGGCGATGCGCTCGAGCAGCTGGTTCGTTGTGTCACGTACCGGCTGCGGCGCATCGCCCAACCAAGTTGCTATGTTGCGGTCGCGAGTTGCGGTGTCCATGGGGCTCCTTTACGGCAGATGCTCTGTTGGCATCTATTGTAAAGGCGCACCGGTTGCCTTTATGCCGCGGCTGCATGAAGAGTGGGGTCTACGAGACGCGCTCGGGCGCTCCTGCCATGTGAGCGTGTCCTTGCGAGCGAAGGCGCGGGAGCTCGACGGTTGCCACCATCACGCCGGTGAGGATGAGGGCGGCGCCAAAGAAGGCGATGGGGCTCAGGACCTCGCCGACCAGGAAGAACGAGAAGACGGCGGAGCAGACCGGCTCCAGCGAGAAGGCAAAGCCGGTGGTCTCGGCGGGCACGTGGGGCTGCACGAGCGTCTGGGTGATAAAGCCGTAGGCAGAGCAGATGAGTGCGAGCGCGACGACCACGACGATTTCGTTGGGCGTGCTGGGAAGCGTGAAGCCGCCAAAGGTGCACGCGGCGATGCCCGAGAACAGGCCGCCAAAGCCCAGCTGCCAAACACCCAAGGCCAGTGGGTCGACTTCTTCGACAAAGCGCTTGGCTACGATAATGTGGCTGGCATAGATAAAGGCTGAGAGCAACATGATGATCGCGCCGGGATTCAGGCTGGTAAAGTCGGCACCCGAGAGCAGCAGCATACCGCAGGTGACGATGGCGGTGCCGATGAGTACCTTGCGCTCGGGGGCGCGACGCAGCAGGGCGGCGTTGGCAAACGGCACGATCACGACCGTCAGGCTCTGCAAAAAGCCAGCGGTGGAGGCGGAGGTGAGGCTGGAGCCCAGGCACATGCAGGTGAGCTCGGTTGCCATGATGGCGCCGATGATGGCGGCGCGAACCATCAGGTCACGGTTGATGCGCAGCGCGTGCTTGTGAAAGAGCACAAGGCAAGCTGCAAAGGCGATGATGCAGCGCAGCGCAACGATGCTCGTGGCGTTCATGCTGTCCATGCCGATCTTCATGAGGGGATACGAAAAGCCCCATGCGACGGGAACGGAAAATGAGAGCGCGATTGCTTTTTTGCGATCCATGGGACTCCTTTTGTTACAGAACGGTTTCGCAAAAAGGATTCTGCTCCCAGATGTTAATGTAGTAAAGCGAATGTATCTTCAGTATGATTAAGAAATACTAATGTTGACAGAAAAAGCCCTGGCAAAACGTTTTACGGCTACATCGACGGGGAGGCACGATGGCATCGCGGTATCAGATTGTTTGTATGGTGGTCGATTGCGGCAGTCTGAAACGTGCGGCGGACGAGCTGGGCTATACGCAAAGTGCGGTGAGCCAGGCCGTCAGGGCGCTCGAGCGTGAGCTGGGTACCACGCTTATCGAGCGCGGTAAGCGGGGTGTGTCGCTTACGCGCGATGGCAAGCAGTATCTGCCGTATCTGCGACAGATCGTAACTGCCGAGGCTGAGCTTGAGGGCAAGCGCCAGGAGCTGCTGGGGCTTTCGTCGACCGATATTCGCATTGCGACGTTTACCAACGTGAGCCGAACCGTGTTGCCGCGCGTGATTCGCGACTTTGGAGCCCTGCACCCGGGCGTGCACTTTACCCTCAAGCAGGGCGATTACACGCGCAACGCCCAGTGGGTGCACGATGGCGTGGTCGATTTTTGCTTTACGGCACGCGGGTTTACCGCGGGGCTCGAGAAGCGCGTGGTCTATCACGACGAGTTGGTGGCATTGCTGCCGGCCGCGCATCCGCTGGCTGCAAAGGAAAAGGTGACGCTCGCCGACCTGGCTTCCGATCCGTTTGTGCTTCTGGATGAGGGCGAACAGAGCCTGGTGCTCGATGCATTCGCGGCGCATGGCCTGTCGCCGCACGTGACGAGTGAGGTGACCGACGACTACACCATCATGGCGATGGTGGAAGAGGGCCTAGGCGTGAGCATGCTCTACCGTCGTACTGTGGAGGGCATGCGAGCCGATATTCGCGTGCGGCCCATCGTGCACGCTCCCTCGCGTGACGTAGTGGCAGCCTGGCGCAGCTGGGATACCATGCCCATCGCCACGAGGCGCTTTATCGACTATATGAGCTCGCATATTGTCAATTAATGACTGGCGTGGCTTTGAGTGCGGTGTTTAGCGGGCTGTCGCTTTGGCTTGGGTGGCGCGATAGGTGCGTGCCGGGTGGCAAAGTAGTACCGCCACGACCATAAAGAACGCCGTGGTGCCCAGGCTGATGGGGTAGACCATCATGATGTTCGCAAAGGTGCGGAAGTGCGGGAACACGCAGAACACCCAATAGAAGCGGATGCCGCAGACGCAGATCATGGTGATGAGGGCGGGCGTGAGCGAGATACCAAAGCCGCGCAGGTAGCCGGACATGTTTTCGTAGAACATGCTAAAGGCGTACGCCGGGAAGATCGAACACACGCGGATATAGCCGATCGAGACGATGTTGGGATCGCTGTTGAACAGCGACAAGATCTCGCGTCCCAGGCCGACAATAACGATGATCGTGGTGAGTGCAACGATACCGCCTTCGACCAGGCAGACCTTGAGCGTTTTGGTGCAGCGGTCGATCTGGCGGGCACCGTGGTTTTGTCCCACAAAGGTGGTGCAAGCCTGGCTAAAGCTGTTGAGCAGGTTGTAGCATACGTACTCCAAGCTCATAGCGGCGCTCGATGCCGCCATGACCTCGGTGCCCAGGCTGTTGATAGCAGACTGGATGATGATGTTGGCGACGGCAAAGACGGCGCTCTGGATGCCGGCGGGCAGGCCGATCTTGACGATGCGCTTGAGGGCGACGGGGTCGATAGCCAGGTCGCGCGGGGTGACGCGGACGACGGAGTCGGTCTTGAGCAGGCGGATAAAGAGCGTGGCGGCGCTGACAGTGTAGGCGATAGCGGTGGCGATGGCGACGCCCGCGACGCCCCAGTGGAGTATGGGGACAAAGATGAGATCCAGGCCAATGTTGAGGACGGTGGACACGGCAAGTGCCTGCAGCGGCATGCGGGTGATGCCGACGGAGCGGAAGATCGCGGCCTCAAAGTTGTAGAGCAAGATCGAGGGCATGCTGAGCAAAAAGACGCGCAGGTAGAGCGAAGCGAGCGGCATGGTTTCGGCGGGAACATTGAGCGCGGCGAGCATGGGCTCGGCAAAGATCTCGCCCAGCGCAATGACGACAAAGCCCACGAGCGCCATTAAAATCGAGGTATGGACGGCGCGTTTGACCATGTTCTGATCGTTGCGGCCGATAGCGTTGGCGATGACCACGTTAGAGCCAAGCGACATGCCAATAAACAAGTTGAGCATAAGACTGGTAAGCGGAACATTGGAGCCGACCGCCGCCATGGCGAGGGTTCCCTGGTCACCCGAGAAGTTACCGATAATGACCGTGGCGATGAGGTTCGACAGCTGCTCCAAGATGCTCGTGGCGGCCACGGGGAAGGCGAACAGGGGAACATTGCGCCACAGCGATCCGGTGGTCATGTCAATGTGCTTAGATACGGTGTCAGCCATACGCTCTCAATCTCTAACATGCTCTTTTGTGCTTATTTGCGCAGACGATGATACTCCTAATCGACTAGTCATTGGGGACGTTCTAAAACGATTACTCATTCAAGAACGTCCCCAATGACTAGGCGGGGAAGGCGTGCGACAATGGTGGGCGTTGTGTTGTTCGCGCTAAGGAGTTGCCATGTTGTTGTGTCCCGTTTGCCATGAGCCGCTGGTGGATGACGAACGCGGTGCTGCATGCGCGGGTGGGCACCGGTTTGACCGTGCGCGCGAGGGCTATCTATATCTCCTGCGCTCGTCCAAGAGCGGCGACTCCATGGGCGATCCCAAGTCGCAGGCACGCAGCCGTCGCGACTTTCTGAACCGCGGTTACTATGCGCCGTTGCGCGATGCGATGGTCGAGCTGGTGCGCGAGCGGGTGTCTGGACGTGCCGTGTCTACGAACTGCCCCATGACGTTGCTCGATATTTGCTGTGGCGAGGGCTATTACACCAGCGCCATGGGTGCGGTGCCGGGCGTGGATGCTTACGGCTTTGACCTGAGCAAAGAGATGGTGCGCCTTGCCGCCAAGCGCGGCGATGCGACCTATTTCGTGGCCAACATGAAGGACATCCCCGTGGCCGATGGCACCTTCGATATGGTGACCGAGCTCTTTGCTCCCTTTAACGAGCGTGAGTTTTCTCGCGTGCTGGCGCCAGAGGGCTCGCTCTACACCGTGGTGCCGGGTGCCCGTCATCTGTTTGGGCTCAAGGAGGTACTCTACGACACGCCGTACCTTAACGATGAGAAGCTGCCGAAGACCACCGAGCTCGAGTTGGTCGGAACGCGGCGGGTGTCTGCGAACATTACGCTCCAAACCCAGGCCGACATCGAGGCGGTGTTCCAGATGACGCCGTACTACTACCGCACGCGCCCTGCCGATAAAGAGCGCCTGGCAAACTTGGACACCCTTCAAACCGACATCGACTTCATCATCGCCGAGTACCGCCACAGCTAACAACCTGCCAAAAAGGGACAGGTTTGTTTTGGTAGGTTTTGTCTGGGCAAACGTAAAGGGCCGACCGCGGAGATGCGCGATCGGCCCTTTTTAGTTGCTTGGCTGCAGAGGTTATGAGAAGCGAGCGCTTACAGGCGGTCCTTGTTCTCGGCCTTAACGGCGTGTGCCTGCTGAACAAAGAACAGGTCGTAGACCACGATGACAAAGGCGACGATATTGACGGAGCTGCCGCCGAGCGCGGGAAGCGTGAGCGCGGCCTGCGCAATCGTGGCGATTGCGGCAACGATGCCGAGCTTAAACGCACCATCCACCTGCGAAGGCTTGTTGGCGCCCTTGATGCCCGCAACGCCCGCGGCGAGATCGATGAGGCCCTTGGCGACCAGCACGACCGCGGCGAGCATGGCGTTCGACCCGTACGTGGAATCGAGGTTGCCGGTCGCGATGCCGACGCCGGCGATGACGAGGCTGGCGATGCCCAAAACAAAGTAGACGAGGGCAAGGATTTTGAGAGTCTTGCGAGCGGAACTCATGGCTGGTCCTTTCGATACGAGTACGTCAATCTGACGTACCCCATGTGCTGCACATATGGTGAAGCACATTGTAGTTCAACGCGGCGATGCATGCGCCTGAAAGCGCTTTGACCCCGCGCAGCCTACCCCAACCTTTCAAAAAGGAAAGCTGGACGTAAGCCAAATCGATGGCAGCCCATGTGCGGCGCTGCGATGATGAGGCCGTAACAAGGAGCTGGTCTCAAGGAGGAGTCATGATGTACGGAGCAGGGCAAGTGCGTGAGCCGCGGTCGTTGGGAAGGCGCATGGGTGATTCTGTGATCGCTGCCGTGTGCACGGGATTGATGGCGGTGCTTTGCATTGGGATGCTGTGGGCCATGTCGCATGTGGGACAATAGCGGACGGTTGGGTGCTGGCATGAACGGCGCTCACGTATTCGTTTTGCTTGTTAAGGAGTACCCATGGGTGTCGTCGATCCCTTTTCTGTTGCTCGGGCCGCGGGGCTTGAGCTGACCGGGAAGTCCGAGGGCCTCACGCTCACCGACGGCACGATGGAGCTGCGTGCCGATTTTGGCCGCATGCTGCCGCGACTCAAGCAGGGCCGTCTGCAGCAAGAGCTGTTGGTGAAGGCTGCGCGCACAAAGGGCATCGAGCGACCATGGGCGATTGACGCTACGGCAGGCTTTGGCGAGGATTCGCTGCTGCTGGCGGCCGCGGGCTTTACCGTCGATCTGTATGAGCAGGATTGCGTGATCGCGGCACTCCTCAAGGATGCCTTGGATCGCGCGGCAGATGATCCGGCGCTTGCGGTTGCCGTGTCGCGTATGCGCTTACATGCGGGCGAGGACAGCATTGCCGGCCTTCGCCATACAGCTGAGCTGATCGGGCAGGGCGAGCTTGCCGCTCCCGACGTGGTGTATCTGGACCCCATGTTTCCCGGGCGCACCAAGAGCGCGGCGGTTAAAAAGAAGTTCCAACTCTTGCACCATCTGGAACAGCCGTGCGCCGATGAGGAGACGCTGGTCGAAGCTGCGCTTGCGGTGCATCCGCGCAAGGTGGTTATCAAGCGACCGGTGAAGGGGCCGCTGCTTGCCGGCGTTAAGCCGAGCTATCAACTTGCGGGCAAGGCCGTTCGCTACGATGTTTTGGTGCCGCCGCACCCGTAGCTTGCGCGCGATAGCTGGCGCTCCGTCAGTGCCGTGCCGAAGCGGCGCCTATTTCCAAGGGTGCGACGTCAGGTGCCATCCGCCGCAGTATTCGCATTTGTAGCAGGCCAGCCCGCGGCGTCCGCGGTTTTCGCAGTCGGCCATAACTGCCTCGGCCTCGGCACGCGTGTCGTAACGGTTTTTGCGCTCGCACGACTTGTAGCGCCAGGCTTCATCGCGCTCGGCGTCCAGGGCGTCGCGGCGCTCGTCCTCGCGTGCAAACAGGTCGCTCATATCGCCGCCGGTGGCAGCGCCTAAAAACTCGCTTTTGGCCTTTGACCAGGCGGCTCGCTTTTTGCTTCCCATCTGCTTCGCGCCCTTCTCAAAACGTTGGTATCATTGCTCAATCAAAGTGATACCAATAAACGTGAGGTCGCCGCGTGATGATCAGAAAAACCCTCGATACCGACACTCCCGCCGTCATGGCTATCTATGACGTGGCCCGCGCCTTTATGCGCGCGCATGGCAACGCCACGCAGTGGCCCGAGGGCACGCCTTCGGCCGAGCAACTGGCTGCCGATATTGCCGCTGGTGGCAGTTATGTGTGCGAAGTCGACGGTCGCGTGGTGGCGACGTTTGCCTTTTTACCGGGTCCGGACGAGTGCTATGACGTCATTGAGGACGGTCAATGGCGCAGCGACACTCCGTACGCCGTGCTGCACCGTGTGGCATCCGACGGCACCGTGCACGGTATCGCGGCTGCGATGTTTGCCTTTGCCAAAGAGCGTGCCGATCACCTGCGCATCGACACGCATCAGGACAATCTGCCCATGCAGGGCGCGAGCATCAAGGCGGGATTCGAGCGTGTCGGCATTATCCATGTGTCGGACGGCACGCCGCGTGTTGCGTTCGACTGGCTGCGCGAGGCGTAAAAGCCGGGCCTCACGGCAACAATTCATTCGAACGAAAAATGGCCCCAAACGGGGCCAAATATAGTTGATTGCAGCGTCTGGGGTGCTTGCCGTGTGGTTGAAAGTGCTGCGCCTACGCGACTATTCCTTGGGCAGCTCGCTTCCGCAGTGGCAACACTTGGTCGCGCCGTCGTGCACCTCTTCCAGGCAATAAGGACAGACGGGTGCCGGCGCGGCTTCCTCGGCGGTGGTACCGGCGAGCCTGTCGCCAATCTCCTGCGCCTTGTTGAATGCCTTGACGATGGCAAAGACGATCGCCGCCACAATCAAAAAGTTGATGCACGCGCCGATAAACGCGCCAAAGTCGATATTGGTGCCCGGCACCACCAGCCCCGAGATCTCGGTGGCGCTGCCGCCGGCAATCACGGAGATAAGCGGGTTAATGATGTTATCGGTAAGCGAGGTCACGATGGCAGTGAATGCGCCGCCGATAATCACGCCGACGGCCATGTCTATCACGTTGCCGCGATTAATGAATTCCTTGAACTCGTTGAGCAATGCCTTCATGGTGACTCCTCGCTGTTGTGAGGCTCGCGTTGTTACTGCCCCAGATGAACCCGGGCAGACAAAAAGGGGAGGTGCCGGCTTTCGCAAGGCGCGAACCTACGAAAATCGCCGCGCGGCAACGCAGGGCGATGAGCTCGGTCGGGGGATAGGGCCCGCTTCGCCCGCCGGCCCGTAAATTGTATCATCCAGTGTGGAACGAGGGTGCCCGTTGCCGCGTGCGATGGGCTTGCAATAAGAGGAGAGCCATGTCGAAGCAAGCGGTCGTTGGAATCTTGGCACATGTCGATGCCGGCAAGACCACGCTGGCCGAGGCCATGTTGTTCAACGCGGGCCGCATTCGCAAGCGCGGACGCGTGGACGATGGCGATTCACATCTGGACACTAACGCGATCGAGCGCGAGCGCGGTATCACGATCTTCTCGTCGCAGGCCGTGCTCGATCACGGCGATACCCATGTCATGCTCGTGGATGCGCCGGGGCATGTCGATTTTTCAGCCGAGGCGGAGCGCACGCTGCGCGCACTCGACTACGCGATTTTGGTTGTGGGTGCCAACGATGGCGTGCAGGGACACACCGAAACCCTGTGGCGCCTGCTTGCGCGCTATGACATTCCGACGTTCATCTATATCAACAAAATCGATTTGGAGAATCCCGGCCGCGATGTTTTGCTGGCACAGCTTGGGCAGCGTCTTTCCGAGGGCTGCCTGGATGCCAACGAACTGCTGGCGGGCGGCGCCGTTCAGGAGGACGCTGCTGCGTTGGACGAAGCGGCGCTCGAGGAGTTTCTTGAAGTGGGTGAGCTTTCTGTCGCAACGCTGTCGCGCATGGTTGCCGAGCGCAAGCTCTTTCCCTGCTTTGCCGGCTCGGCGCTCAAAGACCAAGGCGTTGACGAGCTGCTGGATGGCATATGTGCGCTGATGCGTGAGCAGGCGTGGCTCCCGGAGTTTGCCGCGCGCGTCTATCGTGTCAGCCGCGGGGATCGTGGCGAGCGCTTGGCTTGGGTTAAAGTGACCGGCGGCACGCTGCATGCCAAACAGATGATTGACGGACGTTCCGGTGCCGAGGCATGGGAGCAAAAGGTCGATCAAGTACGCATCTATAACGGCGAGAAGTATGAGCTTGCCCAAGAAGTTGCTGCTGGCGGTATTTGCGCCGTGACGGGTCTTGCGCACGTTCGCCCAGGGGACGCCCTGGGCGCGGAGCCCGCGGGCGATGCGCCCGTCATCGCTCCGGTCCTCACCTATACGGTGCTTCCGGGCGAACACGATGTCCATGCGGTGTTCAAGGCGCTGACTGAGTTGGCGGACGAAGATCCTATGCTCGGCGTAAGCTGGAATACTCATCTTGAGCAGATTCATTTGCAGTTGATGGGTGCTGTGCAACTCGAGGTCGTGCAGCGGGTGTTGGCAGATCGCTTTGGCCTTTCGATTGCGTTTGAGCCTGGCGGCATTCTCTATAAGGAGACTATTTCGCAGCCGGTCGAGGGCGTGGGCCACTTTGAGCCACTGCGCCACTATGCCGAGGTGCATCTGCGCCTGGAGCCGTTGCCAGCGGGTTCGGGCGTGCAGTTTGGCACCGTGACCTCGACCGACGAGCTCGATCTTAACTGGCAGCGTTTGGCACTCACCAACGCCATGGAGCGCGATCACCTGGGCGTGCTGACCGGCTCGCCCATCACCGATGTGCGCATTACGCTCACGGGCGGCCGCGCGCATGCCAAACACACCGAGGGCGGCGATTTTCGCCAGGCCACGTATCGCGCGATTCGCCAGGGTTTGATGCAGGCGCGCGAGGCTGGCGCAGACGTGCTGCTGGAGCCGTGGTACCACTTTGAACTCGAGGTGCCGGGGGAGTGCGTGGGCCGGGCGCTCTCAGACGCCACGCGCATGGGCGCTGAGTACGAGCCGCCGGCGATGGCGGGCGATCGGGCAAAGCTTGTGGGTCGCGTGCCGGCATCCGAGGTGCAGGATTACGCGCTGGAGGTGGCTGCCTACACGAGCGGTCGCGGTCATCTGTACCTGGAGTTCGCCGGTTATGCGGCTTGCCATGATGCCGAGCGCGTCATCGAGGCGGCCGCCTACGAGCCCGAGGCCGATCTGCCCAACACGCCTGACTCGGTCTTTTGCTCTCGCGGCGCTGGCTACACCGTCAAGTGGTGCGACGTACCCGCCGCGGCGCACGTAAAGATCGATCCCGCCACCTTTCGCCCCTGGCGAGCAGCAGACGCCGAGTTTTTCGGCCACATGTGACAAAGGGACAGCTCCTTTGTCACATGCTATTGGTATAACTCGGTATAAGTTGGTATAACTATTATCAGGGTTTGCCAATCCGAGGAGGCCGACATGAATCCAAATCCCTTTAAGCCAACGGCAGGCAAGCGGCCTCCGATACTCATCGGTCGAGAGTCGGTCATCGAAGATTTCGAGGAAGGGCTCGATAACGGCGCCGGAGCGCCGGGCAGGCTCATGCTCATTACGGGAAATCGCGGCTGCGGCAAGACGGTTCTCCTGCGGGAGCTGCAACGTCTAGCCAGCGAGCGCGGATGGGCGGTTGTCTCCGATTCCGCGTCGCTTGGCTTATGCGACCGCTTGGCCGATGCGCTTCGCTCGAATAAACCCGTTGTGACGTCAATGGAGTTCGGTCCGTCGTTTGGTCGGATGTCGGTCGAGGCGGCGCGAGCAAAGGGCGAGACGTTGCGAGGGCTGGTCAACGAGCGCCTCAAGAGGCTCGGTCCAGGCAAGGGCATACTGTTTGCGATTGACGAGGCACAATCGGCGTCTATCGAGGAACTGGCGGCTCTTGCCGTTCTCTATCAGCAGGTGCTCGGAGACCAGGATGCCACGGGCTTGCCCGATAGCGACCAGCGTGGTCTTGCGCTGGTGTTTGCCGGCTTACCCAGTATGGTTGACGATCTGCTCGAAGAGCCGAGCGTAACGTTTTTGCGGCGTGCCCAGCAGCGTACGCTGGGGGCGATTTCTTTGCCCGAGGTGCGCGATTCATATATCCAGACGGTCAAAAACGCTGGTCTTTACGTTGACGCGGGGACGGCGGACCTTGCGGCACACAAGAGCATGGGGCATCCCTATATGGTTCAGCTGGTGGGATATTACATGTGGCGGTCTGCCGTTCGGCGTGACTCGCAGGTCATTGAAGTGTGCGATGTCGAGGCTGGCTACGCCGATGCCGTCTCCGAGTTCTATGAAGCGGTCGACGCGCCCCTGTATTACGGGTTGCGCAGTCCGCAACGCCTCTTTATCGAGGCCATGGCTGCTGACGAGGGTAAGCCGACGCGCATGGCGGATATCATTGAGCGTTGCGATCGCACCCAGAGCTGGGCGAGTAAATATCGCGCAAGCTTGATTCGCGAGCGAGTCATCGAGGCTGCCGGATACGGCCTCGTCCGGTTTACCGTGCCCATGCTGGGCGCGTACATTCGAGATCGCATTTTATGGCATGAGTAGGGTGATAAAGGTGATGGAACAGAAGATGAGCCCGCGGGCTATCGAGGTGCGTGGCGCGCGTGTACATAACCTCAAGGACATCGATATCGATATTCCGCTGGGAAAGCTCGTGGGTATTGCCGGCGTGTCGGGTTCGGGCAAGAGTTCGCTGGCGCTGGGGGTTCTTTATGCCGAGGGCTCGCGTCGCTACCTGGAGGCGCTAAGCACCTATACCCGCCGTCGTCTAACGCAGGCCGAACATGCCCAGGTGGACGAGGTGCTGCACGTGCCGGCGGCGCTCGCATTGCATCAGCGCCCCAGCGTGCCGGGCGTGCGTTCTACCTTTGGCACCATGACCGAGCTCAACAATAGCCTGCGTCTGCTCTTTAGCCGTTGCGCCCATCACGTATGCCCGCATTGCGGGGCGCGTTTGGAGCCGAGCCTTAACGTGGCCGCAGGCCTGTCGCTCACGTGTCCGACGTGCGGCCGCGAGTTCTACGCGCCGAGTGCCGAGGATTTGGCTTTCAATAGCGGTGGTGCGTGCCCTACCTGCGGCGGCACCGGTGTCATGCGCGAGGTGGACGAGGCGAGCCTGGTGCCCGACGAGTCAAAGACCATCAACGAGGGCGCAGTGCTTCCCTGGGGCACGCTTATGTGGGATCTGATGAAGCAAGTGGCCGGCGAGATGGGCGTGCGCACCGACGTGCCGTTTAATCAGCTCACGCCTCAAGAGCGCGACATCGTGTTTCACGGCCCCGCGGTTAAGAAGCACATTCTTTACGTTCCCAAAAACGGCGAGGGTGCCACGCCGCTCGACTTCACCTATTACAACGCCGTCTATACCGTTGAGAATGCGCTCGCCAAGGTCAAGGACGATAAGGGCTTAAAACGCGTTGCGCGCTTTTTGCGCGAGGGCCCATGCCGTGATTGCGACGGTACGCGTCTCTCCGAGGCTGCGCGCCAGCCCCAGGTGCGCGGTATCAATCTGTCACAGGCGGCGGCCATGACGCTTGGTGATGCGATTGAGTGGGTGCGCGGGGTGCCCGCATCCTTGCCGCCCGAGATGCGGCCCATGGCAGCGGATATCTGCGATTCGTTTTTGGGCACGGCTCGTCGTCTGGTCGACCTGGGTCTCGATTACCTTTCGCTCGATCGCGCCGGTGCCACGCTCTCCACGGGTGAGCGTCAGCGCGTGCAGCTCGCCCGCGTGGTGCGCAACCGATCGACGGGTGTGCTTTATGTACTGGACGAGCCCTCAATTGGCCTGCATCCTGCCAATGTCGACGGCTTGGTGGGTGTGATGCGCGACCTAGTGGGCGACGGCAACACCGTGGTTGTTGTCGACCACGATACGCGCGTGTTGGCGGAGGCTGATTATCTGGTTGAGATGGGCCCCGTTGCCGGAGCAGGCGGCGGCAATGTGATCGCCGCTGGTACGGTTGACGAGGTCGAACAATCGCAGGGAAGTCGCATCGCACCGTTTTTGCGCGCAGACCCCAAGCGTTTGCGCCCGCGGGTGGCTGACGACGAAATGTTCGATCAAGGCCATATCCGCATGGCGACCGATGCCATCCATACCGTCAAACCGCTCGAAGTCGATATACCGCGCGGTCGCCTTGTCACGGTGACGGGCGTTTCGGGTTCGGGCAAGACAACCCTGGTGCTCGAGACGCTCATCCCTGCACTCAAGGCTCAGGCAACTGGCGCGCGCCTGCCAAGCCATGTGCGCTGGGTCGACGCCGAGGGCATCGCACGCGCCAACCTGATTGACGCCACGCCCATCGGCGCCAACGTGCGCTCGACGGTGGCGACTTATGCCGACATCCATGACGAGCTGCGCCGCGCCTTCGCCCGTACGTCTGAGGCCAAGGCAGCCGGCTACAAGGCAGGCGCCTTTAGCTACAACACCGGCGCCTTGCGCTGCCCTACGTGCGACGGCACGGGCTCGATATCACTCGACGTGCAGTTTTTGCCCGATGTCGAGATCGTCTGCCCGGCATGTCGCGGCTCACGTTATGCAGACGCGGCTTCGCATATCCATCGCGAGGGCAAGGACGGGAGCTTGCTTACGTTGCCGCAGCTCATGGATATGAGTGTGGATGAGGCCATCGACGCCACACTGGGGCTCAAGAAGGTTCAGGCGCGCTTGCAGACCTTGCACGACCTGGGCTTGGGCTATCTCACACTCGGTGAGCCCACACCGGCGCTCTCGGGCGGCGAGGCGCAGCGTCTTAAGCTTGCGAGCGAGATGGGTCGCGTGCAGGATGATGCCGTATTCGTATTCGACGAGCCCACGATCGGACTGCATCCGCTCGATGTTCAGGTGTTGCTGAGTGTGTTCGACGGCCTTGTTGCCAAGGGCGCCACGGTTATCGTGATCGAGCACGACCTCGACCTTATCCGTAACGCCGATTACGTGATCGACATGGGCCCGGGCGGTGGCGACGCGGGCGGGCAAATCGTCTGCGCCGGCACGCCGGGCGACATCGCTGCCTGCTCCGCAAGCATCACCGGCCGCTATCTATAGACAATGAGGCAAAGGGACAGCCCCTTTGCCTCATTGATACTTATTTCACGCATTGAGCCGCGAGATAGTCGCGGAAGAATGGCAATTCAAATGCGACGAGCCCTCGTCCTCGTTCTCCGATGATGCCGGCATCTATCATGCGGCGTCGGTAGCGGGAGACCTGCTGCGGCGAACGCTTAAGGCGCTCGATAAGGTCAGCGGTGGTGGACTCTTCCTCATCGTCAAGCATTGCGATGAGGAATCGCTTGTCCTCTGCAGTGAGTTCCCGATAAGTTGCCGCGAGGATTCGGTCGTCCATCTCGTCGCGCGCGATTTTGATTCCCAGGTCAAAGTCGCGTGACGAGATTTCCTTCGAATCGCTTGTGAGATCCCAGGCACGGTAGCCAACGAGTTGCAATAGGAAGGGAAAACCAGAGATCGAGCGAACGGCTCTATCGATTCCCTCAGCATCTGCCAGGCGATCGTTTTCCTGGATTGTACGAATCAAGGCCTCGCGCACGTCATAGTCGGCAATGCGACCCAGATGATATTGTTGGGCGCGGCGAAGGAACGAGACCGTCTTATGGTTCAGCAACGTCGAGACGTTGTTGGGAAGTCCCGCCATGAGCAGCGCGACGCGTTTCCCATCGGTCACAAAGTGCTGATACGTCGCTGCGAGCTGAATCATCTCGTCGAGTGTCGGGTCCACCTCGTCAACCGTGACGAGCAGACCGGTGTCCGCCTCGTTGAGCTGGTCGATGATGTCGCTCATGCGATAACGCCAGGTTGAGGCATCGTGAACGCGATTGATCTCGATGCTGCCGAGCGGTGCAATTCCGAGACCGGTGACTTCGAAGTTGTTAGACGAGTCGATAAGATGGCCGGCAGCGCGTTTCGCCCCAAACTCGATTTCCTCAAGCATTCCCGGGAGCGCGGTCGTCTTTACGGCTATCCAGCCGTGGGATTCAGCCCTTGTCGCGAGCGACGACATGAGAGCGGTTTTACCGGTTCCACGCGCGCCTGAGAAGATTGAGGTCAATTCTGGGCGCCTGCGCTGGCTCAAGAAGGCACGGTCCAAATCCCGAATAATCTGTTGTCTGCCAGCGAGATGGGCAGGAACCTCACCAAAACTGGGGGTAAACGGGTTCTCGAGATATTCCACTAGGCCCTCCTTTCACACCTCCGTTTAACTTCATTTTATTCTAGTTAATTCTGATTAAAAGTGATGGCTCGTTATCTAGAGCATCAATTAGGCGTGTATGCCATCGGCGTGGCGCTTGAATGTGACAAAGGGACGGTCCCTTTGTCACATTCCCGGAAAGTCTGTCTGGCGCAGGGCCTCGTAGAGGACGATGGCGGCGCTGTTGGAGAGGTTGAGTGCGCTGATGCGGTAGTCGTCCGGGTCGACGAAGTTGCCGCAGATATCCTGTTGAAGGATGGCCTCGTGGCTGTCCTCGGTATGTCCGAGCGATTCCTCGTGGGCTTCCCAAGCCTCGGCGTTTTCGAGTGAGTCGCAATCGCGCAGCATGGGGATGCGCTCGCAGCGCTCGGGCGCTGCGGCAAGCAGCTCCTCGGGAATGCCCGAGCTCTCGCTGCCAAAGACCAAGTAGTCGCCATCGCGGTAGGTACTCTGAGCATAGGTGCGGCGTGCCTTTTTGGTCAGCAGATGCAGGCGTTCGTCGGCAGGGGAGAGGTAGTTGCGCGCAAGGAAATCCTCCCAGCCGGCATAGGTCGTCACGTCCAAGTTTTGCCAGTAGCCCAGGCCGGCGCGACGCACCGTCTTGTCGTCGAGCGAAAACCCCAGCGGCTCCACCAGATGCAGGCGGGCGCCGGTAACCACGCAAGTGCGGCCGATATTGCCCGTATTGGCCGGAATCTCGGGCGCATACAGCACGATATTGAACATGAATCTCCTTGGCTCAGAACGAAAAACCACCACGAAGGGGACAGGCACCTTCGTGGTGGTTTGGCGGTTACGTAGGCGGAAAAACGCCCGCTCGGATAAACCTAGGCGCGGTGCCAGTCGGTCAGGCAGGCATCGAGGGAGGCGATGAGCGCATCCTTGTCCATGTGACGGCCGATGATGCATAGGCTCGTCATACGGTCGCCCGTCTCGTCGTCCCAAATTTGCATGATCTCGGGGTTCTCGTCGATGATCTTCTGCTTCTCGCCTTCGGGCGCCGAGTCGACAAACAGGCCGTTCTCCATCAGGCGCATCTGGTGGCCGGCCTGCTCAAACATGTAGCACATGTCCGGATCGCCGGTCTGCCACAGCGGACCCTTGACGCGAATGACCTCGTCGGGCCACTCCTGCTCAACAAAATCGGTGAACTTCTGCAGGTCAAACGGCTTGCGGCGCGAGTATACAAAGGTCTCGATGTCGTACTCGAGCACCTCGGGGTCGTCGTGCTCCTCGGGATGCTCCATGGCCTCGATCCAGGCGGCGGAGTTGTAGGCGCGCATAAAGTCGAAGCGATCGGTGTCGAGCAACTCCTCCATGGGGACCTCGCCGTTTTGGGCCTCGACGATCACGGCGTCTTTCTGCAGGCTGCGCACGATGGCCTTGAGCTCGGCGATCTGCTCGGGGCTCACGGTATCGGTCTTGTTGAGGATGAGCGTGGAGCAGAACTCGATCTGCTGGATGAGCAGGCTCTCGATGTCGTCCTCGTCGATATCCTCTGCCAGCAGGTCGCGGCCGCCGTTGAACTCGTCGTACATGCGAGCGCAATCGACCACGGCCACGATGTTGTCGAGCGCGAGCTTGGGCTCGCCGCCCACCTTGGCCTCGTCGCAGAAGCTCGAGATGGTGTAGGCGATGGGGATGGGCTCGCAAATGCCCGAGGCCTCGATGATGATGTAATCAAAGTCGCCCGAATCGGCGATGCCTTGCAGCTGGTTGGCCAGGTCATCCGAAAGCGTGCAGCAGATGCAGCCGTTGGTGAGCGGGATGAGGTCGTCGGTCTCGGAAAGGCCGCCGTCGGCGATAAGGCTGGCGTCGACGTTGATCTCGCCGATGTCGTTGACGATCACGGCGGCGCGGATGCCGCCGTCGTTAGCGAGGATGTGGTTGAGCAGCGTGGTCTTGCCGGCACCGAGGTATCCGGTAAGCATGATGATCTTCACGGGTTTGTTGGGCATGTGCCCTCCTTTGTTAGACATGGCTTACAGTTGAATCTTATGCCAAACGCCTGCTCTTATGCCCACGCGCCGGCAAATAACACAAGCTACTCCCAGGCTCCCCATACATCGGGGCAATAACCGACGGTGGCCTTTTTGCCGTTGCGCACGATGGGCTCGGCTAGAACCTGCTGGTTCTCGAGCAGCTTGTCGAAGCGCTGACTGGGGGTGAGATGCTGAATGAGCGCGAGCGTCTCCTCGTCCTTGGCTTTGGGGTTGAGCAGCTTGTCGATACCGCCGACCGCCTGCATCACGCTCGTGAGCTCGCCCTTGCTCATCTCCTTTTCCTTAAGGTCGATAAACTGCACCTTAATGCGGCGCTCTTTAAAATAACGCTGTGCCTTCTTGGTATCGAAGGACTTCTTGGTGCCGAAGATTTGCACGTTCATAGTATGTTCCGCCGTTCTACCTGATGAAGTTGGTCGTTGCTCGATCTGCCTCGGGTGCGTTGATACCGGCGGCCTGTCCGGCCTCGATGCAACGTAGAAGCCAAGCCATGTTCTTACCGATGTTTCGCATGGTGGCAAGGCCCTCGGCATCCCCATCGGCGTCGCCGGGCACGCGGCCAAACACGTTGTTCCAGTAGGTGGAAGCAACTACGGGCATCTGCTTAATGGTGAAGTACTTGTTGAGCACATCGAAGGTGGTCGACGTGCCGCCGCGACGGGCGACGGCGACCGCGGCGCCGGGTTTGTGCTCAAAGGCATGCCCGCCGGCATAGAATGCGCGGTCGAGAGCCGAGAGGATGCGTCCGCTGGGATGCGCATAGTAGACGGGCGAGCCAAAGACAAAGCCGTCTGCCTGCTCGGCGGCAGCGATGAGCTCGTTCACCACGTCATCGTCAAAGGTGCAGCGACCGCCAAGCTTGCCGCACTGACCGCAGCCGATGCAGTCGCGAATGGGCTTGGCGCCCAGCTGAAACACTTCGGTATCAATGCCTTCCGCATTGAGTTGCTCGGCGATCTCGGCGAGTGCGCGGGCGGTGTTGCCGTTTGCCTTGGGGCTGCCATTGACCAAAAGAACCTTCATCATAAACTCCCTCTGCTTTTGGTGACTTCTGCTGAGAATTATCTCACGTTGCGTGCGATGACGTCGGCATGGTGCGGGCGATGTTTATCCCGCAACGTTCTTAAGGGCGTTCATGCCTAAGGCCATCTAGGGGCATTGCGGTACGGCATGGGGAATGCATTGGGAAACGTTCGATAAATGCTTATAAACACGTTTTTGACGGCATACGTTGACAGATATACTTGTTGAGTTCAAAAGCATGGGAACGGAGATGGTTGCATGACACAGCCGGAGACATCACACACGGTGGGGCTTGCGCTCGAGGGAGGCGGCTACCGCGGTATGTATACGGCGGGCGTGCTCGACGTTTGGATGGAGCACGGTTTGACCTGCGACCATATGGTGGGTGTCTCGGCGGGTGCGGCGTTTGGCTACAACTTTAAATCGCGCCAGATCGGCCGCGCCATTCGCTATAACAAGGCCTATTGTGCCGATAAGCGCTATGCGGGTGTAGCAAGCTGGCTGCGGACCGGCGATATGTTCAATGCCGATTTTGCCTATCACGAGGTGCCTATCGAGCGCGATCCCATCGACCTGGAGACATATCGCGCCTGTCCCATGCGGTTTACGTGCGTGTGTACCGATATCGAGACGGGCAAGGCTGTCTACCACGACCTGCCCTATGGCGATGAGCGCGATATCGAGTGGATCCGGGCGTCGTCGGCTATTCCCGTGGCGACGCGTCCTGTTGTCATTGAGGGACACAAATATCTGGATGGTGGCGTGGCTGATTCTATTCCCAGTGCATGGCTGTTTGCGCAGGGCTACGACCGCAACGTGGTGGTGCTGACGCAACCGGCGGGCTTTGTAAAGCAGCCCAACAGCGTTATGCCCATGCTGCGGCGCGTGTTCCGTCACTACCCGGAGTTTGTCGCGGCGCTTGAGCATCGGCATGAGGTCTACAATGCCACGCTCGATGACCTGGCGCGTCGCGAGGCTGCCGGCGAGGTCTTTATGGTGCGGCCGAGCGAATCGGTGAAGGTGCCGTCGCTGTGCCGCGAACCGGATGAGCTCGAGCGCATCTATCAGATCGGTCGTCGAGATGCGGAGGCGACTTTGCCGGCGTTGAAAGCGTATCTGGCGGGGTAAGGGTCGCATGCGGAAAGCGCATCCCGGAATGGAGGCTCAAACTGGGATGCGCTTTCCATTGCTGAAGATATGAGGCTGCGAATCAGCTGCTCGGCCTAGACTTACGCCTGCTGCCAGGTGTCGACGAGCTCCTTGGCCGCGGCGTAGGGGTCATCGGCGCTGCAGACGGCACTCACCACAAAGAAGCCGTCGACGCCGGTGGCCTTGAGCTGTGGCAGGTCGGCCGTCTTGACGCCGCCGCCCACCACGATGGGCACGGGGCTTGCCGCGTGGAGGGCGGCCAGGTCCTCAAAGCTCTTGGTGATGATAGAGCCGTCGGCCGCGCGTCCGCAGTCGCGCTTGGTCTCGGTCTCGTGGAGTGGGCCGATGCCCAGGTAGTCGACTAGGCTCATGTCGGCGGTCTTGACGTACTCGAGCATCTCCTCGCAACGGGCGGAAAGGCCCACGATGGCGTTGGGCCCCAGCAGCTTGCGACAGACCTCGACGGGAATGTCGCTCTGGCCCACGTGCACGCCGTCGACAGCAATACCCTGCTCGCGCGCGGCGAGTACGCAGTCCAGGCGGTCGTCGATCAGCAGGGCAACCTGACCGGTTTTGCCGGCCTGTGCGATTGCCTGCGCGGCGTCGCCCGTCAGCGCAATGATCTCGCGGGCGCTTGCCACCTTGGAGCGCACCTGGATGCAGGTAAAGCCGGCGTCGAGCGCCTGGGCCACCACATCGCCCACGGGACGCCCGAGCGTGTTTTCGGGGCCGAGTACCAGATAGGCCGAGATATCAAGGTTGTCGCGGATGCTCATCGTGCTTCCTCCTGCTTTTTGATCTGCGCTTCCATGCGTTCGAGCTTGCCGGTCATGGTGTCGGTAAATCCGGGTCGAATATCGGCTTTGAGCACGACTTCGGTGCGGATGCCCTTGCTCGCCAACACAAAGGTTGCGTCGCGCACGACCTGCATGACCTCGTCCCAGTCGCCCTCGATCTCGGTGAACATGGAGGTGGTGCGGTTGGGCAGGCCGCTCTCGCGAATGACACGCACGACCTCGGCGACCTCGGCGGATAGCTCATCGCCGGTGCCGCACGGGGCGATGGCCACGGCGACGAGCGTGTTCATGCCGGCATTGGTTGCGGGCTCGGACATGGCCTATGCCTCCTCGAGCTCGAGTCGGTTATCGGCGATGTCTTGGGCGGTTGCGCGGTAGAGCTCGTCGATAAAGGCGACCTTAAAGCTTGCCGGGGCGTCGGCGACAGCGGCGGCACGCGTGCCGGCCACGTTGTAGACGGCGGTGCCGCAGACGGCTGCCGTAAACGGGTCGGCGGCGCAGGCGTACACGGCCAGCACGCCGCCCTGCGAGCAGCCGCAGCCGGTGATCTTGGACATGAGCGGGCTGCCGCCGTGAGACTTGGCCACCGTCGTGCCGTCGGTGATCAGGTCGACTTCGCCCGAGACCACAACGGCGCCACCGGTGTGGCGAGCGAGCGCCACGGCGGCACCACGGGCGGCGTCGACCGTGTCGGTGGTATCGACACCGCGCACGCGGCTCAGATCGGCCGCCTCGCCCTCAAGACCCCACAGGCCGGCGAGCGCGATAATCTCGGAGGCGTTGCCGCGCACGATGGCGGGCTTGTACTGCTTGAGCTCGTTGACCAGCTGGGTGCGCAGGCTACCGATACCCAGGCCCACCGGATCGAGCACCCAGGGCTTACCGGCGTCGTGTGCCGCCTTGGCCGCGCGGGGAATCGTTTGCTCGTAAATGGGGAAGAGCGTGCCCATGTTGAGATAGATGGCGCCGCCGCCGGCAACGAGTGCCTCGCCCTCGTCGGGCAGATAGACCATGGCGGCCGATCCGCCCACGGCGAGCTGCGCGTTGGCGACAAAGTCGATCGTCACCGTGTTGGTGATGGAACCGGCCATCGGATTGGTAGCGCGAATCTCCTCCACGGCCTTGACCATATGTTGCTTAAGCTGTTCCGAATCAATCACTGCACATGCCTCCTTGGCATAGAAAAGGGGCGCTGTGCATAGACAGCGCCCCTGTAAAGGCGGCATGCTCCCTACGCCAGCATTAACTGACAGGTTCAAAGGATTGGGCCCATTGCCCTCTCAGCCTTGTGGTTTGCACCGCCGGCACTCCCGCATCGAATCTGTTGTTCCCTATACTAGCGCACCTGCCAAAAAGGGACAGGTTTATTTTGGCAGGTAACAACTGGGACTTTGCGTTTTCCCAGATGAAACCTGCCGAAATAAACCTGTCCCTTTTTGGCAGGTCGGTACAATAGATGGGATTAAGAATGACCGAGGGGACCTTATGATCAAACTTGTGCTGACCGATATGGACGATACACTGATTCCAGCCGGGCATGACGGCGCCAGCGACTACGCCATTGAGGGTATTCATGCCATGCAGGCGGCGGGTTTGCACTTTGGGCCGGTTTCGGGTCGTCAGCCGTCCGCGATGGGCTGGATGTTCCGCAATCGCTCCGAGTGCTTCTCGACCGGTGCGTTTTGCAACGGCCAGGTGATGTTTGTCGATGGCGAAGTAGTCGCTTCGCGCGCAATCGATAACGATGTCCTTATGCGCTTAGCCGATTATTTTGAACAGGAGACCGACGATACGTATTTGAAGGTCTACCGTCTGGGTGATGACTTTTGGAATAACGATGCCTATTGCGTGACAAGCGATCCCGAGCGTGTGCGTCGCGCCATGAAGTCAGGCGGCAACGCGTGGCTCAAGGGCGAAGAGGCTCCCTGTCGTCCTGTCGTTGACGATGCCCCGGTATACAAGGCGAATATCTGGAGTGCCCGTTCGCGCGAGGAGCTCGCCGAGCTGCGCGAGCGTGTTGCCGCTGAGGTGCCGGAGCTCTCACTCGTGTTTCCCAACAACCGCGTGCGCCTGTTCGACGTTCTTCCGACCGGCTGGGACAAGGGCTGCGCTGCGCTGGAGCTGGCGCGCGCTTTGGGCCTGACGCCCGACGAGGTGGCCGTATTTGGCGATTCCGATAACGATTTGCCCATGATCGATGCCGTTCCTAACTCCGTTGCAGTCGCCAATGCCAACGAGGCCGTCACGGCTGCCGCACGCTGGCATATTGGCGCTGCGGCAGATGATGCGGTTGCCGGGGCTCTGCATCAGATTGCCGCCTGCGCCGCGACGGGGGAGATGCCGTCGTTTATGAGCCAAATGGACACGGCGGGTTTTGACGTCACGAACGTCTAGGGAGAAAGCCATGAAGCTCCAGCAACTCAGATATGTCGTCAAAGTTGCCGAATGCGGCAGCATCACCGAGGCCTCGCGCCGGCTCTTTGTGTCGCAGCCTTCGATTACCGCGTCGATCCGCGATCTCGAAAACGAGATGGGTGTGCATATCTTTGAGCGCACCAACAAGGGTGTCATTGTGTCCGAGGAGGGCGAGACCTTCTTGGGGTACGCGCGCCAGGTGCTCGACCAGGCCGACCTGCTCGAGGGCAAGTACAAAGGTACGTCCGAGCAGGTGCCGCACTTTAGTGTGAGCTGCCAGCATTATTCCTTTGCCGTTAATGCGTTTGTCGATGTGATCCGCGAGTTCGATGCCGCGCGCTACGACTTTACCCTGCGCGAGGAGCAGACCCACGAGATTATCGAGGATGTCGCGCATATGAAAAGCGAGCTGGGCATCCTGTATCTGTCGGAGCACAATCGCGAGGTCATCGAGCGCATGCTGGTGGCCAACGAGCTCGTGTTCGAAGGGCTCTTCTGCGCCACGCCGCATGTCTTCGTCTGCGCCGACCATCCGCTGGCGGGCCGCTCCAGCGTGACGCTCGAGGATCTGGAAGACTACCCGTTCCTGTCCTACGAGCAGGGCAGCTATAACTCGTTTTATTATTCCGAGGAGCTGACCTCGACCTTTGAGCGTCGCAAGAATATCCGCGTGCGTGACCGTGCGACGCTGTTCAATTTGGCCATGGGCCTCAACGGCTACACGGTATGCTCGGGCGTGATCAGCCACGAGCTCAACGGCCCCGGCATTATCTCGATTCCGCTCGACGTGGACGAGTACATGGAGATCGGCATTATTACGCGCAAGAACACGACGCTCACGCGCTACGGTCGGGCCTATATCGACGCGATTCGTCAGCATATCTAGGCTGCTGTGCTCCGCACGGTTCAAGTCTCTTTATGACAGTCCAGACTGATATAGGAAGCATCTATATCAAACTGTTATAAACGTATATTTTACGATGGCCATATGAGCGCTCATACTCTGTCCCAGTAAAGCAACCAATGCAAAGGGAGATATCTATGAGCACTTCGATTCAACCGAACGCGCCGTTTCGCGCCGATATCGTCGGCAGTTTTCTTCGTCCGCAGGCTGTAAAGGATGCCCGTGCCGCCTATGTCGCGGGTAAACTTGACGCTTCCGGCCTTAAGGCCGTCGAGGACGATGCTATTCGCGATTTGGTGGCAAAGCAGAAGGCCGCCGGCCTGCAGGTCATCACCGATGGCGAGTTTCGCCGCAGCTACTGGCACCTCGATTTTATGTGGGGGCTGAACGGCGTCGAGCGTCGCACCTCGCGTACGGGATATATGTTCCACGACGAGGAGACCACGGCCGATACCGCCGTGGTGACTGGCTCCATCAGCGGCGAGAACCACCCCTTCGTCGAGCACTTTAAGTTTGTCAAGGCACTTGAGGGCGAGGACCACGTTGCACGCCAGACCATCCCGGCGCCTATCCAGACGTTCTCTGAGGTCACGCTCGACCGCTGCGATGGCCAGCAGGAGAGCCTGCGCGCTGTCTATAAGACCGATGAGGAACTTGCCGACGCCATCGCAGCCGCTTATCGTACGGTGATCGCCGACCTGTACGCTGCAGGCTGCCGCAACATCCAGTTTGATGACTGCACCTGGGGCATCTATTGCGATACCGACTTTGTGTCCAAGACCGGCATGAGCCCGGTTGATCTGCAAAAGGTGAGTGAGCTGGGCGTGGCGCTCAACAACGCCGCTATCGAGGGCAAGCCCGACGACCTGGTCATTAACACGCATGTGTGCCGCGGTAACTACCACTCTACCTATGCCTTCGAGGGTGGCTATGACCCCATCGCGCCATACCTGTTCGCAAACGAGGATGTTGACGCATTTTACCTGGAGTTCGATACGCCGCGCGCCGGCGGTTTTGAGCCGTTGAGGTACGTTGCCCCTGGCAAGAAGGTCGTGTTGGGCCTGGTGACCACCAAGGCCGCTGAGCTTGAGGACGAGGATGCCATCGTCGAGCGTATTCACGAGGCTGCAAAGTATGTTCCGCTCGAGAACCTGTATCTGTCTCCGCAGTGCGGCTTTGCCAGCTGCGAGATTGGCAACAAGCTGACCGAGGACGAGCAATGGGCAAAGATCGCGCTGGTCAAGCGTATTGCCGAGCGCGTTTGGAAATAGCGGTAACGTTCGCAGGTGACGGCGCGTGCGAGACATGGCGCATCGCGTACAATGGTTCGGATCGTATCGTTCGGGCAGGTAATCCGCTATGCTCGAGCGCCCTTCCATTTTGAAAGGACTCTCATGTCCCAGTCCTCGACGCCCGCCGCCAGCGATGCCATCTACGACGCATCGTCGCTCGGCCGCCCGCGCATGTTTTTGCTCGGTCTGCAGCACCTGTTTGCCATGTTTGGCGCCACCGTGCTGGTGCCCGTGCTCACCGGTCTCTCGGTTTCGGCAACGCTTTTGTTTGCCGGTTTGGGCACGCTGCTGTTCCACTTCCTGTCGCGCGGTAAGGTGCCGGCATTTTTGGGCTCATCGTTTGCCTTTATTGCCGGTTATGCCGCAATCGCGCCCAACGGCGAGACCGAGCTTTTGCCCTACGCTTGTCTGGGCGTTGCTTGCGCCGGCCTGCTTTATCCGGTGCTTGCGGCGCTCTTCCGCGCCTTTGGCGCCAAGCGTGTCATGCGTTTCTTCCCGCCGGTGGTGACTGGCCCCATCGTCATTTCGATCGGTCTGATCCTGGCGAGCTCCGCTATTGCTAACTGCCAGACCAACTGGCTTGTGGCTGTCATTGGCGTTGCCGTTATCGTCATCTGCAACATCTGGGGCCGTGGCATGGTCAAGATCGTGCCGATTTTGCTGGGCGTTGTGGTGAGCTATGCCGTTGCGGCTGCGCTCGGCGAGGTTGATTTCTCGGGCGTTGCCGCCGCTCCGTGGGTCGGTCTGCCCATCGTGTGGGACAACACCGTGTTTGCACTCTTTGGGCCGCAGTTCGATAACGGTCTTGCCACGACGGCCATCATCACCATCATGCCGCTGGCCTTCGCGACCATGATCGAGCATATCGGCGATATCTCTGCTATCGGTTCGACTTGCGAGCGCAACTACATTGCCGATCCCGGTCTGCATCGCACGCTGCTCGGCGACGGCCTTGCCACGATTCTGGCTTCGCTCTTTGGCGCTCCGGCCAACACTACGTATGGCGAGAACACCGGCGTGCTCGCCCTGACGCGCGTGTTCGACCCGCGCGTAATTCGAATTGCCGCGTGTTGCGCCATCGTGCTTTCGTTCTGCCCCAAGTTCGCCGCGGTCATCGCCGCCATGCCGGCATGCGTTATCGGCGGTGTGTCGCTCGTGCTCTACGGCATGATCAGCGCTGTGGGCGTCCGCAACCTCATCGAGAACCAGGTCGATTTCCAGAACAACCGCAACGTGCTGGTTGCCGCGCTGGTGCTCGTGCTTTCGCTCGGCATCGCGTACAGCACCGCCGGCGCCATCGTGTTGGAGCTGGGCGGCGTGACCATTTCGCTGTCCGGCATTGCCGTGGGCTCACTGGTGGGCATCGTGCTCAACGCCATCCTGCCGGGTAACGACTTTGAGTTTGATGTCTCCGAGCTTGAGGAGGCTGCTGAGTAGCAGCTGCGTTCAGCTAAAACAAGATATGGTGCCCATGCGTATATGCGTGTGGGCACCATTTTTAATGCGTCAGTATCCAGTGGATGCCGCGGGCCATGCGTAAGTCGGTTTGGGCAAAGTGATTGCCGGGGTTGAGCTCCAGCGTTGTTGGAATGCCGCGCTCGACGAGCAACGCTTCCATCGCGCGTGTGTCGTCGAGTACATGCCGCATCATGCGGTTGGGCGTCTTGGTTTCCTTTTTGCCGAGTGACAGGTAGACGGCTTGCGGGCTGCCGGCAAAAGGGGCCGTGCTGGCACGGTCGACAAAGTCGGGAAACCATAGCGACCCCGATGCGCTCGCGGCGCGGTCAAAGGCGTCGGTTTGCCAGAGGGACCAGAGTGCGAAGAGGCCCGCGAGCGAGTAGCCGGCAATGCCGCGCCAGGTGGGCGGCTGAGGAAGCGACGACTCGACCTGGGGGATTATCTGATTCAGCAGCTCATCAAGAAAATCGGCAGCTTGGCCGCCGAAAGGCTCGGCATCGCGTACGGTCCCGTCGCATGCCCAGGGGCTCAGCTCGCGATTCCAATCGAGCCCGCCAATGGTGACGAGGGCGAAAGGCGGACAGTCGAGCTCTCGGCAACACTTATAAACCTCGCTGCCGTCGCCCACGACCACAGGAAGGTAGATGACAGGCGCGCTTTCCGTATGATTCGAATAAACGGTTATCTGCTTTTGATGCGCTTCCATGACGGGCTTCTCTCAGTGTTGTGATATCGGCAGCCCCAATTGTCGCACGCCAACGTATGCCGGTTGGGCTAGACCAAAGACAATCTCGTGCATCCCCTGCGGACGCATATGGAAAACGCCACCGCCGGAGGGGAGCTCGGCGGTGGCGTTGTTAAACGGTGCTGGGGCTCGGGGCCTTCGCGGGAGCTGCCATGTGCGCAGAGGCGTCTAAGAACGCTTACGGCTCGCCATGGTGCCTGCGGCGATAGCGGCTGTTCCCGCAAGGACGGTTGCCACGATGGCCGCACCCGAGGTGTCGCCGGTTGCCGCGAGCACGCCGGTAGTCTTGGCTTTCGTGGTTGAAGCCGCAACGGCCTTGGTCGGCTTTGAGCCCTCAGGCTTGGGGTTCTGCTTGGACTCCGCGGGCTTGCTTTCTGCGGGCTTGGTCTCGTCGGGCTTGGGGTCTTCCGGCTTGGCTACCTCGGGAGGTGCGATGGTCGTACTTTTGGCGACTGCTTTGATATAGAGGGAGTCGACCGTGGCGTCGCCCGTGCCGATGGCTTGGCCTGCCTCGTAGATGCCGTCACGGAGCTTGCGATAGTCAATGACCTTGCCGCCTTCGGGCGTCTGGATGGCGGCGTTCTCAATCTTGATGGTGCCGATTGTCTTGCCGTCAGCGCTCATGGCACGGGCAAAGATTGCCGCTGTATCTCCTTCAGCCGTTACCTTGCTGCGGATGATCGAGATGACTGCGGGTGTGACGCCCTCGCTGGTCTGGGCGATGATGCCGATGTTCTCGCCTTGGGGTTCGCGCCTCGTCTCGCCATCTTGGTTTTCGCTGTAGGGGATGGGGCCGTCGCCGTTCTCGACATAGCGGGCTATGGCCTTGACAACGGAGTCGCTGATGTAGATGTGGCCGCCCTTCTCGTTGGGTCGATCGTTTCTGGTGGAGAATGCAGCCGAAACCTCGCCTTCCGCAAACGCGTCCACGGTGGAGCCGTTCTTGATGTCGATGTCGCCCCCGTCAGTGATGAGGGCGATGGCCTGGCCGCCGTTCGCGCTGGTACGGACCGCCACGGTCGCGTGATCGAGCGTAACGCCCTTGTGGGCATAGACGCCATATTCAACACCGCTTGCGTCAAGGGAGGCGTTCGTGACCGCGAGACTGCCCTCAGTGTCGACGGCAAGATATCCCTCGGCGTTTGCCTTGACCTGGCTGCCGTCCGAGATGTTGATATTGCCGCCGCTCCAAAGGGCCTCACCATCGGCTGAGCTTGCCTCGACCGTCCCGTCACCCTTGATGGTGAGGTTCTTGTCGGCTCCAATACCCTTGTCCTTGGTAGCCCTGGCGGTGACGGCTCCGCTGTCGTCAATCGTGATATTGCCGTTTGCCCTGATGCCATCCGATGCACCCGTGGCGTTGACGTTGCCCGAACCTTTGATAGCGAGATCACCTCCGGCATTGATGGCATCAAACCCAGTGCTCGTGGCGTTGACGGATCCGGCTCCGTCGATGTTGATATTACCCGTGGAGAGGATAGCGTCCTCAGTAGATGTCACGCTGAGCGTGCCGCCCTCGTCGCCTTGGATATTGATCTCGGCATTCTCGTTAGTGCCATGAGAAACGTTGATGCTTTCGATCAATTCGGCAGTGACGATGTTGGTTCCCGAGTAATTCACGTTGAGCTTGCCTGCGGCCTGGATCTCGCTGCCGTTATAGTTGTTGAGCTTCAAGTCGTCGGCGCCGTCCCACGACCAGGTACCGGCCTCGTCGCTCGCCGCGGTGTTGTACTTGTTGCCGCCGACCTTGACCCATTCCGCTGCGAGCGAGACGCTCGGCATGAGCAGCGAGCTCACCGTGAGCGCGCACACGGCGCCCGCGACGATGCGGCGCGTCACGCGGCGCCAGCTGCCGTGCGCGAGTCCTATGCGACGGCGAACGTCGGGTTCGGCAACATGGGTTCCGGCGGTAGTGTCATTGCGTCTGGGGGTCGTGAACAAGGCTGCCATGGTTGCTCCCGTTCTCATAGGGCCTATACGATTAGATTCAGCGTATCTGCTGGATGTTGCCGGCGGTAGTGCCGTTTGGAGGGCAAAATGGCCAAAATGGGGGAGAAATAGGCCGCATGCCGGCGCAGGGACCGACGCTAAAAGAAAAGCGCGGGGCCGCATGGCGACTCCGCGCTTTATTGTCAGCTTTTGCAGCCTTGCCCTTACGCTACGAAGAAGTAGACGAGGAAGGCAAGGGCCGCGATCCACCCGTCCCGTGCGAAAAAGTGTTTACGAGCGCTTGCGGCTCACCACGGCGCCTACGGCGATGGCGGCTGTTCCCGCAAGGGCGGCTGCCACGATGGCTGCGCTCGAGGCGTCGCCGGTTGCCGCGAGCTTGCCGACGGTCTTGGCTCCCGTGGCTGCAACTGCAACGGTCTTGGTTGTCTTCGTGCCCTCGGACTTGGAACCCTCGGGCTTGGTCTCGCCGGGCTTTTCCTCGGGTTTGATCTCCTCGGGAGGCACGATGACCGTGCTCTTGGCGACAGCGGCGTCATAGGGGGAGTTGATCGTGGCGTCGCCCGTGCCGATGGTTTGACCCATATCGTAGACGATGCCGTCGTCGAGTGCTTCCCTGTTGCTATAGCCAATGATCTTGCCGCCTGTGGGCGTCTGGATGGGAGCGCCTTCGATCTCGATGGTGCCGATCGCCTTGCCGTCCTCGCTTGTGGCAAGGGCGAAGATTGCCGCCGTGTCTCCCTCGGCCGTGACCTTGCTGCGGACGATCGAGATGCTCGCGGGCGTGATGCCCTCGTAGGTCTGGGCGAAGATACCGATGTTCAGACCCCTAGGCTCAGGGATGACCCCGCCGCTTTGGTCGTTGCTGTAGTGATCGGGGCCATCGCCACCGGTCTCGACATAGCGGGCTATAGCCTTAACAACGGAGTCGCTGATGTAGATGTGGCCGCCAGCGACGTTTGGCTGGTGGTTTCTGGTAGAGATTGCAACCGAGAATTTGCCTTCCGCGAACGCGTCCACGATAGAACCGTTCTTGATGTCGATGTCGCCCCCGTCAGTGATGAGGGCGATGGCCTGGCCGCCGTTCGCGCTGGTACGGACCGTCACGGTCGCGTGATCGAGCGTAACGCCCTTGTAGGCATAGACACCATATTCAACACCGCTTGCGTCAAGGGAGGCGTTCGTGACCGCGAGACTACCCTCAGTGTCGACGGCAAGATCTCCCTCGGAGTTCGCCTTGACCTGGCTGCCGCCCGAGATGTTAATGCCGCCGTCAGCCCAAATCGCCGCTTCTTCTATAGAGCTTGCCTCTACCTTGCCACCGCCTTTGATGATGAGGTCACTGCCCGCGGCGATGCCGTAGCCTTCGCCTCCTTTAGCGATCACTGTGCCAGAGGAATCGATGGTGGTCTTGCCCTTGGATTGGATGCCTTCGGTACCGCCCGCTGCATTCACGGTGCCCGAACCCGTGATAGAGAGATCGCCCTTTGCCTCAATTCCGTCGGAAGTAGTGCTTGTGGTGTTCACAGTGCCTGGACCCGAAATGGAGAGGTCGCCTGTGGATTTAATTGCATCGGACTCGGCTGTCACATTGAGCTCATCCGAGCTATTCGAGCTCGTTATGTTCAGCTCTGCTTCCTGACTAGTGCCTTTCTGCGCTTTGATGGCGGCTCCGGTGTAATCGGGCTCGGTTTTCACGGTGTTCTTGCCCTCGTAGGCAATGTTGAGCTTGCCAGCGGCCTCGATCACGCCGCCGTTATAGCCGTTGAGCTTCATGTCATCGGCGCCATCCCATGACCAGGTGCCGGCGGCGTCTCCCGCGGGCCCCGCGGCCGCTTCGTGGCGGACGCCGCCGACGTCCACCCACTCCGCCGCGAGCGAGACACTCGGCATGAGCAACGAGCTCACCGTGAGCGCGCAGGTCAGGCCGCAGACGATGCGGCGTGTCACGCGACGCCAGCTGCCGTGTGCGAGCAGCGTGCGACGGCGCACGTCGGGCTCGACAAAATGGGCTCCAGAGGTTTTGTCATTGCGCTTGGGGGTCGTGAACAAGGCGGCCATGGTTACTCCCATCCTCATAGGGCCTATGCGATTAAGCCCAGCATATCTGCAGGATGCAGCCGGCGGTAGTGCCGTTTGGAGGGCAAAATGTCCAAAACTCGGGAAGCAATACATCGCGCGCCCGTGCGTTGCCTGGCTTTAAAAGAAAGGCGCGGAGCCGCTCGATGCGACTCCGCGCCTTGTTGTTTTGCTTTAGCAGACTATGCTGTTACGCCACAAAGAAGTAGACGAGGAAGGCAAGGGCTGCGATCCACATGAGCGGCTTGATCTTGGAGGCCTCGCCCTTAAAGAGTGCGACGATCACGTAGGCGATAAAGCCCAGGCCAATGCCGGCAGAGATGGAGTAGGTGAAGGGCACGCCGGCGACAATCATGAACGCCGGGAAACCCTGCGACACGTCGGACCAGTCGATCTCGGAGGCCTCGCTCATCATGAGGTAGCCGACGTAGACCAGAGCACCGCAGGTGGCGGCGCTGGAAACGATGGTGACGATGGGGGAGAAGAACGCGGCGAGGATAAACAACACACCGGTGGTGACGGAGGTGAGGCCCGTGCGGCCACCGTCGGCGGCGCCAGAGGTGGACTCGACGAAGGTGGTGATGGAGGAGACGCCCATAAAGCCACCGGCAGCAGCGGCCACGGAGTCGACGACCAGGATGGGACGGATGTCCTCGACATTGCCGTCCTCGGTCAAGAACTCGCCCTGCTTGGCGACGGCCATCGCGGTGCCCATGGTGTCGAAGAAGTCACTCATGAGCAGCGAGAAGGCAACGACGAGCAGCATCGGGTCGGTCAGAACCTTCACGATGGCCATGTTGCCGTCTGCGGTGCTGGCAAACGGGGCGCCAAAGGTCGAGAAGTCGAGCGGTGCGATGAGGCCCTCGGGGGCGTGGGTGACGCCCAGCGGGATACCGGCGATAACGGCGACGATGATGCCGATGAGCAGCGAGCCCGGCACGTTGCGGGAAGCCAGGGCAACCGTCACGACGATGGAGATGATGCCGACGATAAAGGTGGGGGAGGCGATGTCGCCCAGGCCGACGAGCGTACCGGCGCCAGCGGTGATGATGCCGGCGTCGCACAGGCCGATCATGGCGATAAACAGGCCCAAGCCAACCGAGATGGCGTGGCGCAGGACCACGGGGATGGCGTCCATAATGGCCTCGCGCAGGCCGCACAGGACGAGCAGCAAGATGACGATACCCTCGAGGAAGATAACGCTCATGGCCACGTGCCAGTCGCCGCCGCACATGGTGGTGGCGATGCCCGCGATCATGGCGTTGATGCCCAGGCCCGAAGCGCAGGCGAGCGGGCGGTTGGCGAAGATGCCCATGCAGATGGTCATGATGCCGGCGCCCAGGCAGGTGGCGCAGGCGAGTGCTCCCGCATCGATGCCGGCGCCCGAGAGCACTGCGGGGTTGACGGCGATGATGTAGGCCATTGCCAGGAACGTTGTCAGTCCAGCGCGAAGTTCGGTCCCGATTGTGGACTTGCGCTCGCTGACATGAAATAGTTCGTCCATGCATACCCTTTCCTTGTTCGGCCCCGAGTTTAGGCCGATTGACACGAACTCACTCACTATATCGCCTTTACAACCTTGCTGTTCCTCACATGTTGATGTTCGGCGCTTTGTAGCGGACGGGCGGTATTTTCCGTATGAAAATGTGTGGGTACCGTATACTTAAGCAGTTACAACGACCCCTATGGAGGAACGTATGATTAAAGAGCTCTGCCACGACGAGGCTATTCTGTCCCAGCGTTGCGAGGTCGCGACCGTCGAGGACGAGTCGGTGGCACAGGACCTGATCGATACCATCAAGTCGCTCGACGATGCCGGCTGCCTTGCCGCCAACCAGATTGGCGTCACCAAGAAGGTCTGCGTCTACCTGGACGATGCCGGCGAGCCCCATGTGCTCTACAACCCCCGTCTGGTGTTTGGTCTGGGCGCCAGCAAGATGGAGGAGAGCTGCCTGACGCACGAGGAAGTCACCAAGTCCACGCGCTACATCAAGTGCAAGGTTGCCTTTGACCAGATCGTCGACGGCAAGATGCGCGAGCGCAAGCAGGACTTTGTGGGCTTCGAGGCACAAATGATTCAACACATGATTGACCACTGTCTAGGAAAGTTGGTCTAAGGGGACCAAAGCACCGCACCTTGCCGCTCAATCGTCGCTCGCGTACCTTAAGTACGCTTCGCTCCTCTTTCGTGGCAATCTGCGGCACTTTGACCCCTTAGACGACCTGCGGGGTCAACTTGGTTGAGTTTATCCTGCTTGAATAGCCCGGGTATGACATTGTTGTCATGTCCGGGCTTTTGTGTTTAGCGCCTTTTTGTTTGGTGACAATGAACTTAGTGAGAACGTGAAGCTAGGAGGCGCCATGTGTACGAGTATTCGATTTACCGATAATTCTGGCCACATGTATCTGGGCCGCAACCTCGACTGGAGCTTTGACTACGGCCAACAGGTTCGCGTGATGCCGCGCGGGTTTCACATTCCGTATTCGTTTATCGATGACGCGACAGCGGCACACGCGGTGATCGGTATGTGCATCGATTACAAGAACTACCCTATGTTCTTCGACTGCGGCAACGATGCGGGCCTCGCCGTGGCGGGGCTCAACTTTCCCGGCTATGCCGAGTATGCCGAGGGCCCGGTTGATGGAAAGACCAATATCGCGGCCTATGAGTTTCCCCTGTGGGTGGCAGCGACGTTCTCGACGGTCGATGAGGTCGAGGCCGCGCTGCGCGACACGGTGATTGTCGCCAAATCTGCCGGAGAGGGGCTGGGCGTGTCGCTGCTCCATTGGATTATCGGCGACGGCCGGCGTAGCATCGTGGTCGAGATGATGGCTGACGGCCTGCATGTATACGACGATCCGGTCGACACCCTTGCCAATCAGCCCACCTTCCCGTGGCACATGGAAAACCTGCGCACCTATATCACGGCCACAAGCGATTTTCCGCAGACGGCGACATGGCGTGGCGCCGAGCTCAAGCCCTATGGCGCGGGTGCCGGCATGCGCGGTATTCCGGGCGATTGCTATTCGCCGAGCCGTTTTGTAAAGGCGGCGTACCTCAATGCCAATTACCCGCAAAAGGAGAGCGAGACCGAAAACGTCGTCCGCATGTTCCGTTCACTCGAGGGCGTGGTGATGATTGAGGGGGCGTCCAGGATGGGCGATGGCAAGTTCGAGAAGACTATCTATACCGGATGCTTTAGCGCGCGCACGGGCAATTATTACTACGCGATGTATGGGGATCCGTCGATTCGCTACGTGAGCCTGATGGATGCCGAGGGCGCGAGCCCCGATAGGCTCGTGGTTCCCGAGCCGCGCCGTTCGTAGCCGATAGCTTTACTGCAACGCAAAGCGGCCCTGCGTCTCCCGTGAGATGCAGGGCCGCTGTCGTCGATTTGTGACGTCGCTAGAAGTTGGCGTCGTTGAGTTGTTCGCTCTCGAGTCCGTCGAGTTGCTGTTGCTCGGGCGTATCGGCGATGCTCTCGAGCAGCTCGGTGGGATCGACGTTCATGTCCTTACCGGCTTCGTTGCCGTTGACCAGGTCGTCCGAGAAGATGTCGACTTCCATTTCCTCGGCCTCCTCGACCTGAACCTCGAGCGGAACTTGGGTGCGTACGAGCTTGACTGCCGGGCGCATGCGGGCAAAGAGGGGCACATACTCGATGATGATGGCCGAGTTCTCAAGGCCGTACCAGCGTGCCGGGCTTCCACAGGCGCGGCGGACGGCGTACTTGATGGCCATGACGCGGTGGTCGTTGCGGTTGATGTCCGTCTCGGGGGCGAGCATCTTGCGCAGCATACAAAAACGGAAGTCGCCCACGTTACCGCGCGTTTCGTAGATGGAGTAGGTGTGGTGCTGCGGCGGCAGCTCGCCCGAGGCCATCAGGTCGCCGACGATCTGGCGCAGGTAGGCGTTGACGCGCTGGTTGACCTTAAAGCCCAGGTCCAGGCGCACGCGGAACAAAAAGTCCGTGCCAAAGGTCTCGACGGAATACTCGTGCGTATAGGGCTCGTCGGTAACGTGCACGTTGATGAACCAGTATGCCTTGGCGCGCTTGGGGTGCTTGTCCAAGATGGAATAGAGCACGTCGCGGTCGAGCGTGAGCGGGTCGGGGCTGTTGGTGAGGAACACCAGATTGTCGGCGAGCACGGGGTAGGTCTCGTCATTGCGCAGGCGATTGAGCTGGTCGATGTACTTGGAGACGGGCAGCAGGATCGTTTGCGTGCGCTCGATGGCGGTGCCGCGGCGCCACACGTACATAAGGCCGAACAGCAGCGCGGCTAGGAAGATCATGACGTAGCCGCCGTCAAAGAACATGGTGAGGCACGAAGCGAAGAAGCACAGCTCAATGGCACCAAAGAGCAGGGCGAAGACGCAGGCACCCAGCTTGTGCTTGAGGATGCCGGCGATGTAGCTCGTCAAAAGCGTCGTGGTCATGAGCATGGTCACGGTAATGGCGAGGCCGTAGGCGCTCTCCATGCGCTCTGAGTTTTGGAACAGCAGCACGATGAAGATACAGCCGACCCACATGATGTTGTTGACGAGCGGAATATAGAGCTGGCCCTTGGTGTCGCTGGGGTAGTGGATGCGCAGGTGCGGCATGAGGTTGAGGCGCGTGGCCTCGGATACCAGCGAGAACGAGCCGGTGATGAGCGCCTGCGAGGCGATGATGGCCGCCACGGCCGAAAGCACGATGGCAAAGGGGCGCAGGGGCTCGGGAAGCATCATGTAGAACGGGTTGACGATGTCCATCGCGAGCATCTGGGGATTGGAGTTGTTGGCGAGCAGCCAAGCGCCCTGACCCAGATAGTTAAGGATGAGCGCTGCCTTTACGAACGGCCAGGATGCGTAAATGTTAGCCTTGCCCACGTGACCCATGTCCGAATAGAGCGCCTCGGCGCCGGTCGTCGACAGGAAGACAAAGCCGAGCACCATGATGCCCGAATGGTTGATGGGCGAGAACAGGAACATGATGCCGCGGATGGGGTTGAGCGCGCGCAGGATGGACAGGTTGCCGAGCGTGTTGAACAGGCCGGCGCCCGCCAGGAACAGGAACCATAGCGTCATAAGCGGGCCGAACAGTTTGCCGATTGACGAGGTGCCGGCGCGCTGCATGGCAAACAGACCGCAGATAATGATGATGGTAATGATGATGACGTTGGTCTGGCCGTCGCCCAGCAGCGCATGGCCCCATTCGATGGTGCGCAGACCCTCGATGGCTGTGGTGACCGTGACGGCGGGGGTGAGGATGCCGTCGGCAAGCAGTGCCGCACCGCCGATCATGGCGGGCAGAATCAGCCACGGTGCCACCTTGCGTACGAGGCTGAACAGGGCGAAGATACCGCCTTCGTTGTGGTTGTCGGCCTTCATGGCGATTACCACGTACTTGACCGTGGTCACGAGCGTCATGGTCCAGATAACGAGCGAGAGCGCGCCCAAGATCATGTCCTCGCTAACGGTACCGATGCCGCCGTTGTTGGCGACAATTGATTTCATGGTATACATGGGGCTCGTGCCGATGTCGCCATAGACGACGCCGAGCGTTACGAGCAGCATGCCAGCGGAGAGGGGAATTGTTCCATGCCCGCCTTGACCACGCTGGTCATGGGGGCTTGCCTCCAGTTTGTCGTGTGCCACGTGGACTCCCTTGGACATCCGGTTATCTGTCTAGGACAGACAATCTTTATGCCGTCTTTATACATACAAGAGCAGTTTGGCACATCAGGTTATTTTAGACAATAATCCCCAGCTGGGGATTATTTATGTGCGCAGGTAGCATTTCAAAGCAGGAGCTTTTAAGCGCGTGCCGCTTGGGCGATGCCAGCCTTGGCGCTTGCGCGTTTGCCGACGAGTTCGCAAAATAGCGCGCCGCCGATGATAAGTGCGGCACCCATCAGACGGACCGGTGTTATGGCTTCGCCTAAAAGGACGGCCGAGAACACGACGGCCGAAAGCGGCTCGAGGTAGCCGACGACCGCGACGGTCTGGACGGGCAGCTTGGCGACAGCACTAAAGTAGAGCAGGCAGCCAATGCCGGTGTTGACAATGCCGAGCATGGCAACGGCGCGCCAATCGATGCCGGCGGCAATGCTGGGGGAGAGGAACGAGGGGGCGCCATGCGTGAAGAGCGTAAGGATCAACGCGGTTACAAAGGCGGCGCTCACCTGGAGCGCGGAGTTCTCGAGACCCTCGATGTGCGGCGCACCCTTGCTGGCGATGACCATCAGTGCATAGCAAAATGCCGAGGCGATGCCGCAGACGATGCCCGCAATGGGCATGTTGCCGCCTAAACCTTGCGCTGCAATGAGAAAAGCGCCGCAGGCGACGGCGATAAACCCGGCGATTTTGCCACCGGTCAGCTTTTCGCCAAAGATGAGCGGGGAGAGCGCCATGACAATGATAGGGCCGCAGTAGTACAGCAGCGAGGATATGCCGACGCCGATCGTCTGGTAGGCGCGGAACAGAAAAATCCAGCTGGCGCCCAGTGCGGCTCCCGAGAGGAGGAGGGCTGCGGCTTCGCGGGGGCGAGATGGCGCCTGCAACTTATGGCGTTGCGTAGTGACGAGTATGACAACGAGTGAGAGCGCGCCCAAAAACGTGCGCAAGAGCACGATATCGGAGCTCGGCAGCGCGATGGCAGCGGCGATGATGCCGTTGGAGCCAAACAATAGCAATGCTGCTAAGTACGTAAACAGTCCGTTGTTCATGCGCTGACATCCCCTCTATATCTGAGCATGTTCACTATGGGTGAACTGGCTCTAGAAGAAAAGCGAATATAATGCATGGAGAACATGACAAAAACTCATGCAAAGGTGGAGGGGTGCCGTGGAAACGAATATTCAAAAGATGCAGGTGCTGCTCGAGACCGTGCGCGCCGGCAGTTTTACGCGCGCCGCCGAGCGCCTGAGCTATTCGCAGTCGGGCGTGAGCCGCATGGTGGCCGATCTCGAGGCCGACTGGGGCTTTAAGGTGCTCGACCGCAGTCGTGAGGGCGTAGTACTTTCTGCCGATGGACGGCAAGTTATGCCTGCGGTTGAGGCGTTATGCGAGGAGTTTGGCCGCCTGCAGCGACGCGTGGATGAGATGCGCGGGCTCATGCGCGGCAAAATCTGCATCGGTACGTTTTCGAGCGTGGCGACCCACGTGCTGCCGCCGGTGATTGCGCGCTTTCGCGCCGATCATCCGGATGTCGATTACGAGCTGCTGATGGGTGATTACTCCGAGATTGAGCAATGGGTGGCGGAAGGCCGCTGCGACCTGGGCTTTATCCCGCGTGAGCCCCGAGAAAACGGCATGGCATCGCGGTCTTTGGTGCGCGACGAGTTGATGGCAGTAGTGCCGGCAGACTCTTTGCTTGCCACGGCGGAGGTCGTTTCTCTTGCCGATTTAGCCAACGAGCAGTTTATTCTGCTAGAACGCGGCACCGATGACGAGATTACGCCGTTGTTTCGTCGGGCGGGACTGGCGGTGCGCTCAAAACTGTCGACTTGGGATGATTATGCGATTATGGCTATGGTCGAGGACGGCCTGGGCGTGAGCATTCTTCCCGCGCTCATCTTGCGCCGTTGTCAGTTCGATGTTGCCGTGCGTTCGCTCGAGGGACATCCCCATCGGCAGATCAATGCCATATATCGAACGGCCGACGTTTCGCTTGCCGCCGCCCGTTTTCTCGAATACCTCTAAACGTGTACACGCCATTGTTTGCTTTGGGCAGATCTCGGAGTCCGATACATTTTCTTATGAAATTGAACTTTCGAATGAAGCGCCGCGTTATACTGCTTGCTAAATTGAACCATGGTTCAATTCGTGTTCTATAAATTGAACTTTGCCAGCAAGGAGGTTCTAGTGGCCCAAGAGACGTTTAGCGATCGCCTGCGACAGGCTATGTCCGATCGCGACGTTCGCCAGTCGGACGTGATCCGCGCATCGGAGATGCTCGGCAAAAAACTCGGCAAGAGTCAGATGAGCCAATATGTGAGCGGCAAGACGATCCCGCGGCGCGATGTGGCTGAGCTGCTCGCCCGTATTTTGGAGGTCGATGTTACCTGGCTGCTTGCCGGCGACGCCGATCAAGGCGAGGCATCATCACCCCGCAACGATTCCAAACCCGAACCCCATCCCTCAGCTCAAATTGCAAGGAGCACCACCATGCGTACTTTTTCTAAATCCACCAAGCTCGATAACGTCCTGTATGACGTGCGCGGTCCCGTCGTCGACGAGGCCGCCCGTATGGAGGACGAGGGCGAGCGCATCCTCAAGCTCAATATCGGCAACCCGGCGCCCTTCGGTTTCCGCACGCCCGATGAGGTCATCAAGGACATGCGCCAGCAGCTGCCCGACTGCGAAGGCTATTCCAACTCGCGTGGCCTGTTCTCCGCGCGCAAGGCGATCATGCAGTATTCGCAGATCAAAGGCCTGCCCAACGTTCAGATGGAGCATATCTACACGGGCAACGGCGTGTCCGAGCTCATTCAGCTTTCGATGAACGCGCTGCTCGACAATGGCGACGAGATTCTGATCCCCAGCCCCGACTATCCGCTCTGGACGGCGTGCGCTACCCTTGCTGGCGGTCATCCCGTACATTATCTGTGCGATGAGCAGGCGGATTGGTATCCCGACCTGGAGGATATGGAGTCCAAGATTACGAGCGCGACCAAAGCCCTCGTCATCATCAACCCCAACAACCCCACGGGCTCTGTCTATCCGCGCGAGGTGCTCGAGGGCATCGTCGAGATTGCACGCAGGCATCAGCTGATGATCTTTGCCGATGAGATCTACGACCGCCTGTGCATGGACGGCTACGAGCACGTCTCGATTGCCTCGCTCGCCCCCGATCTGCCCTGTGTCACCTTTAGTGGCCTTTCCAAGTCGCACATGATTGCGGGCTATCGTATTGGCTGGATGGTGCTCTCGGGCAACCAGCGCTGCATGAGCGACTTCATCATGGGCATCAACATGCTTTCCAACATGCGCCTGTGCTCCAACGTGCCGGCTCAGTCGATCGTTCAGACGGCACTCGGTGGCCATCAGTCCGTTAACGATTACATCCGTCCCGGCGGCCGTGTCTACGAGCAGCGCAACTTTGTGTATGAGGCACTCAGCAAGATTGACGGCATCTCGGTAGTTAAGCCGCGTGCGGCGTTCTACATCTTCCCCAAGATGGATGTAAAGAAGTTCAACATCACCGATGACGAGCAGTTCGCCCTTGACCTGCTGCACGAGAAGAAGATCCTGATCACGCGTGGCGGCGGCTTCAACTGGGCTGAGCCCGACCACTTCCGTATCGTGTACCTGCCGCGCATGGAAGTACTCAAAGAGTCCCTCGAAGACCTCGCCGACTTCTTTGACCATTACCGCCAATCGTAGGGGATTAGGTGCCTGCCGCCGCAAGAATCGAGGCGTCGCAGGATAGACATACGACAGCGAGCGAGCCGCATTTGCGCCAAGGTGACGTGAAATGAGAGGGCGCTGACCTTCTGGTCGCGCCCTCGAAATTGAACGTCAGATTGGCGTGAATGCGGCTCGCGCAGCGTCAAGTGGTCCGCCGTTCGGTAGAACGGCGGAACTAAATAACAATCCCGTTGCAGTGGTCGATTTCGTGTTGGATGATCTCGGCGGTGTAGCCCGAGAAGTTTTTGATGCGGTGGACGAAGTCCTCGTCCAAATACTCAACCTTAATGCGGCGATAACGGGTACAGGGACGCTCGCCGACGAGCGAGAGGCATCCTTCGCTCGTCTGATAGGCATTGACCTGCTCAAGAATTTGAGGGTTGTACATCAGGAGTGTCCTGTTGCCGTCCTTTACGCAGATGATGCGTTTGCGCACGCCGATCATGTTGGCGGCGAGGCCCACGCACTCGCGCTCATGCTCGTGGAGCGTATCCAGGAGATCCTGCCCGGTCGCGGCATCGTCGGGTCCCGCGTCTTCGGAAGGCAGACGCAAAAAGAACTCGGATTTCATGATGGGCTTAATCATGGCGGGCTCCTCATGTCTTATGCTTTCGTGAACTTTTAATAATAGCGCGGAAGGAAAGCTGTGCGTCCGCGTTACAATCTTTCGACGTTGGACCATGTTGTCAGACTCGTCGAGTACGGCGTCTGGCGTAAGTCTAGGGCTCATTTTTCGCCCTGGACTGTTCCTCTGGGGCGATGCGACTGTCGTTCCAAGAGGAAGGAAATGCATGGGGAGCAAATCTCAGCAACAAGTTCAAGTAGCGCCATCGGCCACTGCGGCGATTCTCGTCGTAATGTATATTGCAGCCTTTATTGCCGCGTTTAACGAGAACATCATTAACGTGGCGTTGCACGACATTATGGCGGCCTTTTCGGTGAGTGCCACCACGGCGCAGTGGCTCGTTTCGGGCTACATGATCGTGACGTCGATCTTTACGGCCATCATGGCCTTCCTGTCCGGCCGTTTCTCGACGCGCAAGCTGCTGTTTTTCGCATGCGGATGCATGGTCGCCGGCGAAGTCCTGTGCCTGTTCGCTCCGTCATTTAGCGTTTTGCTGCCAAGCCGTATTTTGCAGGCTGCAGGATCGGGCATTTTGTTCCCGCTCATGATGAACGTGGTGCTGTCTTGCGCCCCGCGCGAGAAGCTTGGTCTGTATCTGAGCCTGGGCGGTGCCTGCATTACGCTGGGGCCGGCGTTTGGACCCGTGATCAGCGGTCTTATGTGCACGTTGTTTGGCTGGAGGGCGGTGTTCGTAGTGCCGCTGGTGGGCGGCATTGTGGTCGCTGCGGCGGGCGTAAAGCTTGTTCAGAATGTCGGAGAGCGCTCGAACACCACGCTTGATATTCTGTCGGTTGTTTTGCTCGCCGCCGGCATTACGGCATTTGTGTATTCCGTAGGCGAGTTCTCGACCAATCTGATTGCCGGCATCGTGACGCTTATCGCCGCCATTGTGCTGCTCGGCCTGTTTGCGGCCCGCCAGCTCAAACTCGAGCATCCGGTGCTTAACGTGCGTCCCATGGCGAGCGTTCGTTTTTGGCCTGCGTGCCTGCTTGTGGTGGTGTCGATGATGACGACGTTCTCGATGAGCGTTTTGTTGCCGCTCTATTTTGAGGGCGCATACGGCATGACCGCACTTGTTGCGGGCTTGCTCATTTTGCCGGCGATTGCCTGTAACGCCGTGACCTCGATTGTGGGCGGACGCGTGATGGACGCCCGTGGCGCATGGCCGCTGCTGCCGGTCGGCTTTGCCCTGATTGCCGTGGGGCAGACTGCCATCTCGATGACGGCGGCGAGTATGAACATCGGCGTCGTTGTGGCGCTGACCGTTGTGGTGTATGCCGGAGTCGGTTTGGTGCTGAGCCCCTCGCAAACGGCCGGATTGGAGACGCTGCCTGCCGCTGAACATCCTCACGGAACGGCATTGCTTAACACGTGGAACATGATTGCCGCATCGTTTGGCCCGTCCCTGTTTATCGGCCTGCTCTCGAGTTCTGCAGCGACTGCCGGCGCGGCTGGCGCTGCGACCGACGTTGCCCAGGCGATTGGATTTGCAACTGCCGGGCGCGTGGCGGCCGTGATTGCCGTGGTCGGGTTTGTGGCGTCGCTGGTGTACGCTCGTCGCGAGTCACACATGTCGCATTAATGTGTGCACATAGATTCTGCAGCTAGATTAGATGGCGACACCATAAACTAATGGACGTTTTGCCGAGAGGCATGAATGTTTAAAGCGCAAAGAGTGCGCGACGGGCCCCGCGAATGGGGCGATGATGCCCGAGAGGGCCAAGAAGGAGTCTCATGTCCGAGAACGAAGAGATCATGAACGAGACCGAGAACGAGACCATGACTGCCGAGGTCGAGGCAGTCGAGACCGTGGAGACCGAAGCTGCCGAGGTTGAGGCTGCTGACGAGGTTTCCGCCGAGGAGGAGGCCGAGGTTGTCGAGGCCGCCGTTGATTACGATGACGAAGAGCTGATGGACAAGATGCAGAAGGCCGCCCGCCTGCTGCGTAGCCGTCGCTTTGCTATTTCTAAGGAGGAGGAGGCCAAGGCCGAGCGCATGGCGAACATCGAGCGCGCCATCAAGCTTCTTGACCTCAAGCCCAAGATGGAGCAGAAGGAAATGTCCGACCTGCTGGGCATGCGCCTTCGTGAGCTCGATGGCCTGATGGCCGAGGCCGAGGCTGCCGATCTGGTCGGCCGCATCGACGACGCCGAGGGCGATATGCGCAAGATTGTTGTCTTCGCCGCCGAGGATGCCGCTGAGGGCCTGGTCGAGCTTGCCAACAAGAAGGAGAAGCTCCTGCCCGAGCTTTCTTACGAGGAGGCCACCGAGCTGATGGCCGCTCTCGATAAGGTTATCGCTCCGCTCGTCGCCATGGGCCTGGACGAGGATCGCGGTCCTCGCGGCGGCCGTGACGACCGTGGTGGCCGTGGCGGCGACCGTGGCGGCCGCGGCGGCTTTGGCGATCGTGGTGGCCGTGGTGGCGACCGCGGCGGTCGCGGTGGCGACCGTGGCGGCCGCAACGGTGGCGGCTTCCGCGGTAACCGTTTTTAGTTACGGCGTTTTACCAAACGCCGTAACGGGCCGGCGCTGCGCGGGCCGCATTTGGACAATCTGACGTTCA
>UQKW01000012.1 GCA_900541885.1 uncultured Collinsella sp.
CACGCAAAGGAAAGCACTTAATGTGCTTTCCGTCTTGCGCAGGACTGTAGAGCAGGAAACTTCATATGCGGCCCTCCCGGGCGCAAGCAAAAGGGCGACCCCTGTACGGAGTCGCCCTTGTTGAGCTGCTTATGTGTAGCTATTACTCGGCGTCGTGGTGACGGCGGGGCTTGCGGCCTCCGTTGTCGCCGGGACGGCGCGGACGGTCGCTGCGCTCGGAGCGCTCGCGACGCGGACGCTCACGGCGCTGGAAGTGCTCGCCGTCGCCCTCGGAAGCACCCTCGGCGCGAGCCGGGGCCTCGGGCTTGTCAAGACGATCGAGCGAGATCTTGCCGCGATCGTCAACCTCGATGACGACGACCTTGACCTCGTCGCCCACGTTGAGGACGTCCTCGACCTTCTCCACGCGGCCCTTGGCGACGCGGGAGATGTGCAGCAGGCCGTCCTTACCGGGCAGCAGGTTGACGAAGGCGCCGAAGGGCTGGATGGAGACCACGCGACCGGTGTACTCCTCGCCCGGCTCGGGAACCTTGATGATGAGCTTGATGCGCTCGACAGCCTGGTCCACGGACTCGCCGGTGCCGCCGACAAAGACGGTGCCGTCCTCCTGGATGTCGACCGAAGCGCCGGTCTCATCCTGGATACCGCGGATGACCTTACCGCCGGAACCGATGACGTCGCGGATCTTGTCGGTCGGAACCTGGATGGAGACGATGCGCGGAGCGGTGCTGCGCGTGGTGTGGCGCGGCTCGGGGATCACATCGAGCATCTTCTGCAGGATGAAGGCGCGACCCTCCTTGGCCTGCTGCAGAGCGCGGGCCAGGATGTCGAAGGTGAGGCCGGTGGCCTTGTTGTCCATCTGCAGGGCGGTGATGCCCTCGGTGGTGCCGGTGACCTTAAAGTCCATGTCGCCCAGGAAGTCCTCGAGACCCTGGATGTCGGACAGGACCACGGTCTTGCCCTCCTCCTGGATCAGGCCCATGGCGATACCGGAGACCGGGCGCTTAATGGGCACGCCGCCGTCCATAAGGGCGAGCGTGGAGCCGCAGGTCGAAGCCATCGAAGAGGAGCCGTTGGACTCCATGACCTCGGAGACGACGCGGATGGCGTAGGGGAACTCGTTCTCGTCGGGAAGCACCGGAAGCAGAGCGCGCTCGGCCAGATTGCCATGGCCGATCTCGCGGCGCTTGGGGCTGCCCATGCGGCCGGTCTCGCCGGTGCAGAAAGGCGGGAAGTTGTAGTGGTGCATGTAGCGCTTGCCCTCGGTGGGCTCGATGGTATCCAGACGCTGGCCCTCGTTGAGCATGCCGAGCGACAGGACGGAGAGTACCTGGGTCTGGCCACGCTGGAACAGGCCGGAGCCGTGAACGAGCGGCAGGTAGTTGTCCTTCACCATGATGGGACGGATCTCGTCGGCGGCACGGCCGTCGACGCGCTCACCGGTCTCGACGACCATGGTGCGCATGGCCTTCTTCTCGAGCTTCTTGAGCGCCACGGGGATCTCGCGCTCCCAAGCGGCCTGCTCCTGCTCGGTAAACTCGGCACGGATGGACTCCTTCAGAGCCTCGACCTTGCCGATACGGGAGAGCTTGTCGGCGTCGCGAAGGGCGGCTGCCATCTCGTCGTAGTGGGCGAAGATGCGCTCCTGGACCTCCTCGACGGGCTGGTCGAGCGGGTACTCCTTCTTGACGATGGGGCCGTTGACCTGCTCCCACTCGGCAACGAACTCGTCCTGAGCCTGGCAGAAAGCAGCAAGGGCCTCCTGGCCAAACTTCATGGCGGCGAGCATGTCGTCCTCGGAGATCTCCTCGGCGCCGGCCTCGACCATCGAGATGAAGTCGGCAGAGCCGCCCAGCTCCAGGTCCAGATCGGAGTTCTCGCGCTCCTCGTAGGTGGGGTTGACGATAAACTCGCCGGTCTCCACGTTACGGCCGATGCGCACGCAGGCAAGCGGACCCTCGAAGGGCACGCCGCCGAGCGTCATGGCCAGAGAAGCACCCATGACGTTGATGACGTCGAAGGGGTTGACCTGGTCGGCGACGAGCGAGGTGGCGACGATGTGCACCTCGTTGCGGAAGCCATCCGGGAAGCTCGGGCGAATCGGACGGTCGATCATGCGCGCGGTGAGCGTAGCCTTCTCACTGGGACGGCCCTCACGCTTGAGGTAGCCACCCGGGATGCGGCCGGCGGCGTACATCTTCTCGTTGAAGTCGACGGTCAGCGGGAAGAAGTCGTAGTTCTTACGCTCCTTGGAGACGACCACGGTGTCGAGCATCGTGGTGTCACCCTGCTTGACCAGGCAGGCGCCGGTGGCCTGCTTGGCAAGCTCGCCCGACTCAAAGGTGTAGGTCTTGCCGTACAGCTCAAAGGTCTTGGATACGAGTGTCATTGTTCTCCTTTACCCCGCAGACCCCTTGCCTGCGGGCTTCTCATGTGACGCGGGCCCCCTGCCCCCGCCACGCTTCAGAGCGTGATTGTTCGCGCCCTTACACAAAAAGAGCGCCCCGCTGCGCAGGACGCTCTTAGCATGTACAAATCCTACTGGATGTTGTCGCGGATGCCCAGAGCCTTGATGAGCTCACGGTACTCGACGATGTCGTTCTTCTTGATGTAGGAGAGAAGACGACGACGACGGCCGACGAGCATGAGCAGGCCACGACGGGTGTGGAAGTCCTTCTGGTGGGACTTCATGTGCTCGGTCAGCTCCTTGATGCGCTCGGACAGGATGGCGACCTGAACCTTGGGGTTGCCGGTGTCGACCGGGGTGTTACCGAACTGGGCAGTCAGCTCCGCCTTGCGCTCTTTGGAAACAGTCATTGTTTCACCTTTCGTTTTACGTCGCCCGCGGGCGATTCGATTCGCCTCGGACTGGGAAGCCGCCGGTGGAGCGAGCAACCAAGGTCGAGGTACCAACAGGTCGGCATGATACCACAAGCAGCCCGCGCCTGCGCATCATCACCGACCCAACATGAATTCCATCGCACGGAGGCGTTGATCGGTGTGCGTCGCAGCCCACACATGCGAAAGCCCGAGCAGGAATGCCGCCGTATGCGGGTCGATTCGCTCGGCCATGAGCGCATCGAAGGTCATGGACATGAGGGCGCGCAGCCATGCGGTCTCACCGGTCGACACCAGTTCGGCACCTGGAACGCTCGACGCGCACGACCCGCACATGAGACCGCCCGCCTGGGGTGAAAAATACGACAGCATGGGGTCTCCGCACAGCACGCAGGCCGAAAAATCGGGTCGATAGCCAACGTGCGACAGCAGCTTAAAGACATATGCCGCCACAAGTAGGTCCATATGCGCCGTGTCAAGCCCGCTGCCCACCAGGGCAAGCGCTCGCTGCGTGATGGCAAAGGTAAACGGGTCCTCGGCGTCCTCGAACGAGCACACGCGCGCAACCTCGGCGATCGCGCTTGCGGCGCAGGTCGTCTCGTAATCGGGCGCAGCGCCGAGCGGCGCCTCCATAAGCTCGGCCTGGGAAACCACGTCGAGTGACCGTCCATGTGCGAGCAGCATATCGACCGTACAGAACAGCTCGCAGCGCGCAGCCAGGCGTCCGCCGGGTTTGCGGGCGCCCTTTGCCACGGCACGAACCTGCCGCCCCCGCTCGTCAAGCATCGTCAAGATCAGGTCGGTCTCTTTGAGCTTAGTCTTATCGAGCACGAGCACTTTCGTGCGATATGTCCGGGAGCCTGCCATGCGCGCCGCGCGTCCTTAGTCCTCGGCGTTATAGCCAAAGCGGCGAATCTGGGCCTCGTCGTCGCGCCAGCCGGACTTGACCTTCACGTCCAGCTCCAAAAAGACCTGCGTGCCAAAGATGCGCTCAAGATCGCGACGGGCGTCGATACCGATATGCTTGATCATCTCGCCGCCTTTGCCGATGATGATGCCCTTTTGGCCCTCGCGCTCGACGTAAATGGTGGCGTGCACGCGCAGCACCTTCTTGGTCTGCTCGAGCGCATCGCAGATCACGCCAACGGAGTGCGGGATCTCATCACGGGTGCGGCGCAAGACCTTCTCGCGCACAAACTCGGCAACGAGCGTCTCATCGGAAGCGTCGGTACCCATATCCTCGGGGAACCAACGCGGACCCTCGGGCAAAAAGTGCGCAACGGTCTCGATAAAGGCATCGACGTTGAAGTTCTTGACCGACGACGTCACGATCTCGTCGTCATATTCCATGAGCTCGTGGGCGGCCTTGAGCTGTTCCATAACCTGGGCGGGATCGGCCTCATCGGCCTTGGTGAGCACCAGGACCTTCTTGGAACGGGAGCATCTGACGCGCTCGGCAACCCAGGCGTCTCCCCTGCCGATCGGCTTGGTGGCATCAATCAAAAACGCGACGACATCGACATCGTTCAGCTCGAACAGCGCGCTCTTGTTGAGCTCGGACCCCAGGCCGTCCTTGGGTTTGTGGATACCCGGAGTATCGACAAAGACCAGCTGGTAGCCGGGACGGTTGACGACGGCGCGCATGCGGCAGCGAGTCGTCTGGGCCACCGGCGAGGTGATGGCGACCTTTTTGCCATAGCAGGCATTAAGCAGCGTGGACTTGCCGGCGTTGGGACGACCGACCAGGGCCACAAAACCGCTGCGGAAACCGGGCTCCACGTCACCAAAGCCCGCGAGGCTGTCGCCCTCGTCGCACAGGGCGTCGAGCTCCTCGTCGCTCATGCCCTCAAACGGGTCGAACTCCTCGACATCCTCGAGCTCCTCGGTATCCACCGCATCCAGGACCTCGTCATCCAAAACTTCATCGGTAGGCTGCATATTGTCGGACATGGGAATCCCTTTCTAAATAAAGCCGAGCGCGCGGGCAAATACCAGCACGCCCACAATCGCGGCGGTGATGGAAAGAACGTATACAGAGGCGGCGGCGATGTCCTTCGCACGCTTGGCCAGCGGATGGAGCTCCTGGGTCGCTAGGTCGACGATAGCCTCCATAGCGGTGTTGCACAGCTCGCCGTGAATCACCAGGCCACAACAGATGATAATCGTGGCCCACTCGGCAATGTCGAGCCCCACGATACAGCCGGCGATGACGGTACACACGCCCGCCACGAGCATGACCTTAATGTTGCGCTCGGTCTTGACGGCGGTGACGAAGCCCTCCATGGCGTAGGAAAACGACTTTAAGAAGGACGGATGGTCCTTGTTCGATCCGGGAATCATAGACGGCTCCTAGTCGTGGGCGTGGTTGGTGATGGGGCCGACGTGGACTAGCTTAGGGTCCTCGCCGCGCTCGAGCGCCAGATCGCGCAGGATGGCGTCCTCGCGGGCCTCCATGACCTCGGCCTCGTCGTCCTCGATGTGGTCATAGCCCAGCAGGTGCAGCATTCCGTGTACGAGCATCAGACGGCACTCGTCAGCGGGGCTATTGCCAAAACCGGGGGCCTGACGGGCAATAACCTGCGGGGCCAAGATAATATCGCCGAGCTCGAGCGTCTCATCGGCGGGAATGTCATCGTCGAAGGCCGAATCGCACTCAAACGAAAGCACATCGGTGGTGCGGTCGATACCGCGCCACTCGTGGTTGAGCTCGTGCATCTCGTCCTCGTCGACATACGAAAGGGAAATCTCGACTCCACGTTCAACGCCCTCGGCGGCAAGCACAACCTCGCAGATGTGCTCCACCTCCTGCGCGTCGAGCAGCGTATCGAGCTCGGCATCGTTGCTGATCAATACACTCAACGGGACTCCTTTCGGTCGCGCGGGCGCTGCTCGCGCACGTCATCATAAGCTTCATATGCCTCGACGATACGACCCACCAGGGCATGGCGCACCACGTCGGCACGCTCGAGGTGAGAAAATGCGACATCGTCGACACGGCCCAAAATCTGCTCAACGTCAGCAAGACCGCCACGACGACCCACCAGGTCGCGCTGGCTCAGGTCGCCGGTAATCACGAACTTGGAGTTGAACCCAAGGCGTGTCAGGAACATCTTCATCTGCTCGGGCGTGGTATTTTGCGCCTCGTCGAGTACCACGAAAGCATCGCTCAGCGTGCGGCCGCGCATGTAGGCAAGCGGGGCGATCTCGATCACGCCGCGCTCCATAAGCTCATCGGTTCGCTCGCGATCCATCATGTCAAAAAGGGCGTCGTAGAGCGGACGCATGTAGGGATCAATCTTTTCCTCAAGGGTACCGGGCAAAAAGCCCAGATTCTCCCCCGCCTCGACAACCGGACGCGTCAAGATCAGACGACCCACCTCGTGACGCTTGAGCGCGGCAACGGCGAGCGCCATAGCCAGATAGGTCTTACCGGTACCGGCAGGACCCAAGCCAAACGTGATGGTATGCGAGCGGATGGCATCCACATAGCGCTTTTGCCCGAGCGTCTTGGGGCGAATGACGCGGCCGCGATACGAAAGCAGCACGTCATCGCGAAGCGACGTAGTCTCGTGCTCACCGTCGCGTAAGACGGCCAGACAGCGAGAAACATCGTCGGCAGACAGCGTGCGCCCGGCGGCCGCCTCGCGAAAAGCATGCTCGAAAAAGCGCGCCACGAGTTCGACCTCGTTCGGGTCGCCGCTCACGGAGATGCTATCGCCACGGGCGACCACATGAGCGCGAACCAAGCTCTCGAGCGCACGAAGGACGCCGTCGCCGGCGCCCAAAACGCGCGAGGGATCAATCCCCTCGGGAACGGTAAGTCTAATCTTCGAGGCTTCCATGAACCTCCCTGCGTGCATGGACCAAGCCGGAATCATCGACTCCGATGATAGCAACATCGAGCAGGCACGGGGCTGTAAGTCCACAGGTATCGTCAAGACGGGCATGATGGAACGAGCCGAGCGTCAGGTTGTCACCATACTCAAGCACGGCACGCTCGACCGTGCCCACGCGACGACGAGCGTCGGCAATAGCGAGCTCCTGTGCGGCGGCCCGCATACGGCGGCTGCGCTCGGCCATAACCTCGGGTGGCACCTGGTCGGGCATGTCGGCAGCAAGGGTACCGGGACGCTTGCTGTAGCGGAACACGTGCATACGCGAGAAACCCACACGGCGGCACAGCGCCAGCGACTCCTCGAACTCCTCGTCCGTCTCACCAGGAAAACCGACGATGACATCGCACGAAAGGGACGCCTGGGGCAAGTTGGCGCGAATCATACGCACCGTGTCCTCAAAGGCCTCGGCGCTATAGGGACGGCCCATGCGATGCAGGGTCGCCGTGCAGCCGGACTGCACGGGCAGGTGCAAAAACGGGGCGATACGCTGCGGGTAGCGCGCCATAACCTTAAGCAGGCGCTCGGAGATATCCATGGGCTCGACCGAGGAAATGCGCACATGCGGAATAGACGTGCGCTCCATGATGGCCTCGAGCAGCTCATCGATTTCGACGTGCTCGTCGGTCGCGCTCTTGCCATCGTAGGCACCCAGGTTCACACCGGTCAGCACCACCTCGGGCACGCCGGCCTCCTGGGCCTCGCGAACTTGCTCGAGCACGGACTCGACGGGCACGGAGCGCTCGGGGCCGCGCGCCTTCCACACAATGCAATAGGTGCAGCGATGGTTGCAGCCATCCTGAATCTTCACGCCCAGGCGAGAGCGACCGAGCGCATCGACCACCTCGCCATCGCTGCAGGCGGGAACGCTATCGGACTCAACACCCAGCACCTCGCAAACACGTTCGGCGACATCTATCTTGGACGGCTCGGCAATCACGCGATCCGACAGCTCCGACAGCTCCTCGGAATGCAAATTGACCACGCATCCGGTCACGACCACATAGGGCTCGTTTGGATGGGCCAGCGCATGACGGACGGCCTTACGGGTCTTAGCCTCGGCCTCGCCCGTAACGGCACAAGTGTTAATGACGATCAGATCGGCATCCTGGGGCTCCACAATAGCAAAGCCCAAGCGCATAAGATCGGCAGTGATACGGTCAGACTCAACCCGGTTGACACGGCAGCCGAGGTTGACGACGGAAATATGGGGTGCGAGCACGCGGGCTCCTTAATCGAGGATATCGTCGAGGGCACTCTTGATACGGTCGGTCACCGACTTCTTACCAGAAGCGACGTCATCGCCCATCTCATCGGCAAAAGCACGGAGCAGCTCGCGCTGCTTATTGGAAAGATTGGTGGGAACGACCACGCGCAGTTGCACGATCAGGCGGCCACGCGAACCGCCACCGCCAATGCGCGGCATGCCGTAATTATTGACGCTCACGGTGTCGCCGTACTGGGCGCCGGCGGGAACCGTCACCTTAACGACCTCGTCGGGCATAATGCCCTCGACCTCAATCTCGCAGCCGAGCGCAGCCTGCGCAATCGAGATATCGCTCACCAGGTACAGGTCATCACCGTTGCGCTTAAAGCGCTCATGGTCGGCGACGCGCACGTTGACAATCAGGTCGCCCGAAGGCTCGCCGCGAAGGCCGGCCTCGCCAAAGCCGCTCACACGAAGCTGGCGACCGGTCGAAACGCCGGCGGGAATATCGATGTCGATCTTTTCGTGCGAAGGCGTGCGGCCTTGACCGTCGCAGGTCTCGCAGGGATGATCGATAACCGTGCCCTCGCCATGGCAGTCGGGGCAAGGCGAGGAAGACTGAACCTGGCCCAAAAACGATCGCTGAACCGTCGTGACGTAGCCCGTACCGTGGCAGCGGCCGCACTGCTTTTCCTGTGCGCCCTCTGCCCTACCGGTGCCATTGCAGTCCTCGCAAGGAGCAAGGCGGTCATAGCTGATTGTCTTTTTGCAGCCGAGCGCCGCCTCCTCGAGCGTCACCGAAAGCGAGATGGCCATATCACGTCCGCGACGACGCTCACGACGGCTGCGGGCGCCACTGCCGGCACCGCCGCCAAAGAACGACGAGAACAAGTCGTCCATGCCCATGCCACCAAAGATATCGTTGATATCGACGTAGCCGGAGCCACCGGGGCCGTCGGCAGTGCCGTAACGGTCGTAGTTAGCACGCTTCTGCTCATCGGAAAGAACGGAATATGCCTCGTTGAGCTCTTTGAACTTAGCCTCGGCCTCGGGGTCGTCCGAAACGTCCGGGTGTACGGTACGGGCCTTCTTTAGAAACGCGCGCTTAATCGTCCGCGCGTCGGCATCCTTGTCGACGCCAAGCACCTCGTAGTAATCCCTATTTTCCGACACGACCGAATCCTTCCGACTTTCATTATTGTCACAGTGCGTCCTATACCCAAGCTGGGCCGGCCGCAAACAGAGGGTTTGATGTTATTGCATTGCGTAGGGCGAAAGCATGGCACGTTGCGAGCAGCTCGCAAACCAAACCGACACGAGCGCAAACATAAATCCGTTGGCAAAACCGTTGGCAAACTGCATCGCGCCGCGCTTCCACCACAGCAGGCTGCGGTGCAGCACGCCGTCCGAGAGCACCATGAACAGGCCCATGGCAAACGGAATAAAGCACATCACGGCAAAGGCCGAGAACACGCCCGAGATGGCCGATAGCACCAAAAACGGCGCCACGATGCCCATCAGGTAAAAACCGGTACGGGCCTTGCCTTCCAGGCGCTCGGCCTCAACATGGGCCCGACCGACCAGATCACCGCCAGAGGCGCCGTTGGTGCCGGCGTGACCCATGCCGCCAATACGGACCTCGTCGCCATCGTGCGTGCCGGCGGGAAACTCAATCGTCTGCTCGGAGGTCACACGGGTTCGCCCGCTGCCGCCGCAATCGGGACAGGGGTCGGCGACGACCTTACCGGAGCCACCGCACTCAGGGCAGACAGACTGGAACGTGCCGGCACCAAACAGAAAGGACAGGTCGACATCGATGTGGCCGCGACCGCCGCAGCTCGGACAGGTATGTGCATGCTCGGACGAAACAGAGCCCGAACCGCCGCAGTGACCACAGGTATCGAAGCGCGTATAGCGGACGGTCTTGCGGGCACCGCCCTTGGCCTCCTTGGCGTCGAGCTTAATATCGACGACCACGTTGGCGCCGTTCTCGGGATTATAGGCAGCCTGCCCGCGACGCGGCTGACCCCAGGCGCCACCAAAGGGAAAGCCGCCCTCAAAGGGATTGCCGTAGCCCGCGCTGCCGGCGTAACCGCCGCCATAGGGCGAAGCCGTGGGAGCGCCGGCGAAGGGGTTGCCCGAACGCATGGCGTCGTAGCGCGAACGCTTCTGCTCGTCCGAAAGCACGGCGTAGGCCTCGGAAACCTCTTTAAACTTTTCCTCGGCATCCGGCTCTTTGTTGACGTCCGGATGGAGCTTGCGGGCCTTTTGCTGGAAGGCCTTTTGAATATCACGCGAGGTGGCGTCCTTGGAGACACCCAGAATCTCGTAGTAATCTTTTTCGTTCATCGTCGCCATGCGCGGCAACCTCCTGCTCAAAGCAGCGTATATATTGCGGTAATTCTACCCGAGCGGTCTATGCTAGACCCCAAAACAGCTCGAACAGAACATTTCCATCGAGCCAGCCCAAGTGGGTCGGCGCCAGACGGGCAAGGACTCGACCTGTGATGACGTCAGCCGAGGTGACGAAGCCCACATAGGGATCGTCGGCGTCTGGCGCCCAGGCGGCAAGTCCAAGTTCAAGGGCGCGGTCGCAGGCTACTGCCAGTTCGTCCACGGGGATCACTTCCGCTGCGCGAACCAGCAGGTCGGACCCCACGCCACGTGTCATGCGGCAGGCGAGCATCAGGTCCTCGGCCACCGCCTCGCGCCGCGAAAGATACTCCGTCTCAAACGACGTCGCGGCGTCGTCTCGTTGCACCAGGCGCACGCGGTGCGCGTCGCCGCGAGGAAACACACCGGGGAAGAGCTCGGCCAAACGATCGAAATCTTCGGCGTCGAGCATGCCCGCGGCAGAACGGCCCAGGCCCAAATAGCCCTGGCCGGTCCAGTAGGCAATGTTATGGGCACACTCATGTCGATCGAGCGCATAGCTCGCCACCTCGTAAGGGTGGTAGCCAGCCGCGCTCAGGCAATTGCGCGCCACATCCATACAGGCGGCCTGAAAATCCTCATCGGGCTCGAGCGATTCATCGCGGCATGCCATGCGGTAGAGCGGCGTGCCTTCCTCGAGCGTAAGCGGGTAGACCGAGACATGGTGCGGAGCCGCCGCAAGCACACCATCGAGCGTGCGATGCCAGCTCGCAGCCGTCTGTCCGGGAAGGCCGCACATGAGGTCGCACGACACGTCAAGCCCCGCGTCTTTGACCGTCGCGATGGCCGCGAGCGCCCGATCGACATCGTGAATACGGCCGATGGCGGCAAGCTCGTCATTATCGAGCGTTTGTACACCAAGTGAAATGCGCGTAACACCCGCCGCGGCAAGGGTTTCGACAAGCTCGGCAGTCAGTGACTCGGGATTGGCCTCACAGGTGAACTCAACGGGCTTACACCGCATGGAGATGCGACGGGCGAGTTCAACCAGACGCTCCCCCGCCAGCGACGGCGTACCGCCGCCAACATAGACGGTGCGAACCTGCGCAAGCGCCCCGGTCCTGCCAAAGGCATCGAGGCGCGCATACAGTTGTTCAAAATACGCGTCGAGCGCAGCGTCCAGGTCGCACGGGGCGAAGCTGCGCGAGTCAAAATCGCAGTACCGGCACTTTTGGACGCAAAACGGCACATGCACGTACAGCGCGGTAACGGCCACCCTAGGCCTCCAGCGGATGAGCGGGCACCGACTCACCGGCGGCAAGCGCGGCCTCGCAGGCCACCACATCGCGCTCGATATCATCGACGAGCGCCATAAACTCCTCGTATGTGGAGCAGCGCACCACCTGGGCGCGCCAGGCGGCGGCATGGGGCATGCCCTTGAGATACCAGCTCGCGTACGTACGAGCACGCGACATGAGCGGCAGCAACTCATGCGTCAGCGTCAGGTGCTCACGCAGGGCGTCCAGGCGCTCGACCGAGCTGCGCGGCGGCACCGGCGAGCCATCGAGCGCAAGGGCGCGTGCATCGCCGAACACCCACGGATTGCCGTATATGCCGCGCGCGATAAACACAGCGCTCGCACACGAGCTACGCAGATGCTCAGCCGCATCCTCGGCAGAGAACACGTCGCCCGAACCGATCACGGGAATCTCGACGGCGTCGGCAACCTCATCGACGACCGACCAATCGGCCTGACCCGTATAAAGCTGCGTGGCGCAACGCCCGTGAACGGCAACAGCGGCGGCACCGGCGCCCTCGAGCATCTGGGCAAATGTCGCGGCATTGCGGTCCTCGGCGTAAAAACCCTTGCGGATCTTTACGGTCACGGGAACGTGCGCCGCGCCCACCGCTGCCTCGACGATCTTCTCGGCCAGATCAGGCGTGCGCATGAGCGCCGAACCCTCGCCTTTGGTAACCACTTTACGGGCGGGACATGCCATGTTGATGTCGATAAGCGACAGGCGATCGCCCACGCGCTCCTCGACGGCAGCGACAGCGCTCGCAAACTGATCGGGTTTGGAGCCAAAGAGCTGCACGCAAATCTGCTGCTCCTCGTCTGCCGGCAGCACCAGGCGCCACGTCTTGTTGCTGGCATAGGCAAGGCCCGCCACGCTCACCATCTCGCTGTAGGCAAGGTTGGCACCGCGGCGGCGGCACATGATGCGGTAGGCAGGGTCGGTCACGCCCGCCATGGGAGCCATAAGGAACGGCTGCTCGGCATAGGCGCCTAGCAGCCGCAGACTATATTCGGAAAGCGCCATAGACCTACTCGTCCACCTTGAGGATTGCCATAAAGGCCTCCTGCGGGACCTCTACCGAGCCGATGGCCTTCATGCGCTTCTTGCCCTCTTTCTGCTTCTCGAGCAGTTTGCGCTTACGAGAAATATCGCCGCCGTAGCACTTGGCAAGCACGTCCTTGCGGCGCGCCTTGACGGTGGAGCGGGCAATGATCTTGTTGCCGATAGCACCCTGGATGGGCACCTCGAACAGCTGACGCGGAATAATCTCCTTGAGCTTGTCGCATAGGCCGCGGGCAAGACCGTAGGCCTTGTCCTTGTGGACGATAAACGACAGCGCGTCCACCTCGTCGCCCGAAAGCAAAATATCGAGCTTAACGAGCTCGGAGGGACGGTACTCGTTGAACTCGTAGTCCAGGGAGGCGTAGCCCTTGGTACGGCTCTTGAGCTGATCAAAGAAGTCCAAGATGAGCTCGGCGAGCGGCATGTCAAAGCGCATCTCGACCGATTTGCTCGTGAGATGGATCATGTCGGTTGTAATGCCACGGTGCTCGATAGCGAGCTGCATGACGGCACCCGTATACTCGGGCGGGCAGATGATCTTAGCCTTGAGGTAGGGTTCCTCGATACGCTCGATGCGCGTGGCCTCGGGAAGATCCTGCGGGCTACGGACATCAATCATCTCGCCGTCAGTCTTGTAGACGTGATAGTCCACCGAGGGGCTCGTGGCAATGAGGTCCAAGTTGAACTCGCGCTCCAGGCGTTCCTTGACGACCTCCATGTGCAGCAGGCCCAGGAAGCCCACGCGGAAGCCAAAGCCGAGCGCCACCGAGGTCTCGGGCTCCCACACCAACGACGGGTCGTTGACGTGCAACTTATCGAGCGCGTCACGCAGGTTCTCGTAGTCCTTGTTATCGATCGGGAACAGACCCGTATAGACCATGGGTTTAGCCTCGCGGTAGCCGGGAAGCGGCTCGGGGCAGGGATTCGACGCCCACGTGAGGGTATCGCCCACGCGCACGGCCTCGGGGTCCTTCAGGCCCGTGACCACGTAGCCGACCTCGCCAACCGTCAGCGCGTCAACCGGGGTCTCGGCAGGACGCTTGACACCCACGCCATCGACCAAAAAGTCGCCCTTTGCCTGCATCATGCGCAAGGTATCGCCTTTTTTGATGGAGCCGTCAAAGACGCGCACCGTGGCGACGACGCCACGATACTCGTCGAAGTACGAATCCAGAATGAGTGCCTTGAGCGGCGCGTTCGCATCGCCCTTGGGCGGAGAGATCAAAAAGACAATGGACTCCAGCAGATCGTGGATGCCCTCGCCGGTCTTGCCCGAGACACACACGGCATCATCGGCAGGGATCGCCAGGTCATCCTCGATCTCGGTCTTAACCTCGTCGGGGTGTGCCGAGGGCAGGTCGATCTTGTTGATGGCCGGCACAATGTCCAGATTGGCGTTCATGGCGAGCGTCGCGTTGGAGACGGTCTGCGCCTCGACGCCCTGCGTGGCGTCGACAACGAGCACCGCGCCCTCGCAGGCTGCCAGCGAGCGCGAGACCTCATAGGTAAAGTCCACGTGGCCCGGCGTATCGATCAGGTTGAACTGATACGTCTCGCCATCGTCGGCGTCATAGGACACGCGAACGGCATTGGACTTGATCGTAATGCCGCGCTCGCGCTCGATATCCATGGTGTCGAGCAGCTGCGACTCCATGTCGCGCTCGTCGACGGTATGGGTGAGCTCGAGGATGCGGTCACTGATCGTTGACTTGCCATGGTCGATGTGCGCAACAATCGAGAAGTTGCGGATGTGGGAAATGTCATTTGAAGTATTCATGCGGACTATCTTACCCGAGCGATACAAAAAATGGAGCCTGTTCCATAAAACAGGCTCCATTTATGCGCGTAATCTGTGTGGTGTGAAATTTACAACTTAGGCGTTGATGCTGTTCACGAGCTTGGCAAGACCGGACTTGCGGTTGGAAGCCTGGTTCTTGTGGATAACATGCTTGGCGGCAGCCATGTCGAGACGCTTGGTGACGGTCTTGAGGGCGGCCTGGGCCTTCTCGGCGTCGCCCTCGGCGACGGCGGACTGGACGTGCTTGGTCAGCGTCTTGAGCTCGGACTTGACAGCCTTGTTACGCATGCGAGCTGCCTCATTGGTGCGGATACGCTTCTTCTGAGACTTGATGTTTGCCACTTCTGGAGTTCCTTTCGAGTTCCTTGCAAAAAATGTATGACACCTCTGAGACACGGTGAGGTCATGCAAGCGCCTACTATAGCACGCTCCCCCTCAAAGGGATAGAACGAATTTGCCAAATAGGCAGGTATAATCACGATTTTCTCAAGATGTTCGTAATCCAGAGCAAAAGCGCGGTCTGAGAATCGGCCGAACCCTTCAGCGCGAGCTCCACATCGACCGCGCCCTCGAGCGCGGCAACGAGCTCTGCCATCGAAAAGCGACGTGCCCAGGTCAGGTGATTCTTGACCTGCCAGGACTGGAGCTTAAGTGTTGCGGCCAACTCACGACCCTGTCCGCGCGCATCGAGCGCCTTGGCAACGATAAGCTCGCGGATGCGGCCGCACAGCAATGTGTAAGTCCACACGTAGCTCTTGGCGGGCAGTAGATTGAAGAGCTCGAGAGAGCGTCGCATGTCACGGGCCGAGACCGCATTGAGAAAGTCCCAGGGTTGAACCTCGGCCGTACGTACAATCCAGCGCTCAACGTCGGCAAGCTCAATCTGCGGCGCCTCGACCATCTGGGCAAGCTTAGCCAAGTCGTTATCGAGCATGCGAGTGTTTTCACCCGAACGCGAGACGAGTTCCTCGGCGGCCGCCGTCGAGATCGACTTGCCGTGCTGCGTCGCCATCTGCTGCACACGGCGCGGGAGCTCCCAGCGCTTGGTGCCCGAGCAATCGATCACGGCCTTCTTATCGAGCTTTGCGATCGCCTTGTACAGACGCGTGTTCTTGGCAAGCGAATCGGCAATGATAAGGCAAACCGTCGTGGGGCTGGGGCTCGCCAGATAGTCGACAAGCGGCTCGGAGATCGCTTTGGCGAGTTTTGAGCAGCCGTCAAGGATTACCAGGCGAAACTCGCTGCCCATGGGAAAGGTGTTGAGCGATCCGATAATCGACTCGATATCGGGGTCTTTGGTCATATCGCGCTCGTCGAGGTTGAACTCGACCATACCCGACTTTTCCAGACGCGCTTTCATACGCGAGACGGCGTGATCGCGCTTGACTCCGTCGGTACCGACGATCAGATATGCCGGCAGCAGACCGGTTTCGGACATTGCGCTCCCCTCCCGCAGACTCTCGAATTCGTACCGTGCCATTTTAGCCCAGGGGTTGGTCCCGCGCCAACGGCAGCATCACGGTCGCTGGCATCGCATGGCAAAACCTGTTACGGTCGGCGAGACGGTAATGTCTCCTTGTTCAATGGTACATGCGAACGCGCCGCCCGCATCGCGAACGGCATCGATGCAGGCATCGGATGGATGGCCGTAGCGGTTGCCCTCGCCCGCACTCGCCATAGAGAGCTCGGGCTTAAGCGTTTCCAGCAGGTCTTTGTCGACGGAAACTTTTGAGCCGTGATGCCCCAGCTTGAGCACATCGATATCACCCACCTCCTGTACAAACTCGCGCTCCTGATCGAGCTCGGCATCACCAGTGAGGAGCATACGCAGGCTCTTGCATTCCCGGGCATAGGAGAGCAGCAAGACAAGCGAGTCCTCATTGCCCTCGCCATCCACCGTGTCAAACGGCCACATCACACGAGCCCGAAATGCGCCGATATCGACCGTATCCCCGCGAGCCACCTGCCGATACGTTACGTCGGGGCGATTCAGGACCTCAGCAGGCGCACCGTCCAGCGCATCCGCTGCAACTGCAATGGTTCCAACCGAAAACCGATCGAGCACATCGGGAAGACCACCCCAATGATCTTCGTCCCAATGTGTCACGAAGACGGCGTCGATATGGTGGACATTGTTGCGAACCAACGCCGCCACCACACGCTCGTCGAGCCCGCAGTCGACGAGCGCTACCGCGCCGCCCTCGCGGATAAGAATCGCATCGGCCTGGCCCACATCGAGTACCGTCACCGAAGGCGGAGCGAATCGATCCCAGTAGACGTACGGAATCGCAGCCAAGAGCACCAGGCATGCAAGCCCCACCGCCATAAGACGTGCACGGGGACGCGGCCACCAGACCAGCAGAACCGCCAGCAAACACGGCACTAGGTAAATCCACATGCTATCGGGCGGCACGCTCACGGATGCACCCGGCACGGCGGCAAACAGCTGCTCGAAGAACAGCGCGCAACGGGCGGCAATCATGGGCACAACGAGCGCCCAAGTCCGCAACGGCGCCACGAGCGAAAAGGGAACCAGCACGATGGACACAGCAAGCAGTACGCTCACCACCGGACCGATGACCGCATTTGCCAACGGAGCAATGAGCGAGAACGTACCGAATGCAGGAATGGTAATGGGAAGTGTCGCCAGTTGCGAGCACAGCGTGACGGAAAGCATGCTGGCAACGCCCGATGACACACCCAGCTCACCCAAAGCGAAGGTCGCATAGGGGCAAAAGCACAGAATGGCTAAGACGCTGGCACATGAAAGCTGAAAACCCATCTCGAACAGCACCGTCGGTCGCAGTAGCACAAAGATGGACATGGTTACGAAGAGTGCCGATGCGCCGTGCCGGCGACGCCCCACGCCGTTTACAACAAGCGTAGCGAACACCATGCAGCACGCGCGCACGGCCGAGGGAGACGCGCCCGTAAAGGCAGCGTAGCCCACAAGCGTTATCGCCAATATCGCCCGCTGAAGACCACGTGAGCGCCGAGTCTTTTGCAATACACCCTCGATTACAAACCCCACGATAGCCAAATGGCTGCCCGAGACGGCGATAAGATGCGCCGTTCCCGTTACCGAAAACCAGTCGCCCGCCGGCTGGGCGCGTAGCTCGGCCGAACGACCACAGACGACACCGGCTATGAGCGCACGCGCCGGGTCGGTCGCAGGCGCGATGGACGCAAGCAGCCCATTTCGCAGCCGAAGCAGCGGCCCCGGAGAACCCTCATCGATCGACACGATCCGAACGGCTTTTACCTTGCGTACCTCGCCTCGGAGCGCGCGCGATCGTCCAAACGCATCGTTCTCAAAACGTGAAACGCGACCGATAACACGCACGTGCGCCCCGACCTTGAGCTCGCGGTCACACGATAGGCGAACCGCTGCCAAGTTCTTACCGTCCGCGCGTGCCTCGCAGGTATAGGAATACACGTCGTCGTTTATGGATGGATCGCCCTGCACGATAAACTCGAGGCTGCTTGCCGCTCGACCGTCGAGCGCCTTCGAGGCGCCTAGCGTGCCCACAGCCCACCACGCCGAGACGACCGCTCCCGCCACGAGACCGACGGACGCGGCATACAGCCACCGCTTCAAAGGGGCAAGCCGCGCACAAGATTGAGCCAGCACAACGAAGACCGCCGCCGCAACGGGAATGGCCCATAGCGGCCCGACCGCCGGCACCCGCTCCCTCAGCAGCGCATCAGCGGCCACGTTAAGCACCAAAGCGCAGCTCACGCACATGCCGGCACACAGGGCCATCGTCCACGGCATCAAGGGCCGCGGAGGCATCACATGCTCGCGCTCGGTCGCACTCATACGCAGATGCAATCTTTGATTTTGGCAAGCTTCTTCTCGCCGATTCCCGACACACGCATCAGATCGTCAACCGAGGCAAAAGCACCGTTCTTTGTACGCTCATCGATAATCGACTGTGCCATGGAGGGACCGATGCCCGAGAGCGTCTGCAGCTCTGCCGTGCTTGCCGTATTGATGTTGACTAGGCCCGTTGCGCCACTCACGCCCAATGATGCGGAAGCCCCACCATCAACACCGGCTTCCGCAATGGACGCCTGCTGCTCCCCTACCGTTGGAACGTGGATTTTTTGTCCATCAGTGACCTTAGATGCCCGATTGAGCCCCGTAACGTCTGCCTCGGGCGCCAGCCCGCCGGCGGCATCAATCGCCTGAGCCACCCGCGCGCCGTCCTTGAGGCGATATACACCGGGCGACACAACGGCGCCATCGACATCGACATAGACCTCTGCCGCGGCAGAAGCCTTAGTCGAAGAACCTTCGGATGTCTTTCCGCTCGAGGCATCACCGGATCCCGGCTCCATCAACGAGCCCGTACCGTCAGTGCGCTCAAACGACACACCGCCGGCACCGCCGCCAAGGTTCGCCATCGCCAAGCCGCTCGCCATCGCAATGACGACCAGTATCGCCATCACCACTGCCTTATGACCGAGCAGCTTGTCCGCCAAGCGGTCCATCCGTTTGACCCGTTCGTGTTGTTCGCGCTGCGCCATAGCAAAACCTCCCAACACCATCGTGTCAGGAAAGGAGCCCTGCAACAGCCACGCTCCAAAACCGGTTTTAGCGGTCAAACCAAAAACCGACCAAAACCTTGCACAAATCTGTCCATTTATTCAGGCACACGTCAGCAAATGAACACTTAGCCGCAAAATGCCCAGATAGCAAAAGACCGACGATGCAGGCGCATCGTCGGTCTATGCACAACATTACTCGTGATCTTGGTAAATCTCACGCGGAGCAAGCTCCGAATGTTTGCGTTTTAAGGTCTTAGGGGCCTTATACGTGTTGCTCTCGAAGTCGATGTACTCGGTCTGCTTGAGCAGGCGCTCGATCATCTCCTCGTGATCGAACAACTCCCAGGCCTCATGCACGGCATCGAGTTTAGCGTGCGTCTCGGGACGGCGCGGCATAAACAGCGTGCAGCAGTCGGGAGCGGCCTCAGTCGAGATATCGAACGTACCAATCTCCTCGGCGCGCGCGATGATCTCCTGCTTGTCCGAACCGATGAGAGGGCGGAACACGGGGATCTTCACGGCCTCGTTGACGGCCATGATGTTCTCAAGCGTTTGGGAGGCAACCTGCCCAAGCGATTCGCCCGTCACGATAGCCTTGGCGCCCTCGATGTGTGCAATGCGCTCGGCAACCGAATACATAATGCGGCGATACATGATCACGCGCAGGTTGCTGGGACAGGTCACCGAAATCTCGCGCTGGCAGTCGCCAAACGGCACAACATACAGACGGCCGATCTGGACACCCGGCTCAAGGGCGCGAATGATGTCCTGCACTAGATACTCGCTGGTATCTGGCGTCTGCGGACGACCGGAAAAATGCACCGGCACGCACACGGCTCCGCGTCGCGCGAGCATCCAGGTCGCCACCGGCGAGTCGATACCCGATGACAGCAGGGTCACGACCTTACCGGCAGAGCCCACCGGCAGACCGCCCACACCGCGCTCGGAGCGCGCGTACACATAAACGCTACCCTGAACAACCAGCACGTGAACCATCGCGTCGGGATCGTGCATTTGAACCTTTTTATCGGGGAACGCCTCGCACAGCACCTCGCCAACCTGTCGATTGATATCAATCGAGGTGAGCTCATAGTCGGTATTGGAGCGCTTGGCGTGCACCTTAAACGAATCGAAGGGGCCAAACTCACGCAGCGCCTTCACGGCGGCGGCACAGTACTCCTGAGGGTCGCGATTGGTGTGATACGCCAAAGACACGCGAGCAACGCCGGGAACGGTGCGAATGACACGAGCCGCCTCGTCGGCCTGATGCTCGTTAAAGGTCACGAGGATATAACCGGAAATTCGAGACACGGCATTCACGGAAAAGGCGGCCAAGGCCGCCTTGATGTTATCCATGAGGATATGCTCAAAATGTGCGCGGTTCTTACCCTTAAGTCCAACCTCGTGATAGTGGACCAGGCAGACGCGAGCCGCCATTTAGGCTTCAGCAACCTTGTGGCCGAGCGCCTTCTCATAACGGGCCTCGTCGTAAGAGATGTCGCCGTCGATAATCTCATCCATAGCCATCGAAATGGTATCGGCACCGGAAAGCCCGATGGTGATGTCATCGACATCCTGGACGGCAAGCACGCGGTTGTGCTGGCCACGCAGCATGCTATTGATGTCGCAGGCGCGCTTGGAGGCAAGCGAAGCGAGCAGGAAGCGGTTGTGATCGGTCTTCTCCAGAAGATCGTCAATGCAAGGCTTTACAACGGACACGGACCTCAGATCCTTTCATGCATATCGAGAACGCGAACGAGCTCATCGGTCGCGCGGTCGAGATCGTCATTTACCACGACGTCGTCGTAGCGGTCGGCAAGGGCAAGCTCATCGGCGGCGTTTGCCATACGCAGCTCAATCGTCTCGGGCGTCTCGGTACCGCGACCGACTAGACGCTCGCGGAGTACCTCAAGCGAAGGCGGCTTGATAAAGATCAGCACGGCCTCGGGGAAACGCTCCTTCACCTGCAGGGCACCCTGGACATCGATCTCCAAGATGAGAGACGAACCAGAGGCGAGCTTGGACTGAACCTCGCTCACCAACGTGCCGTAGCAGTTACCGTGGACCTCGGCCCACTCAACAAACTCACCGTTTGCCACGCGGCGGTCGAACTCCTCACGCGTCAGGAAAAAGTAATTGACGCCATCGACCTCGCCTTTGCGTGGGGCTCGCGTGGTAGCCGAAACCGTCAGGCCCAGGTTAGAGCGACGCTCGCGCACACGAGTGACGAGCGTGCCCTTGCCCGCGCCTGACGGTCCAGAAATCACAAAGAGCTTGGAATCCTGAGCGCTCACTTATTTGGTCAGCTGCTCGAGGAGCTGCTCGCGCTGACGGACGCCAAGGCCCTGAACGCGACGGGTAGCGGAGATGCCGAGCTCCTCCATGATCTTGGCGGCCTTGGCCTTACCATAACCAGGGAGAGACTCGATGAGGGTGGAAACCTTCATGCGGGAAGCGATGGGGTCATCGGAGTTGAGCACGGACTCGAGGGACTTCTCGCCCTTCTTGATCTGCTCGCGAAGCTCAGCGCGGGCGTGACGTGCGGCAGCAGCCTTCTCAAGAGCCTGCTTACGCTGCTCATCGGTAAGCTGAGGGAGTGCCATTCGTACCTCCAAATAGTTGGGTTATATCTGATTCAATAATTGGCATTTTAGCACGTAGAACGTACAAAATGCCCAATCGCGGCTCCATAGGTTAGACGATACCCGCAAAAAGTGCAATATACTGCGCCCAAAGTTAAGCCCCTGACCTGCGATTCCACACAAAGGATGGGAAAGTTTACGCAGGCACAGGGGCTATTTTGTGCTAATGAGACCCAAAAGTGGTGACTTAGGGGAATCTTTTACGCGACGTTTTCGACCAGCTCGGCGACGATGGCGTCAAAGGCGGCAACCGGATCGTCGGCACCGGTGATGGGACGGCCCACCACAATGTGGCTTGCGCCACGCTCGATAGCCTGGGAAGGCGTCGCCACGCGGGACTGGTCACCAAGGGCGGCACCCACCGGACGCACACCCGGAGTCACGATCAGGGCATCGGGACCCAACAGCTCACGCATGTCGTGAGCCTCCATCGGCGAGCACACGATGCCATCGATGCCGTTGGACTGAGCGAGCTTTGCCAAGCGGGCGGCCTCCTCGGCCACGGGCGACTCGACGCCGATCTCGCTCAAAGCATCCTGATTCATGCTCGTGAGCACGGTGATGGCGACAAGCTTGGCGCGGTCCTCGCGCGCCTCCTCGGCACCCTCGCGGCAGGCAGCGAGCATGGCGCCCGAACCCAAGCCGTGGACCGAAAGCAGGTCGGCACCGGCAAGCGAGGCCGAGCGGGCGGCACCGCGAACCTGATGCGGAATGTCATGGAACTTAAGGTCAAGGAAGACCTTAAAGCCCAGGTCCTTGAACGTCTTGACGATCTCGGGGCCCTCAGCGTAATAGAGCGTCATGCCAACCTTGAGCCAGGCGGCATGGCCCGAAAGCTCGTGGGCGAGCTCGAGCGCACGCTCACGATCACAGTCGAGAGCGACGATCACGCGGTCGCGGGCATTGGTCTCTAGCATTCGAAAGCACCTACCAGTTCGTTAATGTCCTTCACGCCCTGGGACTCGGCCCAGGCCTCGAGCTCATGCGCGATCTTGAGCGAAGCGCACGGATCGACGAAGTTGGCCATACCGACCGACACGCAGGTGGCGCCGGCCAGGATAAACTCAGCCGCATCCTCACCGGTCATGACACCGCCGACACCGTTGATGGGGATATCGACGGCCTGGGCAACCTCCCAGACCATGCGCACGGCGATGTGATGACACAGCGGGCCCGAAAGGCCGCCCTTGGGCTTTGCCACGCGGGACTTGCGGGTATGGACGTCGATGGCCATGCCCTGGATGGAGTTGATGACCGAAAGGCCGTCGGCGCCGGCAGCCTCGAGGGCCTTGGCGATCTCGGCGACGTTGACCGGCGCCATCTTCACGAACAGAGGCTTATCGGTCACCTTGCGGCAGGCAGCCATAACGGAAGAGGCGCCCTCGGGCGTGGAGCCCATGGCGGCACCGCCGGCGGCGATATTGGGGCAGCTCACGTTGATCTCGTAGCCGGCAGCCCAGGGGCACAGCTCGACATACATCTCGAGTGCGCGGACAAACTCGTCAACGGAGTGGCCGGCAACCTGACAGATGACCTGGCAGCCGTCCTTGGACAGCTGTTCGAGCCACGGACCGGACTCGCGAGCAAAGGCGGCCACGCCGGGGTTCTGAAGGCCCACGGAGTTGATCATACCGCCGGGGATCTCGGCCATGCGGGGCGCGGGGTTGCCGGGCCAGGGCTCGGCAGCGCAACCCTTGGTGGTGATGGCGCCCAGCTGGGAAACATCAAAGAAGTTCTGGAACTGCCAACCGTAGCCAAAGGTACCGGCTGCGGTGTTGATGGGGTTCTGCATCTTGACGCCGCCGAAATCGACGGCCATGTTCACGGTACCCACTAGAAGACCACCACCTTGGAAGCATCGAACACGGGGCCGCACATGCAAGCACCCTTCATACCGTCAACCGTCTCGACATTGCAGGTGTTGCAGGCGCCAAAGCCGCAGCTCATCATGCGCTCGAGCGACACCTCGCAGTACGCACCGGCCTCGGCGGCAGCGGCGGCGACCTTCTTCATCATGACGGCGGGGCCGCAGCTGGCGACGTAGTCGTAGCCGCCCTCGCCGAGCAGCTCGGCTGCCGGGTCGGTGCAAAAACCGTGCGTGCCCAGCGTGCCATCGTCGGTGCACACGTTAACCGTGGCGCCCAGCGCGCGGAACTCATCGACACCCACGGCCTTGGAAGCGGTGCCAAAGCCCAGGCAAACGTCGACATCCACGCCCTGCTCGACAAGCTTGCCGGCGAGGCAGAGCACGGGCGGAACGCCGATGCCGCCCGCCACGAGCAGCGCCTTCCTGGTGCCCTCGGGAACAAGCCAGCCGCGGCCGCCAGGGCCCAACAGGTTGGACTTGGAGCCGGGGGCCATCTGCGACAGACGACGGGTGTCGTCGCCCACGACGGCGTACCACAGCTCGACGGTACCGGCCTGGGCGTCGGCGCGATAGAAGCTCAGGGGCACGCGAAGCAGCGAGGACGCATCGCCGGGCACGGCGATGTTCACAAACTGACCGGGCTTGAGCGCACTTGCAAGCTTGGGGGCCGAGATGACGAGCGAGAAGATGCCGTCGGCGATCTCCTGGTTCGAGACGACCTCGAAGTCGTGCATGCGTGCAGTGGAAGGTGTGGGCATAGACGCTCCAATCCCCCATGCGATTGCATGGTCAAAACGAACAGAAAGCGCGGCACCGCAAGGGCACCGCGCACAAAAGCGATAAGGCTATGCTAGCAGATGCAGCCGTCGGCGAGCGTCTGCTTACCGCCGACAAACACATCGGTGGCACGACCGGTAAGCGTGCGGCCGGCAAAACCGGAGTTCTCGGCGCGCGACTCATAACCGTCCTCACCGACCGTCCAGGTGGCAGAGGGGTCGAACACGGTCAGGTCGGCAACGGAGCCCGCCTTGACCTGAACCTGGTCGAGGCCCAGAATCTCACGCGGCTTGATGGCCATGAGCTCGACCATGCGGCCCACGCTCATCTTGCCCGTGTTGACCAGTTCGGTGAGTACGAGCGACAGGGAGGTCTCAAGGCCGATCATGCCAAAGGGCGCAAGCTCAAACTCGCGCGCCTTCTCCCACGGAGTGTGGGGAGCGTGGTCGGTGACGATGGCGTCGACGGTGCCGTCGATGACGCCCTGACGGATGGCCTCGGCATCTTCCTCGGTACGCAGCGGCGGATTGACCTTGAGCGAGGTGTTGTAGGTCTCGTCCAGGTCGTTCTCGGTCAGGAACATGTGGTGCGGGGTAGCCTCGCAGGTAACCTGAACGCCAGCGGCCTTACCGGCACGCACGATCTCCAGACCATGGGCGGTGGAGATGTGCTGGATGTGCAGCTTGGCACCGGTCAGCTTGGCGATCTCGATGTCGCGGGCGATCTGGAGCTCCTCGCCGGCAGCCGGCCAGCCCTCGAGGGCCAGACGGGTCGAGACCTTGCCCTCGTTGATCTGGCCGTGGCCGACCAGGTCCTCGTCCTGGCAGTGGCTCATGAAGACCTTGCCGAACATCTTGCCGTAGTCCATGCAGCGACGGAGCATGCCCGCGCCCTGCACGCCGCGACCGTCATCGGTGAAGGCGACGGCGCCGTGGGCGACCATATCGCCCATCTCGGACATGGCCTCGCCCTTAAGACCGCGGGTCATGGCGCCCGACGGATAGACGCGGCAGTGGCCGACCTCGGCAGCGCGGGACTTGACGAACTCCACGACAGTGCCGTTATCGGTTACGGGATCGGTGTTGGGCATGGCGCACACGCCGGTAAAGCCGCCCTTGGCAGCTGCGCGGGTGCCGCTCTCGATGTCCTCTTTGACCTCGTAGCCGGGCTCGCGAAGGTGAACGTGCATATCCACCAGGCCGGGGACGAGGTACTTGCCGGAAAGGTCGCGGACCTCGGCTCCCTCGACGGCGAGATTCTCGCCGACCTCGGCGATCTTGTCGCCGTCAATCAGGACGTCAACGACACCGTCAAGCTCGACGGACGGGTCGACGACGTGGGCATTCTTAAGAAGCAAGGCCATTATCGGCACCTCCAAGCAGCAGATACAGGATAGCCATACGCACGCAGATACCGGCGTAGACCTGCTCCAGGATGACGGAGCGTTGCGGGTGGTCGGCCATATAGGAGTCGAACTCGACGCCGCGGTTGATGGGGCCCGGATGGCAGATGATCGCGTCGGGCTTCATGAGCTTCTCGCGGTCCTTGGTCAGGCCGAAGAGCTTGTGGTACTCGCGAATGGTCGGGAACGGGGCACCCTCGAGGCGCTCCTGTTGCACGCGCAGCATGTAGACGACGTCCAGCTCGGGCAGGACGGAATCGAGGTCGCTCGTCACGTGGTCGCAGCCCAGGACCTCGGGCGACGGCGGCAGCAGCGTGCCGGGGGCGACGGCGTAGGTCTCGCAGCCCATGATCTTCAACGCGGGGATCAGCGAGCCGCAAACGCGGGAGTGGGCGATATCGCCGACGACGGCGACCTTCAGACCGTGGAAGTCACCCTTGTGCTCCCAGATGGTGTACAGGTCGAGCAGGGCCTGCGTAGGATGGTTGTGCTTGCCGTCACCGGCGCAGATGACGCTTGCGGGCGAGTTCTGCGTGACGATGTAGGGAGCGCCGGCGTGCTTGTCGCGCACGACAATGCAGTCGATCTTATAAGCGTTGAGGGTCTCAACGGTGTCGACGAGGCTCTCGCCCTTGACCGTGGAGGTCGAGGAGCCGCCAAAGTTAAGGCTGTCGGCCGAAAGACGCTTCTCGGCGAGCTCGAAGGAGCTACGGGTGCGCGTCGAAGGCTCGTTGAACATGTTGACGATGGTCTTGCCCTTGAGCGTGGGGACCTTCTTGATCGCACGCTCGTTGACCTCGGAGAACGCCTTGGCGGTCTCGAGGATGAGCTTGATGTCCTCTTCGGAGTACTCGGTAATGTCGATCAGGTGCTTATGGTTGAACGCCACGGTACTACTCACCTCCCAGCGGCGCGGAGCCCACGTGGGAACCCGGCGCGACGTCGTTAATCTCGACGGCGGTGTGGCCGTCGACTTCCTTCATATATAGGTGCACGTTCTCCTCATGCGACGAGGGAACGTTCTTGCCGACAAAGTCCGGCGAGATGGGGAGCTCACGGTGGCCGCGGTCAACGAGGACTGCCAGCTCAATGCGGCTCGGACGGCCCAGGTCCATAACGGCGTCGAGAGCGGCGCGGATGGTACGACCCGTATACAGGATGTCGTCCACCAGCACGACGCGCTTGCCGTCGACGCTGAAGGGAATGTTGGTAGCGTGGATCGCGGGAGCGAAATTGGTCGCATAGTCATCGCGGTAGAAGCTGATGTCCAGGCTGCCGAGCGGAACGTCGACGCCCTCGATCTCCTTGATCTCCTCGACGAGCTTCTTTGCCAGAAGGTCGCCGCGCGTGACGATGCCGACCAGAGCGAGGTCTTCACAGCCCTCGTTGCGCTCGAGAATCTCGTGCGCGATGCGGGTCATCGCTCGGTTGACGGCGGTCTCGTCCATGATGACCGCCTTGGGGGAAGTCGTGCCCATCGATCTCCTTCCTCACATGTCTTGACTGCTGACACAGTCAAAAAAATAGATGCCCGACCGCTCAAAGCGGACCAGACACCCACAGGAAGGGCTGCTCTTTGGCAGCAATGTAATTCCATGTGGGTATCTCGTACCCCTTTAATGGTCAAATGATAGTGTAGCCAACCTCGAGCTTAATTGCGAGCATAAATACAGAGCAATCCGTAAACGGAGCCCAATGCTCCATAAACCTATATATATTTGTGGGACGAGCTTGAAAACCTTGGTTCGAGCTGGCATAATCCCCTCTGCTGCACGCAAATCGGATCTACGTCCAGGGCCGTAGCGTGGGCACTATCGCCAAAAGAGGAATATCTCTGTGTAGATTGCGCACAGGGAGCTGCTTCTGTGCTATAGTTCAGGCTTGTTTGTTAACGCGACATGTTCGTTTGTCGCCCAAGGAGGGTCAGTTATGTCCAAAGTTTGCGAAGTTTGCGGTAAGCACCCCGTTGCCGGTCGCTCCATCAGCCACTCTCACCGCGTCACCAACCGTAAGTTCCGCCCCAACATCCAGCGCGTCTACGTCGTCGTCGATGGTCACCGTCGCAAGATGAACGTTTGCTCCACCTGCCTCAAGTCCGGCAAGGTTGCGCGCTCCTAAATAAGGTCTTACCAACAAGTACCTCGGACTCTCCGGGTCAAAGACCTCGCGTTCACATAGAACTTACCAAAGGCGCCCTCCCCTACGGAGGGCGCCTTTTTGCACTCATTGGGGACAGACTTACATGAGTGTTTTCACGCATTGGGGACAGACATGACGTACGTATGCGGCGCACCGACTGGCTCCGGCCCCTGCCTCACGCTGCATCCTTCCAGCCTGCAGTTGCCTTGGTCACGCTCGTGGCGCCGATACCGGTGATACGGGCAATTTGCTTAACCGTGAGATGTGCCCGCCTGAGCCTCAGCAGGCAGGCATCGCGTTCGGGGCGTGACAGGGCCTTGAGCAGCGAAGGATCTATGCTCGGCAGAACTTCGCGCGCAACGGAAAGGGCCTCCTCATCGGGGATCCGCCGGCGTGGAAGAACCTCCATTGACCAGATGCGCCCGGCAACTTCCTCGAGATGCTCGCAATAGCAACGGGAGCCTCCGACAATATCGAGCATAGGGGCCGCATCACAGATGTCAAAGGGATCATAGCCCAGCTGATACGCTTTATAGCTTGACCAGCGGTACGCCTCGAGCGAGTCAAGCGCACCTTTCACGGGATTGAGATGAATATAGTCGAGCAGCTGCACCGCCTGCACGTCCGACTCAACCGCGACCCGCGAATAGCGATTATCAAACAGATGCCCCGTTCTCCCCGTTTTCCCGTTGAAATACTTAGCATATGCTGTCAACGCACACTGCATTGCCTTTGAAAGATTGTCAAATGGATCATCAATCATCAAATGGAAGTGATTGTCCATAAGGCACCAAGCCAACACCGCCACTTTATGGCGTGCAAACCTGTCCGAGATGTCCGATAAGAAACGATAACGGTCGGAGTCATCTTCAAAAATAATCTGTTTGGAGTTGCCACGGTCAAAGACGTGGTAATAGCCGGTGAGCGAAACGGCGCGGGCGCATCGAGGCATAATCTCTCCTTTCAAAACTGAACAGGCAACACCTAAAAGGAGAGAAGGAACGCGAAATGCTGAGCCTGTGACCTATTTATATCCAATGAGCGGCAAAAACTGGTTCAGAACGGCAAAATGGCAAAACGATGTCTGTCCCAAATGAGTGAAAGCACTCATGTAAGTCTGTCCCCAATAAGTGGGGCGGTGCAGCAGGCTGATAATTTTAGTTAAAACGCTTCAGTTTATTGAAGCGTTTTAGTGTGCCTTTTAGAGGAATCTGATCGTTCACCGAATTATTTCTTGCTATCATGCATCTTGTAGGGTAAATCTCCGATCGCAAGGAGACACAAATGGTGAAAAAGTCACCGGAAAACACTACTCCCGCAATTGTGGACAACGTAGAGGCGCTTGAGGCTAAGCTCGCTCAGATGCGAGAGGCCCAGGCGCTTTTTGCTACGTACACGCAGGAGCAGGTCGACAAGATCTTCTATGAGGCCGCCATGGCCGCCAACAAGGCTCGTATCCCGTTGGCGAAGATGGCCATCGAGGAGACCGGCCGCGGCGTTCTTGAGGACAAGGTCATCAAGAACCACTACGCCGCAGAGTACATCTACAACGCTTACAAGAACACCAAGACCTGTGGTGTCCTGGAGCGCGACGAGGCTTACGGCATCACCAAGATCGCCGAGCCCATCGGCATCGTGGGCGCCGTCATCCCGACGACCAACCCCACCTCCACCGCGATCTTCAAGACGCTGATCTGCCTGAAGACCCGCAACGCCATCATCATCTCCCCGCACCCGGCTGCCGCCAAGTGCACCATCGCCGCCGCCAAGCTCGTGCTTGACGCCGCCGTCAAGGCCGGCGCCCCCGAGGGCATCATCGGCTGGGTCGATGTCCCCTCCATCGAGCTGACTAACATGGTCATGCGCGACGTCGACATCATCCTCGCCACCGGTGGCCCGGGCATGGTCAAGGCCGCTTACTCCTCGGGCAAGCCCGCCCTGGGCGTTGGCGCCGGTAACACCCCGGTCGTCATCGACGACACCGCCGACGTGCTGCTCGCCGTCAACTCCATCATCCACTCCAAGACCTTCGACAACGGCATGATCTGCGCTTCCGAGCAGTCCGTGACCGTAATCGACAGCATCTATGACCAGGTTAAGGCCGAGTTCCAGAAGCGCGGCTGCTACTTCGTCAAGCAGGGTGCCGAGATGGAGGCCCTGCGTGCCGCCATGTTCAAGAACGGCGCTCTCGATCACCGCATCCCCGGCATGGCTGCCGCCAAGATCGCCGAGCTCGCCGGCATCGAGGTTCCCGCCAAGACCAAGATCCTGATCGCCGAGGTCACCTCCACCGACCCCGCCAAGGAGGAGTTCTCCCACGAGAAGCTCTCCCCGGTCCTGGCCATGTACCACGCCAAGGACTTCCAGGAGGCCGTCGACAAGGCCGAGCACCTGGTGCTCGCCGGTGGCCCGGGCCACACCGCCTCTCTGTACGTGCACCCCGCCCAGGCCGAGAAGATCAGCCTGTTCGAGCACGTCATGAAGGCCTGCCGTATCGTCATCAACACCCCGTCCTCGCACGGCGGCATCGGTGACCTGTACAACTTTGGCATGAAGCCGTCTCTGACCCTGGGCTGCGGCTCCTGGGGCGGCAACTCCGTCTCCGAGAACGTTGGGGTGAAGCACTTGATCAACGTTAAGACTGTGGCCGAGCGCCGTGAGAACATGCTGTGGTTCCGCGCTCCCGAGAAGGTCTACTTCAAGAAGGGTTCCACGCCCGTCGCCCTCGACGAGCTGGGCAACGTCATGGGCAAGAAGCGCGCCTTCATCGTCACCGACCAGTTCCTCTTCAAGAATGGCAACACCCGCGCCATCGAGGCCAAGCTCGACGAGATGGGCATCGCCCACGACTGCTTCTACGACGTCGAGCCCGATCCGTCGCTGCAGTGCGCACGTCGCGGCGCCAAGCAGATGGCTCTCTTTGAGCCGGACGTCATCATCGCCGTCGGCGGTGGCTCCGCTATGGACGCCGGCAAGATCATGTGGATGATGTACGAGCACCCCGAGTGCAAGTTTGAGGACATGGCCATGGACTTCATGGACATCCGCAAGCGTATCTTCACCTTCCCCGAGATGGGCAAGAAGGCCTACTTCGTCGCCGTCCCGACCTCCTCGGGTACCGGCTCCGAGTGCACGCCGTTCGCCATCATCACCGACAAGGAGACCGGCATCAAGTGGCCGCTCGCCGACTACGCGCTGCTCCCCAACATGGCTATCGTCGACGCCGACAACTGCATGACCGCCCCGCGCGGCCTGACCGCTGCCTCCGGCATCGACGTCATGACCCACGCCATCGAGTCCTACGTCTCCATCATGGCTTCCGACTACACCAAGGGCCTCTCCGAGCGCGCTGCCAAGCTCGTCTTTGAGAACCTGCCCTCCAGCTTCACGAACGGCGCCAAGGACCCGCACGCCCGCGAGGAGATGCACAACGCCTCCTGCATGGCCGGTATGGCCTTCGCCAACGCCTTCCTGGGCCTCAACCACTCCATGGCTCACAAGCTCGGCGCTTTCCATCACCTGCCCCACGGCATCGCTAACGCCGTCATCCTGACCCGCGTCATGCGCTACAACGCCGCCGAGGCTCCCGTCAAGATGGGTACCTTCTCCCAGTATCCTTACCCCAACGCGCTGCACAACTACGCCGAGATGGCCAAGTACTGCGGCATCGAGGGCAAGGACGACAAGGAGGTCTTCGAGAACTTCATCACGAAGCTCGAGGAGCTCAAGGACTTCATCGGTGTCAAGAAGACCATCGCCGACTACGGTGTTGACGAGCAGTACTTCCTCGACACCCTCGACGAGATGACCGAGCAGGCATTCAACGACCAGTGCACCGGCGCTAACCCGCGCTACCCGCTCATGAGCGAGATCAAGGAGCTCTACCTGGACGCCTACTACGGCCGCGAGCCCCAGGACTACGCCGTCTGCTAGTTTTTAGCACGGTTTTTTGCGGCGGGGGTGCACGGGTGTTTCACACACCCCCGCCGTCGCTTCTATCGCATCGTTGAAAGGATGCAACCATGCTGCTACCCGATTCCAAGACCGAGCTCGTCCGCCGTGGCAACAAGGTCGTTTACGACCTGGGCGACAAGATCGTCAAGGTCTTTAACGAGACCAAGCCTGTCTCCGACGTGTTCAACGAGGCTTTGAATCTTGCCCGCATCAATGAGTGCGGCATCCGCAGCCCCAAGGCTCTCGAGGTTTCCCAGCTCGAGAACGCCAACGGCTGGGCGCTCGTGACCGAGAAGGTTCCGGGCACCACCCTTGCCGAGAAGATGACTGCCGAGCCCCAGCGCTTTGGTGAGTACCTCGAGATGTTCGTCGACCTCCAGATCGAGATCCACGGCTACACCTCCCCGCTACTCAACCGTCAGCGCGACAAGTACGCCCGCATGATCGACAGCCTTGATCAGCTCAATGCCACCACGCGCTACAACCTTCAGGAGCGTCTGGACGGCATGACCAAGGAGTTCAAGGTCTGCCACGGCGACTTCAACCCCTCCAACGTCATCGTCGGCGACGACGGCCAGCTCTATGTGTGCGACTGGGCACACGCCACCCAGGGCTCCCCTGCTGCCGACGTTGCCACCACCTACCTGCTCTTTGCCCTCAACAGCAAGGATCAGGCTGAGGCCTACCTGGAGCTCTACTGCGACCGCGCCGACATGCCCATGCAGGTCGTGCGTCAGTGGACGAGCATCGTCGCCGCTTCCGAGCTAGCTCGTAAGCGCAACGTGAACGATGAGTTCCTGAAGAACTGGATCGACGTCGTCGATTATCAGTAATATCTGAGCGATTTATTTCGCATCGGAGGCACAATGGAAAACCCCGCAGCTCGCATGGGCTGTGGGGTTTTCCTTTTAGATATTGAGGATGCAACAAGATAAAAGGACGGCCCCGCATATCCCCATTCTGGAGAAATGCGAGGCCGTCCCGTATATCGAACTACAAGCGAAATCGCCGATTAACGGCGTGCCGCCTTCACAAGCTCGGCGACCTTGGCGACGACCTCGTCGATCGCCACGTCCTCGCGCTCACCCGTAGCACGGTCCTTGAGCTCGACGGTGCCGTTCTTGAGGCCACGCTTACCCAGAACGACCTGATACGGGAAGCCCATAAGGTCGTTGTCGGCAAATTTAAAGCCGGGACGCTCGTCACGGTCATCGACGACGACCTCGATACCCTCGGCGCACAGGCCATCAACGATCTGCTCGCAGACGGTAGCGCACTCCTCCTTCTTGGGATCGAGCGGAATCACCGCGACCTCGTACGGGGCAACGGAGACCGGCCAGACGATACCGTGCTCGTCGTTGTGCTGCTCCACGACGGCAGCGAGCGAGCGGGACACACCAACGCCGTAGCAGCCCATGATGAGCGGCTTCTCCTTGCCATCCTCGTCCATAAAGGTGGCACCCATGGCCTCGGAATACTTGGTGCCCAGCTGGAAGACCTGAGAGACCTCGATGCCGCGGGCAGCGGAGAGCGGCTTGCCGCAGTGCGGGCAGGGGTCGCCGGCGACAACGGTGACCAGATCGGCCCACTCATCGACGGTAAAGTCGCGCTCGGGGCAGGCACCGGTAAAGTGATAATCGACCTCGTTGGCACCGCAGGCCCACTGCTTGGAATCGCGCAGGCTCTCGTCGCACACCAGACGGATGCCCTCGGGCAGGTTGACCGGTCCGATAAAGCCCTTGTGCAGGCCGTTCGCTTGAAGCTCCTCGTCGGTCATCATGCGGTAGCCCTTGCCAAAGACATGCTCGGCCTTGCAGTCATTGAGCTCGTGGTCGCCCGGGACAATGGCCACGACCGGCTTGCCCTCGGAGTCGATGAGTGCCAGCGACTTGCGCGTGCCGTTCTCGGGGAAGCCGAAGAACTTGGCAACGGCCTCGATGGTGCCCATACCCGGAGTCTCGACCTTGGTGAGCGTGCCATCGCCGGGGCCCTCGGTCACAACGACCTTGGTGCTTGCAGCCTCGTCATCGGCAGCAAAACCGCAATCGTCGCAGTAGACGAGCGAAGCCTCGCCGGCGTCGGCAAGAGCCATGTACTCGACGGAAGTGTCGCCGCCGATCTCGCCGGAGTCGGCGACAACGGGCAGAGCCTTGATGTAGCAGCGCTCGCAGATGTTAGCGTAGGCCTGCTTCATCTTGTCGTACTCCTCCTGCAGGCTCTCCTGCGTGGCGGAGAAGCTGTAGGCGTCCTTCATGATGAACTCGCGGCCGCGCATCAGGCCAAAGCGAGGACGGAACTCATCGCGGAACTTATCCTGGATGTGATAGAGATTCACCGGCAGCTGTTTGTAGGAACGCAGCTCATTGCGCACCAGGGCAGTCACGGTCTCCTCGTGCGTGGGACCGAGCACGAACTCGCGTCCGTGGCGGTCATCAAAGCGCACGAGCTCCTTGCCATAAGCATCGATACGGCCGGACTCACGCCACAGCTCGGCATCGACCATGATGGGCATCATGAGCTCCTGGGCGCCGGCAGCATCCATCTCGTCGCGCACGATGTTCTCGATCTTACGAATCGAGCGCCACGCGAGCGGCAGATAGGAATAGAGACCGGCGGCCTCCTTGCGGATCATGCCGGCACGAAGCAGCAATCGATGGCTCGCAAGCTCGGCGTCGGCCGGATCCTCTTTGAGCGTCGGAGCATACAGCTTAGACATATACATTGCTCGAGTCATTTATTTCTCCTCAATAAGCTTGTCGACCTCGGCCATAAGCGCGTCGACAATTTGGTCCTCAGCTACTTTACCAATGATCTGGCCGTGCGAAAAGAGCAGGCCCTGACCTCGTCCGCAGGCAACGCCCAAGTCGGCGTCAGAGGCCTCGCCGGGGCCATTGACCGCACATCCCATCACGGCAATCGAAAGCGGCGCAGAGTAGTTCTTAAGCCGCTCGGTGACCTCCTCGGCGATAGGAATGAGGTTGACCTGGCAGCGAGCGCATGTGGGGCACGAGACGATCTCGGGACCGCGGCGGCGAAGGCCGAGCGACTGCAAGATACCCCAGGCGACCGGCGGCTCCTCGACCGGATCGGCCGTAAGCGAGACGCGCATGGTATCGCCAATGCCCTCGGAAAGCAGAATACCCAAGCCCACAGAGCTCTTAATGGTGCCCTGGAGCTTGGTCCCGGCCTCAGTCACGCCCAAGTGAAGTGGAACATGGGGGATTTCGCGCGAAAGGGCACGATAGGTGTCGAGCGTCGTTGACACGCTATGCGCCTTGGCGGAAAGCACGATATTGGTAAAGCCGCGATCCTCAAAATGTTTGACGAAACGCTCGCTCGACATCACGAGCTTTTCGGGTTGCGTAAGGTCGTCGCGCTCGGCGATATCCTGCTCAAGCGAACCGGCATTGACGCCGATACGAATCGCACAGCCCGCGGCACCCGCAGCATCGATCACCGCGTCAACCTTAGCCCAATCGCCGATATTGCCGGGATTGATGCGAAGCTTGGCGGCACCGGCCTCCACAGCGCCAATGGCCAGCTTGTAATTAAAGTGGATATCCGCAACGATCGGCACCGGAGACTCGGCACAAATCGTGCGGAAACCCTCAAGCGCGGCCTCGGTGGGCACGCTCACGCGCACGATATCGCAGCCAGCCTGCGCCAACGCGCGCACTTGCGCAAGCGTTGCCTGGGCGTCGGCGGTATCGGTGCAGGTCATGGACTGAACCACCACCGGCGCGCCGCCACCGATCTGCACGCCGCCCACATGCACGGGGCGCGTCAGCTCGCGCGGCAAAGGATGGGATAAAGACAATCCAAACACTCCCCTACAGAATAAATCGAAGGATGTCGGAACGAAGCATATAGACAAACAGCAGCGCAAAGAGTGCGATGCCCACATAGCTCACAATCGTCTGGACCTTGAGCGGAAGCTCGCGGCCCGCGATTTTTTGAATGATCTCGATAACCAGCTTACCGCCATCGAGCGGTGGGATGGGCAGCAGGTTCATAAAGCCAAGCGAGAACGAAATGAGGGCGGCAAACGTCAAGAACGTCGCAGGACCGGCTGCCGCCGCCTGAGAAGACATGACGCTGATGCCCACAATCGAGGAGGACTGATCGAGTATCTCCATCGTATGCTGCGGCTGCAGCAGGCGCATCACGCCCTCAGCTGTCTGCTGAACATAGGAGAACGACAAGCGAGCCGACGTAATGAGGTCCAAATGGACCACTTGCGTGGAGGCATAAACGCCCAAACGCTCGCCCTCCTTGAGCGCAACCGAGGTCGAAAGATTCTTGCCGCCGCGCTGGTACTCAATGGCGAAATCGCCCTGACCTGCAGCCTTGCCGATGGCATCATATACATCCATCCAGCTAGAGCAGGACACGCCGTCGACCGAAAGAATTGCGTCACCGGCCTCGATGCCCGCCTTGGCAGCAGTTGAGCCTTCGTCGACCTGACCGATCACATTGCTATCGACCGGAACCGATACGCCGGCGACAGAGTAGATGCTCATAAGCAGCAAAAAACCCGTCAGAATATTGACGAGAATACCCGCGAGCAGCATAAAGGCACGCTTGAGAAAACCCTGTCCCAGATAGGTATGCGAACGCTCCTGCTCAAGAAACTCCGAAGCGGCTACCGGCAGCTCCCACACATCGCCCTCGGCAGTTGCATGCTCTCGATCAAACCGGCGGCCGTCAAAGGTGGTATATCCTGCAGCGTCGCGCGGCAGCGTCTGGTACCTAACCGGATAGTAGCTGGGTGAAGGCTTCTCCCCTTCCTCGTACCAAGGCGCAATGGAACCCCAGCCCAAAAGCAAGGCACAAGCCTCGAGAACATCCTCCTCGGGCAGCTCCAGCTCGACGGAAAGATCTGCAACCGAAACGCGACCATGACGATAGATCGCCGCAAGCACACGGTCGGCGCACGAGGCATCGGTCGGGTCCATACCGCAGATAGCGGCATAACCACCCAGCAGCAGCGGCGTCACGCCAAACTTGGTACCGATGCGACGCGACGTATGGTGAATGTCGAAGCGGCACGGCAGGCCCAAGAAAAACTCGGTGACACGCACGCCGCACGCACGAGCCGCCAAAAAGTGGCCGCCCTCATGCAGAAACACGAGGACGGATAGCATCAAAAGGCCCCAAAAAACCGAGGAAAGAACACTCAGAACAGTATCCATAAAACGAAAAGCAATCCTTACGATGAGGAACGGGTTGCAGCAAGCACCTCGGCGGCCTTGGCGCGAGCCCACGTATCGATATCGCGAAGCTGCTCAAACGATGCGACCGCCTGCGTATCGTGTGCATCCATGCACGACTCCACGATGCGGTCGATATCGGTAAAGGTGCAGGCATCGTGCAGGAAGGCATCGACAGCAACTTCGTTGGCGGCATTCAGTACGCATGGCATGGTGCCGCCCATCTTGCCGGCGCGCTCGGCCAGCGCCAGGCAGCGGAACGTGTCCATATCGGCCGCGTCGAAGGTAAGCTGCCCCAACTCACGAAAATCGATTCGCGGTGCCGGAGTATCCCAGCGCTCGGGATACGAAAAGGCAAACTGGATGGGAATGCGCATGTCGGACGCACCGAGATGCGCCATCACGGAGCCGTCGGCAAACTCGACCAACGAATGAATCTTTGACTGACGCTGAACGACCACGTTGATAAAGTCGAGGTCGCAACCAAACAGATGCATCGCCTCGATACGCTCCAGGCCCTTGTTCATAAGAGTCGCGGAGTCGATGGTGATCTTAGCGCCCATGGCCCACGTGGGATGTGCCAGCGCATCGGCGCGTGTCACGCGATTGAGCTCGTCGCGCGTACGACCAAAGAACGGACCACCCGAGCAAGTGAGCCAAATGCAGTGAGCCTCGCGCGGATTCTCCCCCAGATAGCACTGGTAGATGGCGGAGTGCTCGGAGTCGACCGGGATAAGCTGACCCGGCTGCGCCAACGGCATCAGCAAGTCACCGCCAACGACGAGCGACTCCTTATTGGCGAGGGCAAGGCGCTTGTTCGAGGTCAGCGCCGCATGGCTCGCTTCAAGCCCGGCAGCGCCCACAATGGCAACAAGCACACAGTCGACGTCATCGCGACGTGCGAGCTCACAAACTGCCTGCGCACCAACACCGAGCTCGGTGCCCTCGGGCAGCTCCTGCAGCACAGCGTCCGCGCCGTGGGAGGTGTCGGCCACGGCAACGGCCGGAACAGAAAACTCACGGGCAAACGCAACAAGCTCAGCGGTACTGGAATTAACGGAAAGCGCCGTCACCTGCAGACGGTCGGCATGCTGACGGCAAACATCGAGCGCCTGGGTGCCAATAGAGCCCGTACAGCCCAAAATTGCAACCCGCAGACGGCCATCGGGGCTGTACGTCGTCTGAAAGGCCATTACAGCACGCCTCCGATCATCAAAAGCAGCTGCGCGGTAATGCAGCCAAAGATAAGCGAGTCGCTACGGTCGAGCATGCCGCCATGGCCCGGAATCAGATTGCCGGAATCCTTGACGCCCACGCCACGCTTGATGCGTGACTCGATGAGGTCGCCGATAACGCCCAGGATGGACACGACCACGCCGCACAGCAGCGCATAGGGCAAGCTCAGCTTATAGAAATGGGTCGCCCACAAAATAAGCCAGATGAGAACCGAGCCCAAGATGCCGCCGAAAAAGCCCTCCCAGCTCTTTTTGGGAGAAATCTTGGGGACCATCTTGTGCTTGCCGATACGGCTACCCACGATATAGGCGAACGAATCGGAGACCCAGAGAGACGCGCAAACACCCACCGAAAGCAGGGCGCCGGCAAAACCGGGCACGGCATCGCGCAGCAGCACGATGGCCGACAGCATAAAACCGGTGTAGATGGGGCCCATGAGCGTCACGGCTACATCGGATATACGGGTACGCGACGACCAGACGTACCAAATACCCACCGCAAGCATCAGTGCAAAAAGCAGGGCATTCAACAGCAGCGAGTCGCCCAGCGCCGAGAGCGGAAAGAGCACGGCGGCAGCGATACCCAGGCGCTCGTTGGCCACCTTGCCATCGAGCTTCGTCATGCGGAAAAACTCATAGCAGCACAGGCCGCTCATGACGGAGACGAAGATGGCAGTGGGAACGATACCCAAAACCAAGCAGAGAATAAACACGACGGCGTAGACGATACCTGCGGCGGCGCGGGTAATAAAGCCGGCCAACCACGAAGTCGTAGCCGCGCCGCTCTTGGCGGAAGGCGCCTTGGGAGATGACGTCTTGGGAGCAGACGCCTTGGGACGATCGGACACGATTAAGCCTCCTCGGTCTTGCTCAGTCCACCAAACCTACGGTCGCGGCCCTGGTAGGCCAAAATGGCGTCGACAAGGCCCCAGCGATCAAAGTCGGGCCAATAGGTATCGGTGACATAAAACTCGGAATAGGCAACCTGCCACAGCAGATAGTTCGAAAGGCGTAGCTCGCCGGAGGTGCGAATCACAAGCTCCGGATCGGGCAGCCCAGCGGTGTAGAGATGGGAGGCAACCATATCATCGTCGATGGCGGCAGGGTCGATCTTGCCGGCAGCGGCGTCGAGCGCAATCTGACGGACGGCACGGGTGATCTCGGCACGGGCGCCGTAATTGACGGCAAGCGCCAGTGTCATGCCGGTGTGGTCGGCACACTCGGCAAGACCGCGCTCAAAGACATCGCGGGTCTTCTTGGGCAGTGCGGAAATATCGCCCAAAAAGACAACGCGCACGTTTTCGCGCTTAAGCAGCGGCAACTCATCGATAAACGTCTTGGCAAACAGATGCATCAAAACGTTGACCTCGTGCTGTGGACGATTCCAGTTTTCAGTGGAAAACGCATAGGCCGAAAGGACGTCGACGCCCAAGCGCACACATGCGGTAATAATCTCGCGCAGGGAGACGATACCGGCCTTGTGGCCCTCGGTGCGGGCAAGACCGCGCGCTGTGGCCCAGCGACCGTTACCGTCCATGATGCACGAAATATGATGCGGAATCTTATTGAGGTCAAGGTCGGAAAAACCGACGCCCGCAGGGGCGTCGGCAAAGTACTCGACCAGTTTGTTCTCGTCGTATTGCACCTTAGATCTCCATGACCTCGGCTTCTTTTTCCTTCAGAAGCTCCTCGACCTTGGCAACATACTCATCGGTATGCTTCTGGACCTTGGCCTGCTCGCGACGGACATCGTCCTCGGTGAGATCTTCGTCGCGCTCGAGCTTGTTGTTAAAGTCACGACGGATGTTGCGAATGGAGACCTTGGCCTGCTCGGCATACTCGCGGCACTCCTTGACGAGCTCGCGACGACGCTCCTCGGTGGGAGCCGGGAACGGCAGGCGCACGACGGTACCGTCAGAGTTGGGGGTAATGCCCAGATCGGAAGCGCTGATAGCCTTCACGATTGCGTTGACGAGCGCCTTATCCCAGGGCTCGATGAGCAACATGTGGGCCTCGGGGGTCTTAACGGCGGCAACCTGGGTAACCGGCGTGGGGACACCGTAGTAATCGACCGAGATGTCGGACAGAATGTTAGCGTTGGCGCGGCCCGTGCGAACCTTGGAGAAGTTGTGCTTGAGGGACTCGAGCGACTTGTCCATGTGGGCGGTGATGTTCTCTGCCATGCTTAATCCTCCTGATAGACGAGCGTGCCGACGGGCTCACCCGAAAGCGCGCGCTTGACGGTGTCCTCGCCATCAATGTTGAGGACCAAAATCGGCATACGGTTATCCTGGCACAGTGCCGTAGCTGTGGAATCCATAACCTGCAGACCGCGGACGAGAACCTCGTGATAGGTAATCTTGTCAAAACGGACGGCATCGTCGCACTTGACAGGATCCTTGTCGTAGATACCGTCAACCTTGGTGGCCTTAATCAGGACCTCGGCACCGATCTCGCAGGCACGAAGAGCCGCGGCGGTGTCGGTCGTAAAGTACGGATTGCCCGACCCGGCGGCAAAAATTACGACGCTGCCCTTGGAAAGGTGGTTGATGGCGCGACGGCGAATATAGGGCTCGCAGATCTCGTTCATCTGGATAGCGCTCATCACGCGGCAGGGAACAACGTTGTGCTCGAAGGCATCCTGCAGGGCGAGCGCGTTCATAACGGTTGCCAGCATGCCCATGTAGTCGGCCTGGGCGCGCTCCATGCCACCGGCAGCGCCGGCCATGCCGCGGAAAATATTGCCGCCGCCGACAACAACGCCAACCTCATGGCCAACGGCGAGCAGCTCCTTGACCTGCTTGGCAAGGTGGTCGGTAACCTTGGGGTCGATGCCATATTGGCCGTCGCCCATCAGTGCTTCGCCGGAAAGCTTAAGAAGCACGCGTTTATATCGGATGTCGGACAAAGCGATCCTCCTTTAATTAGACTCTCAATATGATAGCAAAGGCTCTGATAAGAGCCATGAAAAAGCAGGCTGTGAGTAAAACCCACAGCCTGCTCATTACCAGCTACAAAAGCTTATTTACTCGCCACGGACCAGACGGTCGAACGCAACGACGGTAATGGTGTCGCCAAGCTCCTTGGAGACCTGCTCAGCATACTTCTTGATGGTGAGGGAGCTGTCCTTGATGAACTCCTGCTCGGTGAGCACGGACTGCTTGTAGAACTTCTCCAGACGGCCAACGGCCATCTTCTCCTGGATAGCCTCGGGCTTGCCGGACTCGGCAGCCTGAGCCATGTAGATCTGCTTCTCGTGCTCGACGGTCTCAGCCGGAACCTGATCGCGGGTAGCGCAGATCGGGGCGACGGCGGCAACCTGAAGGGCGACGTCGTGAGCGAAGGTCTTGAAGGAGTCGGCCTGAGCGGTCTCGGCCTTCTCGAAAGCGAACTCGACGAGGACGCCGATCTTACCACCCATGTGGATGTAAGAAGCGAGAGCGCCGTTCTCGGCCTTGCGGGCGGCGAAACGAGAGATCTTCATGTTCTCGCCCATGATGTGAATCATCTCGGTGAGCTCGGAGGAAACGGTCTCCTCGCCCATCGGCTTCTCGAGCAGAGCGTCGACGTCAGTCGGCTCGGTGGTGGCGACAACCTCGGCGACCTTGGAAGCAAAGCCGGTGAACTTGGCGTTGGAGCCGACGAAGTCGGTCTCGCAGGAGAGCTCGAGCAGAGCGCCGGTCTTGCCATCCTCGGAGACGAACGCGGCGACAGCGCCCTCGTTGGTCTCACGGCCAGCCTTCTTGGCAGCCTTGGCGAGGCCGTTCTTGCGCAGAACGTCGACGGCGGCGTCCATGTCGCCGTCAGCCTCGACGAGAGCCTTCTTGCACTCCATCATCGGGGAGTCGGTCATCTCGCGGAGCTGCTTGACCATAGCGGCAGTAATCTGGGCCATTGTGGTTCCTTTCAAAGAGATGAAAAAGAATTAACTAAGACTGATTTACTCGGCCTTGGGCTCAGCGGCCATCTCGGCCTCGGAGACCTGCTCCTTACCAGAGCCAGCGAGGCAGGCGTCAGCCATGAGCTCGCACATAAGGGTGACAGCAGAGATAGCGTCATCGTTGCAGGGGATGCCGTACTCGACCTCGTCGGGATCGGAGTTGGTGTCGATCAGGGCGACGACGGGGATGTTCAGGCGCTGGGCCTCCTTGATGGCGTTCTCCTCGCGCTTGGTGTCGATGACGAAGAGAGCCTGGGGCAGACCCTTCATGTCGCGGGCGCCACCGAGGTTGGTCTGGAGCTTAGTGAGCTCCTTGCCGAGAACAGCCTGCTCCTTCTTGGGCAGAACAGCCATGCGGCCGTCCTCGACCATGGCCTCGAGCTCCTCCATGCGGTTGATGCGGGAGCGGATGGTGACGAAGTTGGTCAGCATACCGCCGAGCCAACGCTGGTTGATGTAAGGCATGTTGGCGCGCTCAGCAGCGTTCTTGACGGCCTCCTGAGCCTGCTTCTTGGTGCCGACGAACAGCACGTTGCCACCCTTGGCGACGTTCTTGACGAAGGTGTAGGCCTGGTCGGCGTCGAGGATGGTCTGCTTGAGGTCGAGGATGTAGATGCCGTTGCGCTCACCGAAGATGAACGGCTTCATCTTGGGGTTCCAGCGACGGGTCTGGTGACCGAAGTGGCAGCCGGCCTCGAGCAGGGTGCGGATATTAATCTTGGTAGCCATGTTAAACCTCCTGTGGTTTGCCTCCGCGCGGGGTCATCCTCCAAAACCAACCCGGACATGTGCTACCAAAGCCCGGGCACCACGGTATGAAGTAGCCGCGCGTGCGTGATAAAAACATGTTGCCGTGAAGCAACCCGATGAATGATAGCAGGAATGCCTCTTCCTGCCAACCCGCAATCAAAACCACACACCTGAGTGCGGCGCGGGACGTGCCAGCCACTATTCGCCGCGGGGATGGGCTTGAGCCACAGCCCGCTTAAGCCGATCGGGTGTGAGATGCGTGTAGATCTGCGTCGTGGACAGGCTCGCATGACCTAGCAGCTCTTGAACCGAGCGCAGGTCCGCACCGCCCTCGAGCAAGTCGGTCGCAAAGGTATGGCGCATCGCATGCGGGGCGATGTCAGCCGGAATGCCGGCGAGCGTCGCCAGCGTATGGAACCGCCGCCGGAGCATCACGGCGCTCATGCGATTGCCGCGCGCCGATATAAGCAGCGGATGCGGCCCGGTAGCGAGGTCGCGGCGCTTTGCCCGAGCGAGCAACTCCGGCCTCCCCTCTTCAATATAGAGACGCGTCACATCGAGCGCACGACGATACAGAGGAACGATGCGCTCCTTGCTTCCCTTGCCCCACAGGCGCAGCGTGCGCTCGGACCATGAGATGGATTCCACATTGAGCGCCGCAAGCTCTGAGATGCGGGCACCCGAGGCATAGAGCAACTCGAGCATCGCCGCATCGCGCAGTCCCGCGGGTGTTGAGGTATCAGGCGTCTTGAGCAGCGCCTCGACCTGCTGGGTCGTAAGGACGCCCGGCAGGTCACGCGGCAGCTTGGGCGACGCGATCGCCGAGACCGCATCGCCCTCGACAATCCCCTCGGCAGCCATCCAGCGATAGAGAGATCGAATAGCCGACAGGTGCGCCGCAAGCGTTCGGGGAGCCACCTGCTCACGCGAAAGCTCGGCAAGATAGCGACGAATGGTGCGCACGTCGGCAGCGAAAGCATCAATATCCTCGCGCTCGCACCAGGCAGCAAAGCGCTCTAGCCTCGAGCCATAGGCCGTCACCGTGTTGGGAGAAAGCCCCTCAACGCGTGCGATATAGGCGATAAAAGAGTCGACGGTGTCGTACAGGTCAAAGGCTATGACCGGTCGCCTCCAAACAAGTCGGAACGCGTGGCCAAGTAGGCATCGAGGGCCTCGAGCGCACGGTCCGCATAGGCCTGATAGCGGTCGCGCTTGCTGCGGCGCTTACCATCCTCGAGTGGCGGCACCAGGCCAAAGTTGACATGCATAGGCTGATAGCCCACGGTGGCAGGATCGGTCGCATAGCCCACGAGCGCACCCAGGGCGCCCACGCGGGGCAACTCGACGGAATCGGCGCCGATAGCCTCTGCATAGGTGTTGAGCGCCGCGAGCAGACCGGTCGCCACGGCTTCCATGTACCCCTCGGTGCCGGTGATCTGACCGGCCAGGCGCACGCCGGTACCGGGCACGGCAAAGGTGCCATCGAGCACGTGCGGGGCGTCGACAAAGGTATTGCGGTGCATGACACCGTAGCGGAAGAACTCAGCGTTCTCCAGGCCCGGCACCATATGGAAGACGCGCTTCTGCTCGCCAAAGGTCAGGTTGGTCTGGAAGCCCACCAGGTTATAGGCGGTCTTCTCCTTGTTCTCGGCACGCAGCTGAATCGCCGCCCAAGGGCGACGTCCGGTACGCGGGTCGGTGAGGCCGACGGGCTTCATGGCGCCAAAGCGAATGGCGTCCTTGCCGGTGCGCGCAACCTCCTCGGCAGGCTGGCAGGCCTGGAACAGATCGCCGCCCTCAAAGTCCTTGAGCACCACGCGGTCGGCCGTGGTGAGCGCCTCGATAAAGGCCTCGTACTCCTCCTTGTTGAGCGGAGCGTTGAGATAGTCGCCGCTCCCCTGCTCCTCGTAGCGCGACTGCGAAAACAGCACGTCCATATCGAGCGTGGAGGCATCGACGATCGGCGCCGCGGCATCGAAGAACGCAAGGGCGTCGCCACCGACGAGCTTCATGACCTCTTCGCTCAGCGCCGGTGAACACAGCGGGCCCGCGGCAATGACCACGTGGCCCTCGGGGATCTGGGTGACCTCGCCGTGAACGACCTCGATATTGGGGCGGGCGGCAACCTCAGCCTCGACGAGCTCGGAGAATGTAACACGGTCGACCGCCAGGGCGCCACCAGCGGGAACAGCAGCGCGATGGGCGCAGTCGAGCAGGACTGAACCCATGCGCTCAAGCTCGGCCTTCAGCAAACCAGCCGCGGAATCCGGACGGGTCGACTTAAACGAATTGGAGCAGACGAGCTCTGCCAGGTGATCGGTATGGTGAGCCGGGGAGCTCACCTGGGGGCGCATCTCGCACAGCTTTACGGCAAACCCGCGGTCTGCCAGCTGGATCGCGCATTCCGAACCCGCCAGACCGCCACCGATAACCGTCACCTGATCGAACTGCATCTGCAAACACCTTTCTAATTGACACGTTTTCCATTGTGACCGAAGGGCGTCTGGGCGTGAAGGGCAAACTTGGAGGGCGCATACCTTCCATCCATCATGCGCTCGATAAGGCCCTCGAGTTCAAGCGAACCCAAGAGTTTGAGTACGCCGACAGCATCGAGTGAGACGAGCGCCGCGATGTCGTCGACCTTGAGCGGAGAGGCGATGAGCGCATGCATCACGGTCTGCTGTGTTGGATTCAGGTCGGCAATGCCGGGAGCATCGGGGCGCGAGTAGCGCAGGGTGCCGTATATGCGAGAGATAGCCATCTCGATGGACTCCTCGTCGACAATGCAGCAGGCACCGTTCGCAATGAGGTAATTCGTGCCACGCGACTCGGGCGATAGGATCGACCCCGGCACGGCAAGAAGTTCGCGCCCCAAATCCATAGCAGCCTCGGCTGTAGAAAACGTCCCGGAAGGCATACCCGCCTCGGATACAAAGAGGGCTTGCGACAGGGCCGCGATCACGCGATTGCGACGCGGAAAGGCAAACTTGCGCGGACCCATGCCCCACGGAGAGATCGACACGACCGCGCCGCCCGTATCGAGCGTGCGCGTAATAAGCCCCGCGCTCGAACGCGGGTAGACCACGTCGGCGCCCGTCCCCAGCACCACGACGTGTTTGCCGCCGGCGTTGACCGCAGCCCAACCCGAGGCCTGGTCACAACCGACCGCACCGCCCGAAACTACCGTCACTCCCGCCTCAACCGCCACCTTCGCCGCAAGCTCTGCCACGGCAAGACCATACGGCGAGGCCTTTCGCGCACCGATGATGGAGAGCGCGGGCGTCGAAAGCGCCTCGGGGTTGCCGCGCACATAGAGCGTCTGAGGTACATCAGAAAGCTCCAAAACGGTCTCGGGATACAACGCGTCACCTGGATGCAGCTCGAAGGTCCCCTCAGCCATCATTGGTCCCTCCTTCCCTGGTACATCGCCGCCTCGAGCACGTGGTCCTGCGTCACCTGCTCGCTCTCGGCGACATCTGCGATCGTGCGCGCAATGCGAACAAGGCGCACGATGCCACGCCCTGTGAGATGCGTGCGCTTCGACAGGCCGAGCACACACTTCTCCGCCGCATCATCGAGCTCAAAGGTCGAAACGACGCCGTCAATGGACCGAGTCTCGTCATCCTCGGCCTCGGCATCCGCATCGTCCATGCGGGATTCGCGCCAAGCGCGAAAGGCGCGACCGCGCACAACGTAGTCACGTAACTCGGCCGACGACATGCCCTCCGCACCCTCGATAATCACTTGAGGGTCGGGACGGGTCACATCGATCATCATGTCGATACGGTCGGCCAAAGGACCGCGCAGTTTAGACCGATAGCGCTCGACCATCGCCGCCGAGCAGCGACACGGCACCTCGCGATCGCCCAAAAAGCCGCAGGGGCAGGGATTGCTCGCAGCCAGCAGCTGAAAGCGCGACGGGAAGGTAAAAGCCCCGTCGACGCGTACGATCCTCACGTAGCCGCGCTCGATGGGCTGACGCAGCGTCTGCAGCACACCCGTGGGAAACTCGGCAAGCTCGTCCAAAAAGAGCACGCCGCCATGAGCAAGGCTGATCTCACCCGGATGCACCGGGCGTCCTCCGCCAATGAGGCCCGCCGTTGAAATGCTGTGATGGGGACTGCGGAAGGGCCGGTGTCCCGCCAACAAACCATCAATGTTCTCACCCAAAACCGAATGGATGCACAGCGCCTCCTGCTGGTCCTCAACGGAAAGCTCGGGCAGAATGCCGGTCATACGGCGCGCGAGCATGGTCTTACCCGATCCGGGCGAGCCGATCATGAGCAAGCCGAGCTCGCCGGCGGCCGCAAGCGCCATGCCGCGTTTAGCGACTTCCTGCCCCAGCACATCGGCATAGTCGAGTTCGGGCTCAAAGGTCGCCTCGAGCACTTCAGAATCCAAGTAGTGCCGCGCGGCATCGCCCATACCATGAGCAAGCTGAGACAAATGATCGATAAAGCCGCAATCCACGCCCGCAAGCGGCACATGCTGATCGGACCTGCCGGCGATAAAAGACAGCCCCATGTCGCGAGCCAATAGCTGAAACGCCACCTCGCCCTTGACGGGAAGCACCGTACCGTCCAGACCAAGCTCACCTGCGATAAGGCAGCGATCGAGGTTGTCACGGGGAATCTGCTCATCGGCCGCTAGAACCGCGATGGCGATGGGCAGGTCAAAGCCGCTACCGGTCTTGCGGATATCGCCGGGTGCCAGGTTAACGGTAATGCCCGAGCGCGGGATCTCGAACCCGGCGGAGCGCATCGCGCAGCGAATACGACCGCGTGACTCCATCACCTCCATACTCGGAATACCGAGCATCTGAATGCCCGGAACGCCACCGGCAAGCGAGACCTCGACCGTGACGTGAATCGCCTCGACGCCACGGATGCAGGCCGCGTGAACGGCAAACGTCTCGAACGCCATCACGACACCTGCCAATCGAACGCGTTGTACTGATGCTCGATCTCGGCGATATGCCCGCCGCGAATGGTGACACCCACGGCATCGAAGCGAATCGCCTTGAGCGGATAATGCTCCATAAGATAGCAGCTTGCGATGCGGCGGTAGCGGCGTTGCTTTTGAGCGTCCACGGCCTCCTCGGGAAAGACCCGCGTGTTGCAATCCAGTGCAACGCGCCTGGTCTTGACCTCGGCCATCACCACGACATCGTCGAGCTCATCGAGCAGCACCAGATCGGCCTCGCCCTCGGTGCAACGATAGCCCTGCTCCAGCAAGGTGTAGCCGCGCTCGTTAAAGTAGTCGATGGTGATCAGCTCGCCCAGCATGCCTAGCTCGCGGGGACTGAGTCCCTTGATAAACTCGGGCGTCATCGCCCCGGAGTCGAGCTCGCCGTTTTCCCAACGCTCCTTGAGCTGCTGCGTCTTGCTCTTTTTGCTTGCGGCACTCATGGGGTCTCCTTTCCCGCACACTGCATTGCCTCGATGATGAGGGCACCTTTCATGCGGGTAAGTACCGGAAGCAAACCAAAAGCTGACCAAATGCCGTCAAAAAACGGGCCGTACGCAACAATGGTGTTGCATACGGCCCGCTACCAGCAGGTTTATAAAACCCCAGAGGTCCATGTCTCCACAATTGGCCTAGAAAAGGCGCTCAGTCTGCAGAAAGTTTCCGCAAAAGCTCACGCGGTGCAGCGGACAAAGTCCATGTTTGCGAATGGCCTCGATGTGCTCGGGGCTCGCATAGCCCTTCGACTCGGCCAGATGGTACTCGGGATACTCGGCGTCGTACTCGACCATCATCTCGTCACGCGTGACCTTGGCCATGATGGACGCCGCGGCGATGCAGGCGATCTTGGCATCGCCCTTCACCACATCGCGCTCGTTAGGAACGGCGCCCAAGGGGTTGCCATCCATAAGCACGCAATCGGGCTCGAGCCCCGTATCGGCCACGGCGCCCGCAACGGCGGTACGGATAGCACGGGCCATGCCCATCTCATCGATATCCTTAGGCGCGATATGGCAAAAACCGATCGCCGTCGCCACCTCGGCAATCTTCACTGAGAGCAACTCGCGGCGCGCCGGCGTGAGCTTTTTGGAATCGTTGATGCCCCAGACGCGCGGCTCCATAGGAAGGCAGACAGCGCATACCGTCAAAGGACCGGCCACCGATCCGCGACCCACCTCGTCGACACCAACGACCACTCCATCGCCGCCAAGCTCATGCATAAGCTCGTACATGTCATTGACGCGCTCGCGCTCGGCAAGCTCTTTGGCATGGCGTTTGAGGGCGCGTTCGCAAGCCTTGATCACCTGCTGGCGCGGGTCCTCGCGATAATGCTCCACGAGGGCGGGAATCTCCTCAAACGTGGCGCTCGCCAACTCACCGGCAACCTGCGATGCCGAAACCGAGCTCGTCATGTTGGCCATACCAGGCCCTCCTTGCATGCAAATCAGATAAAAAGAAGGGCCACCCGAAGGTGACCCTTGTGTCCAAACGAGTGGACAGACGCTGCGATCTTCTTAGCGCTTCTCGGGGATGCGAGCAGCCTTGCCCACCTTGTCGCGGAGGTAGTACAGCTTGGCGCGACGGACGCGACCATGACGAACGACCTCGAGCTTGGCGATCTTGGGGCTGTGAAGCGGGAAGGTACGCTCAACACCGACACCGAAGGACATCTTGCGGACGGTGAAGGTCTCGCGGGCACCGGCGCCGGCCATGCGGATGACGTCGCCCTGGAAGACCTGGATGCGCTCGCGGTCGCCTTCCTTAATGCGGTAGTGAACCTTGACGTTGTCGGCGACGCGAACCTGAGGAATGTCCTCGCGGATCTGCTGACGCTCGATTGCGCGGATGTAATCCATGTGCAATTCCTTACTCTTCTAGAGGTGCCGTACCACCATGGCCGGCACGTAGTTGAACAAACGTATTCGAGTATACACGCGCGGGTTTCTGCTGCAAGAACAATTTTTTACGCAGACAAAAAGACAAAACCCGCACATGATAACCGCCCGTCTCACAAATGAGACGGGCGGCATGAAGGGGGCTACACTAGGCGTCTACGCCCAAAACGTTAGGCGGGACGCTTGGCCTCGAGCTTGGCCTGGGCGGCAGCCAAGCGCGCGAGGGGCACGCGGTAGGGCGAGCAGGACACGTAGTCCACGTCGGCCACGTTAAACAGGCCCTTGATGGACTTGGGGTCGCCGCCGTGCTCACCGCACACGCCAAAGTGCATGTCGGGGTTGGTGGCACGGCCCTTCTCGACGGCCATGCGTACCAGCTCGAGTACTGCCGTATCGATGGTCTCGAAGGGGTTGTCCTTCAGAATCTTCTTATGCATGTACAGCGGGATGAACTTAGCCTCGGCGTCGTCACGCGAGAAACCGAAGGTCGTCTGGGTGAGGTCGTTGGTGCCAAAGCAGAAGAAGTCTGCGTGATGGGCGATCTCGTCAGCGACCATACAGGCGCGCGGCAGCTCGAGCATCGTGCCCACGGGAATGTCGAGCTCGACGCCCTCCTCGGCGGAAACCTCGGCGATCACGCGCTCGATGACCTCGCGAGTCTGGACATGCTCGGCCGTGATGGAAACGAGCGGAACCATGATCTCGGGGCGCGGGTCGACGCCTTCCTTGATAAGGCGAGCGGCAGCCGTTGCCACGGCACGGACCTGCATGAGCGGCAGGCCACCGAAGACGACTGACAGGCGCACACCGCGCAGGCCGAGCATCGGGTTGGACTCGACCATGCCGTCGATACGGCGCAGGCGGGCACGCAGGGCGGCGAGCTCTTCCTCGCTGGCGCCGGCGGCCTCCTTCTTGGTGATGGCGACCTCAAGCTCGCGAGGATTATCCAGGAACTCATGAAGCGGCGGATCGAGCAGGCGAACAACCACATCGCGACCGGACATGGTCTTGAACATCGCCAAGAAGTCCTCAGTCTGAACCTTGAGCAGATCGGCCAGGGCCTGCTGCTTCACAGCCTCGTCGTCGGACAGGATGAAGCTCTGGATAATGTTCTTGCGATCGCCCAGGAACATGTGCTCGGTACGGCACAGACCGATGGCCTCGGCACCAAACTCGAGCGCGAGCTCGGCATCCTCGGGGTTGTCGGCGTTGACGCGCACGTGGTTGGCGTGACCGTCGGTCTCGTCCAGGCGGATCTCATCAGCCCAGGACAGGATGGTGTCCAGGTCGCCGGTGAGCTCGGCCGAAACCAGATCGACGGCGCCGTCGACGACGATGCCCTGGATGCCGTCGATGGAGATGATGTCGCCCTCATGCAGCACACGGTCGCTGCCCTCGATGCGCACGACCTTCTCAGCCGCGTCGATATGGAAACACTCGACACCGCAGACGCAGGGGGTACCCATGCCACGGGCAATAACGGCGGCGTGGCTCGTCTTGCCACCATGGCTCGTCAAGATACCCTCGGCGGCGACCATACCCTTCAGGTCGTCAGGGTTGGTCTCCCAGCGGACCAGAATGACCTTATGGCCCTCGGCAGAACGCGCGACGGCGTCATCGCTCGAGAACACGACCTCGCCCACGGCGGCACCGGGACTGGCGTTAAGGCCGCATGCAAGCGCCTCGTACTTCTTGGAGGAGTCGAACTGCGGGTGCAGGAGCTGGTCGAGCTGCGCGGGGTCGATGCGGCTCACGGCCTCCTCACGGGTAATGAGGCCTTCCTCGACCATCTCGATAGCGATGCGCAGAGCGGCGGTTGCGGTACGCTTGCCCACGCGGGTCTGGAGCATCCAGAGCTTGCCCTGCTCGATGGTGAACTCGATGTCGCACATGTCGCGGTAGTGATCCTCGAGCGTCAGGAAGACACGTTCAAGCTCCTCACCTGCGGACTCGAGGCCCGGAGTGGTCTTGAGGTCGGCGATGGGCTCGGTGTTGCGGATGCCGGCGACGACGTCCTCGCCCTGGGCGTTGACCAGAAAGTCACCGTAGAACTCCTTGGTGCCGTCGGCGGGGTTGCGCGTAAAGGCGACGCCGGTCGCCGAGGTCTCGCCCTTATTGCCAAAGGCCATAGCCTGAACGTTGACGGCGGTGCCAAGGTCGTCGGAAATGCCGTGCTGCTTGCGGTAGATGCAGGCACGCTCGTTCATCCAGCTACCAAAGACGGCCTGAATGGCAAGGCGCAGCTGGAGCTCCGGATCGTGCGGAAAGACGGGCTTGCCTTCCGCGACCTCGAGCTCGGGGTACAGGGCGGCCTCGACGTTCTCAGAGAAAATGCCCTTAAAGGTCTCGACGAGCTCCTGCAGGTCCTCGGACGAAAGCTCGGAATCGACGCGAACGCCGGCGACCAGGCGAGCCTGGGTCAGGGCGTTTTCGAACAAGTCGGCATCGACACCCATGACGACGTTGGAGAACATCTGGATAAAGCGACGATAACTGTCCCAGGCAAAGCGCGGGTTCTGCGTCTGGGCGATAAGGCCCTGAACGGAGTCGTCGTTGAGGCCCAGGTTGAGGACCGTGTCCATCATGCCGGGCATAGAGAACGGAGCGCCCGAGCGCACCGACACGAGCAGCGGGTCACGGGCGTCGCCGAGCTTCTTGCCGCAGCGGGCCTCGAGGTCGGCCTCGGCGGCAACGATCTCGTCAAGCGCGCCCACGGGCCACACGTTGCCGGCACCAGAGTACTCGACACAGGTCTGGCAGGTAATGGTAAAGCCACCGGGAACCGGCAGGCCAATACGACTCATCTCGGCAAGGTTAGCGCCTTTGCCGCCAAGCACGAAGTTCATGGACTTATCGCCCTCGGTAACACATGTGCCCTGGGCATCGGTTCCAAAACGGTAAACCCTCTTGCAATCGCTCACGATACTTCCCCTTCCATGCGCTCTCGCGCACGACCGTGGTAACGAATCGGCCCGCCGGATGCGGGCCGTGAGGGAACTATACGGCGGGTTTTGAACGGACTTGAGCAGAGAATACGCGGTTTGGTAAACGAGCTAAAACTAGCGGTAAACGGTAGGTAAAGGTGGTTACCTTATGAAGGTACCAGTACAACGTAGTCGCAGGTCAAAAGCGGTATAAACTGCTAAACCGCTTTAGCAAAAAGCTGTAATTATTGGAATGGAATCTCTTAAACTACGCAATAGCCAAGAAAGACAAAATCTATCAGAAGTATTTGTCCCAGGGATTTTGGTCAGAGTAGCTAATTTGGGACGGGGCTATTTTAGCCACCCCGGCAGATAGCGCGAATGCTTTGGCGGAGTAACGGCCGGGGTAGCTAAAAAAGCCCCATTACAGTTTGAGTCGTCCGAAAGGGCGGCTCCTTACTAGTTCTGGTAATACGATTGAGCCGTACCGATGGTCGCTGGCCGACCGCGACCGCGACGCGGCCTCCACCCGAGACCCCCATCTCGACACATAGCCCGTCATCCGACGAAAGCGCGCAGGTCGTCCTGTATAGGCGCATGGTGTCCCCCTCCGCCGCAAGAGGGAAACGAAAAAGCCCCTCTTTGCCACTACGGACAAAAGGGGCCTCCCAGGGGAAACGTGTTACAAAGCCTTCTTTGCAGGACGATGAAGATCAGAAACCCAACGTCGTACGCGTAGGGACTTACCCAACACCCACGCCATTTCGATCTTCTGGGCCTTCAACGCCACGTCCCGATAAGCATCCGGGCATCGGAATGACCTCGTCGCAAGCCGCAAGCATCTCTTCGTCATGAGTGACAACAATTACAATATGGTCTCTCTTAACCTCATGAAGCAATTTAATTAGCGCGCTCCGGCTCTTCGCATCAAGCGCTGAAGTTGACTCAAGAAACAACATGACGTCCGGCGATTTCAACATCTGCCGCACAATTGCGATGTTCTGCTTCTCCCCGCCGGACACCCCTCCTTTCTTGCTGCCAAGCATCGCTGCCGCCCCGTTCTCCGCAGCGGCAATCATTTTGTCTAACCCCAATATGGCAAGCATCCGATTCAGTTTGTCGGCCTCGAAATCATCAGAAAGCAGCGTAAGATTATCGAGGATCGTCCCCCCAACAATAGGGGGCTCTTGCTCCGTAATGCCAACTCGGCACCGCCGCAATGCGTATCGGTCGATGCGACGCTGTGATACCCCGTTGTAGAGGACGGCCCCTTCCGTGTTATCTGGATATAGACCCAATATCACTGACAGCAGCGAGCTCTTCCCCGAGCCATTTCTTCTTGCTTACTGTTTTTCTTATATTGTAACGATTTTCGATAAGAGGAAAGATTACTCCATGACGCGCAAGCCCGAACTCTAAGCGTTTCCCATCAGCATTGCCCATTTTTCGGATCGAAATCCAAATCCAGCTTCCTATCGCATGCTGAAATCAAATCCTGATCATGGCTTACAACAAGAATTAGCTGATCGAAGGGATTTCGATGAATATACTCCGTGAACTCCCGACGGCTTTCTTCATCTAAATCGTTCGTTGGTTCATCGAACACAAGCACTTCCGGCTGCCTGCGAAGTGCTGCGAATATCCTTAGCTTTCGATACTCTCCACCAGAAAGGTCTCTACAATTCTTGCCTTTTAACGATTCGACGGTTCGATAGAAACTCGGCACAAGCTCTCGGAGGTTTTCGCTCGATCCCCGAATCGACGTCCTCTCAAGGTAATTCTCCACCGTTTCGTTCGGAATAAAGAGCTTTTGCGGGCACACCGCAAACAGGTCCCGTCGGATCGTCTCCATATCGAGCTCTTCATATGGCACCGACCCCAAAGCCCGATGTCCCCCAGCAGAATATAGTCCAAGGAGCACCTTCAGAAACGTGCTTTTTCCGCATCCGTTCGGCCCGGTAATGGCATAGGTTTTTCCTTCCTCCACCTCCACGGAGAGGTCGCGGTATAAGTAGGGCTTTCCCGCGTATCGGTACGCGATGTTGGACAACGATATGCTCTCCACGTGCCCAACCGTGAAGGTGCCGCGGTCCTCGGCGTCCTCCGTCAGAGCCCCCAATCGGTCGAACGAGGCCCTTGCGTCCTGATACGATTTGAAATAATTCAAAAAATACTTGAAGCATCCGAACGCCATCGAGTAATACGAGTTCACCATTGTGAACTCGCCTAAGCTCATTCTTCCGCTCAATATTTCCATCCCGGAGATCACGAGCAGTGCCCCCCGAAACACAGACGAGATCAGGCCGTCGCTTGATGTGGCCAGATTCGAGACCCTACTTGCTTTCATGTAAATCGGGTAGTACCCCTCGAATACCCCTTTGAGCGTCCGAGCGCTCTGGTTATATGCGCCATCGCACTTAATGTCAAACAACTGCGACAGCTCGCCGCTCACGGACGCGAAAAGCTTACTCAAACCCTCCTTGTTCGCAAGCGAACTGTTGTACAACGGCTTTTTCAACGCCCTGAATAAAATGAAGTACGCAACAAGCGAACATGCACTTAACACCAGGAACACCGGATTAATCGAAAACAGGATGATGCATATCAACACAACCAGAACGATGTTAAGCCCGATCGTCAGGAAGTTGTTCACGACAAACGATGACACCGCATTCGAATCCGCATACACCCTCTGCGTTGTATAGGATGGATCCGCCTGCTCCCCCTTTTCCAGGGGCCCCCGTTCAAACGACTCACACGTGGTCCCCATCAGTCTCGTCGTCATCTCCAAGATGACGCGCGATACGTTCACACCCATCGCATACGACATGAAGGAGGCCGATATCCCTATGCCCGCAACAAAGGCCGCAAACCACACGACGCGAGATGGATCCCTATTCGTCACGAGAAAGTCTACAAACCCACCGTTTAAGGCGGGCATGACGCACGAGAGAGCAAAATTCACCAGCATGAGAATCACGAAAAGCCGTGACCCTTTACACCGAAACAACTCGTGAACCGTCTTCTTAAACATGCCAGCTCCCATCAAGCGGCCTTTTATCCAAAACTGAATTTGCTCGCCGCTTAATCGCTCCCATATATCCCTTGTTGTTAATCCTTGCTCAAGACATTATCTCGGGTTACGGTGCCCAGGATTCCATTTCACCTTTATATACATACGAATAAGCCCCCTATTTGCATAGGCAAGCGCGGCGATTATAACAGCAGCCACCATCAGACCGAGAATAGCCCTTTTGTCCGGAAAAAGGGACGAGAGAAAAAGGCATATTGCGGAGAAAACTATAGACGCCCCCACCACTCGGTTTGCGCCTAGAGACTCGGCCGTCCGCTTTGCCTCCTCTAAACGCTCTCCCGATAGCAATGACATTCCGGCAAGCAATCCCGTGAGCTTGCCTCGATATATCATTATTCCGAACAACAGCAGCAGGCATGACCCCACCATTGAAACCACAACGTCCGACATCGCCATCACTCCAGTCCACTCCTTCAATACCAGCCCTATCGACAAACATCAAAACTTTTTTTAACCTAATATTGTATATCGATATAAATATATTCTTTTATATATCGTTTCGATTTGTGATATTTTATCGAACGAGTTGCTATTCGAGGAAGATAGGCCACAACCAAAGGAGATCAATGGAATCCGTGAATGTTTGGAGCGCGCAAATCTCATCATTGCCTGGAGTCATCCCTATCCCCCTCGACCCAAGCTACCTTCGCAGTGAACCAAATAACCGCCTGAGCGTCCTAAGCTCAGATGGGAAACAAATCTATACGATCCTCAACAGGGTCGCTAAAGAGATTCTTGACTTATGCGACGGCACCTGCGATTTGCCCAAAATTCTCCGTCTGTTCCAAGAAAAATACCCAGATCAACCGCGCGAGACGCTAGCGCATGACCTGGCCCAAACCCTGCATAGCCTGACCGTAAACTGTCTTATCGTTTGGAAGAAAGAAGGGAGATATATGAACGACCCTTTCGGCTCCGATTACCTAACATCGGTGAATCCCGACGAGCTGCTTATTCTCGCGGACGCGAGCAGGTTTGCTGAAATCGAAGAGGCGGCTGCAAAATCCCTCTCTGCAAAACAGTCCAAAAATGGCAATAGGATCTATTTCTCTGAGTTCGACGTTGAGCCCGAATTGGAGAACTTTCTGGTTCTTCGCCAAAGGCTCTTTTCCTTTACCCATGATTATTTTCTACTCACGAGCCAGTCCGGAGAAATTAATGGATTGATAATATGCGAGCCGGCCACTAATCCCGCCGGCCGCAGCGTCATCATCAAATTTATCTCATGCAGCTCCACGCTGCTTGCCGGTGTGCTCGACCGCCTTGCGGAATACTACGGATCTTCCGCTCCCAAAGCCTACCGCGCGCTCAGAATTGACGCGCCTGATTCCACCCCAATCGCCGAACAACTTGACCATTCCGACCAGCGCCTTGGCTTTTCCTTAGTCGGCACCCTGCCCAATGAGCTCGACTCGGGCGACGTCAAGCTGTTTGTTCGCCCGCTCGATAAGAAGCAATAATGAGCATGCCGGCAATAATCGGAGCGCCCCACAGCGTTGCGCTCGACATTACAAACAAATGCAACCTTCGTTGTCTACACTGCTTCAACAACAGTGGAGAAAACGATGTCGTCGCGAACGAATTATCCGACAACGAAGTCCTCGAACTCGTCGACTCGATTTGTCAAATGCACCCCTTTAGCTTCTGCTTCTGCGGAGGCGAGACCCTCCTGCGAAAGGATCTTGTCATCGAGTCCTTGCGGCGGCTCAGCGCATCTGGCGTCAAATGCAACCTCGTGTCAAACGGTCTGCTCGCAAACTCAAATACTTTGCATGAGCTCGAACGCGCCGGTTTAAACGGCATACAGTTTAGCCTCGATGGCCTACGCGATTCTCACGAACATATGCGAGGACTCTCGGGATTATACGACCGGGTGCTCGACGCCATCGATATCACGCTGAACGAAACCTCACTGCACCTTTCAATTGCCTTTTGTCCGACATCGTTCAATGTCGACGATTTCAAACCAGTTTGCACGATGCTTCGAGACAAGCTGAAATCGTCGGGTAGAACTGACCGAATTGACCTTAGAGTTCAGCCGCTCATGCTCCTCGGTAGAGCCCGAAGAAACCGCACGATTCGCCCTTCGAATAATCAATACCGTCGGCTAGTCAACACGATCAATGACCTTCGATACGATCCGGACTATCGAGGCTATTTCATGCTTGAGTGGGGCGACCCCATCGACCACTTGGTCAGATTCCCTCAACTGCAAATGCAATTTGACCAAGTGGCCATCCACGCCAATGGCGATATCGTCGCATCCCCCTATATACCTCTCATCATCGGAAACGTTCGCAAACACAGCCTTCAGGAATACTACGATGCCGGAATGGCAACCGTTTGGGATAAGCCCGTTGTTACCGCGTTGGCCAATCGTATGCACTCGATTGACGAGATGGAAGAGATCTCATCGTTGATTGCAGACATCAATATGGACGGCGACCTCTATATCGACCTGATCGACGATGATCTAGGCGACCTGAGCGTCCTGTCACAATTCTAAGGAGATGTTCCCATGTATGAGACCCCAGAAGTAGAGAAGATGGATTCCAAAACCGGCCCCGTTCCCGTTGTGGTCAACTTTGCAGCCGTCGTGGATAACGTAGTCGCAGCCGTCTATGATGCCGTCGTTGCGGCCTACGCATTCTGGTACTCGGCAGACAACGACGGCACCGGGACGAGTGCAGCACAGAACTAGTCGCCGGCTCATCGAGCAATCGCCTCGCCTATCACTGCATGCGATTGACTGCGCAGCCCCAGCCAACGCCCAAAGCGCCTTGAAGAGCTGCTTGTAACATTCGTTCATTCAACAGCGAGATCTCTTCACCATTCTCGGCCGGCCCGACAGATCGACACATCAGTCGGGCCGGCCAGACTTATACAACGCGGCGACTCCGCTCACGCCACCCCCCCCCGAAACTCACGCTGTCATCACACGGGCAATCAACAGTGAATCCTGTTATGCGACATGGGCAAACGGCCACGTGCGCGATTAAAACGAATTCACTTAACAGACTTCAAGAATGCTTTAGCACCGCAGGATGGCCATACGCGGAGCGCGGCACGCATAAGCCAAAAGCGGCATTAAAAGCCATCCCCTTCCCTGCTGAATGCGCGTCCTAGCCCATCAACCGGTCGGACCATCGCGAAGATGATCCGTGCTTCCATACTGCAATGCGATATCAAGCATCACGAATAGTCCCCGCCCAACGGGGTTCTCCCCTCCGCAGGCGTTTCGGAACCCGCCCCCATCCCAAATTCCCACGCAGCGGCCGCGTTCACCGCCGCCGCGGGGGCCCTAGCTCCCCCGCGGCGCGGGCACGGGCGGCG
>UQKW01000013.1 GCA_900541885.1 uncultured Collinsella sp.
TGCGGCTCATCCGGTCCGACCGGGCCGCGCGGCAAGGAGATATATTGCCAGACCGCGAAGCCCTGTGGGACGTCAATTCCACTCTTCACAAGTCCTACACAACATATTGCTTTCTATAGGTAATAGAAAGACTGGTGTGGATCTTCCGCACGTATCAGATGATGACCCTTTGGTTCAGGAATATATAGAGATCGGTCACCTGTAAGTGTTTATCTACCCGCGCTTTTAGCAATGTAGACCAGCGCTTTCGATAAAAAAAGAGGGAGCGCCGCGCACAACGCGACACTCCCCTAGCGATTCAAGAGAACCTATTAGGCCTCGAGAGCCTTCTTGGCGATGGTAGCCAGCTCGTTGAAGGACTCGATGTCCTCGTAAGCCATCTGAGCCAGGACCTTGCGGTCGAGCTCGATGCCGGCAACCTTCAGGCCGTGCATGAACTGAGAGTAAGAGATGTCGTTCAGACGAGCAGCAGCGTTGATACGAGTGATCCAGAGAGAACGGATCTCGCGCTTCTTGTTGCGGCGATCACGATACTGATACTGCAGGGAGTGCTGGACCTGCTCTTTAGCATGCTTGTAAGTACGCGAAGCGGCACCGTAGTAACCCTTCGCACGGTGCATAACGGTACGGCGCTTCTTCTTGGCGGCAACAGCGCGCTTAATACGTGCCATGTTCTATCAACTCCTAGACGGTAAAACGAAAAACGGGAACGCGAACTTAGGCGAGACGCGACTTGATGACCTTGCGGTCGGCAGCGGCGATCTCGGTCTCCTGACGGAAGCCACGCTTACGCTTGGTGGACTTCTTGCTCAGGATGTGGCTCTTGAAAGCCTTGGCGCGCATAAGCTTGCCGGTACCAGTCTTGCGGAAACGCTTCTTGGTGCCGCTGTGGGACTTCATCTTAGGCATGAAATACTCCTTAATCGGTTACAGAACACTAGTTACTTGGTATCGCTTGCCGCTTTATCCTCATCGAAGGCGCCCTTAATCGGGGCGAGCAGCATAAGCATGTTACGGCCTTCCATTTTAGGCTTGGACTCGACCGTAGCGTAAGGCTTGAGATCCTCGGCGAGACGCTCGAGAACGTTAAGGCCCTGCTCCGGGTGAGCCATCTCACGGCCGCGGAACATGATGGTGATCTTAACGCGTGCGCCCTTCTTGAGGAAACGCAGAACGTGGCCCTTCTTGGTCTCGTAGTCGCCAACGTCGATCTTGGGTCGGAACTTCATTTCCTTGACCTCGACCTTGGACTGGTTCTTACGAGCAGCCTTGGCCTTCATGGCCTGCTGGTACTTGAACTTACCGTAGTCCATGACCTTGCAGACCGGCGGCTCCGCGTTGGGAGCGATCTCGACCAGGTCGAGACCCTGATCGTCGGCGACGCGCTGGGCATCGCGGATGGCGAACAGGCCGAGCTGAGAGCCATCGACGCCAATCAAACGGCACGAAGATGCAGTAATCTCGTCGTTGATGCGGGTGTCATCAGACTTAGCTATTTTCCCTACCTCCATTCATAAAAAAATAACCCGGCGCTTCTCAGCAACCAGGTCGTACACATAGACATCCTCGATTTGAGGAAGAGAATCTAATTTGTATGACCAGTCAGCTGCTCATTGGCGCCAAAAGGTGGGAACCCTCGGGTTCCTCTTTAGGGCATTGCGGGAACAACGCCTTGCGAATAATAACACGTACAGCACGTTATCACATTACGTACACGAAAAAGGGGCCTTGACCCCCTTGAACGCTCGCTTGCATGTATGGTGCCCGAGGCGAGACTCGAAGGGCCTTCGCTTCGCGAAGCCCCGGGCTTCGGGCGCGTGGCGCCCTCGCCACGCTCCGCTACAGACAGGCCACAGGCCTGTTTGCTTAACGCTTCGCGCGCTCACGCGAGTTCGGCACGAAAAAGGGGGCCGCAACCCCCTTTAACGCTCACCTGCATGTATGGTGCCCGAGGCGAGACTCGAACTCGCACGTTGTTGCCAACGGTGGATTTTGAGTCCACTGCGTCTGCCAATTCCGCCACTCGGGCACGCAATGCGTGAGTTAGTTTATCACAGCTTTCTACCGATTAGTCCGAAAATGGAACTTCGAGCATTTCGATGAGTTCGACCGTGCGTAGCATCTCGCGCTGACGGCATCCGCGACCGTCGACCGAAGCCTCACCCATCTGGTTATCGTAAGGGTCCTCGCGCATGCCGTCGAAAGAGGGCTCAAACTCTGCCTGGAATCGATTGTTGGCCACCATACGCCATGGGTCGAGATTGCCAAAGTAGTGACGGCGGCGCCACTCCTCCCCCATCCTGTGAGCAGAAGATCCAAATGACACGTCGGCGTTGAGCCAACCGGTCTGCGGCGTATAGAACTCTGCCCAGTCGTGCGACCCCACCGAATCGGGCGCAACGTACAGGCCGCTCTGCCAACGGGCAGGCACGCCCGCGATACGGCACATGGTGATAAACGTGAGCGCCATAACGCCGCAATCGCCGCGGAGCGAATGCGCGCAGTCATCGGCAATAGATCCCAAAAGCAAGTACGGCGGCTGATAGCGATAGTCGATATGCTGCGTCAGATAATCATAGATAGCACGAGCGCGATCGAGCGGATCCTCGAGTCCGTCAACAACACCGGCCGTCAGCTGCTGCAGATACGGCGTGAATGCAATGTGCGGACGGTCCTCGGAAATATCCTCGGGCAGAGGCGCGTCCATACGCGGATGAACCGGAAGTGTGCCACCGTAGACATCACAATAAGCAGCATCGATGTGATAACGATAAGTCACCGAGAATGAGCGCTCACTCGAAGAAGACCACGAGGCGGTACGCGCCGAAGCGTTCGCGGGAGCAACAGCACCCTCCGGCGTCATGTCGAGAATCTCGACCCGAGACTGCTGACGGCAGGCAGCCGCGACGGGAAGCCAAGCGCAAACGGTCTCTCCCTCCAGAGCGCCGGGGACAGACACGGACGCTTTAAGCGTAATGACGCGAGCCAATCCGTTTTGTGACTCCATCTCCTTGAGCATCTCGTCGCGCAGTGCTATTCCGTCCGTAGAATCGGGACGCATGCCGGGGACCTCTTTGGGATATACGCGAAGCGAATCGAGGAAGTTGTCGAGAACGAACAGCTCGCCATCGATAAAGCGCCAGTCAATACGCTTACGGTCAATCAGATCGTCAAACTGCTCCTCGGTAAACTCAGGCCACTCCTCGCGAATCATCGCAATAGCTCGATCGCGCGACACCGAAAAATGAAGCGGCGTCTCAAGCATGCGATACCGCTCGGCACGAACGCAGGCTGCCAGGGAAGGCTCAGGATTCTGCTCCAAAAGGCGATCGCAGGCGGCAACAGCCTGCGTCAAATACCCGGCATCCTTAAGACGAAGAATCTCAGGCGGTAGTCCAATATCGAGATGGCGAAAGTCATCGCAGCAAACATCAACAGAGCAACCAACAGGACCCTCGTCAATAACCTTCCCATCCGAAGGCAGCACATTAATAACAGCCATACCAAACTCCAAGTCATTAGAACTCTTGAAGCCCATTGTAGCGAGATAAAAAAGAAAGCCCCAATAAAGGAACTCTCAACACCGATAAACGGTACCTATGAAAATGAATTCAGCCCAGTAACCCTGTAGCGAGTTAACGAAGGAGGCCCCGTTTCCCCGGAGCTGATTCCGTCGCGCGACTTCTGGCGAAGCCAGGTGAGCGCGAGGGAAACAGCGTAGGGGAAACGGGGCCTCCGGCGGGAAGTTAAACCGCTACTTACGCCTTGTTGACGGAGCCAAACTCCTCCATGAGCTCCTTGGTGCGGGCAACGATGTTGTCGCGACCAGGCTTGAGGAGCTTGCGGGGGTCAAAGCCCTTGCCCTGCTGATCCTTGCCAGCCTCGATGTACTCGCGAACGCCCTTGGCGAAGACGAGCTGCAGGTCGGTGTTGACGTTGATCTTGGAGATACCCAGGGAGATGGCCTTCTTGATCTGATCCTCGGGGATGCCGGTGCCACCGTGCAGAACGAGGGGCAGGTCGCCGGTCTGAGCCTTGATCTCGCCCAGACGCTCGAAGGAAAGGCCAGCCCAGTCGGCGGGATACACGCCGTGGATGTTGCCGATACCGCAGGCGAGGAAGTCGACGCCCAGGTCAGCAATCTGCTTGCACTCAGCGGGGTCAGCGAGCTCGCCGTTGGAGGTCACGCCGTCCTCGGTGCCGCCGATGCCGCCGACCTCGGCCTCGATGGACATGCCCTTGGAGTGGGCAAGCTCAACGAGCTCCTTGGTGCGGTCGAGGTTGAGCTGGAAGGTCTCCTCGTGAGAGCCGTCATACATGATGGACGTGAAGCCGGCCTCGATGCACTTGAAGCAGTCCTCGTAAGAACCGTGATCGAGGTGAAGGGCGACGGGGACGGTAACGCCCGTGGCCTCGACGGCAGCCTTGACCATGTCGGCGCAGACCTTGAAACCGCCCATCCACTTAGCGGCACCAGCGGTGCACTGAAGGATCAGCGGAGACTTGGCCTCCTCGGCGGCCTGGAGAATAGCCAGGGTCCACTCGAGGTTGTTGGTGTTGAAGGCACCGAGAGCGTACTTGCCGGCCTCGGCCTTCTTGAGCATGTCTGCTGCGTTGACGAGCATAAAAGAAACCTCCTGTAAGGTTGCTCCGATAACGCCTGAGATTTTACCACGACATACCCGAGCATAAACGTTCGTTTGTTCACGAATACCATCCGATTGGACAAATTTTGACCGTTTGCCCCACAGAATCGACCCACTGGGGAAAATAGCTTGACGATTGAGCGGTCTTCGTGGTTCGAAAGACGGCTTCGAGCCTACATCTGCATAAACGGGTTCTGCATAAGTTCGCGCGCCATCGTGGTCGAATCGCCATGGCCCGTCAAGCAAACGGTATCGGGCGGAAGCGTCTTGGCAAGTTTGGAGAGCGAGCGCATAATCGCCGCCTCGTCACCGCCGGAAAGATCGGTACGACCGTGACTGCCCGGGAAAAGCGTGTCGCCCACAAAGGCGATGTTCCCCTGCTCGGTCGCGGCGAACAGGACGATGCCGCCCGGCGTATGCCCCGGCGTCTCGATCACCTGCAGACAGACGTCGCCCACCTCGATTGTATCGCCCTCGGCAAGCAAGCGCGTCGGCTCACCCGGATCGGGCGTCTCGATACCCCACATGGCGCGCTGCTCCTCGATATTTGCGCGAGGTACCGTCACGTCCTTAGCGCACAACTCATATAGTGCGCTGTCGCCAACGACAGCTCGAACCCCGGCAACCCCGCCAACATGGTCGGCATGACCGTGCGTGCAGACAGAGCCGAGTACGCGCACCTCGGGATGCGCGGTGCGGATATGCTCCACAAGACGCTCGCCCTCCCACGCCGGATCGACGATTAAGCACTCGTCATTCGAAATCACGGCGTAGCTGTTGGTCTGAATCGGGCCGTTGACGAGTGTCTCAATCGAAGCCGCACCTCGGGGTGTCAGGTCCAAAGTCATATCGCCCATGCGCATACCCTCCTTCTAAAATACGTTCGAGGCACCAAACGATGCCTCGAACGTAACCAATATCTATGATGCTGAGAGGCTCTCGCACCTACACACGGCGTTTGAGCTGAGCTCCGCCTTCGCCGGGCATAAGACGGCGAGCGTCGTAGACCGAATCGACACTGCTGATGGAAGCCAGCAGCGGATCCAGACCGCTCGCGTCCGAGATCTCGACCATGAAGCGCAGGGTTGCAATACCCTCGCGGTTGGTCGATGTGGCGGCAGAAAGGATATTGCCGCCCGCATCGCCAATGGCAATGGTGACATCCTTGAGCAGGCCCATGCGGTCCAGGCACTCGACCACGATCTCGACCTGGAAGAGGGTGTCGGCAGCGCCGTCCCACTCCACATCGATCATGCGCTCGGGATGTTCCATAAGACCCTTGACGTTGGGGCAGTTGGCGCGATGCACCGAAACGCCACGACCGCGCGTGATGAAGCCGACGATGTCGTCACCCGTCACGGGGTTGCAGCAATGAGCCAGACGGACCAGCAGGCCGCTGTTGCTCTCGCCCTTGACGATAATGCCGTTACTGGCGCTCTTGCCGCGCTTTTGCGGCTTGCGGTTGGAGCCGCGAGCGGGCTGCTTCACGACCTCGGCGATAGCCTCGGCCTTGGTGAGCTGTTCCTCGGGCTTGGGGTCCAAGATTTGCTCGACCTTATTGCCCACAGCGCGCGGGGCAACCTTGCCGGCGCCGACGGCGGCAAACAGGTCCTCGAGCTGCTTGAAGTTAAACTGCTCCGCCACGGCGTTGAGTGCACGCGTCGAACGCGGCGTAGAAATGCCATAGCCACGCTTACGCAGGTCCTTGGCCAGCATATCGCGACCGGCGGCAGCGTCGTCGTCCTTGGTCGCAGCGGCAAAATAGCGGCGGATCTTTGACTTGGCGGAAGGTGTCTTAACGATCTTGAGCCAATCGCGCGACGGCTTGGAACTCTTGTTAGTCAGGATTTCAACGCGGTCGCCCGTCTTGATCTCGTGCGTGAGCGGAGCCACCGCACCGTTGATTTTGGCGCCGACGCAATGGTTTCCCACCTCGGTATGAACGGCATAGGCAAAGTCGAGCGGCGTGGAGCCAGCACGAAGCGCCATGACCTCGCCTTTGGGCGTGAAGACAAAGATCTCCTGATCGAACAGATCGACCTTCAGCGAGTGCAGGTATTCCTTGGCATCGGTAATCTCGTCGGAAGCCGCCCAATCGAGCGAATGCTTGAGCCAGTTGATCTGGTCGTCCAAACGTTGAGCGTCATTGGTCTTGGAAGCAGACGATCCGCCCGACTTCTTATATAGCCAGTGGGCGGCAATGCCGTACTCGGCCTGCTCATGCATCTCGTAGGTTCGAATCTGAATCTCGAGCGGACGAGCCGTAGGGCCGATGACCGTCGTGTGGAGCGACTGGTAGTTATTGACCTTGGGCATGGCGATATAGTCTTTAAAGCGACCAGGCATGGGGTGCCACAGCGTATGCACCGCACCGAGCGTGGAGTAGCAATCGCGCACCGAATGGGTAATTACGCGCAGCGCCACCAGGTCGTAGATCTCGGAGAACTCCTTGCCCTTGCGCTTCATCTTTTGGTAGATGGACCAATAGTGCTTGGAGCGGCCGTTGATCTGGAAGTCCTCCAGACCAATGCGGTTGAGCTCATCGGTAAGCGTCTTGATGGTCTCGGCAAGGTAGCGCTCGCGGACCTCGCGCGACTCAGCCACCATGCGCGCGATGCGCTGGTAGGCATCGGGCTCCAGGTAGAAGAAGGACAGGTCCTCGAGCTCCCACTTAATAGAGCTCATGCCCAGGCGGTCGGCCAAGGGCGCGTACACGTCCATGGTCTCGCGAGCCTTAAACAGGCGACGATCCTCGCGCAGGGCTGCCAGCGTTCGCATGTTGTGCAGACGGTCGGCAAGTTTAACGATGATGACGCGAATGTCCTTGGACATGGCGAGGAACATCTTGCGCAGCGTGAGCGCCTGCTTCTCGTCCATGCTGTCGACTTCGATGTTGGTGAGCTTGGTCACGCCATCGACGAGCTCGGCCACCGTATCGCCAAACAGGCCGGAAACATCGGCAAGAGAAGTCTCGGTATCCTCGACGGTATCGTGCAGCAGCGCGGCGCACACCACATCGCAGTCCATCTTGAGATCGGCCAAAATGATGGCAACCTCGACGGGATGGTTAATGTACATCTCGCCCGAGCGGCGCTTTTGGTTGCAGTGCTTCTCGGCGGCAAAGCAGTAGGCCTGCTCAACCTTAGAAAAGTCGTCCTCATTCATATATTTGAGGCACAGGCGCTCCAGCTTGTCGTAGCTGTCCGCCATAATCTCGGGCGGCAGCTCATCGGCATGCTTATAGTGCTCCATCTCCGAAAACGGCTGGAGGGTGGAATCATGGGCGGTACGGGCTGCGGCATCCATCGAGGTCCCCTTCCCCTAGGCCCGCGGTACGATCGGGCGGTTAACTTTGGCTAGCATATCAGAAGCGCACGAATCGAGCGCCCAGCTCCGGAAAGCCGAAAACTCCATGCGCGAGCGCAAGCCCTCCAAATAGCGAATTGACCTGCTCAATTGCACGCGGCCGGGGTTTTCGGCCATCGCGATACGACGAGTGTCGTCAAACCCCGAAACGCGACAAAAACCAAGCTCTTCGAAGATTCCCAGGCCGCTTTCCACCGAGCGCTCGTCGACCGGCGTGCGAGCATCGATGGCAAGGCACATCTGCGCGATGTCGATATCGCTCGCGCTAAAGGAATCGTCCCCGGTTTTGCCGCGGTTGGAGCGCCACATGGTCTGCAGCGCGCGATAGAGCGTGACGAGCTCGTCGCGCTCGGGCGCATAGCAGTCGAGCAGGCGCTCGTTAATGCGGGCGTCGCGCGACGAATAGAGCAGATGGATTACGGCGGGCTGGCCGTCGCGGCCGGCACGTCCGCTCATCTGGTTGAACTCGATGGCGCCAAACGGCATGTGGTAGAGCACGACATGGCGGATATCGGGCAGGTTGACACCCTCGCCAAAGGCGGAGGTCGAAACGATGCAGCTGAGGCTGCCGTCTCGAAACGCTTCTTCTACGCGATGGCGGTCGGTGCGCGTAAGGCCAGCGTTATAGAACGCGATACGGGTCGCACAGTCGGGAACGCGTTTGCGTAGTGTCTTGGCAAGCGCCACGGACTGATCACGCGAATTGACGTAAATGACGGTCTTCTCCCCCGTCGCCACGATCGACACTAAACGGTTCTCGCGGCTCGCAAGGTCGCGGTCGTCCTCGAGCTGCAGGTTCTCGCGCACCGTCTCGTCGACCACCGTGCGAGTGATCGGCAACATGCGGGCAAGCTCGGCCACGACCGGAGCCGTCGCGGTGGCCGTCGCAGCCATAACGACCGGGTCGCCCAGGGCTTTGAGGATATCGGGCATGTCGAGATAGGCGCTGCGGTCGCCGCCCTTGGCAAGGCCGGCGTGGTGCGCCTCATCGATAACGACAAAGCCGATGCGGCCCGAACGCGCGAAGCGGTCACGGTGGATAGACAGGAACTCGGGCGTCGTGAGCACGATACCGGTGCGGCCCGAAGCCAGGCCGGCGAACACGTCATCGCGCGCCGCCTCCACGGTCTCGCCGGTCAACACGCCGACGCCAATGCCGAGCGCGGCCATCGTCGACGAGAGGTGATAGGCCTGGTCGGCAACGAGCGCGCGCAGCGGATAGACAAAGATGCTCGCACGCCCGCGAAGAACCGCCTCGCGCGCGGCATGCACATGGAAGATGAGCGACTTGCCGCGTCCCGTTCCCATAACGGCCAGAACACTTTGGTGATCGGCCAGGGCATCGAGCGCCTCGACCTGCGCGCGGTGCGGCTGGTTCGAGCCTATAAAGCTATGGATAAGCGAGCGCGTGAGCTCGGTATAGGAAAGCTGGGCGAGCGTCTCGCGCTTGCGCGACTCCAGGCGCAGGCCGGAATCCGCCGGCTGCACGCCACGACGAAGCTCGCATGCCGGATCGTCGACGCTGGGCAGCATGGTATCGCGGACCAGAACATCCTTGATCATGAGCTTGGGCTTCACACGCCCCTGCCAATGCTCGGCAACGGCCTCGAACACCAAGTCGACAGCGCTATCGCAGTTGATGAGCTTATCGATTTGCGGCACGCGGAACATAATGGCCGGCACACTCGCGGCGCCATCGGTCGCCACAAAGCGCATGTGCTCGCCGGTTTTGCCCACCACGGCGCGATCGCACATCGTCACGCCCTCGGCGGCCAGCAGCGGCACCTTGTTGCCCTGGCCAAACGGCTCAAGACGGGAAATCTGCTCTATAGTCTCGATATTCAGCTCGGAAAGGTCGACCGTGGCGGCAACCTCGTCGATGTCTTCAAAGTCCTCGGCGGGAATCTCCGATAGCACGGCGGAAAGGCGACGACGGAATTCATCGAGCTTGGATGCCTCGATGGTCACTCCCACCGCACCGGCATGTCCGCCGCGACGAATCAGCAGGTCGGAACAGCGCTCGACGGCGTCAAACAGGTTAACTTTGCCCACCGAGCGACCAGAGCCGCGCGCGATACCGTCCTCGATCGAGAACAGCAGCGCCGGCACGTGGTAGCGGTTGGTCAGACGGCTTGCCACGATGCCCTTGACGCCCTCGTGCCAGCCTTCGCCGCCCACGACGATCGCGCGTCCGCCGTCATAGGCCTCCTCGACCTTTGCCATGGCATCGCGCGTGAGCTCCGCCTCGATCTCACGGCGCTGGCGGTTGATTTCCTCGAGCTCAGCCGCCAGTGCGCTTGCTTCGATGGGATCGCGGGCAAGCAGCAGGTCGAGCGCCAGCTTGGGATCAGCCATGCGGCCGGCAGCATTCAGACGAGGGATGAGCGAAAACGACAGGCCGTCGGCCGTAATGGTAGAAAGGTCCGCCTTGGCGAGCGCGGCAAGCGCGATATAGCCGGGGCGAGCGGTTACGCGCATCTGCTGGATGCCCTCGGCAACCAGCGCGCGGTTCTCGGGCGTGAGCGGCATCATGTCGGACACGGTGCCCAGCGCCGCGACCTCGATTAGCGAACGCCAATACGACGGCTTGCCCAGGCGCTCACCCAGGACTTGCACCAGCTTGAGCGCCACACCAGCACCGGCAAGCTCACGCGAGGGGCCCTCGTCCTCGAGCTTGGGGTCAGTCAGGGGCACACCCTGCGGCACCTGGTCGGAGGGCTCGTGATGGTCCGTGACCACCAAATCGATCCCCAGGCTCTCCAGATAGGAAACCTCTTCCTTGGCGGCAATGCCGTTATCGACGGTCACGATCAGCTGGGGGCGAGCGAGCTCGTTAACGCGGTCGAGCGCCGCGCGCGAAAGACCGTAGCCCTCATCGAAGCGATGCGGAATAAACGGCGTAACATCGGCGCCAAACGTGCGCAGCGCCTCGGTCAACAGGCAGGTCGACGTAATACCGTCAACGTCAAAATCGCCAAAGACTGCAATGTGCTCGTGGTTGCGAATAGCACGCTCGACGCGGTCGGCGACGACCGACATGCCCGGGATAATGAGTGGGTCGGCCCAGTCGCGATCGAGCGAAGGCGTCAAAAACAATTGGCCCTCTTTGATGGAGCCAATGCCGTGCGCGACCATAATGCGCGCCACCAGCCCGGGAATGCCCAGACCAGCCGAAAGCTCCTTTTCGAGCTCGGGGTTTTGCTGAGCGACCGCCCAGCGATGCGTCGTCTTAAGCGATGACATAGGCACCCACCCCCGATAGGGGCAGGTCGCCGCGATACCTCTCACGGTTCATAGCGATGAGTCCTCTGTGTATGCCCGCTTCGGCAGGCAGATCTGTTGAACGGATTTATTATACCGTGCGGCGCGGACGCAAATCGCCGCAGCACGCCGCGGTTTCGGTAAACGATGCCGGTAATACCCTCGAAATAATCGAGCGTTTCTGACGCACGGACACATGTGAGCGTCTAGCATATCCAGTCAAAACGGATTCACGAGCAAAGGGAGTCACAAGAGCATATGAGGCAATGGGTTGGACTGGGCAAGTTTCTCGCGGGGCACATGCAAATCATCGTTCCGATTTGCGTGGCGCTCGGCGTGCTCTTTCCTCAACAGATCGGCGTTCTCAAGCCCATCGTTCCCACCTTGTTTGCCTTTATGACGTTCCAAGGTGCGCTCAGCAACACCTTTCACCAGGTAGCCGAGGTGTTCCACCGTCCGCTGCACCTGATTGTGGCGTTGCTGGTCTCGGCAGTGCTTATTCCCATCGCGGCGTATGCCATGGGGTCACTCTTCTTTGGCTCCAACCCCAACCTTGTCTGCGGCATCGTGCTCGAATACAGTGTGCCCGTGGCAGTCACCGCTTTTATGTTGATCAGCATGTTCGGCGGCAACGGCCCGCTCGCACTCACCATCATCCTGACGTCCTCGGTCATCTCACCTGTGACGATTCCGCTTACGCTCAAGCTCCTGCTGGGCGCCACCGTCTCGATCGACGTGCCAAGTATGATGCAGAACATGGCCCTTATGATCGCCATCCCCGCCGTGCTCGGCATCGTGATCAACGAGCTCACGCGCGGATGGGGGCACGAAAAACTCTCCCCCGCGCTCTCGCCCGCCTGCAAGTTCATGATGATGGGCGTTATCGCCTCCAACTCCACCGCCATGAGCGAGTACATGCTGCACATGAACGCGGTGCGCTTGGAAGTAGCCCTCTTTATTTTGGTCTTCGCCATCAGCGGCTTTGTCGTCGGCATTCTGGTCGCCCGCGCGCTGCATCTGCCATATAGCGAAACGACCACCATGTGCTTTACCTGCGGCATGCGCAATATCTCTTCGGGCGCCGTCATCGCCACGCAATACTTTCCGGGCGAAGTTGTGTTTCCCGTCATGTGTGGAACGTTGTTTCAGCAGGTGCTCGCCTCGCTTATCGGGCACTTCTTTGAGCGTCTGACCGGCGAGGAGCGCGCCGCCCAGCGCAAGCGCGTCGAGGCCGGCCGCGATGCAATGGCGCGCTAGACTGTCCGCAGTGTGCGGGCGCTCACTTTACGATGTGAGCGCCTCCAGATGTGCACGGAGTCGCTCCGCATCGACATCGAGCGTGGTCTCAGCATTGACCTGGGCCAAACGATAGCCGACAAAGTAGGGCGAAACCACCCAACGCGGCAGCGCCTTGGCAATGGTCCGACCGCCCAGGTGATAGAAGAACAGGTTATACGACTCTGCGCGACCACCGTGGTGCTCGTTCAGGATATAGCGCAGAGCTACCTGGATTGCATCGGCGAAGAGATCCGCCTCGGCTTGATCTCTCGTGTCATCGCTGGCGGCGATTCCCCGCGGGGCTGAAACGTTGATCTCAAAGAACCCCATGATGGGTTCGGTTGAGATGTTGGCCGAGATCCTCCCCTGTTGCCAGACATTGATGCCTTCGAAATTGGCGGAAGCCAGCGAAGCATAGCCGTCTTCCTGCTCCAAACCCACAATCTGCATGTGCGGATGAACGAGGCTACCGCCCGAGAGCGGACCCTTGTTCTTGTACATGAGCACGCTTCGATACTGCTGTGAATCGATCATCTGCTGCCAGCAACCCAGGGCAAACCGCATCACATGGTGGAGTTCATCCGGCTCATAGGTCACCAGGTCGGCATCGTGATCGGCCGACTCGATCAGCACGGTTTGACGGGTGGCGCGCAGGGTCTTGAACTTATTCTCGAGCCAAATACAATCGCCATCACGGCGAATGATGTCGGTGAGCCCTTCTGTATCGCAAAAGGGGCACGCGGTGCCGGGACGACGGTTGTCGTCGGGCTTACCGTTCGCCTGCTGAACGTCAAATACCAGCGCCACGGGTTATACCTCCAGCGGCACAATCTTGGTGCCATGGAGCTCGGAGACGCCCAGTGCCGCCGCCACGGTATCGCGGTTGACCGTGGAAATGCCGCCGCCGGGAAGGATGGTCAAGCGGTCGCCCGCATACTCGATCAAGCGGGCCAGGTTTTCGAAGTTGTCCTCGATCGGCGTACCGGCAGCGCCACCATGCGTCAGGATGCGTGTGATGCCGCAGTCGGCGAGTATGTCAATCGCGTCGAGCTGAGCCTCGGGCGAGAGCTGATCAAACGCCATGTGGAAGGTGATGTCGATGGGCCCGCGCTTGCATTCCTCGGTCGCGCAGCCCGCGGCCATCACGAGGGCGCCCAACGTAAGCTCGTCGAGCGCCCATCCGCCAGCGCAGGGCTTGCAGCAGCCAAAGACCAAGCCGTCAACGCCGGCGCTCACGGCAAGGCCCAGGTCCATCTCCATCATACGCAACTCGTCCTGGTTGTAATGAAAGTCACCGCCACGCGGGCGAATCATGCACATCACTCGCGCGTCATGCTCGTGAGCATAGCTGACTGTAGCGCTGATAACGCCGGCAGAAGGCGTGGTGCCACCAACGGCAAGGTTGTCGCACAGCTCGATACGCCTTGCACCGGCATCGATAGCCGCCGGCACCCGCTCAAAGTTCTCGGCACAAAACTCGTACAGCATAGATAGACCCCCAAAGACAGCAGATGTTTTCCGACGGGCATTGTCACACATCCCCATGAAGTTGCGGTGGAATAGGGACTCTTTTGGCCTCTGGAGCCCGTATTCAGTCCCTATTTCACCGCAACTTAAAAAGGGGCGCTGACTGAGATAGTCAGCGCCCCTTTTGTTAGGTGGGTTAGCCTCCGAGGTAGGCTTTGCGGACGTTATCGTCATGCAGGAGCTCTTGGCCGGTACCGGTCATGGTGATCTTGCCGGTCTCGAGCACGTAGCCGCGCGTGGCGATGGAAAGCGCCATCTGCGCGTTTTGCTCAACCAGAAGCACCGTGGTGCCGGCCTTGTGCAGGTCCTCGACAATCTGGAAGATCTGTTCGATCAGAATCGGTGCCAGACCCATGGAAGGTTCGTCGAGCATAAGCAGTTTGGGGTTACTCATAAGGGCGCGCCCCATAACGAGCATCTGCTGCTCGCCGCCTGAAAGGGTGCCGGCGACCTGGCGACGACGTTCCTTCAGGCGCGGGAACTGCTCGTAGACGCGCTCCAGGCCCGGAGCCACCGTGGACTTGGGCTGTGTATAGGCACCCATCTCCAGGTTCTCCTCGACCGTCATCTGCAAAAAGGCGCGACGACCCTCGGGAACCTGAGCCAGGCCCTTACCAACCAGCTTATCAGCGGGCGTATGGGTAATGTCCTCGCCCATAAACTTGATGGAGCCGGTCTTGGAGCGCAGCAGGCCCGAGACGGTCTTGAGCGTTGTGGACTTGCCGGCACCGTTGGCACCAATCAAGGCCACGATCTCACCCTCGTTAACGTTAAAGGAGATGTCCTTGATGGCGTGGATGGCGCCGTACCAGACGTTGATGTTGTAGACGGAAAGCATCGGCTCTGCCATTTAGTTCTCCCCCTTATCCTGCTTACCCAGATATGCCTCGATAACGGCGTCGTTGTTCTGGATTTCCTCTGCCGTACCCTTGGCGATGACCTTACCAAAGTTAAGCACGCAGATGCCCTCGCAGATGTTCATAACGAGCGACATATCATGCTCGATAAGCATGATGGCGATGCCGAAGGTGTCGCGAATCTTGACGATGTTCGCCATGAGCTCTGCGGTCTCGGACGGGTTCATGCCGGCGGCAGGTTCGTCGAGCAACAGCAGCTTGGGGTTGGTGGCAAGCGCGCGGACGATCTCCAGACGACGTTGGGCGCCGTAAGGCAGCGATCCGGCCTGTTCATTTGCCAGGTGCTCCATGTCAAAAATGGACAGCAGTTCCATGGCGCGCTCGTGGGCGGCCTTCTCGTGCTTCCAATACGTCGGCAGGCGCAGCACGCCCTCAAAGCCGGAGTAGCGCTCCTGGTTGTGCAGGCCGACCTTAACGTTGTCCTCCACCGTCATGGTGTTGAACAGGCGAATGTTCTGGAACGTACGGGCAATACCCATGCGGTTGACCTGGTAGACCGACTTGCCCGAGGTGTCCTCACCATCGAGCAGGATGGTGCCGTGCGTAGGCTGGTACACCTTGGTGAGCAGGTTGAAGACCGTGGTCTTGCCGGCACCGTTGGGGCCGATGAGACCGGCGATCTCAGTCTTGCCGATGGTCAGGCTAAAGTCATCGACTGCCTTAAGGCCGCCGAATTCAATGCCCAGGTGGATGCACTCGAGCGCCGGGCGCTGGCCCAGGTCGCGGTCGGGAACGATGGCGCCAGAAGGATACGGGACCATCTTGCCCTTGTTGAACTCAAACTTACTGGGCATCGGCTGCCACCTCCTTCTTGGAAGCAAAGCGGTCCTTAATGCGTGCGAAGAACGCCTTGAGCTGCGGGTTGTTAGTAAAGACCATGACCAGAATCAACACGATGGCGTAGATGAGCATGCGGTAGTCCGAGAACTGACGGAGCAGCTCGGGGAGCACCGTGAGCAGCGCCGCGGCGATAACGGAGCCGCGCATGTTGCCCAGGCCGCCCAGGACCACGAACACCAGAATGAGGATGGACGTATTGAAGTCGAACTTAGTGGCGGAAAGCTGCGAAAAGTTACCGCCGAACAGGGCTCCGGCAGCACCGGCGAGGGCAGCGGAAACCACGAAGGCGATCATGCGGTACTGGGTGACGGAGATGCCCACAGACTCGGCAGCGATCTTGTTGTCGCGCACGGCAATAATGGCACGACCGGTACGGCTGCGAACCAGGTTGAGCACAATCACGAGCGCGACCATAACCAGGATTGCGCCGGCAAGGAAGGTCGAATAGGTCGACACGCCCGATGCACCCTGCGCGCCCTTGATGATGGCGGTGCCGTCCTCGAGCAGGTGCAGGTCGTCGATCGTAGAGTTACCCGTAATGTTAAAGATCACATGCAGGCCGCGGGAATCGACGCCCACAATGAGGCAGGTGACGACCTCTTTGATAATCTCGCCAAAAGCCAGGGTCACAATAGCCAGATAGTCGCCGCTCAGGCGCAGGACCGGGATACCGATCAAGAAGCCCAAGATGGCAGCGGCGATAGCGCCGACCACAATGCTGATGATCAGACGCATCGGATCGGACGGAACGGTGCTCTCCAGCGCGACGGCAGTGACGATGCCCGTATAGGCACCGACGCTCATAAAGCCCGCGTGGCCCAGCGACAAGTCGCCCGCGATGCCGACGACGAGGTTAAGGGAGATGGCCATGACGATATAGGCCGTGATGGGAACCAGCTGACCGGCGATCATGCGCGGGATCATGTGGTTGGACTGCATAAAGAACACGATGGCGAACGCCACAACGCACATGGCGTACGTGACAAAGTCGTGACGCGTCTGCTTGTCTTTAAGAAACTTCATAACGCTCACCTACACCTTCTCGGGGACGTACTTGCCCAAGAGGCCGGCAGGCTTGACGAGCAGGACGATGATCAAAACACCAAAGACGATGGAGTTGGCAAGGCTCGTGGAAATGTAAGCCTGCGCCATCGCCTCGATGATGCCGATGAGAATGCCGCCGACAAAGGCACCGGGGATGGAGCCGATGCCGCCGAAAACGGCAGCGTCGAAGGCCTTGATGCCAGGCATGGCGCCCGTGGTGGGCTGCAGGACCGGCGAGTAGGAGCACAGGAGCACGCCGGCGATGGCAGCGAGGGCGGAGCCGATGGCGAACGTCATCGAGATGGTGCGGTTGACGTTGATGCCCATGAGCTGAGCGGCGGCCTTGTCCTCGGACACAGCGCGCATGGCCTTGCCCATCTTGGTCTTACCTGTAAAGAACATCAGGCCGGCCATGATAACCAGGCAGGCGACGATGGTGACGAGCGAGACGGCGCTTACGTTAAACTTGGCCAAGAACTCCGGCACCGGGAAGGTGACGAGCGAAGTGAAGTTCTTGGGCGTGGCGCCCCACAGAAGCTGCGCGGCGTTCTGCAGGAAGTAAGACACGCCGATGGCCGTGATCAGAACGGCCAGCGGGCCTGCTTGGCGCAGCGGCTTATAGGCCAGACCCTCAATGAGAACACCGAGAACCGTGCAGACCACACAAGAGAGAACTACAGATGCCCAGCCCGGGAGGCCGAGATACGACGTGGCGCAGAACGAGACATAGGCACCGACCATGATGACATCGCCGTGAGCGAAGTTGAGCATCTTGGCGATACCGTAGACCATGGTGTAGCCCAACGCGATGATGGCGTAGACGCTGCCCATGGACAGGCCGTTGACCAAGTATTGGATAAAGACCGTCATGTTCCACATCCCCCTTTCGAATAGGTTTCCAGTTAATGTATGAAACAGGGACGTTACACTGTCCCTAGATACCAAGCAAGCAGGGAAGGCCAAAACCTCCCCTGCTTGGGATCAAAACCGCTCTATGTAAGGCGGCCAATTAGGCCTGCACGTACTTGCCGTCGGTGATGACGTACGCCGTGGGCTCCTTCTGGACCTGGCCCTTATCGTTCCAGGTGAGCTTGCCGGTCAGACCGTCAACGGTAATCTTGAGCATAGCCTTGGACAGCTTCTCGGCGACCTCGGTCGGATCGGCGTCGACACCAAGACCGGCCTCCTTGACGGCCTCGGCCACCGCGTGCACGCCGTCGTAGGCGTCGGCGGCAAACTGGTCGGGGGTATCGCCGTACTTATCCTTGTAAGCGTTGACGAAGTCGGCGTTCTTCTCGTCGTCAGCGGAGAACGGGGTCATGAGCAGCAGACCCTCGGCAAGAGAGGTGTCGAAGCCCTCAACGCCCAGGATGCCGTCCATGCCGTCGCAGCCCATCATCTTGACGTCGTAGCCCATGTCCTTGGCGTTCTTGAGCAGGACGGACGCCGGCGTGTAGTAGATCGGCGCAAAGATCATGGTGGCGCCGGCCTGCTTGGCCTTGGTCAGCTGGTTGGTAAAGCTCGTGGCGGAGTCGTCCTTAAAGGTCTCCTCGTCAACAATCTCGAGCTTGGACTCAGCGGCCTGGGCCTTAAAGGAATCTGCAACACCCGAAGAATAGGCGTCGCCGGAGTTATAGAACAGCACAAACTTCTCGTCCGCATACTTCTGCGCCAGGAACTTGGCAGCGTTGACACCCTGGTTGGGGTCGGTAAAGCAAACCTGGAAGACGCAATCCTTGCCGTCGGTGACGTCCTCGGAGGACGCGGACGGGGTGATCATGAACGTCTTGGGGTCGTTACCGCACTCTGCGGCAACGGCAACCGACGCACCCGTGGTGGTCGGGCCGACGAGGGCCTGCATGCCCCAGTCGAGCAGGGTATTCAAGGCGTTGACGGCCTTCTCACCATCGGCCTGGTCATCCTCGGCCTTGCTGGCAAGCGGCAGCTCCTTGGTCGAGAAATCCTTGCAGCCAAGCTCGACACCCTGGGAAACGGACTTGCCGTAGGACGCGTTGGCGCCGGTCAGCGGGCCGATGGTGCCGATCTTAAACGAAGCATCGCCCGAAGCGGAACCGCTGTCGCCGCCGTTGGAGGAGCAGCCAGCTAGAATGGACATCGCCCCCAGACCTGCTGCGCTCGCGATAACGCTCCTGCGATTCATAACAGGGTTCAATGACTTACCGGTGAGGCTCGACATGCGGCTCTCCTCTCAAATCTCGTCGGGTTTCGGCTACCCGACAGGCCATCCTTCGCCGTGTTCGGCGTTCGCAAAATACTAGACGCTTTAGTTAAGGAAAGTGGCGATTATTTCAACTTTTCTTTGGATTTGTTCATTTATCCATAATTCTGCGTATTTCTATTACTTTATGCAGTAATGCCACTTTATTGTGTGAAAGTAATGTTTCCGTTCTGTTACAGGCGTCCCTGCCCTGAATAAAACGGCCTCACCGGTCGCGCTTTATGCGCACTTAGGCGGCGATGTACTTGCCGTCCTGGATCACATAGGCCGTAGCGGGCTTTTCGACCTGGCCCTCGTCATTCCACGTCAGCTCGCCCGTCAGGCCCTCGATCTTGATCTTGCGCATGGCCTTGGCAAGGTCGCCGGCAATGTCGGCACCGTCGGCCGTAATGTCAATCCCCGCCTTGTCGATGGCCTCGACAATGGCGTGGACGCAATCGTAGGCGTCGGCGGCAAACTGGTTGGGTGTCTCGTCGTAGGCATCCTTATAGGCTTTGACGAAGTCGGCATTCTTCTCATCGTCAGCCGAAAACGGGGTCATGAGCAATACGCCCTCGGCAAGAGAGGTATCGAAGCCCTCCACAGAGAGCAGGCCGTCCATGCCGTCGGTACCCATGAGGGTCATGTCGTAGCCCATGTCCTTGGCGTTCTTGAGCAAAACGGACGCCGGCGTGTAGTAGATCGGCGCAAAGATGAGCGTGGCGCCGGCCTCCTTGGCCTTGGTGAGCTGGTTGGTAAAGCTCGTGGAAGAGTCGTCCTTAAAGGTCTCGGTATCGACGATGTCGAGCTTGGACGCCTTGGCCTGCTCGGCAAAAGCGTCGGCAACGCCCGAGCTATACGTATCGCCGGAGTTGTAGAACAGGGCGATCTTGGCATCCGCGTACTTCTCGGCCAAGAACTTCGCGGCGCTGGCGCCCATGGTGGGATCGGTGAAGCAAACCTGGAAAACCGTGGTCTTATCCTTGGTAACGTCGAGCGACGAGGCCGAAGGCGTGACCATGAGCATATCGTCGGCGATCTCGCCCGAGACAGCGACGGCGGCACCGGTGGTGACGGGGCCGACGAGCGCCTGCATGCCCCAGTCGCACAAGGTGTTGAAGGCGTTGATGGCCTTCTCGCCGTCAGCGACGTCATCCTCAGACTTAAGCGAGAGTTTGAGGTCCTTGGTCGAAAAATCCTTGGCGGCGAGCTTGGCACCCTTCTCGGCCGAAACGCCATAGGTTGCCGCGGCGCCGGTCAGAGGGCCGATGACACCGATCTTGAAGGTCTTGCCGTCATCGGCGGAGCCGCCGTCCGAGCCACCCGACGAGCAACCAGCGAGTGCCGCGGTGCTACCGAGCGCCGCGGCGCCAGCCAAGAAACTCCTGCGGTTAAGTACGTTGTTGATGCTAAACATGGTGTCCCCCTTTTCGCTGGCCGCGGTGCGGCCGTCTTGCGGTACAGGGCAAACCTTATGGCCCAAACGTTGACAGTTTGTTACGGGAGTTCGTTTGTAGCGAGCGTGTTTCCAATGTTTCCGCAGCGTTTCGGGGGTAGCGTTTTATGCGGCTCCTGTTGCCTGGCAAGCACGCGCCCTTGGTTCACGCTAGAATGCACTCAACCTTAACTGGTCAATCATCCATACAGATGCACGAAGGAGCTATCTATGAGCGAACCCCTGCGCACCGTGAACGTCGGCCTCATCGGTCTGGGAACCGTCGGCGGCGGCGTGGCCCGTCTGATCAAGAGCCACCACGATGAGTACCTGGCAGCCTACGGCATCGACCTTAAGCTGACCCGCGCCTGCGCGCTTGCCTGGGAGCAGGCCGAAGCCGCCGGTATTGAGCGCGAGGCCTTTACGAGCGACTGGCGCGATGTCGTCACCGACCCCGCCGTCGATATCGTCGTCGAGCTCATCGGCGGCGAGCACCCCGCGACCGAAATCTTCACCACCGCCTTCGAGAACGGCAAGCATGTCGTCTCTGCCAACAAGGCCCTGCTCGGCCGTCACGTCGAGACGCTCGCCGAGAAGGCGCGTGAGTGCGGCGTGCAGATCAAGTGCGAGGCCAGCTGCGGCGGCGGTATCCCCATCGTCAGCACGCTCGAGCACGACCTGGTGGGCAACAAGATCCTGACCATCGCCGGCATCCTCAACGGCACTACCAACTACATCCTGTCGCGCATGGACGCCGAGGGCGCCGATTACGCCGACGTGCTCGCCGACGCGCAGGCCAAGGGCTACGCCGAGGCCGACCCGTCCGCCGACGTCGACGGCTTCGATGCCGCCAGCAAGACAGCCATCCTCGCCTCCATCGGCTTTGGCACCCGCGTGACCACCGACGACGTCTACCAGCAGGGCATCCGTACCATCGGCGCCGAGGACATCGCCCAGGCCCGCGAGCTCGGCTACACCATTAAGCTGCTGGGCATTGCGCGCAACACCGATGCCGGCGTCGACGTCCGCGTGCACCCCACGCTGATCCCCGCCGACCACATGCTCGCCAAGGTCAACGGCGCCATGAACGCCGTCTACGTGGTAGGCGACGCCGTGGGCGAGACCATGTTCTACGGTGCCGGCGCAGGCTCCTTCCCCACCGCGAGCGCCGTCGTTGGCGATATCCTATCGCTCTCCGAGCAGATCAGCCGCGGCGTGGCTCCGCTGCCCGAGATTGAGCCCTATGGCCACAACCTCGCCTTTAAGCCCATGGACGAGCTCCAGACCAAGTACTATGTACGCCTGAAGGTCGCCGACCGCGTGGGTGCCCTGTCCGAGACGGTCGATATCTTTGCCAAGCACAACATCTCGATCTCGCTCATCAACCAGGTCGAGGACGGCAAGTCGGGCGTCAGCGATGCCTGCTCGGTCATCTTCCTAACGCACCGCGCGCTCGAGAAGGACGTCCAGGCTGCCGCCGCCGAGCTTGCCAGCGTCGACTGCGTGGCCGAGGTCGCCAACGTCCTGCGTATCGAGGACGTCGAGGCCTGGACCGAAGGCGTCATGGCCAACTAGTCCAGTCCTTGGCACACAACATAGCACCTGAGGGGCTCCCGTCCGTTTGGATGGGAGCCCCTTTGTTTGACGTTCATCAAGCAAAAGTTTGAACAACTTGGCCATTCGCTGACAACCGAGGGTGCCGTTTACCGATATGCGAACGAAGTTGATTTTGCGCGCCGTTATGCTGTGCTGCGTATGTCCACCCCCGAAGAATGGAGGCACCATGTTGCTCGAGGGCAAGAAAGCAATCATCACCGGAGGCACGCGCGGCATCGGCTATGCCATCGCCTGCCGTTTTATCGAGGAGGGTGCCGCCGTCACCGTCTTTGGCTCGCGTCAAGAGACCGCCGATGCGGCCGTTGAGAAGCTGACAGCCGCCTATCCCGACGCCAAGGTCTGGGGCCGCTCCTGCGACCTCACCTCACTCGAAGCCGTGACTGAGGCCTTTACCCAGGCTGCAGCCGACATGGGCGGCTTGGACACGGTCGTCAACAATGCCGGTATCTCCCAGCGTTCACCCCTCTTGGACTACACGGCCGAGGAGTTCGCAAAGGTCATGGACCTTAACGTCGTCGCCGTCTTTAATGGCCACCAGGCTGCCGCCAAGATCATGACCGAGGCCGGCCACGGCGGCACCATCACTACCACAAGCTCGATGGTCGCCAAGTACGGCCAGCCCTCCGGCGTCGGTTACCCCACGTCCAAGTTTGCCGTCAACGGTATGGTCCAGTCACTCTCGCGCGAGCTCGCCCCTATGGGTATTCGCGTCAACGCCGTTGCCCCTGGCGTGACTAAGACTGACATGGTCGCCAACCTGCCCGAAGAGGTCATCAAACCCATCATCGCCACTATCCCTCTCGGCCGCATGGGTGAGCCCGAGGACGTCGCCAACGCCTTCGTTTTCCTAGCGAGCGACATGTCCTCCTATGTCACGGGCGCCGTGCTCCCCGTCGACGGAGCCGCCCGCTCTTAAGGGACCACAAGCCTCAGCTCCCAGCCTCAACATAGTCCAACAAAGAAGGCGCGCCGTCTGCATCAACTGCAGGCAGCGCGCCTTCTTCTGTTTGAAAGGGAAGCTGTGTCCCGGAATTCCGACTCAGACCGGGACGCAGCTTCCCTCAGGGCCATGTTTCGGAAAGAGCGCCCCGTTTTGAACGCCGATTCTGGGATACCGTTTCCGCAACGGGTCTCTCGCGGAAACTGCATCCCACTCTGAGCGCCCATTCCGGGACACAGTTTCCCAACGGCCCCCGTTTCGGAAACTGTGTCCCGTTCCGAGCCTTCAAAGCGGGACGCGGCTTCCCCGAGAGAGTATCGACTACTTGCCGTCGTCGTCCTCGGCTTCTTCTCTTGCATAGAGCTCCAGCATGCGGCGGCGGTATTCGCGCACGGCGAGCTTGGCGCGCTCCAGGCGGCGACGCTCATGCAGAGTCAGCTCGGACGTGTCGATCTCATCACCATAAGTCTTATCGGCAAGCAGGTGCGCCGCGTCCACAATACGGGCATCGATATGGCCGCTCGCCGCCTCGGCGGAAAGACGCTCGGCAATCGTATCGAGCGTAGGCAGGCCCTCGAATACGCGACCATGGCCATGCGAAGTCAGCAGCTCATGCTCGCGCGCGAGCAAGCTCGCTAGGTCGTGGTGGGCGCGCAGGATGTCGAGCGCATCGGATGGATGCTCGGCAACCTCTGCCACGGCGGCGACCGGCGCAGCATCCACCACGCGGTAGAAGAGCTGCGCGAGCAATGGCATCAAGAACACTGTGATGGCACCGGCGGCAACCATGACCGACGCGATGTCTTGCGACAGCGCGCCCGCGTTGACGGCAACGCTTGTCACGGCAACGATGATCGGCAGCGCCGTGGTGCAGTACAGGGCCACGGTAATGCGACCATACGCCGACACATCGCGCGTCGCAGGACAAATGCTCATAGAAATAAGAATGGGCACGGCACGAATAATCAGCAACGCCACGATAAAGCCCACGAGCAGACCCGGACGCGACGCCACGGCCGTCAGATCGATCTTTGCGCCCGATACGGTAAAGAACACCGGAATCAAAAAACCGTAGGCCAGGCCATCAAGCTTGGTCTCGAGCGTATGGTTGCCCTCGGGGATGATGTAGCGCAAGACAAAGCCGGCGGCAAAAGAACCCAACACGATGTCGAGATCAAAGACAGCTGAGAACGCCACGAGCGTGACCAGGATGAGCACCGTCAGGCGCACGAAGGTCTGCGACGTGGTATCGGCGCGCTCCTCGACAAACGCAAAGAAGCGGCTGCCGACGCGCTTGGAGCGGCTCGGGACCACGGCCAGCAACACGCAAACCACCGCAAACAAGCCAAGGATTACGAGCGTTTGGATGCCAGTGCGGGCAGACAGCAGCACCGACATGGCGAGCACGGGACCGAGCTCGCCCCAGGTGCCATACGCGAGAATCGAGTCGCCCACACGCGTGCCAGTGAGCGAGCGCTCGCGCATGATGGGCACGAGCGTGCCGAGCGCCGTAGAAGTGAGGGCAAGCGTCACGGCGATACCGTCGAAATGACTAACCGAGAACCACGGGGTAAAGCGCACGGCAAGCCAGGCGATACCAAACGTGACGACCCACGTCGCCAAGCCGTAGCGCCCCTCGACGCCCGTGATGCTCTTGGGGTCGATCTCAAAGCCGGCAAGCAGGAACAAAAAGGCCAGGCCCAGCTCGGACACCAGCGAGACCTCGGCATCTACATGGATGACGTCGAGCATATGGGGTCCCAGCACCGCGCCGAGCACGAGCAAAAAGACCGTCTCGGGAACAGGTTTTCCGGGAATCGCCGAGGCGATAAAAGGACTCGCAAAGGCCACGAGTGCGATGATGGCGAGCGAAACGAATGCCATGTGATGCCTTTCTCTTGTTTGCGCTTCACTGTAGCACCCTCGCCGTCCTCAACGCGCCGCGAGCTGTCGTATCATAGTGAGGTTTACAAACATGTGGCTCAAGGCGACCGCGAGGCTTGCCCCGTAAACCGACCGCTGCCGCATACCGTACCGTACGCCCAACCGATCAGGAAGGCAGGAACCAATGGTCTCTCGTATCTACGTGGAGAAGAAACCCGGGTTCGACGTCGAGGCTCAGCAGCTCAAGGGCGAGCTGACCGAAATTCTCGGCATCAAGGGCATCGAGGCCCTGAGGATCATCAACCGCTACGACGTCGAGGGCATCGACGAGGAGCTTTTCCGCTCCTGCGTGCCGACCGTCTTTAGCGAGCCCCAGGTCGATGTGACCTACGACGAGCTCCCCGCAAGCGATGGCGCCGTCTTTGCCGTCGAATTCCTGCCTGGCCAGTTTGACCAGCGCGCCGACTCCGCCAGCGAGTGCGTGCAGCTCATCAGCCAGGGCGAGCGCCCCGCCGTGCGCTCCGCCAAGGTCTATATGATCTCGGGCGCTCTGGACGAAGCCGCCATCGATGCCATCAAGCACTACGTGGTGAACCCCGTCGAGGCGCGCATCGCCTCGCTCGACCTGCCCGAGACGCTGTACATGGAGACCCCCGAGCCCCAGCCCGTCGAGGTGCTCGACGGCTTCCGCGAGCTCGACGAGGCCGGCCTTGCCGCCTTTATTTCCGAGCGCGGCCTTGCCATGGACGAGGCGGACATCGCCTTCTGCCAGCAGTACTTCCGCGATGAGGACCGCGACCCCACCATCACCGAGATCCGCGTGATCGACACTTATTGGTCCGACCACTGCCGCCACACCACCTTCGGCACCGTCCTGGATGACGTGACGATCGACGACGCCGTGGTGCAGCAGGCCTTCGACCGCTACATGGAGATGCGCCACGAACTCGGCCGCGACGCCAAGCCCGTCTGCCTCATGGACATGGGCACCATCGGCGCTAAGTACCTTAAGAAGACCGGCGTAATGACCGATGTCGATGAGTCCGAGGAGATCAACGCCTGCACCGTCAAGGTGAAGGTCGATGTCGATGGCGAGGACCAGGACTGGCTGTTCCTCTTTAAGAACGAGACCCACAACCACCCGACCGAGATCGAGCCCTTCGGCGGTGCCGCCACCTGCGTGGGCGGCGCTATCCGTGACCCGCTCTCGGGCCGCAGCTATGTGTATCAGGCCATGCGCGTCACCGGTGCCGGCGACCCCACCGTCCCGGTTTCCGAGACGCTCGAGGGCAAGCTGCCGCAGCGCAAGCTCGTGACCACTGCCGCCGCCGGCTACTCCAGCTACGGCAACCAGATCGGCCTTGCCACCGGTCAGGTCAACGAACTCTATCACCCCGGTTACGTGGCCAAGCGCATGGAGGTTGGCGCCGTCGTGGGCGCTACCCCGGCAAACCACGTTCGTCGCGAGTGCCCCGCCCCCACCGACAAGATCATCCTGCTGGGCGGCCGCACCGGCCGCGATGGCATCGGTGGCGCCACCGGCTCCTCCAAGACCCAGAACACCGAGTCCATCGAGACCTCGGGTGCCGAGGTCCAGAAGGGCAACGCCCCGGTCGAGCGCAAGCTGCAGCGCCTGTTCCGCCGCGGCGATGCCTGCCGTCTGATCAAGCGCTGCAACGACTTTGGCGCCGGCGGTGTCTCGGTCGCCGTGGGCGAGCTTGCCGACGGCCTGTATGTCGACCTTGATACCGTGACCAAGAAGTACGACGGCCTGGACGGCACCGAGCTCGCTATCTCCGAGTCCCAGGAGCGTATGGCCTGCGCCGTCGCCGACGGTGACGTCGAGGAGTTCATGGGCTACGCCGCCGAGGAGAACCTCGAGGCGACCGTTATCGCCGAGGTTACCGCCGAGCCGCGCATGCGCATGGCCTGGAACGGTGTCGCCATCGTCGACCTATCCCGCGAGTTCCTCAACTCCAACGGCGCGCCCAAGCACCAGATCGCCCACGTATGCGCCCGCAGCGTGTGGCAGCCCAGCTGGGCCGGCACCACGCTTGCCGAGCGCATGACCTCGCTTGTCACCGACCTCAACGTCGCTTCCAACAAGGGCCTTTCCGAGCGCTTCGACTCCACCATCGGCGCCGCGACCGTGCTCATGCCCTTTGGCGGCAAGACGCAGCTCACCCCCAGCTCGGCCATGGTCGCCAAGTTCCCCGTGGACGGCGAGACCACCACGGCGAGTGCCATGGCATGGGGCTTCAACCCCTATCTGATGGAGGCCGACCAGTTTGCGGGCGCCTACCTGTCCGTGGTCGAGTCCATCGCCAAGCTCGTGGCTGCCGGCTTTGAGCACAAGCGCGCCTATCTCTCCTTCCAGGAGTACTTCGAGCGTCTGCGCACCGAGGCCGAGCGCTGGGGCAAGCCCACGGCAGCCGTCTTGGGCGCCCTCATGGCCCAAGTCGACCTGGGTGCCGGCGCCATCGGTGGCAAGGACTCCATGAGCGGCTCGTTTGAGGACGAGGCCGGCGAGCTCAACGTTCCGCCGACCCTGATCAGCTTCGCCGTCGCCGTGGGCAGAGCCGCCCGTGCCGTCTCGCCCGAGTTCAAGGGCCTCACGCACCGCGTCGTCCGCATCGCCCCCGCTACCTATGGCGAGGACTACCGTCCCGACGCTCAGCAGCTGCTCGCCGCGTTTGACACCGTCGAGGCGCTCACTGCTACCGGCAACGCCCTGGCCATCTCCACGCCCGGCTACGGCTGCGGCGCCGAGAGCCTCTTTAAGATGTGCGTCGGTAACCAGATCGGCATCGAGCTTGCCGATGATGTAGACGTAGAGAGCCTCTTCACCCCGCTCTACGGCAGCTTTATCGTCGAGCTCGCCGAGGATGCCGAGCTGCCCGAGGTCGCCGACGGCGTTGTCGTCGAGCCCCTGGGCACCACCGTCGAGGGCTATGTCATCGACACCGGCTCCGAGGTCATCGAGCTCTCCGAGCTCCAGGAGGCCTGGGAGAGCGGCATCGAGGGCGTCTTTGCCTACCGCAGCGCCGACGAGACCCCCGAGGTCGAGACCATCGACTTCCGTGCCAAGGACATCCACGTGTACAGCGGCGCCAAGATCGCCCGTCCGCGCGTGATCATCCCCGTGTTCCCCGGCAACAACTGTGAGTACGACAGCGCACGTGCCTTCCGCGCAGCCGGTGCCGAAGCCGACACCTTCGTGATCAACAACCTCACGCCCGAGGCCGTCGCCGAGAGCACCCACGAGCTTGCCCGCCGCATCCGTGCAAGCCAGATCGTCATGATCCCCGGCGGCTTCTCGGGCGGCGACGAGCCCGACGGCTCCGCCAAGTTCATCACGGCGTTCTTCCGCGCTCCCGAGGTCACCGAGGCAGTCCGCGACCTGCTCAAGGCCCGCGATGGCCTGATGCTGGGTATCTGCAACGGCTTCCAGGCCCTGATCAAGCTCGGCCTGGTGCCCTACGGCGACATCGTCGACGCCACGCCCGATGCGCCCACGTTGACGTTCAACACCATCGGTCGCCACCAGAGCCGTCTGGTGCGCACCCGCATCTCGTCCAACTTGTCCCCGTGGCTGTCGCAGTGCAGCCTGGACGACCCCTACACCGTCGCCATCAGCCACGGCGAGGGCCGCTTTGTCGCCAATGACGAAGTGCTCGCCCAGCTGATCGCCAACGGCCAGGTCGCCACGCAGTACGTGGGCGAGAACGGCAAGCCCAGCATGGATCTCTCCGTCAACCCCAACGGCTCCGCACTCGCCATCGAGGGCATCACGAGCCCCGACGGCCGTGTCCTGGGCAAGATGGGCCATGCCGAGCGCCGCGGCGACAACCTGTACCGCAACGTGCCCGAGCATGTCCCCGGCGACAAGTTCATGCCGATCTTTGAGAGCGGCGTAGCCTACTTCGCTTAAACCTTTCCCATCGGGTACAATCCCCTCGGGTAACAACACCCGCCACCGGCACGCCCGGTGGCGGGTTCTTTTTTATTTGCGCGTATGGGAGAAGAACATCATGGAAAGCCGCAAGCCGTATCTCGCCACTCTGCCCGGACTCATCCTGGGTTGCCTCGTCTGCTGCGCGCTCTGGGGGTCGGCTTTCCCCTGCATCAAGATCGGTTACGAGCTGTTTGGTATCCCGGCGCACGATAGCGCCTCGCAGCTACTCTTTGCAGGTTTGCGTTTCACACTTGCCGGTATCCTGGTTATCGCCGGTATGAGTGCAGCCCAGCGCTGCCCGCTCGTCCCACAGGCACGCGATATCAAGCCCATCTTTATCTTGTCGCTCTTTCAGACCATCGGTCAGTACTTCTTTTTCTATCTGGGCCTCTCGCGCGCCAGCGCCATGTCGAGCTCCATCATCGAGGCCAGCGCCAACTTCCTCGCAATCCTCTTTGCCGCCCTGGCATTTCACACCGAGAAGCTCAGTACGGCCAAGGTGCTTGGCTGTGCGCTGGGCTTTGCCGGCGTCGCGCTCGTCAACCTTTCGGGCGCGGACGGCACCTTTGGCTTTACGCTCGACGGCGAGGGCTTTATCCTAGCCTCCACTGTCGCGGGTGCTCTTTCGACCTGCCTGATCGGCATCTTCTCGCGCAAGCACGACGGTGTTTTGCTTGCCGGGTGGCAGTTCTTGGTCGGCGGCCTGGTCCTCACCGCCATCGGCTTTTTGATGGGCGGCACATTGTCCCCCACCGAAGTCGCCCCCGCCATCGCGCTCATCATCTACATGGCGCTTATCTCCGCCGTCGCGTACTCGCTGTGGTCCCGCCTGCTCGCCGTCAACCCCGTCAGCCGCGTGTCGGTCTTTGGCTTTATGAACCCGGTCTTTGGCGTGCTGTTGAGCGCACTGCTGCTCGGCGAGGGCGCTGGCACGAGCCCCGTTACCGTCATCGTTGCCCTGCTCTTGGTCTGCAGCGGCATCATCATTGTTAACAGGCCCAAAAAGGTCTAACGAACTGCCCTTATTTAGTAGAGGGGATTCACATGCTTTAGCTTAATGGAGTACATCGGAGAGCCAAGGGCCGCCATGCACGCAAGCGTGTGCCCTTTTTCTAGCGTATTTGTACGCCGGCTTTCTTTTTCTCGGCCTTGACGCGGTAGAGCTCCGCATCGGCAGCGCGAAGTAAGTCTTGCCAGGTGTCAACGCTATCGCCGACCCACGCGTAACCGATGGACATCCGCAATGCATACGGCACCTCGGCACGAGCGAGCTCGTCGTTAATCACCGAACACAGGTCTATGATGTCCTGCTCCGCCGTCGCCTTTTGAAGCACCACGAACTCATCGCCACCATAACGTGCGATAAAGCCACCAGACGCCGAGCAGACCTCTTTGAGCGTAGCAGATATGACCTGGAGGGCATGATCGCCCTCAACATGTCCATACCGGTCGTTAATCTGCTTAAAGCCGTCAGCGTCCATCATAAGCAGATACACACCCTCGGCCTGGTCAGTACCCGAGAACAGCGACAGCATATAGGTCTCAAAACGGTTGCGATTGTTAAGGCCAGTCAACGGGTCGGTCGAGATCAGCTGCTCCTGGCAGATGATGTAGAGCAGCATGATGCTCAGCGTTATACCGACGCAAAGGCCCGGTACCGAAAACAAAACCTGGAAGGTACCGCCCACCAGAGCGGGAACCGCAAAAAAGGCGAGGGTGCGATAAATGGCCTTCTTTTGCAGGCTTTCGACTTTTCGAGCCTGAATAAAGGCATGCAAGGACGTATATATGACGTAGCAGTAGCTCACGATGGGCTGGATCATATAAGCAAAGCCGCGACGATATACGCCCCGCGCATCGATATAGAACATAGCGTGCGTCCAGTAGCTGGTAAATGCCAGAACGACCACCAATGCGGTTGGCAACGTTAAAAGTACCACCCTATAGGGCGTGGTCAGGAGCCGTGAGCCCTGCATCGTCTCGGAATAGAAAAACCAAATGAGGCACGCGATGGCGAACAGCGAAAACGAAACCGCGTTGGAAATCCAGTTGGCCGTGATGCCTACAGGAGTGCTCACGCCGTCCGAGAGCGTCCAGATCATATCGAAGAAAATGTAGGCAGCAGACGTGTAGCCCAGCATGCTAAACAAAAGCTGCTGGGTGCTCGAGAACAGGGAGCGACGGCTTCGTACGGCAAGTCCGATAAGAATAATCATGCATAGCAGGAATATCTCGATCTTGAGTGCCTTTACCACTAGACGCCCTCCCTTCAATATCCAAGTGGCCAGAATCGCCCAATTCGAATCTGGGCAACAAACACCCCCTACTCCGCAGGGGTAAGGGGAATAATAGCAGAGCGACCGAACGTCACTGCAAGACAGCTCTCGTTCGGGCGCTCAAACGGCGCGAGTTGCACGCCGGAATCATTGATGGGTATCGATTGCTACTCGCCATCGATGTCGGTCGCGACAGCCTCTTCGATGGCCTCGACACCGGCAGGCGACAGGTCTTCCTTGCTCTGGCAGAACTTCTTATCGACCCAGCCGGTCAGAATCGGGGCCATGATTGCCGTGATGATGACGGCAGTGGCGATCTGCGCATACGCGGTGGGCGCAAGCTCGGCATAGCGCGGAGCGACCTCGGCGAGGGCGACCGGCGTGGTCATGGCCGTGCCGGCAATGGTGGAACATGCCACAGCCGCCTTACCATTGCCGCCACACAGGCGCTCGAAGGCAAAGGTAATGGGACCGACGATAAAGAGCGTGATGAGGCCCAGCAGGATGCCCGAAATGCCACCGGCGATGAAGCTCGAAAGGCTCATGGACGCACCGAGCTGAAAACCAATTACAGCGATCGCGGGATTGGCGCCGGGAACCAGCAGGTTCTTGATAAACGGGAACAAGTTGCCCAGGACCATGCCGATAACAAGCGGCAGGATGGATCCGATGATGGTGCCGACGGGGATGTTGGCGAGACCCGAAACACCAAGGATGATCATCGTGACGGCGGGGCCGGCCGTAAAGAACAGGATACCGACAGCGCCCTGCTCGGACTCATCGCCGAACTCGCCCATGATGCCCGTATAGAGCGCCATGTTGCAAAACGTAATGCCGCCGATGATGGAAACCGAGCTCAGGCCTAAAAAGTTATCGTTAAAGAAGTACGCGACGCCCAGACCCAGCGCGGCTGCCACTACAAGCTTAGGAATCAGCACGACGATGCCGGTCTTGATGGCGCCCGGCGTGGACTTAAAGCTGATGCCGGCGCCCACAAACAGCAGGATCGCGGCGACGATGGTATTGGAGCCACCGCGGCAGGCAGCCGTAAAGAAGCCGCCGATCTCAAAAACCTGCGGGCAGAAGGTGTTGAGCAAAAGACCGACGATCATGGGATAGATCATGATGTCGCCCGGGATGCGCGGGACCTTGAATTTCTTTTGCTCGTTGGCGGTTGCTTCCTGTGCCATGAAACCCCCATTTCCGCTGACGGGGTACAAAAGCCCACGTCACGCTTTGCTACAGTAAAGTTTGACCATGGTACCAGAAGAAATAGACCAGCTCGGTGAAAAATTCTACAAGTTGGGATGGAACGAGATTCGGCGCCCGCGACGCCAGCCCTATATAAGGCTCAAGACAATATAGAGTACGATGCCCGAGACGCAGCACCACAGCATCGATTTTGTCTTGCCCGCCACGACCACGACGCCGGCGGCCGCAATCCAGGGAACCAAGGCAGGCCAGAGTCCCGCGTCGAACGCGCCGGGGCTCACCAAGTCGTTGGCGACCAGCGCGGCAAAGGCAGCGGGCGGGATATAGCCCAGGGCCTCGGTAATGCGGGGCGACAGGGTCCGCCCGCGCAAGGCGAACGCCGGCGCGATGCGAAAGAACGCGATAGCAGCCCACGACGACAGCCACAGAACCAAGAACTCGTTAACGGGCATCGCGGGCACCTCTTCCGTCAAATACTGCATCGCACGCCAACGCAATGGCAATGCCGGCCACGACGCTTTCCGGCACGGCAATATTCACGAGGCCCAAGAACTTGCATACGGCGACGGACACCGCGCTCGAAACCGCCGCGACGACGTTGCCGCGCGACAGCCGCTGCGAAAAGAGCAGGCAGATAAAGAGCGAGGTGCAGACAAAGGCTGCAACGGCGGTGGGAACATCGACAACGGCGCCGACGATGGCGCCCATCGTACACGAAACGCCCCATGTTGCGATGAGGATCACGTTGAGCACAAAGGACTCGCGCGGGCCCCAATCCTCCCCTTCAACCAACTTGGCAAGCGAGATGCCATATGCCTCCTCGGTAAGTGTCGCGGCAACAGCCAGCGTCTGACGCTTCGAGGCACCCGTCAGATGCGGCGCGATCGATGCCGAGTAAAGCGCAAAACGCGAGGAGATGGCGGCAACGCTCGCGATAATCGAAGGTGCCGGTACGCCCGCCAGCCAAAGATTGCAGATCATAAACTGGCCGCTGCCCGTCACAAACGTACTGCTTAGAGCAAAGACCATCCAGGGCTCCATTCCCGTCTGCCCCATGATCATTCCGCACGGCGCGCCTATTGCAACATAGGTAAGCATCACTGGCCAGACGGTTCTAACGATTTTGAGCACCATACGTTTCTCATCCTGACAAGGTCTCCGAGCCGCATGTAGCGACACGGCAGAATCATCATCCGACAGCAACCGAGTTCACCTACAATTGCCACCGGATCGAAAGACACATCTTTTTAGGAAGTCATTATGACAGCTATCGATCGAGACCGGGCGCGCGCGGCCTTCAAAAGCTACACCGATGCCTACGACGCCACCAACCCACGCATCGCGCTCAAAATCGAGCATACGTACCACGTGGCCAAGGCATGCGATGCCGTAGCGCGCGAGCAGGGCTGGTCGTCAGAAGATATTGACCTGGCATGGCTTTGCGGCCTGCTACACGATATGGGCCGCTTTGAGCAGCTGCGACGCTGGGACACCTTTAAGGACGCCGAGAGCATGAGCCATGCGGCGCTGGGCATCGAGGTCCTCTTTGGCGAGAATCCCGCCGATGCACCCGCCGTAACGAGCATCCGCGACTTTATCGATGACCCGGCAGAAGATGAGCTCATCCGAGCGAGCATTGCCTATCACAGCGATTTCCGTCTACCCGCGCAGCTCGACGTGCGCACGCGAAGCTTCTGCGATATCGTGCGCGATGGTGACAAGATCGACATTATGCGCACCATCGCCGACAGCACCGTCGACACCATCCTCAAGGTGGACGAGAAGACGTTTCTCGGCAGCCGTTTTTCGTCGCCGACACTTGCCGCCTTTGACGAGCACCGCTGCGTCGCACGCGATGAGCGCAATGAGCCCGCCGACTTCTTGGTGGGGCTTGTCTGCTTTATGTTTGAGCTCGTCTATCCGACAAGCCGTGCGCTGGCGCGCGAACAGGGCGATATCCACCGCCTGCTCGACGCGCCCTTTGGCATTACACAGCCCTTTACCGACCCCGTCACGCAGGCAACCTGGAGCCGCCTAAAGGACGAGATGCGCGACTGGCTGGCGCGCGCCTAGCGCTCAAGCTGGGCCAGCAGCTCCTCGACGACCTCGACGGCGTCCCCAACAACCTTGTACTGGGCAGCACCGAAAATGGGGGCATCCGGGTCCTCGTTGATGGCGATAATGCACTCCGCCCCACCGATACCGGCAAGATGCTGGATGGCGCCCGAAACACCGATACTCACGAGAAGCTTGGGCGAAACCGATACGCCCGTCTGGCCAATCTGGTGGCGATACTCCAGCCAACCCGCCTCCACGACGGGACGCGTGCAACCAAGCTCGGCACCCAGGGCATCGGCGAGTTTTCGCATCAGCGGCAGGTTTTTCTTGGAACCAATGCCGCGGCCCACCACGACCAAGCGCTCGGCATCGGCGATTGAGACCTGCTGCCCCCACTCCTCGGCGGGAATCGAGATCTCGACACGAGCCTTAGCATCATCCGCAAGAGATATCTGGGCAATCGTGCCGGAGCGGCCGTAGTCAAAGTCGGGCGCCTTAAAGATGCCGGGACGAACCGTTGCCATCTGGGGACGATGATTGGGGCAGACGATGGTGGCCATTAGGTTGCCGCCAAACGCCGGACGCGTCTGTTGCAGCAGTCCCGTCTCCGTATCCATCGAAAGTACGGTGCAGTCAGCCGTAAGGCCCGTCTGCAAACGCACGGCAACGCCGGGTGCCAGTTCGCGACCAAAAGCGGTCGCGCCGTATAGGATGGCCTCGGGTTTGCGTTCGGCTACCAAATCGCAGATCAAGCGGGCGTAGACCTCCGCATCGTTTTGGCGCAGGCGCTCGTCGCGACAGGCCAGGACTTCGTCGGCGCCCGCGCAAACCAGATGCTCCAGGTCCCCGAGCGAGCCCTCGGGGCTCATGCCGACCAGTGCCACCAGACGGCAGCCGCGAGCATCGGCAAGCTCGCGCCCCTTGCCCATAAGCTCATAGGCAACGGGAGTCACCGTATCGTGCTCGTCGGTCTGCACGAAGACCCAAATGTCTCGATATGCATCAAGGTCCACCGCATCAGCGGCCTCGTCACACTCGATCGAGATAGCGTTGACAGGGCAGGCGTCGACGCACCCACCGCATAGGATACAGCCGTCGGTTACGCGGGCGCATCGGTTGGGACGCTCGCCCTCCACCACAATGCCGCCCGAGGCGCAGGCGCGAACGCAGCGACCGCAGCCGATACAGGCTTCGCTATCGATAATCAGTCCGCTCATCTATGCCATCCCCTCGATGATCTTGGCAAGTTTTGCCGCCTGCTCGGACGCCGTTCCGTCAACGGCCTCGCACGTTTGGTCACGGTCGGGCACAAACGAGCGCACGACCTGTGTCGGCGACCCGGCAAGACCGCAACGCGCGGGGTCGGCGTTCACGTCGGCGGCACTGACCACGCGCACGTCCGCCTCCTCCGCCGCGCGGATACCGGCAATACTCGGCATACGCAACTGGCCAATCTCCTTGGCAGTCGTCATCGCGCACGGCATCTCAAGGTACACCGTCTCCTCGCCGGCATCGCATCCGTGAACGAGCGCCAGCGAGCCACAGGTCGTAAAGCCCGCGCTCTGCACGCAGCTCACGTCGGTCACGCAGGGAATATCAAAGGCACCGGCAAGCTCGGGACCAATCTGGGCCGTATCGCCATCCACCGCCATCTTGCCGCAGATGAGCAGGTCGAAGTCCTCGTCGAGCGCCTCGATGCCGCACTTGAGGGCATAGGTGGTTGCCAGGGTATCGGCACCTGCAAAGGCGCGATCGGTCAGCAGCAGCGCGTCGTCGGCACCGCGGGCGATGCAGTCGCGCAGCAGCGACTCGGTCGCGGGGATGCCCATCGACACCACCGTTACGCGCACGTCCATGCCAAAGCCGATAAAGTCGTCTTTCAGCGCCAGCGCGCATTCCAAAGCGCTCGCATCAAAGGGATTAATGACCGCCTGCTTGCCATCACGCACGATAGTATTGGTCTTGGGGTCCATCTTGACCTCGGTGCTTCCGGGCACCGCCTTGACGCACACCACCATATGGAAATCACTCATCTTCACGCGTCCCCTTTCTGGACGAGTTCATCCAAGAGCTTCTCCGTAAACAGGTTGCCGCGACCCAGCTGGCCGGCAGGGTCGAGCTGGAGTTTGAGACGCGCCGACTCGACCATGGCCTCGCGGCCGTACATCGTCTCCAAGAAGCCCGCCTTGATCTTGCCGACGCCGTGCTCGGCAGAAACGGCACCGCCCATGGCCGTGACCTCGGAAGCCCACTGGGCAAAGAGTTCTCCACCACGACGGTAGTCCTGCGCATCGCGCGGCAGGATGTTCACATGCAGATGGTTGTTACCGATGTGCCCCCAGGCAGCAGATTCAAGCCCGCTTTCGGCCAGCGTGCGGCGATAGAGGGCCACGACATCGGCAAGGCGTGCATTGGGCACCGACATATCCGATCCCAGCTTGGTAATGGTGGGGTCGATGCGGCGACGCTCGTCAATGAGCATATTGACGCTCTCGGGGACCGCATGGCGGAAGAACCGCTGGCACTCGCGATCAACCTCGGTGCGCGCGACCCATGTCGCATCGTCGCGGCCACCCGCAAACTCGAGCACCCATCCCAGGTGGTACAGTTCCTCGGTCGCCTGGGCCTCGTCATCGCAGTCGAGCTCCACGTACACACAGACCTTGGCCTCTTTGTCGAGCGCCGGCAGCGAGGCAAACGCCGTCGACTGCTCGCGCTGGCGACGTAGAATATCCAGGGCGCCAGCGTCGAAGTACTCGATGGCAGCCGCATGGGACAGGACAGGACGCACGGAATCGGTAAAGGACACGGCCTTGTCTTCGCTATCGAAAAAGCAGCTCACACCCCAAACGACCGCAGGCGCCGCCTGCAGGGCAATCTCGAGCTCGGTGATAACGCCGAGCGTGCCGCAAGCACCGATAAAGAGGTCGATGGCGTCCATTTCGTCCGCAACGAAATAGCCTGAGGCATTTTTTGTCTTGGGCATGGTATAGCCGGGAAGATCGAGCTCGAGCGTACGACCCACTGCCGTCACGAGCGACAGGTGGCGGCCCTGGGCAAAAGCCTCGCCGCGCTGAAGCTCAAGCAAATCGCCATCAGTTAGCGCGACGTGGAGTCCCGTGATATGTGGGCGCATGGGACCGTAGGCGTAGCTGCGGGCACCAGAGGCGTTACATGCCGCCATGCCGCCCAGACAGGCAGATGCCTCGGTGGGATCGGTGGGAAAGAACTGCTCGGGGGCCTCTTGGAACTCCTCGTAGGCCTCAAGCGATGCCTGGTCCCAACCAGCAGTCGGCAGCACCTTCTTGCTCAGCTGTTTGCGCAGCTCCGAGAGCACAACGCCCGGCTCCACGCGCAGCAGAAATTGGCCTTGTTCATCGCGGCGAAGGCCCAAGTAGCGATTCATACGGGAAGTATTGAGGATATGCCCGCCGTGGGGCACGGCACCGGCGGCAAGGCCGGTTCGGGCGCCCTGAACCGTTACCGGGACACGCTCGGCATGGAGCTTTTCCAAAATGGCACGGACCTCGTCTTCCGTTGTCGGAAACGAGATGCTCGAGGCCTCGCCCGATGCGCGAGACTCATCGCGACCATACTCTTCGAACTCGTCGGTGAAGGGTTTGATGGTTGCAGACACGCGAACTCCCCCTTTAGCTAACTACAGTGTTTGCAGGGAGATGTTACCGCATCGTTTCGTCGACGTGTTCGAGACCGTCTCCATAATTGGCGATTTTTACGTTCGTGCAATTCGGCGAGCGGCTTGATTTCCTCGGCAGACGATGCTTTTGACACATATGGCCCCGCCGTCGCCGACCGCGCGATTGTCGCTTGAAAAAAGTTGGAGTATTTTTTGCCGCCTTTTACCTGCGGAGACACCAATCCGTCAAGCATTTGGTCAGCAATTGGTCAAGTAGTGGCTGATACCGTCGGCATCGACAGCCAAAACCGACAGAAGTTTTGGCCCCAGAAGCAGGGAGGTTCCCATGGCATATTACTGGCCCCAGTACGGCATCGCCATCGAAGTCGACGACGATCCCCATCTCCTGCCTTTCGACGAAGAGGCATTCCCCGATACGACGGTCTACCACGTTACCACCGATGTGATCTGCGACCCCGAGTCGTTCTCGGCGCTCGCCCACCGCATCGCGCATATCCACGACATCGAGCTCCCTCCCGACTTCGACGAGCTTGTCTACTCACGCCGCCTGATGCTTCACATGCTCTTTGGAGCGAACCCGTCCACCTTTGCGCGCATCTATACCGCCAAGGATGCCGCATGAGCGCGAAGAAGCCACCCCACTTTGCAGGCCTGGGTCGTCGCAAGAAGCTCATCGTTGCCTGCTTGGCCATCGTCTGTGCCCTTGTCGCCGTAGGACTATACGCTTGGCAGTCGCAGCCCGTACCCGAGGCGGGCGCTTCGGTTACGACGGCCGAGGGCAAAACGCGTCAGGAAATCCAAGATGAGCTCGACGCCATCGTCCGCGACAACATGATGACGATTTCGGTAGCACCGGTCGCTCAGCTGCAGGAGGACGGCAAGCTGCGCGTCAACGTGCAAAACGTCCAAGACAATAAATTTCCCCAGCGATTCCGCGTCATCCAAAACGACGAGACCATGTACGAATCCGGTGTGGTCGAGACCGGCAAAACGGTCGAGACATGCCCCGCCGGCGACATCGAGGAAGGTGAGGCGTATATCGAGATCCAGGCGCTTGACGCCAAGACCTATGACAGCCACGGCAACCCGACGCGCGTCAAGGTACGGGTTGAGCAAACCGAGAACTAGCTTTCCGGCCGACGCGGCACCGCACGCAATTCACCAGCATTCGTCCAATCATCGCGGGGACGGCCCGCGGCGAATAGAAAGGAACGACCATGGACATCACCAGGAACATGAACGGAGCCAGAGCGCTCGTCGTGGGCGCAGGGCTCGCGCTCGCGCTCGCAATGGGCGCCGTCCCGACGCCAGCTATGGCAGCCGGGCGCGTTGGAACCACGAAAGTAATGGTCAGGACCGAGATCGACAACGTTGAGTTCAAAGTTCCGACGGTTATCCCCTTCGTCGCCAAGGCCGACGGCACGCTTCAGGGCCCCTCAGAAGACGCGACCACCATCGACAATCATTCGGCCTACGGCATCCATGTCACCAACATGAAGATCGACGCCATGAACACCTGGACCATTGCCGCCGACGCCAAGGCCGGAACCGCACAGAACTCCATCGACTTTAAGGTCGGCCCCGACGGCGCACTCCAAAACGCCAGCGCCGCAATGCAGGAGACGGGCCTCGATCTTTCCAAGAACGCAGCCTTCGACATGGGCTACCAGGGCATTGCCGGCGGCACGGACAAAATTAAGCTCAAGACAAGCGGAAACGTCGCCCGCGTCACGCGCGACATCTTCCGCGTAACCGGCGAAGGCGATCAGGTTGCAACGATCACCTGGACGGTCGAGCCCGGTGCGCACACGGCATAAGGCCGTCGCCCTGGCCGCCGCCGTCAGCATCCTAGCGTTTGGGCCAGCCATGGCCTTTGCCCAGCAAGAACAGGCGCAGGCCGCCACGCAAGTGACGGTCGACCTCTCGGAGCTCGACCGCGGCGACCGCGAGGAACCGTTGGCGCAGACAGGCGACAGACGATGGCTCTTGGCAGCAGGCGCCACAGCAGCAGGCGCGGGAACCGCCGGCCTCGGTCTGCACATCAAACGCAGCCAGAAACAAAACACGGACAGGCCGCACTAAATTAGCTAAGGAGACCCCATGGCATCGAAGAACCTTTTGCCCGTCGTCGCACTCTGCGGCGCGCTCGCAACCGGAACGTCTGTCGCCGCTTGGGCGGCTCCCGTCATGGCAGACTCCTTACCAGCAGCCCTAAGTTCCGCACCAAATCCATCGAGCGCCATTGCGTGCAAGCGTTTTTCGATCGCACAGGCCGCAATCTCGACCTCGGGATGTCTTCGTCGTAATACGGACGGCTCGATAGTCGTGGATATCGATCGTTCGAACAAGGCAAACGGCTCCCGGGCGGGGTGCGCCGTCTGCACGTGGCGCTCGGCTGTGCTCGATGCAGATGGCGATCCATGCAATTTAGAGCTGCGCATCGACATCGCTTCGGTCGATGACTCGGCGAACGGAGCGAAGGTCGCCTTCGACGGTACGTTTTTTGAGAAAGGAGGCGGTATATGTCTGGGCTGCGCCGCCGCGAATGCAGACGATGCGCAGCCCACCCTCTCATTCACGGCATCATTGCGGCTGACCAAAGCCGGCACCGATGCCATCGCGGCGGGAGAAGCGTCCCTGCTGTTCTACGCCGTCAGTACCAAAGACACAGACGCTCATTTCGAGAAGCCAGCCGGATCACTCAGCCTTACACGAGGGATAGAGGCAGGTCCTTTTGAAATCGATTCCCACGCGCAAAGCAGGCAACGCATTCTTGCCGACCCGGCGCTTCTCGAAATGGAGTGGAACGGATCCGGAGCTATCGGAATTCTCCCCTCCGCGTTTGACGCCAAGACGCTCCCCCCAAACGACGAACCCATCAACGCAACCATACAAGAAGAGAGCGCGGACAAAGAAGCAGGTGCGGGCGACACGCCGTCGCCGACAAACAGCGTCCCAGCTTCTCTCGAAGCACCGAATGAACCCGCTACCGATCCAAACGATTCCGAACTCGCGGACAGTCTGGGGCTTGCTGATCCTCAAGAGATCGATGAAGGTAACTGCTGCGTGCTTGCCGCGCTCGACCACACAGAGGTCATCGACGCTGCGAACATCGAAGTTGCCGCCGCCAATCAACCCGTCCGCAAGTCGGCCATCATCGCATTTCCCGAATCCATCGAAGTCGTCTTTTTGCCATCGGGCGAGGTCGTGGCCCCAACACTGCTCACCTTGTTGGGCGCCAAGAATACTCGAAACGAAATTAAAAAGGTCACGGTTGTCGACCCTGCAACCACCGCCAAGCTGCGTCTATACGCCGTTGCTCCAGATGGAGGCAAGACCTTGGAATTCGATGGCGACACACTCCTAGCCTGGCGGCGTCTGGACATTATGCAAGACGTCTCGTATCAGATCGAACTCGAAGGGTTTGATCGTGCCCGCGATGCCAATATCATCGCCGCGGCTATTGAATTCCCGCAGCGGCTTATGACACTGCGCTTTGAATACTATCCCTATGTCCCGACAACCACCTGAGGCTTAAATGCTGCGCATCATTCCTAACACCACTTATATAACGTATTAGATGAGTCGCGATGTGCCTCGCATTTCGTTCTGCTACGATTGCCACGTTGGCATCAATACAGGAGGGCTCATGCCGGGCTTGGGAACAATCATCAACGTTGTGCTTTTAGTTGCGGGCGGTCTTTTGGGATTAGCGGGCGGCCGCTTCATTACACCGCGCATCCAAGACACGCTCATGAAAGCATCGGGGCTGTGCGTCCTGTTTATCGGCCTGGGCGGCACCATGCAAAAGATGCTCATCATCGATGGAAAGGCGCTAGCGACCACCGGTACCACCATGCTCATCGTCTCATTTGCGCTCGGTTCGCTCATCGGCGAGGCCATCAACTTGGAGGCCGCCATCGAGAACCTTGGCGAATGGCTCAAGCGCAAGACTGGCAGTGAGGGCGATAACGAGTTCACCAACGCTTTTGTCTCGACATCGCTGACCGTCTGCATCGGTGCCATGGCTATCGTGGGATCGATCCAGGACGGTCTGCTCGGTGACTGGTCAACGCTTGCCTTGAAAGGCGCATTGGACTGCATCATCGTCTGCACCATGACGGCGTCGCTTGGCCGCGGCTGCATTTTCTCCGCCCTGCCCGTCGCCGTGTTCCAGGGGACGATCACGTTGTTTGCCGGCGCGCTCTCCCCCATCATGACCACGGCAGCCCTCGACAGCCTTTCGCTCGTAGGCTCCATGCTCATCTTCTGCGTCGGCGTCAACCTCATCCGTCCTCAGACCTTCCGCACGGCCAATATGCTCCCCTCCGTCGTCATCGCCGTCATCTACGCCCTCCTGTTCTAAATCTATCAACGCAGCGGTATCTCGAACATCTGTTTGATGCTGTGCTATGATATGAGGTCACCGTAGCTGCGTTAGGAGAGGAGAAGCGGTGGCCGACCAGGACATCAAGATGCTCATCGAGCGCATTATGGCCGAGGCCCGGACCCATCAGTCCACCCGCTTCTCAAACGAAATCTACGCAGACGAGCCGATTCTCAAAACCGGCCGACAGATGCAGAATTTCCTCCCCGACCAGTACCGTAAAATGCGCGAGATATCGCGCTGGCAGGATGACCCCAAGGGCGGTGCGGGCCGCTGGCTTTCGGAAGCCGAGCTTTTTTACCGCCAGGGCCTGCTGATGGCCGACTTTGAGGACGACTGTCCCTACAACGGCACCTTTAAGTCGTACTTTCCCACCTACAACGCCATGAGCGACCGGCAGCTGCGCGGCTACTTTACCTGGCGTGCCCAAGTGCGCCGCGGAACCGTCGAGGAAACGTCTACGTCCTTTGCCTTTCTGTATCTCTATGAGCTGATTTGCGGCATTGGCGTAGATGACCCGCTCGACGGTTTTAACAAGATCAAGGCCTTTTGGGATGTCTATCGCGCCTTCGAGCCCGGCATTGATCGGTTTGCACGCGTGTGGTTGCAGGATTACGCCGTATTCCATGGGCTCGACCCCAAGCTGCTCCGCGACTCTAAAACCGTCATGTTCGATAACGCCCTTATCGAGCTGCGGCGCGCGGCACGAGACCTTGTACCGGCACCGGCACCGTCCGACCAGACCCCCAAACGTCGCAAAACCTCCGAGCCCACGCTCCCCCTTCCGCCCGATGAGGTGCGCGAGGAGCGACTCATGGCCGCCATCAACGCCCTCTCCACGTACAACCTAAGTAACTCGCGGCTCGACCGCAGCCACCACCGCGATCTGCGCCACGTGGCATGCGCCGCGTATGTCCGCATGGCGCGCTACTATGACACGCATCGAAAGACCGGCATCGTAGCGAGCTTGTTTGGGGAGGAGACGGCCATGCCCTACACCATGTTTGCCTCGGCCGTATTCTTTGCGCCCGAGCGCCACGAGAACTGCGAATACCGCCTGGATCCCATCCATATCTACCGTTGCCAAAACGGCTTTTGGGAATGTATGCGTATCCATGGTAGTAGGCAAAAGAGCAGCAAGCTCGGTGAAATGATGCGCGCCTGCGACCAACGCCTGCGCCTGGCGCTGGACCCCGCCCATCCCCTTAAGGAAGAAAAGGTCCCCAAATATCTGGCCAAGATTATCGATGACGAGATTGTGGCATGGCTTTCGTGGGACGCCGCACACCAGCCCGTCAAGATCGATATCGACCTGACTCAGCTGGGGCACATTCGGAGCGCCGCTGCGCAAACGCGCGAAGCACTTTTAATCGACGAAGAGCGCGAGGACGGCGCACCTGTGGAAGCCGAGGCAGCGGACTCAGGGCAACCGGAAGCCGAGCCCGTAGCCGACGCGATTGTCGAGGCGGTCGCGGCACCCATTCGGCAGGACGAGACCGACGAGCCAACCATATCCACCGAACAGTTTGGTGTCGTGGCACCGCTTCTCGCGCCGACGCCCGCGTTCGCAGCTGTTGCGCCCGCTGACGCCACGAACGAACTCACGCCTGCCGCAGACGCCTATCTCCGCGCGCTGCTCGAGCACAACGCAGTACAGGCGGAATCGGCGGTAGTGCAATCGGGGCAGAGCGAGGACATGCTCGTCGACAGCATCAACGAGGCGCTCTTTGACCTGGTGGGCGACACCGTAATTGAATTTAGCGCGGCAGGGCCGCAGATTATCGAGGACTACGAAGCAGACGTGAGAGGATACCTAGACCATGAGTGATACCGCATCCGCAGCGCCCCGTGTACCCAAACGCGTCGCTGCCGTTATCCTTAACTCGCTCAAGGGCGGCGTGGTCCCGCGCATCGGCCTTCCCTATATCACCGTGGGACGCGAGGTCGAGATTCGCGCCCTGCTCACCGATTTGAGTCTCATCGCCGATGGCGGCGCGAGCTTCCGCTTTTTAGTCGGTCGCTACGGAGCCGGCAAGAGCTTTTTGCTCCAGACCATCCGCACGCACGCCATGGGCGAGGGATTCGTCGTCGCCGATGCCGACCTATCCCCTGAGCGCCGCCTGCAGGGCGGCCAGGGACAGGGCCTTGCCACCTACCGTGAGCTCATCCGCAACATATCGACTAAAACGCGCCCCGAGGGCGGTGCACTCAACCTTATCCTGGATCGCTGGGTCGCCTCGTGTGCCGATGCCGATGAGTCTGCCGTCAATGCCCAACTGGCCCCGCTCGAGGAAATGGTCCACGGCTTCGACTTCTCCCGTATGCTCCGCCGCTACCGCGCGGCCGTATCCGAGGGCGACGAAGAAGCTATGAGCCGCGTGACCAAATGGATTCGCGGCGAGTACCGCACCAAGAGTGAGGCACGCGCCGAGCTGGGCTCCTCAACCATCATCAGCGATGACGACTGGTACGACTACGTCAAACTCATCGCTCGTTTTTTGGTTTGCAGCGGCTACAAGGGCATGCTGGTGCTCATCGACGAGCTCGTGAATCTGTATAAGATTCCCAACGCTATCACGCGCCAGTACAACTACGAGAAAATCCTGACCATGTACAACGACACGCTTCAGGGCAAAGCGCAGTACCTGGGCATGATTATGGGCGGCACGCCAACCTCCATCGAAGACCGCCGCCGCGGCGTGTTCTCCTACGAAGCCCTGCGCAGCCGACTCGCTCAGGGCCGCTTTGCGCGCGAGGACCTTAAGGACATGCTCGCGCCCATCATCCGCCTACAGCCACTCACCTATGAGGAACTGCTGGTGCTCATCGAAAAGCTCATGCAGATCCATGCCGGCTACTTTGGCTGGACGCCCTCGCTTACCGAAAACGACTTGGTGGACTTCCTCAAGATTGAGTTTGGCCGCGTGGGAGCCGATACGCACTTAACGCCGCGTGAAGTCATTCGTGACTTTATCGAGCTGCTCGACATCCTATGCCAAAACCCCGATGCTAACGTGGCCGAGTTGCTGCAAAGCGTCGGTGGCGACGCGCTGGCGCCGGCAGCCGTAACGGACAACACCGACACCGCAAGCGAAGACCGCAACTTCGCCGAGTTCACCATCTAACCTGCCAAAAAGGGACAGGTTTATTTTGGCAGGTTTTATCTGGGCAAACGTCGAGACAGTAATGTAGCGAGCCACTGCTCACCGCGTTAAGAGATTCGTATTTGAGAGGAGGCCCCGTGAACGCCTTTGACCGGTATGCTCCGTTTATCCAAGACTTCATCTACTCCCACGATTGGGAGAGTCTGCGCTCTATCCAGGTTGCAGCGGCAGACGCCATCTTTAACACGCAAGATAATGTGCTCCTGACGGCATCCACGGCTTCCGGCAAAACCGAGGCAGCCTTCTTTCCCATCCTGACCGAGTTTTGGGAGAACCCGCCCGCGAGCGTAGGCGCCCTCTACATCGGCCCCCTCAAAGCGCTCATCAATGATCAGTTCGTCCGTCTCAACGACCTCTGCGAAGAGGCCGATATCCCCGTCTGGCACTGGCATGGCGATGTTTCGCAGTCGCACAAGGCTAAGCTCATCAAAAAACCGAGCGGTATCTTGCAGATTACGCCTGAGTCGCTCGAGGCGCTCCTGATCCATAAGCACATGGCAATCCCTCGTATGTTCTGCGACCTGCGCTATGTGGTTATCGACGAGGTTCATTCGCTCATGCGCGGCGACCGCGGCGGTCAGACGCTCTGCCTTATCGAGCGCCTCTCGCGCATGGCAGGCGTGCAGCCCCGCCGCATCGGCCTTTCGGCCACCATCGGTGACCCCGAGCGTACGGGTGCCTTCCTCTCGCAGGGAACAGGACGCGATTGCATCATCCCCCGCTTTGAGGAGCCGCGCCGCGTGTGGCGTATCTCCATGGAGCACTTCTACAACTCGGGTCCCCAGGCGCAACAACGAGGATTCGAGAGCACGGGTCCTCAAGAGGCCGAAGTGCTTGCGTGCGAGCGCATTGAGGCAGCGGCACCCGCGGCACTGCCCGCCGGCGCCCAAGACATGCGTCACAGCGGACAGCTCACACAAGAGGAGCGCCGTCAACGTCGTGAGCGGGCACGGGACAAGGCTACCTCCAGGGATCGCCGCACTTCGTCGGCCCCCGAGGGCGAAGTCGACATCCCCCGAGCACCCGAACAGGCATTACTCAACCCCACCGACACGGCGCCAGACAACGCCGACCCCGGCATGGGCTATATCTTTGAGCACACACGCGGCCGCAAGTGCCTGGTCTTTGCCAACTCGCGCGAGGAGGCAGAGGCCGTGTGCTCCATGCTGCGCAGCTACTGCGAGAGCCGGCACGAGCCCGACCGCTTTCTCATCCACCACGGCAATCTTTCAGCATCGCTGCGCGAGACGGCAGAAGAGCTCATGCGCGATGAGGAGCAGGCACAGACAACCGTCACCACATCTACACTGGAGCTCGGTATCGATATCGGCCGTCTGGAGCGTGCGTTTCAGATCGATGCACCGTTTACCGTCAGCTCCTTTTTGCAGCGAATGGGCCGCACGGGGCGCCGCGATCTTCCGCCCGAGATGTGGTTTGTCATGCGCGAGGAAGAACCCGAGCCGCGCACGATGATGCCCGAGACCATTCCGTGGAAGCTCCTGCAGGGCATCGCGCTCGTACAACTCTATCGCGAGGAAAAGTGGGTCGAGCCACCCGAACTCGATCGACTCCCCTACAGCCTGCTCTACCACCAGACTATGTCGACGCTTGCCAGCACCGGCGAACTCACGCCGGCAGAGCTTGCCCAGCGCGTGCTCACACTCAGCTATTTTCATCGCATCTCGGCCGATGACTATCGCGTGTTGCTGCGTCACCTCATTAAGATCGACCATATCCAAGTCACCGAGGGCGGCGGGCTCATCGTGGGCCTCGCGGGCGAGCGCATCATTAACAACTTTAAGTTCTACGCTGTGTTCCAGGAAAACGAGGAGTTCACCGTTCGCAGTGAGTCGGCCGAGTTGGGCACGATCGTCAATCCGCCACCGCCCGGTGAGCGCATCGCCATCGCCGGACACTGCTGGATTGTCGAGGAAGTGGACTGGAAGCGCCACACCGTCTTTGCCACGCAGGTCAAGGGCCGGGTGCCGGCCTACTTTGGCGACTGCCCCGGTGATATCAATACACACGTACTCGAGCGCATGCGCAAGGCGCTCAACGAGCACGCAGCATATCCGTACCTTATGGGTAACGCACGGGCCCGCCTTGCGCAGGCTCGTCATACCGCCGAGATTTCGGGCGCGGGAACCAAGCCGCTCATTAACCTGGGCGGCGACACCTGGGTGCTCTTCCCCTGGTTGGGAAGCTACGCCTTTTTGGCGCTCGAGCGCATGCTCAAGATTAAATGTGCCGCGGAGCTGGGCCTTCGCGGACTCGACCCGTCATGCCCGTACTTTATGCAGTTTAAGATGAAGGCCGACGAGGAGACGTTCTTTGAAGTGCTCGCCGCCGAAGCCGAGAAAGACTTCGACCCCATCGACCTCGTCTATCCCGGCGAGGTGCCTTACTTTGACCGCTACGACGAGTTTGTTCCCGAAGAGCTCGTGCGCAAGGGCTTTGCCGAAGGCGTGCTCGACATCGAAGGCATGAAGCAGCGCGTTCTCGGCTGGCGCGACCACGCCTAAGACCAGTCTTTTTGGGACGAGGAGACTTATTTGTCGTGAAGGACGGTGCCGAGGAAGTCGGTGTCGAAGGGCACGGCTTCGGCAAAGGCGTAGTTGCCGTCGCTGGCGATGAGCAGGTAGTTTTCCTCGCCGCCGAACTCCGCATCGCCACATGGGACCACCCAGGCGTGGGCGAATACCTCGAGTGCCGTGGCAGCGCAATCGCGCAGGAACGTCACATCGCTCCCCTCGCTTGCGCTCACGATATTGGCCACGTAGATGCCGCCGGCATTCAGGCTGCCCCGCACTAGACGCAACGCCTCAACGGTCGCCAGCTCGCGTACGGGCTCGGCACCGCCAAAGCAATCGCTCACGACCACGTCGTAGCGACGATGACCCACACTCGTCACACCCAGATACGAGCGAGCCTCAGCAGTAATCACCCGCAAGCGGTCGCCCACCGTGCGCTCCAGCTCGTCCAGATAGAACCAACGGCGCGCCAGGCGCGTAATCTCTCCGTCATACTCGATAACGTCCATGCGCAAGCCCTCGTGCGACATCAGCGCAAACTTGGGATAGGCAAACCCGCCGCCACCCAGCATGAGCATACGGTCGATGCCGTGACCATAAGCGTCGTGCATTGCACCCTCGGCCTCAAACACGTCGTCAAACGCACGATAGTACGCAAAGACGGGCTCAGCCCAACGCTCGCCAACGTAACTCGCGCTTTGGTAGACGCCGCCTTGCACCAATACGCGGACTTCGTCGCCGCCCTCGTCGTGCACGCGCTTCACACGCGCCAACCCATTGCAGGTTCGCGCAACCTGCAGACAGGCAACACGAACAGCGACAGCGGCCGCACCAAGCGCCGCGGCTCCCAGAGCAACGCCGGCAACGACGCCGGCAGAAACACTCGGCTTGTTCATCTAGAGCTCCTTTTGCAGATAAAGGCCATGGTCATAAAATCCAAGATGGCGATAGTACTCGCGCGTACCAATCGCGCTGATCACGTTGATGCGCGCATAGCCGGCATCCCGGGCAATCTCGCACGCACGCTCTACGAGCAAACGCCCCAACCCGTGATGCTGCGCCGCCTGGCCCTGGTCACCCACGCGTGCCGCCATGCCATACACGTGCACCTCGCGAATCATCGCCTCGTCCGGCGTCGTCGGCAACTCGTCCGCATGCGCGGCAACAAACGAATGGTCGGGCAGCGACAACCGCAAAAAGCCCGCGATCTTGCCCTGCGGCGTCACCCACTGCAAAAAGCGCTCGTAAGTCACTGGCGTCTCGTACGCCACTTCCTCATCAAGAGATAGCTCATCCAAGTCGGCACCCGCCGTACTGATCTCGCGATAGCGAATCTCGCGCACCGTCGCACCATCACCCCGAGCAGCCAGACGGTTCTCAACGAGCTGACGCAGGTTGGGTTTCTTGTTGCCCACCATAATGTCGTCGGAACTAAAGTCGCGGATCATGCGACTGATACGGCAGAACGCCGGCGTCACCACGATGTCGTCGGCCAGCACATCGAGCAGCTCTTCCTCGGTATAGGGACGCCACTCGCCGCGCTCATAGCAGCCCACCAGACGCGAGCCCTCGATGAGCGCACACGGGTAGACCTTGACCTCGTCGGGCATAAAGGCCCCTTCGGTCATAAAGCGTTCGTAGTCGCGCTTATCCCCCTCCGGCGTGGCGCCCAGCAGGTTAAGCATAAAATGCGCATGGATCTTAAAGCCAAACAGGCGCGCAAGCGAAAACGCCCGTTCAATCTGCGCCACCGAAATGCGACGCTCGTTGATATCGAGCAGGTGCTGGTCGAGGCTCTGGATACCCATCTGGATCTTGGTGCAGCCCAGGCGGCGGATGAGCGTAAGCGCCTGCGGCGTTACGGCATCGGGGCGCGTCTCGATAACGAGTCCCACCACGCGATGCTTCGCCGTCTCGTTGATGCGCTGCTGACGCTCGAGCTCCTCCATCGTTGCCGTCTGCCACTCAGTGACCTTGTCCCACGGCGTACCGGGACCGTACAGACGACGCACCGCACGGTTATAGCCGCCCACGGCAGCATCCACACGCCCCTGCTCGTCGGCAACGCCGGCAGCAAGCTCGACCTCGTCTGTCGCAATGCCGGCGGCCTGATAGCGCTCACGGCGTTCTGTTACCACCGGCGGCAAGGCATCGGCAGGAGCGTCATCGAGTAGACGCCCTGCCTCGGCACGGCTGATGCCCGGACGCGCCAACATGGGGTTAGCCGCCACACCAGCCACGGCATCGTCATTGAGCGCGCGGAAGAGCTCCGACATAAACCACGTCTGATACCCTTGCGGATAGTCGCTCCAGGTACCGCCGAGCACAATGAGCTCAATCTTATCGGTCGCATGCCCCATCTGCGAAAGCGCGGTCAGACGAGCGCTTACCTGCAGATACGGGTCAAAGCAATTTTGCTCCGCACGGGCGCACGCCGGCTCGGCGTGCAGATAGCTTTTGGGCATGCGCAGATCGTTGGGGCAAAATAGGCAATCGCCCGAGCATGGCCAGGGCTTGGTGATGACGGTAATGGTCGCCACGCCCGAAGCCGTGCGACGAGGCTTCATACGCAGGACCTGCAGCAGTTGACGCTCCAGATCGGAATCGACATTCCACGCAGCCCACCGAACCGGCTCCTCACGTTTAACCCGCTGGTAGAACGGCAGCAGACGGCGCTTGGCCAAATCGCGTTTGTCGGCACCCTCACGGCGCGCCTCGGCATGTATCAGTTTGACGAGCGCTTTGTCGTCCACGGTCTCGCCGCGACGCAGAGCCTCGAGTATGTTCAAGATAATCTGTTCCATGCCCCCATTGTAAAGGCAAAGGCGCCGGAGCCGATCTCGGCTTCGGCGCCTTCATCAAACAGCGCGTCTATATCTTCGCCTAGGCTTTCGTCTGCCTCAATACTCCGAATCAAACGACATGTCGCCCGAACCGACCTCAAAACGATACGTGGCAGACTTGTCACCGTTATCGAATTCAAGATTCAAAATGGTCTCGCCGTCGTAGCCAAGCGGAAGGAAATCGCTCTCGAAGTCGCCGCTGCCCAAGGTGAGGCTCGCCTTAAAGCCCGTCGAGTTCGGAACCGTCATCTCCACATCGCCCGAGCCCACACTCACGTCCATCGACTTCGTGGGGGCCGGGTAAAGCTCGAACGTCACATCGCCCGAACCGACCTCGGCATTCAGGGTATCGGTCACGGTGCCCGTAAACTCAACGTCTCCCGAGTCCAGAGTCAGGTTGAGGTCATGACACGCAATGCCCGCGACCGTCAGATCACCCGATCCTACATTCGCTGTAATGCCCACCATGTTATCGGCAACTTTGCGCGGCAGTTCGACGGTAACCGTGCGGTCAATGGCGCGCTCGTCATCGCAATCGAACTGGCGAATCTTGAGCGTAGAACCCTTGATTTCGGCCAGGTTCTGGGTTGCCGCATCGAAGGCAACGGTCCCCGTTGCCACGCGACCGCTTTCAATCACGCGCACTGGCCCGCCGGAGACGCGTTTGACCTCGACCGTGCCCGACGTCACGTCCAAGTCAAGCGATGTGAACGCGTCGGCATCAAACGTTTCGCTCGAAAGCTGTTGAGGCCGAGCGGAATAGTTACCGCTATTCAAGGAATCGTCCTCGTCAAACGCATCGTCCATACCAGACAAGCCGGATACAACATCGTTGAGATCCCACGGTCCATCAAAATGAATCAAAGTCCGCGAAGCGCCAAAGACAAGCCCGATGATGAGCACAAACGCTCCGATGCCAATGCCCAAGCGCCTCTTAGACTCATGCGAGAGCTTCATCATTCATCACCTTCTTTGGCACTCGACTCAGCGGTGGTCGCGGCAGCCATGTCAGCGTCAACCGCTGTGAAAACGTCCTCCCCCTTAGTCCTAGCGACCGCCGGCGCCGGACCAACCTGGATATCCCCACGCGCCCAATCACCATCGAGCGCACGTGCCACCCAGTGATAGATGGGAATCGTAAAGAAGATCAGTGCGGGAAAGGGGCTGGCACCAACCAGGAACATCAGTAAAAAGAACAGCAGCCAGCACACGGCCCAATACGGGAACGACTGGAACGGGCCCTTCACCGGAGTCGAACCAACTGCGCCGCCACTCGTCGCCTGCGCCGTAGCGGCATTGGCGGCCTGCGCACTCCAGCTTGCCGCTTGCGCCGCCTTGGCCGCAGCATCACTCGCCTGCGTTGCCGCCTCGGTAGCGCGCGCCGCCGCCTCATGGGTGCGAGCACGCTCTGCCGCCTCGGCCTCGCGCTGACGAGCGCGGTCCTCGTTCTCAAACTCGATATCGTCCTCGATCTCGTCACTCGGATTGAGGAGCTCGTCCAAACTCACGCCATAGAGTTTAGCGAGCGAGATCAGGTTCTCGGTATCGGGCGAGCTCTCCGCGCGCTCCCATTTACTGACCGCCTGGCGCGACAGCCCCAGCTTTCGCGCGAGCCCTTCTTGGCTAAAACCCTTGCTGCGACGAAGGTCGGCGAGCCGCTGCGCAGTTTCTACATTCATGGTTCCTCCTATGTGATGCCAGCCGTGCCGCCGGACCGTTTTTCTTCTTAAGGCGCCTTGCACAGTTAAAAATCTATCCGCCACCGCCAAAAGCATGCCACCTATTCTAGTGAGATTTTTGACAACCGGCGGTTGCGGGTGCATATGAGCTGCGGAAATGTGTCCAAACAAAGCAATGACCCGTAGCTTGGTTGTCCCCGTTGCGGCGTAAACGGTAGTATGGTCGTACTGTTTATTCCGCACCGCCAACGGAGGGAGTTCCGCGCCGTGAACCGCGATTTCGCCTCATCGCTCATCCAGCTCAACAATACGTTCTATCGCGAGCACTCCGCCTCCTTTTCCGATACGCGCCAGGCCCCGTGGCCCGGCTGGGTGCGCACCATGGACATCGCGCTCGAACAGCTCGACGTCGCCACGATCGAGCATCCCGTCCGCGTCTTCGATCTCGCCTGCGGCAATATGCGATTCGAGAACTTTGCCGCCGGCGGCGCACTTGCCGCCAAGGGCGTCGATGGCGCAAACCCCTCGGCAGATGCCAGCTGCCCGTTTGAGTTCTACGGCGTCGACTCGTGTCAGGATTTGGCTATCGATGCGCACGGTCACGCCCTGCGCATTCCCAACCTGCACTTCCAGGAACTCGACGTGCTCGATGCCCTTATGAAGCTCAACCCCGCCGAGACACCCGACGTGCTTTTCGACGCCCCGCTCGCCGACATCTCGGTCTGCTTTGGTTTTATGCACCACGTGCCGTCGTGCGAGTACCGCGTACGCGTGCTCGACGCCCTGGTGCGCCAGACGCGCCCGGGCGGCATCATCGCCATCAGCTTTTGGGAGTTTATGAACGACGAGCGCATGGCGCGCAAGGCCGTTCGCGCCGAGGCCCGTGCCGAGCTCACCCCGCCGTTTGAAGGTTACGATTCCGCGCAGTTTGAAGCCGGCGACCACCTCATCGGCTGGCAAAACGACCGCCACGCCTACCGCTATTGCCATCACTTTGACGATCAGCAGATCACCGACCTGGTGCGCGGCGTCCGTACGTTCTACAAGAGCGGCGAGGTCCCCGTGCGCGAGCTTGAGCGCTTCCATGCCGACGGTCGCAGCGGCGAGCTCAACCGCTATGTGATTCTCAAACGTCTGTAGGCACCGACGATTCGCCGCCGAGCCGCACCGCATCTTTCGGGCAAACTATGCCCACCCTTTTTCAACCCATTGACGGAACGCGCAGCTATGCGTTCCATACTTATGACCAAGGAGCCTCATGGGAGCCGTCCACGTTCGCACGCCTAAGAACTTTGTGCTCGAGGAGCGCCTGGAGCGCTACGCCGATGCGATCGAGACGAACCCCGAGGCTTATGCCGGAGATTGGCGCGAGGCTTGCGCGCCAGCTGGCAGCAAGCCCTTCGAACACCTTCACCTGGATCTTGGCTGTGGCAAGGGAACCTATCTGGTCGAGCGCGCCCACCGCGAGCCCGACACCCTCTTTATCGGCATGGACCAGGAGCCCATCTGCATCGCCTATGCCGCGCAGAAAATCTGCGAACAGGGGCTATCCAACGCACTCGTCCTGCCCCGAGGCGCCGCATCGCTGCCACAGCTGTTTGCCGCAGGCGAGCTCGATGCCATCACCATTAACTTTCCCACGCCGCAGCCCAAGGCCAAGTACGCTAAAAAACGACTCGTCCATGTCGACCATCTGATGCTCTACCGCCCGCTCTTTTCAGCCGGCGCTACCGTCACACTGCGCACCGACAGCAAGCCGTTGCGCGATTACGCCCTGGGACAGTTTGCCGCGGCCGGCTACGATACGCTTTGGGTAAGCGACGACGTCCGCCGCGACCATCCCGAGCATCCCGAGACCGAGTACGAGCGCCGCACGCGCGAGATGGGTGCCGCCGTCTATGGCATTTGCGCCACACCTGGAGCGCAGCCCAGCGATGAACAGCTCGCGGCGGGCCGCGCGCAGGAGCAAAGCCTAGCCTGCTACCTGCCCGATAACCTCGATGAGCTCGCCTATGTGCCTCTGGGCATGGAAGAGGCCGTCGAGAACTTTAGAAACCGTGCCCGCAAGGGCAAGAAGCGTCTACCGCAAGAGTCCTAGGGGCTTCTGATGGTCGCGGCGTTGGCAAACAAGCGCAAATAGGCGCCAGCGAACGGCCCTCAAACCTAAGTGAGTAGACTATTTTGCAATAGCCAAGCACAGCCCGCATAGCGAAACATAAAACCGACGCTCCTATAAGTTGTCAAGAGGCAGTTTGCGGGAGCGCTCCCTTC
>UQKW01000014.1 GCA_900541885.1 uncultured Collinsella sp.
ACCTTCATTACTCCAACGACGAATTCTAGGCGGTGTCCCCTCCCTTTCAAGAAAGGGCGGAGGCGGGGCATGCCCCGCCTCTTACACCACATCTCTGCGCGCTACCATTTCGTCTTGCTATCTAGCCTTATTAGTCCAAAATTGCTGCTACCAAATCGGTAACAGTACTCATATTTGATGTTTTTTGACCAGCAGGTCTCCCCCGCCTTAGCAAATCTAAGACAAAACGGGGTCCAGACCGCTGAATCGTGCCGCATATGGCACGTCCGCAGTCCGGAACCCGGTCCAAATTGAGTTATTGCGCTGTGTTAGGCCAAAACGTCCGACAAAATCTCGATCAGGCTGTCCACGTCGGCTTCCTCGCAGACAAGCGGCGGCAGGAAACGCAGCGTGTGGGCACCAGTAGCGTTAATCACGGCGCCGGCGGCCAGCGCGCGGGCAACAATATCATGCGCATCGCCCGCAGCGTCATCCAGATCGCAGCCGAGCATTAAGCCGCGACCGCGTACCTCGGTAACGTGCGGAAGCTTGGCCAGCGCCTGCTCCATATAAGCACCCACCTTGGCGGCATGCTCAGCGTAGTCGCCGCGCACGAGCGCAGAGAGCGTCGCGGCGCACGCCGCGACAGCCAAGCAGCTACCGCCAAAGGTCGAGCCGTGGTCGCCCGGCTTAAACACGTCGGCGATCTCCTTCTTTGCCACCACGGCACCCATGGGCACGCCATCGGCAATCCCCTTGGCAAGGCTCATAATGTCGGGCTCCACGCCATAGGTCTGGAATGCAAACGGCTTGCCGGAGCGGAAGATGCCACACTGGACCTCGTCGGCGATAAGAACGGCACCCACCTCGTGTGCCAAGTCGCGCGCTGCCGCCATAAACTCCTCGGTCATGGGGTGCACACCGCTCTCGCCCTGAATCGGCTCGAGCATGACGGCGCAAATCTCGCTTCCCAGCTGCTTAAAGATTGCACGCAGCTCATCGACATCGTTGGGTGTGCAGGCCACAAAGCCGCCCGGCAGCGGGCGGAAGCTATCCTGCAGCCAATCCTGCATGGTGGCGGCAATGGTCTCGAGCGTACGGCCGTGGAAGCCGCCGCGCATGCATACGATGGTGTTGCCGCCGTTACCAGCACGCTTGGCGTACAGACGCGCGAGCTTCATCGAGCCCTCGTTGGCTTCAGCACCAGAATTGGCAAAGAACGTCTCCCACACCTGCTCGCCCGCCGTCGGAGCGCCGAGCGCAGCGGCCGTGGTCTCATCGCCGGCGGCAATGGCATCGGCCAGAACGCACGCACCATCTACGTCGTCGTTGGCAAGCTTGGACAGCAGCGCCGCGACCTGTCCACGCTGCTCGATGTAGAAGTAGTTAGACACGTGCAGAAGCTTTTTGGTCTGAGCCTCGAGCGCCGAAAGCACTGCAGGATTACCGTGGCCTAGGCTACACACGCCAATACCAGCGAGAAAGTCGAGATACTCACGACCATCGTCACCGATGAGCTTCATGCCGTGGCCTTCGACAAACTCTACCGGCGAGCGACCAAAAGTATGCATAACGTAATGGGATTCGAGCGATTGTTGAGTTGCAAGTGACATGGGATGCCTTTCGTTAGGCGCCGTACGGCGCAGGGCTATGGGTGCAGGGACGCGACGACCGCGGGTCAGCTAGACCGTCTGGAGCTTCTCGACCTCGTCGAGGTTCTCGGTCAGGCGCGCCGCAAACGTCGAAAGCGGGTGCGGATGCGTATCGAATTCGTAGGCTGTCTCGGTGGAATGGATCACGGTACCGACGCCAGCATCGGTCAGCAGCTCCAGCAGCAGCGAGTGCGGCGTCGTGCCGTTGATGATGTGGGCTCGGAACACGCCAGCGGTAAGCGCATCGACGGCCGCACGCAGTTTAGGAATCATGCCCTTATCGACCTCTCCGCCATAGAGCATCTCGTTAACCTCATCGAGCGTCAGGTTGGAGATGAGCGAATCCTTGTCGCTAAAGTCCTTGTACAGGCCGTCGACGTCGGTCAAGAAGATCGCCTTGTGCGCGTGGAGCGCCGCCGCAACGGCGCCGGCGGCGGTATCGGCGTTGATGTTGAAGAAGCCGCCGTCCTCCCCCGCCGCGACCGTGGCAATAACGGGAATGTACTCGCTATCGAGCAAACGCTCGATATAGTCGGTGTTGACGTGCGTGACCTTGCCTACGCGGCCGAGCTCTGGGTCGAGTGGCTCGGCGATAAGGGTACCGGCGTCGCTGCCGGACACGCCCACGGCCAGGTTGCCGTGGTGGTTGAGCGCCGCGACCAGCTCCTGATTGACCTTGCCGCCCAGTACCTCGCGCACGATGTCCATGGTGGCAGGCGTAGTCACGCGCTGGCCGTTCTTAAACTCGACGGGGATGTCGTAGTGGCTGAGCGCCTCGTTGATGGCCTTGCCGCCACCGTGCACGATAACAGGGCGCATGCCGATAATCTTGAGCAGAACGATGTCGCTCATCACGTCACGACGCAGCTGCTCGTCGACCATGGCGGCACCGCCGTACTTGATAACGACCGTCTTACCGGTCAGGTTCTTAATCCACGGCAGCGCCTCGAACAGCAGCTGCGCGGTAACTTCGTTGGATTCGCTCGAGCGACAATCGCGTGCGAATTTCATAATCTGCCTCGTCTTTCGTATCGTTATCGCGCCGCGCTCCGCTGTCCGCAATCGCGGCAAGATGCGCAGCGTGCCTGGAATCTAGGAACGGTAGTCGCCGTTGATGGAGATGTACTCATGCGTGAGGTCGCAGGTCCACACGGTCGTTGCCGCGTCGCCTGCGCCCAGGTCGGCCGAGATCACGATCTCGGGCGCCTCGAAACGTCGTAGAGCCTCGTCCTCGTCAAAGGAAACAGTCAGACCGTCGCGACAGACAGGCATGCCCATCATGTCGATGGAAACGTCTTCCTGATTAAACTTCACGCCGCACTTGCCGAGTGCCATGGCAACGCGGCCCCAGTTGCAGTCATGGCCGGCGATGCAGGTCTTAACGAGCGGCGAGTTGGCAACGGCGCGGGCGGCGATATCGGCCTCCTCGTCGTTCACGGCGCCGGTAACGTTGACCGTAACAAGCTTGGATGCGCCCTCACCATCGGCGGCGATATTGCGCGCCAGGCTCTCGCACACCTCGTGCACGGCAAATGTCAACTCGTCGAAGGCATCGGAGCCCTCGACGATAGGCTCGGCATCTGCGGCAGCGGCACCGGAGGCAAGCATGATGCAGGTGTCGTTGGTCGAGGTGTCGGAATCGACCGTTACCTTGTTAAAGGTCTGCTTGACGGTCGAGAGCAGCAGGGCATGAAGTGCCGCAGGCTCGACGGGGGCATCGGTGGTGATAACTGCGATCATGGTGGCCATGTTGGGCATGATCATGCCCGAGCCCTTGCACATTCCGCCTACCGTATAGACATTGCCCGCATGACCCGCAGCCTCACTGACGTAGGACACGGCGTACTCCTTGGAGTGCGTGTCGGTCGTCATGATGGCGCGAGCGGCATCGGCGCCACCGTGGACGGAGAGCGCCTCGTAGGCAGCAGGGATGGCCGTCTCAAATGTGTCGATGGGCAGAATCTGGCCAATCACGCCTGTGGATGCAACTAGGATCTGCTGGGATTCACAGCCGATGACCTGCGACGCGATGTTGCAGGTCTCGCGCGCGCATGCAAGGCCGGTCTCACCCGTGGCGGCGTTGGCATTGCCAGAGTTGATCGAAACACCGGCGATGATACCGTAGCCCTTGTCGGCACCGCCCAGGTTGGCACGGCTCACCTGCACGGGCGCCGCGCAAAAGCGATTGGTGGTAAACACGCCGGCACCGGGACAGGGTTTATCGGGCACGACGAGCGCGTAATCCAGACGCTCGGGGTTCTTGCGGAACCCAGCGTGGATGCCTGCAGCCTTAAAACCAGCCGCAGCCGTAACGCCACCCTCGACGGCGCGAATCTTGATATCAAACAGCTCGGTATTCATCGTCTTTATGACTCCTTATGTCAAACAAAAAACGGACATCGGTTGGTGCGCCATGCCAGTCGTAATCATGAGACCGGCTTAAGAGTGGCGCCCCACTCGATGCCCGACTACCAAATCGTTAACAATCGAATGTGCTACACCGGGCACGCCACTGTGGGCAAGCCTCGTCGCTCGTCAAAGCCAAAGACGATATTGGCGCACTGGACCGCTTGGCCCGCAGCGCCCTTGCACAGATTGTCGATGGCGCCCGTCGCCACCAGCACGCCCGCGCGTTTGTTGAGCGCGAGGCCAATCTGGGCGGCGTTGGTGCCGACGACCGAAGCCGTCTTGGGCTGTTGGCCGGCATCGAGTACGCGCACGAAGGTGCGACCGGCGTAGAACTGCTTGTAATGGTCGACAACGTCCTCAAGAACCAGGGAGTCGATAGCCTGCGGCGTGAGCGGCAGCGTCACCGTGGAGAGCAGTCCGCGCTTGAGCGGTGCCAGGTGCGGGGTAAAGACGACGCGATCGGTCAGGCCAAGGATTTGCTCGATTTCGGGCGTGTGGCGATGCTTGCCCACGCCGTAGGCCTCCAAGTTCTCGTCGGCGCTGCAAAAATGCGTACGGGCGTTGCAGGACTTACCGGCACCCGTCACGCCGCTGATGGCGTCAACGATCACGGGGCCACTCTGGGCAACCCAGCCGGCGCGTACGGCGGGCGCGGCGGCAAGGCTCGTTGCGGTGGGATAGCAACCGGCGCAGGCGACCAGCACGGGTTTGCCGTCGGCATGATCGGATGCAGCGGTCTCCAAATCCTGGGAGAACAGCTCGGGCAGACCGAAGGCGCGGGTCTTGAGCAACTCGGGGCTCGTGTGCTCGGCGGCATACCAGGCCTCAAAGGTGGCCGGATCGCTCAGGCGATAGTCGGCCGAGAGGTCAATGCAGGAGACTCCCGCGGCAAGCAGGGCGGGCACCTGTGCCATGGCAGCCGTGTGCGGCACGGCAAGAAAAACCGCATCGCAGCTCTTAAGCTCGGGGGCGTCATGCGTGGTGAAAACCAGATCGCTCACGCCAGCAAAGCTCGGATACACCGCGGACAGCGGCTGGCCGGCATCGGCGTTGGACGTAATGGCAACAAGTTCAAACTCGGGATGGCCGAGCACGAGGCGAATGAGCTCGGCTCCGGCATATCCAGCCGCGCCGACGATTCCAACCTTCAATGACATATCAGACTCCTTGTCTGCGATTTATGCACCGATGCGCATTTCGCAGTGGTCGTTATGAAGTGGGTTGAAACTTTAGCACCAAAAGATGCATATATACGCAAATCTTTTACATATTCATGCATTGAAACAGTCCCGACACATTCACTCGAAGGAATTGACAAATGAATACGGGCCCCACATTGCCCAATGCACCTTACGGTGACGTTGCAATGTGGGGCCCGCTACATGCGAGAATTTGAATTGTCGAAGCTTGCTGAGAGACTCGTTTAGAGCTCGACTGGCACCCATTCGTCATGGTTGCAGATAAAGGCCTCGGGTTCCTCCACGCTAAAGAAGACGAGCGTGGGATCGTCTGCGCCCTCGTAGTGCTCGCCTAGGCGCTCCAGGTGCTTCCAGCCTGCCTCGCGCATATCGGGAGCGGCTTGGTCATCCAGACCCGCACGCCCGCGCAAGATGAGCCAGCCATGGCCCGGCCACCAACTCGTGGCCTCAAAGCGTTGATTTTGCAGCAGCTCTTGCCACACGTCTTTGGTGCGCGCCGTTACAAACCACAGCTTGCCGTCCTGGATCTGCGCAAACGAAAACGGACGCACATGCGGCTGTCCGTCAACGCTCGTCGCCAAATACCATGCCGGCACCGACGTCAGATACTCCAACACCGTATTCAATCCGTCCATGTGTCCTCCTGGCACTAGTCTTTTTGGGTCGGAGCTGTTTTAGCTACCCTAGGGCTAAAGCTCCAGGCGCTCCTCGCTGCCGTCGATATCACAGAAACGGGCGGCGATATTTCGCACCGAGAAAAACGCAAGGCGACCGTCGTTGGCACTATCGTGTTGCTCGCCGATGCCCACCATGTGCTTAAAGCCGGCTTGGCGCACCCGGTCGCTCACGACCGCGTCGTCCTCGAGCGCGGCCTCGCCAGTTAACACGATCCAGCACTCCCCCGGCTTCCAGCCCGAGAGCTCAAACTTGGGATTCGCGCTCAACTCCGCCCACACGTCCTTATCGCGCGAGGTGCAAAACCACAGCTTGCCATCATCGACCATGGCAAACGAGAACGGCCTCACGCGCGGCTGACGTCCGTCCGTCACGTCGATCGTGCCGAGATACCACGCCGGAATACGCCTAAGATACGAACAGGCGCGCTCGAGCTGCGCCGTGCGGTCGTTGTCGGTCATAGGGACCCCTTTCCTGCGCTCGAATCGCGCCTAAACAAGTTGAAGATTGATGACGATGACGCAGATGAGCAGCAACGCCGTCACCACCGCCGCCAACGCGTCGCCGCGGCCAAATGCAAGCGCATGCAGACGTGTGCGGCCCTGCTCGCCATGATAGCAACGGGCATCCATGGCGGCAGACAGCGTTTCGGCATGACGGAACACGCCCGTGAACAGCGGAATCGCCACACTGCCGAGCATACGCACGCCGCCGAGCGGGCCTCCCGTCACGCGCGCACCGCGGCTCGCCTGCGCATCGGCCGTCTGCTTCATCTCGGTGGCAAACTGCGGCATAAAGCGCAGCGCGATACCCATGATCATGCCGAGCTCGTGCGCAGGAAGTCCCACACGCGCAAACGGCGCGAGCAGGCGCTCAAAGCCCGCGGTGAGGTCGAGCGTCGGTGTGGTGAGCGTGATAGCGCTCATACCGGCCATCATCAAGGTCAGGCGGCACGCCATAAAGGCGGCGGAATGTAGCGAGCCCTCGCTTATCTGCAAAAAGCCGAGCTGCCACAGAATGCGCCCGCTCTGGTCGGAAAACAGGTTGAGCACCGCGACCACCACGACGATCGCCAGCAGCGGCGCCATCGATGACAGGACACGGCGAAGCGGCACCCGGGACACGGTATAGATCAGGACAACGAAGATTGCGACCGGGACCAGTCCGCGGAAGCTACTGACCGTGAGCGTCGTGATCAGAAACACAAAGCCCAAGAGCAACTTGGTTCGCGGGTCCAGGCGGTGGATTGTACTATCGCCGGGATAGTAGCTGCCAAACGAAAACGCCTCCATTAGCAGCCCTCCTCTCGCGCGACCGTCTTGGATTCGGCCTCGTCCGAAACGTTAGAAGAACCGTCTGAGCAACCGATCAGCAAATCTGCCAACTCGTCGGCCAACGACTCAACCGTATAGAGGCCGTCCAAGCGTAGCGGCACGTCTGCCCTCGCAAGCGCCAGCGCCATGCGCTGGGCAGCGGGAACACCCAAGCCGATCGACTTGAGCTCATCGGCATACGCAAAAACCTGAGCGGGCGTACCCTCGGCAAACACCGTGCCCTCGTTCATCACGACAATACGGTCGCAGCAATTGGCAAGGTCATCCATACTGTGTGAGACCATGACGACGGTCAGGCCATCGCGGTGAAGTCGATCGATGAGCCCCAGGAAATCACTGCGCGCCGCCGGATCGAGTCCCGCCATGGGCTCATCGAGCACCAGGACTTCGGGCTCCATGGCGAGCACGCCGGCGAATGCCACGCGCCGTTGCTGCCCGCCCGAAAGTTCAAAGGGGCTCTTGTCGCCCACCGTGGCCAGGTCGAGGCCTACGCGCGCGAGCGATGACGCAACGCGGCGGGCAACCTCGGTCTGTGACAAGCCAAGGTTATGCGGACCAAATGCCACGTCCTGTGCCACGGTCTCGGCAAACAGCTGACGCTCTGGATACTGAAACACCACGCCGACCTTTGCCTTAACCGCGGCGGCATCTTTCTTGTTTACCAGGTCGAGCCCCAGCGCATAAACAGAACCCTCCTGGGGACGAATCAGGCCGTTGAGATGCTGAACCAGCGTCGATTTACCCGAACCGGTATGGCCCGCAAGGCCCAGGAACTCGCCACGACACACCGTTAGCGACACATCACGCAACGCCCAAGGGCTGCTAGGGTCGTTGCCCCAGAGGGTCTGCTTGTTCGATGCGCCCTCGGCGGCTGAACGCTTGTGCCAACGGCGACGCTCGCGGGCGCTCAGCGAATAGCTATACGAAAGGTGCGAAATCTCGATGACGGGCTCTGACGCGTCTGCGCCATCGATTGCAGAGGAGACGTTGTCGGGAATACGAGAATCGGATGCGAAAGGCCGCCCGGCGATGCCTGTCCTACTCCGCTCGACATAAGCCTGCGCTATATCGGCGACCATATCCGCCTCGCGCACCCGTGCGCAAATGGGCACGCCCTTCGCGCGAAGCGCCCTGCCAAGACAGCACGATGCCGGCATATCCAGGTTCAGACGCGCGAGTTCGTCCGCCCGCGTCAGGATCTCCTCGGGCGTACCGAGCATGGCAACGCGGCCCGCTTGGAAGACAGCAACGCGATCGGCCTCAGCAGCCTCTTCCATAAAGTGCGTAATCATCACGATGGTCATGCCGCGTTCGTGCAGCGCGTGACAGGCCTTCATAAGGCCCTTGCGCCCGCGCGGATCGAGCATCGAGGACGCCTCGTCCAAAATGAGCACGCGCGGCTCCATGGCGAGCGCGCCGGCAAGCGCCACGCGCTGCTTTTGTCCGCCCGAGAGAGCGTGGGTCTCGTGGCGCTCAAAGCCCACCAGACCCACGGCCTTCAGCGCCTCGCGCACGCGCTGCGCGATCTGGGCCGATTCGACCCCTAAGTTCTCGGGACCAAACGCAACATCGTCCTCGACAAGCGTCGCCACAAGCTGGTCGTCGGGATTCTGGAACACCATGCCCGCAGTCGAGCGGATGTCGTAGACCAGCTCGGGATCGGACGCGTCCATGCCGTTGACGCACACCGTTCCCGCATCGGGCTGCAGCAGCGCGTTCAAATGCTTGGCAAACGTCGACTTGCCCGACCCGTTTCCGCCGAGGATGCAGAAAAACTCGCCATCCTCGATGTTCAGATCGATGCCATCGAGCGCCGGTGCAGCACCGTCATAGCTAAAGGAAACGCCCCGACACTCAATCATGCGCGGCCTTTGACCTGGTCCTTTTTAGGCGTGATGAGGTTGGAGACCGCCTTGTACACCGCCAGCGTCAACACCGAGTTGAGCACGGTCTTGATGAGGTTGAACGGCAGCACGGCAGGAATCATGAGCGGGGCGATCACATCGACCGAGCCATACCAGAACCATACGCCAATGGTAAGGTTTGCGACCATGGACAGCGCCGTAGCGGCAATGACGCCGAGCGCCAGGCCAATCACGGCACCCTTGTAGGTGTGCATCTTCTGGTAGACGATAGCCGCAGGCAGAATATAGCCCAGCGTAGCCACCAGGTTCATAAGCGCACCGACCCAATCGCCCGTGGTAAGCGCATGGATAACGATTGCCATAGCGGCAACAGCGGTGCCGGCACCAGGGCCGTACGCAAATCCACACACCATCGCCGGCACCAGCGACGGGTCATACGTCAAAAACGGCGCCGAGGGAAGAATGGGCAGCTGCACATACATAAACAGGGCGCCCAAGGCGCACATCAACGCCATAGTAACGAGCTGTTTGGTGCTCCACCTATTCGTGTTCTCAAAATGGATATGCTGCGACTGTTCAGACATAAGATCACCTGCCTCTTTCATCCGGACTCTAACCGTTGGTACTGGGATCTCACCAGTTCAGCCGGCATGCGAACCAACGCACACACGGGTCGCGGACTCATCGGCTCGGCCGCAGGCACCTCGCCCGCGCCACGGCGCCCCTGTGGCACCGCCCGATTTACCGCCAGTGGGGAATTCCACCCCGCCCTGAAACAGCAATTGCAAGTGTAGCACCAGCAGGCTTTCGCGCAAGTATGCCAAGGGCAATTTATGGCGGGGACCAGTTGCCGCAACAACCACATTCCCCACCCATCCCAAAGTAACGCGCCTTTCGCGGCAAAGCCGCGAAACAGCGACCGGGACACGTATCCCCCACAACCACGTCCTTCTCCGCCCGCCGACCCCAAGGCCGTAAACGCAGGGGATCCGGGGGCGTGACGGGGGCTTCTCTCCGGAACATTTCCGCAGGACGCAAAGAGGCTCCGCAGCGCGAAGCGCGATGCGGAGCCTCTTTGCATGTCCGAGGACGTTCCGGAGAGAAGCCCCGTCACGCCCCCGGATTCCCGGTGGGAGTTCTAGACCTTGTCGGCCTTAGTACATACCGCCGCCCTGCTGACCAGCGGTGGCAGCAGCGATAGCGTCCTCAAGCTGAGTGTTCTTGGGCACATCGGAGACGGTGGCCTCGGTGATGAGGATCAGGCTGGCGACAGAAGCAGCGTTCTGCAGGGTGACGCGGCTGACCTTGACGGGGTCGAGGACGCCCATCTCGATCATGTCGCCCCACTCGCCGTTGGCAGAGTTGAGACCCTGGCCGGCGGGCAGCTCGGCAACCTTGTCGACCACGACAGCGCCCTCAAAGCCAGCGTTCTTGGCAATGGTAGCGACCGGAGCGGTCAGAGCCTTCTTGACGATGTCGACGCCGATCTTCTCCTCGGGGTCGTCGATCTCGACAGCATCGAGCGCAGGAGCAGCGTCCATGAAGGCGACGCCGCCGCCGGCGACGATGCCCTCCTCGACAGCAGCGCGGGTAGCCTGCAGGGCATCCTCGACGCGGTGCTTGATCTCCTTGAGCTCGGACTCGGTAGCAGCGCCGACCTTGATGACGGCAACGCCACCGGAGAGCTTGGCCAAGCGCTCTTGGAGCTTCTCGCGGTCGAAGTCAGAGGTGGTGTTCTCCATCTCGCCCTTGATCTGAGCGATGCGGGCGTCGATGGCCTCCTTGGAGCCAGCGCCGCCGACGACGACGGTGTTGTCCTTGGAGATGGTGACGGACTTAGCAGTACCGAGCATATCGGCGGTGATGTCAGCGACCTTCACGCCCAGCTCGTCCAGAGCGGCCTGGCCACCGGTGAGGACGGCGATGTCCTCGAGGATGCGCTTGCGGCGATCGCCGTAGCCCGGAGCCTTGACGGCGCAGACGTTGAGGGCGCCACGGATCTTGTTGAGGACCAGGGTCGGCAGAGCCTCGCCGTCGATGTCCTCAGCAATGATGAGCAGGCCACGGCCGGCGCGCTGGACAGCCTCGAGAACAGGCATGATGTCCTGAACGCTGGAGATCTTCTGGTCGGTGATGAGGATGTACGGATCCTTCATCACGGCCTCCATGCGGTCGTTGTCCGTGACGAAGTAAGCGGAGACATAGCCCTTGTCGAACTGCATGCCCTCGACGGTGTCGATGGTGATGTCGAACGTCTGGGAATCCTCGACGGTGATGACGCCGTCCTTGCCCACGACCTCCATGGCCTCGGCGATCTTCTCGCCGACCTCGGGGTCACCGGCGGAGATGGTGCCGACGGAAGCGATCTGCTCCTTGGTCTCGACCGGCTTGGCCTGCTTCTTCATCTCGGCGACGGCGGCGTTGACGGCCTTGTCGATGCCGCGACGGATGGCCAGCGGGTTGGCGCCAGCGGCGACGTTGCGCAGACCGTCGTTGACGATAGCCTGAGCGAGCAGGGTTGCGGTGGTGGTGCCGTCACCCACGGTGTCGTTGGTCTTGGTGGCGACCTCCTTCACCAGCTGAGCGCCCATGTTCTCGATGTTGTCCTCGAGCTCGATCTCCTTAGCGACGGAAACGCCGTCGTTGGTGATGGTCGGGGCACCGAACGTGCGCTGCAGAGCGACGTAGCGGCCCTTGGGGCCCATGGTGACGGTAACGGCATCGGCCAGAGTGTTGACGCCCTTTGCGAGCTTGGCGCGGGCATCGGTGTTGAACGTAATGTTCTTTGCCATGGTAGGTAATCCTCCAAAAGAAATGTGACTCGCGTCGCCGCTTCCGAGTCCTATGCGGCAGGCGCGTTCAAAGACGAATCAGAGATTCTGACGAGACTAGGCCTCGACGACAGCGTAGATGTCGTCGGCGCGCATCAGCAGATACTTCTCGCCGTCGACCTTGACCTCGTTGCCACCAAACTTACCGTAGATGACAACGTCGCCGACCTGAACGTCCATGGGGATGCGCTCGCCCTTGTCGTTGACCTTACCGGCGCCAACGGCAACGATGGTGCCGCGCTGCGGCTTCTCCTGAGCGTTGCTGGCGATGTACAGACCAGAAGCGGTCTTCTGCTCGGCCTCGTCGGGCTTGACCAGGACGCGATCTGCAAGCGGCTTCAAAGACGACATGCTTGTTTCCTCCTTTGTGGGCCGCGCGGTCATGCCGCGCGGGTTAACCCTTTTTGTTTGCGTACGCGTTGAATGGTACCCACGAATGGCGGGTTATACAACACGGAGTCAAAAAATCTTATTTTTTGGCACTTAGATTTTCTGAATGCCGGGGGATAACTTGTGCGCAGCTCCCGTGTGGCGCCGGAGGGGCGGGATATAAGGTTTCCTGCTCGGGCAGTCCTGCTCGCACGAAGGCCACATTAAGTGGCCTTCGGCTCGTGCGGAACTCGCGATAAACCTTATATCCCGCCCCTCCGGCGCCACACGGGAGCTGAGTCAACGTTATCGGGCCCGGCATTCAGAAAAGTCTGTGCAGCAAAATGGCGATGCGGATGGCGACATGGGCATGGTTTTCGCCGCGCGCACGGGTCCCCCGGGGAGCACCGTGCATTTTTGGGAGTATTCAGCAGGCCAGAACGGCTGCATACGCGCCGGACACCCCTTATTGGCCCCAAAGACGCCTTCGACCGGCGATTTGGGTCGGCAGACAGACTTCGTCGAGACGAATAAACATGTCTCGCGTCGCACCGGACCCCAAAATGACGTTGATCTCCGCAATGTTAGCCAACTGCAGCGGCGCCGGCGGGGCTTGCGTTGCTGAATACTCCGTTTTTTGCACGGCCCAGGCGGGGGTACATCAGGACCAGAAAGAACATCCCAGCCTTTTTATGCAATCTGCAATGGAAAGTATGCAAAACACCAAGAGACGGCATTGCTGATGTCCAAATTAAATGCGCGGGGCAGCGGCGCCCCCACCCCACGCTCAAATCAAGCAGAGCAGGGACGCTCATAGCGGGTCCCCACCGATATACAAACGCGGCTCGAGCGCCATCCCAAAATAGGCTGCCCGAGCCGCGTTTAACGGTACGGCATGAATATTAGCGCTCGTAGATTAAGTTGCCTGCCAGGTAGGTGGCCTGAACTTTGGTAGCCTGGAGCTCTTGGGGGTCGATGGCGAGCGGGTTTTGGTCCAGGACTACCAGGTCGGCGTATTTGCCGGGCTCTAGGCTGCCGAGGTTTTGCTCGTCGCCCGCTGCGTACGCGCTGCCCAGGGTGTAGTTGCGCAGAGCTGTAGCCGCGTCGATGCGCTCGCTGGGGAGCCAGCCGCCCTCGGGCCAGTGGCTGCGGGGGTCTTGGCGCGTGATGGCCGTGTAGAGCACGTTCATGCTGGTAACGGCTGTGATGGGGCTATCGGTACCGAAAGCTTGGCGGATGCCGCGCTGCTTATAGGTCGCAAACGGCCACATGATGCGGCTGCGTTCCAGGCCCAGGTCGCGCTCCGGGCCACCCGGGTCGAGCGTGATGTGGCAAGGCTGGCTCGAGGCAATGACGTTGAGCTTGCGCAGACGATCGATGTCCTGAGGCAGCAAATTCTCCAGATGCTCGAGTGTGTTATGACCGTGCGGGGGCAGACCGTAGAGCTCTGCCGCCTCCTCAAAGATATCGAGCGCAGCATGGATGGCACCGTCGCCGATAACGTGAATGCGCACGGTGTGGCCACGCTCGGCTGCCGCCAGAACCAACTTGCGCATGCGCTCGACAGGAACCGTCAGGCGACCCTGGTCACCCGGGAAGCGCGGGTTAGTATAGGGCTCAGTGAGGTATGCGGTATGCTCGCTCGACACACCGTCGAAGAACTGTTTAAAGCCTGGCGCCGAGAGCAGCGCGTTGTTCGCGTAGCGGGCCTGGAGTTCCTCCAAGCGCGATTGGTCATCCAGCAGCGTGGGAAACAGATGGGCGCGGATGCCCAGCTTGCCGGCGGCCTGCAGCTTGTCGTAAACATCGTCGCGAATAAAGTCGCAGCCCGGCATGGGCATGAGCGACATATCGCAGATTGAGGTGATGCCTTGTTCGGCCATACGCTTCATCTGGTCGGCGTAAGCGCTCGCGATGCGGTCCTCGCCCAGCCACTCCAGGCAGCGCGGCAGCAGCTGCATAGCAGCTGCCTCGTGGGCGATACCCGTAAGCTCGCCATTTGAGTCTTTGTCGTAACTGCCACCCGCCGGAGGCTCGCTGTCACGCGTCACGCCGAGGGCTTCGAGTGCGCGGCTGTTGAGCCACAGCGTATGCCCATCGCCCGAATACATAACACAGGGGCGACCGGGGAAGGCGGCGTCGAGGGAGGCCTTGGTAGGATGCTCGGGCGGATCCCAGCGGTAATCGCGCCAGCCCTGGGTCACGACCCAGGCGTCGTCGGGCAGGCCCTGGGAAAACTCGAGCGCATGCTGCACCAGTGCCGCCTCGGACGTGCCCATATCCATGAGCATATACGGAGAGGAGCCAACCGAGGTATGGAAGAAGTGCAGATGAGCGTCATGGAAACCGGGGCAGACAAACTGCTCGCCGTAATCGACCACCGGCGTGGCGGCAGGTGCGGCGGCAATCACGTCATCGGGCGCGCCGACAGCGACGATGCGATCGCCCGCGATGGCGATCGCCAACTCGCGGGCGGTATCGATGCCGTCTTGCGCGGTAAAGACGTTCTTGGAGCGAATAATCCGATCGATATGTTGCATGGGCATCCCCATCTCTGGCAGGTAATTCAACACCCCCGAGTGTACTCCCCCGCCCTTGCAACAAAACCCCAAGCGGCAAACGGCAACTTTACCAGCCCTAGCGGCAGGTGGCATACTGGAGAGAGCCTGTACGATTTTGCGATCAACCCAGCAAGGAGCAAATCGACCATGACGAAGACCAAGGCACAGCAAATTATGGCGGCAACCGAGGTTCGCGCGGCAGACGACGTCACCGCGGCCATCCAGGATATCGCCGCCGAGTTTGAACCCTACATCATCAAGCAGCGCCGGCACTTCCATAAGCACCCGGAGCTGAGCCTTGCCGAGGAGCGCACGACCTCCGACATCGCCAATCAGCTCGACGCCATGAATATCCCCTACGAGCGCCCGCTCAAAACCGGCTTGGTGGCAACGCTTCGCGGCACCGCGCCCGACGCCTACCGCGAGGACGGCACGCCGCGCCGCCGCATCCTGCTGCGCGCCGATATCGACGCCCTTCCCGTCACCGAGCAGACCGGTGAGGAGTTCGCTAGCGTCAACGAGGGCTGCATGCACGCCTGCGGTCACGACTGCCACATCGCCATGATGCTCGGCACACTGCAGATCCTGCGCCACATGACCGATGACATCCACGGCGAGATTCGCATCGTTTTCCAGCCCAGCGAGGAAAACGGCCAGGGCGCCAAGCTCATGATCGACACGGGCGTACTCGATGGCGTCGACGGTGCCTATGCCGCGCACATCTGGAGCGAGGTCGACGCCGGCACCGTGAGCTGCGAGCCCGGTCCGCGCATGGCAAACACCGACTGGTTCCGCATCGACGTCCGCGGCACCTCGTGCCATGGCGCCATGCCCCAGCGCGGCCACGACGCCGTTATGGTTGCCGCCGAGATCGTCAACGCCCTGCAGACCATCGTCTCGCGCGAGATTAGCCCCTACGAACCCGCCGTCATCACCGTCGGCGAACTGCACGGCGGCACCGCGCGCAACGTTATCGCCGGCACGGCGTACCTCGCCGGCACGGTGCGTACCTATGGCGACAAGACGCATGAGGAGATGCCCGAGCTTATGCGCCGCATCGTGGAGCACACTGCGGCGGCCCTGGGCGCCGAGGCCGAACTCACCGACTACACCATCGCCAACTACAAGGTCGAAAACGATGCCGCCTCGAGCGAGCGCTGCCGCCAAGCCGTGCTCAAGTGCCTGGGTCCCGCGGGCGAGGGCCATTACCGCGGCACGCTTTCGGGCGAAGACTTCTCGGAGTACCTGCGCCGTGTGCCGGGCGTGCTCGCCTTTGTTGGCACGCGCAACCCCCAGATCGGCGCCACCTATGCCCAGCACTCCTGCTTCTACAAGATCGACGAGAGCGTACTCGCCAAGGGCTCCATGGTAGCCGCTCAGTATGCCATCGACTTTTTGGCCGAGCCCACGCAAGAAGAGCTCGACGGCCCCACGATCGCCGCAGTTGCCGAGACCAATCCCGACCTGGCAGCCAAGCTGCGCTCTGCCAAGGCAACGGCCGCCGAGGCCCGCGACGCCGTGCACGACGCCCGCACCGCCCGCCATGCCGCCATCAAGGGCATCCACGATGCCCGTACCGCTGCTCGCCACGAAGAGAAGCACAGCGAGTAATCGTCGCGCATCCACAACCATCTGGCTATAACAAAGTGGGGGCGAACGTTATTCCAGCGTTCGCCCCCACTTATGTTTCGCCAGCATTTTCGAACCCATCCCCCATCACGACAAGTGAGTGCGCAGGAAGGTGAGCCATCGTGGTTGTTCGAGGTGGATGATATCGGTGGGAACTCCGGCGGGAGCGTGCCCACCAAAAAGCAGGCCCGCGTCTACCGGGTTGATAAGGCGCACGATCCAAACGACGACGACCAGCACGCACAGGACTGCGATTGCGATATCGATGCCGTGCTTTGCCTTGCCCGACGTCGCCTCATCGCGCACAAATGCAAGCACAAACGCAGGCGGCACCACCCAAAACAGCGGATGGTAGGCAATTGCCGCCGCGAAATCGAGTCGCAGCGCCGCCAGCCAGGCCCTCGTCATGCCACATCCCGGACAGGGAATGCCCGTCATCAGGCGAAACACACAGCCGATATCGAGCAGGTAGAGTGTGAGCCAGGCGACAAAGAGCACACCGATGCAAGAAAGGGCGCAACGAATGAGTTCCGCCGCGCCCTTATGTCCCTGAGCATTACTCACGACGACTTGATCGTTAGGCACGCACGCCGAGACGGGTGTTGTAGACCGTAGCCATGGCGTTGGTGTTCTTGATGATTATGTTCATGGCAAAGATGAGACCGAGGCCGCACAGAAGCGCACCGACAATCTGCCACATAAGAACGGTGGTACCGTTCTCCTGGAACACCAGGCCATAGCGAGGGGCGTTGGCCTGCAGGCGGTTACCGATCTTATAGTACCAGTAGAGGGCACAGAAACCGCAGGTCACAAACGACAGCAAGATGAACGCGGCAATACCCGGCGTGGAATCGCCATCCTCCTGGCACATGGTATTGATGTCGCGAGCCAGGCAGTAGAGGAAGTAATACGGATAGATGCCGCAGGTCACGATAGAAAGCAGGAGCCAGCCAATCAAGCTACGGTCGCTCTTTACAGGTCCATAGCCCATCGGAGCTGCAGCAGGCTGCTGGGCGTACTGACCGGTGTACTGCTGCTGGCCGGCGTACTGCGGCTGAGGCTGAGGCTGAACTGCCTGAACCGGAGTGGGCTGAATCTGCGTGGGCTGCGGAGCAGGCTGGGGCTGAGGTGCAGGCTGCGGAGCAGGAGCAGCGGAAGCGGCACCGACGGCAGAGCCGCAGACGGGGCAGAATTTGGCATCATCCGAAATGGGAGAACCACAAGTGGGACAGAACATAAGCTTCTCCTTTTCCTAAGGCGTTGCACGCCTTCAAACCTTACACGACTATGTTCTCAACAATAGCCGCGACGTTGTTGCGCAACATTGACCAATTTCCGAGAATTTTTGCTGCAACCGTTTTCCCGGGCATTTTCTTGCTTTCGCAGTAGAAAAAGGCACCCCGGGCTCAGTTGCCCAGGGCGCCTCGACCGACTATTCGGTTTGATTGTTTTCGGCAGCAGGATTATCGCCCGGCTCATCCGCCGGCGTGGCAACGGCATTCCAATCGGGTTCCGCAGGCGTCGCCTCGGGCGCAGGCGCGGGTGCCGGGGCAGGTGCAGGCGCGGGTGCCGGGGCAGGTGCCGGAGCAGGTGCAGGCGCGGGTGCCGGGGCAGGGGCAGGCACAGGGGCAGCACCAGTGGCGGCCGTGGGATTGAACCCCGCAGGAGCAGGCTTCTTCTCACCCGGGAGCACAAACGTCAGGACATCGTCGGCATCCTCATCGGCCCACTCGCTGGCATGACGTGCCGCCCAATAGCCAACGGCGCGATACTTGAGCATCTTGCCAAACACAGTCAGGAACACCGTGACAAAGGCAATGATCATCAAGAACAGAATGAGCGTGATGCCGCCGCCCTCGATGATTGCCTCAAGACCCGTGGGGCGATAGTAATAGCTATACATACCAAACGTAGCAATGGCGCCGAAGATGGCGGTGAAGATCCACGTGATGATGTGCGACACGATGCCCGTCAAAAACTCGGGGAGAATCGATGCGCAGAACAACTTGCCCAGGTTGGCCTTATAGGACTTCCAAACCTTCTCAAGCGAGAACGCGCTCTCCACGCGCCCGACGACGGCAAAGTGCATCACGGCAGCATCACCAAACATCTTAAAGAAGATGCCCAGTACCACCGACACGATCATGGCAAAGACGAGCAGGCCCATCGAGCCGAAGAGTGCGGCCTCGAGACCGCTCGAACCGGAGTAATAGTACGAGCCGACGGCACCGATCACGACGCTCTCGATAGCCGAGAACACCACGCCAATCACCGGAATAATGGCCACGAACTCGAGCACACCGGTAATGACAGACGAGAAAATGCCCAATCCAAACGAGGTCGAGCGCAGAAGCGGACGCTCCATGCCGTTATCATCCTTGAGCGACAGGTCACGACCCCACTCGATGGCAAAGCCCGCGCCGCACACGCTTGCCACGTACGCGAGCAAAAAGCCAATGGCCGCTGCGATACCGCCGATAACGGGGATAAACAGCACCAGCACCGAGACAACACAGATCAGCGCCGGCAAAAAGGCGATTTGGCATACGCGAACCAAGGCGCCGGGAACCTTAAGCATGTCGTTGAAGGCCTGAGCCATACAACCCTTGGGCGCGTTCATAGCCGGCTGGGGCGCAACGAACGGCTGCGGCTGCGGCTGGGCAAACGGCTGACCCTGCGGCTGAGGTTGAGCTTGCGGAGCGGGACCGGCGGCCTTAACCTCGGTATTAGGGGCACCGCACACGCCGCAGAACTTGTCGTTATCGCCCATGGGGGCGCCACACTGCGAACAGAACATCGAAATCATCCCTTCGTATCTAGAGCGAATCACCTGGATCGCAAACGATGTCTTTGGCATCATTATCGCCCAATGTGGGGACAAATACCGCAAGATGACCGATTTGCAACGTAGCCGGTTTATTCAATGATTCGAAGGGTACGACCGGGCTAGTTCGTGCCGCGGAAGCCCTTGCCGACGATCTCGGAGCTGTCGACAATCGTGATAAAGGCACCCGGATCGACTTCGCGCGCATAGCGGCGTAGTTGCACGGCCTCGCGACGGCTCAGCACGCTCATGATCACCGTCACGCACTTGCCCGAGAAGGCACCGTAGCCGCGGCTGATGGTCGCTGTGCGGTTGAGATGCTTGACGATAAACTCCTCGACCTTAAGGGGTTCGGAGCAAATGACCGTGCAGACCTTACGAAGATGGATGCTCTCGATGGCCTTGTCGACCACAAGCGTCTTGGCAAACAGGCCGAGCACGCAATACAGACCGACACGCGGGCCATACAAAAAGGCCGCGATGGCCACGATGCCGATATCGACCAACAGCAGTGCGCGACCAATCTCGAGCGTGGTGCGGCGTTTGAGGATCATAGCGAGAATGTCCGTGCCGCCCGTCGAGGCGCCAATATCAAAGACAATAGCGCTGCCGAGCGCCGGCAGGATCACGGCAAAGCACAGGTCGAGCCACATATCACCCGTCAGAGAGACATCGGTCGGAATAAAGAGCTCAAACAGCGAAACATAGGCGGACAACGCAAACGAGGCGAAGACGCTCCACAGGATTGCCTTGCGCTCCAAAAAGATAAAGCCCAAAACAACGAGAACCGCGTTAATAATCCACATAAAGACGCCGACGGGCAGGGTCGGGAACAGCGTGGACAGAATGACCGACACGCCCGAGGTGCCGCCAAAAGCAAAGTGATTAGGGGTTTTAAACGCAACGATGGCAAAGGCCGTAAGAATCAGGCCCAGATTGAGCTCGGCAAAAAAGCGCGGGAAGCCCGGCTCCTGGCTGCGCTTTTGACCGGCACGCTCGCCGCGCTCGATATCGGTGCGATCAACCACGCGCTCCATCGGCACCACGGGAGGACGATGCATCTCCTCGGCAGCACGCGATGCCGCCTCTGCCGCGGCGGCCTCAATCGCCCATGCCTTGCTTTCTGTTTCGTGCTCGTCGGCCATTACGGCAACCCCTCGTTAACAATTTGGAAACAATGCGCCCATTAGGGTAACGCGGAACGCGACGATTGCAACCCCTAGTTAGACGAGCGGTATGCCTACATCGGGGGGCATACAAATAACGGCCGGCCACGCTTTTGCTTGCGCGGTCGGCCGTTTAACGTTTTCGCAGATAAAACCTGCCAAAACAAACCTGTCCCTATTTGGTAGGTTACTCGTGCTGGCTGGTGCGGTGCTCGTACTCCTCGGGGGTGATGACATCCTCGATGCGCAGGTTGACGCCTGCCACCTCAAGGCCGGTCATCGCGGCCAGACGCTCGGTGACGCGCGCCTTAACGTCGTCAAAGATCGCAGGCGCATAGGCGCCATACTCGATGATGACCGAGATGTTGACGACCACGCGATTGTCGTCGGTGACCTCGACCGTCACGCCCTTGGTCAGGTTCTCGGCACCAAACTGTTCCTGCACAAAGTGCATAAGGTTACCCTTCATGCCCAGAACGTGCGGCACCTCGCGGGTGGCCATGGCGACAATCTTCTCGATCACGCCGTTGGAATAGGTCAGCGAGTCCTCGGACTCGTCCGTTTCCTCATCATCCTCGTCCGCATCATCGGCGGGCTCGGCCTCGACGAGCGCCTCGTCCTCGAGCGTTACGTCCTCGGCCTCGGCGGTGACGGTCTCGTCTGCCTCGAGCTCGGTATCGGCCACATCGACCTTCGTATTAAAAGCCATGGTTCCTCCTTATGCCTGCCGCAGATGCGACAGTCGAATACATATTAGCGGCCGCTAAACAGACGGCCGAAGAAGTTGACGATCCCGTTTTCGCCGTCGCGAATTTGGCCGATCACAGCGCCGATCAGCACGAAGAATGCGATGACGAGCGTGTCCCACAGGCCGAGTGTGAGCACCAACACGGCGAGGATAAAGCCAGCGACGGCGCCGAGCGTGGTGTTGGGATGACGCACAGCATAGCTCCAGATGGCAGCGCCCGTACCCTTGATGAGACCCATAGCCTCGTCAAAATCCGCGGCTACCGCGTCTTGTAACTCGGTTGCCTCTGCTTTGGAATCAACAGGTTCGCTCGCCGGTGTGGCGCTCTGGTCAATCGTCAGGCGCGGCGTACGAGCAGTCTTATCTTGATTGGTATCACTCACCGGAAACCTCCACGGTCTGGACGGTAGTCTTGGACGGCAAAAAACGGACGCGCGTGGTCGTACCCGGCGTGCCGAGCATGGTGTCGCAAGCTTCTTCGATGCGCTGCTGCATCGCAGTAGCCAGAGATGCCACGTCCTTATCGTCAAGCGCGATAGCCTCGACCTTAAATCGGACGCGCGAATCGTCGGGGCCTTGGACGCGGGCCTCGACATGCTCGACCATCACGCGGTCGACGCGCTCGGCAGCAGCCCTGGCACACGAAGAAAGCGCCGCAAGGGTAACCTCGATATTGCGCTCCCCCGCCGGATGCACACAGGACGGCTCGCGACGGGCAAACATCAGGCGGAAGAAGCTTACCAGCACGCCGATCGCCACAACTCCGCCGCATGCCGTCACGACAATGCGCGGCATGGGGTCGCGCATCAGCAGCATAAAGCGATACGTATACGGCCCCCAAAACTGGCAGACAAGCGTACCCAGCGCCACGATGGCGGCGGCAAGATACACGATCGCTAGGGCTCGTTTGAGTACGCGCACGTGGCGCTCCCTTCAAATCTCGGCTCTCGAAATGCAAAACGGTTCGCATCATTATAAAAGAGCCGGGTCCGGTGCTCTACGCACGCGGATCCGGCTCATCTATTCCACGAGGCTTGCATGCTCGCTTCATTATGCCCAGATATGCACGGCTCAATCCGTGCGGGCGCTACTCCTCCTCCAGGGCAGCGATGACCTCGTCGGTCATGTCCATGGTGCTGTAGACATCCTGGACGTCGTCGAGCTCCTCAAGACGGTCGATCAGGCGCTGAACCTTCTTGGCGTCGGCGCCGGAGACCTCGGTCGGGGTGGTCGGGACCATGGTGGTCTCGGAGCCCTTGACCTGGACGCCCTGCTCCTCGAGCGCCTTGGAGACAGCCATGACCTCGTTGGCAGTAGTCCAGACGATCCACTCCTCGCCGGCGTCCTCGTAGTCCTCGCCACCGGCCTCGGCGATGGCCATCATGAACTCATCCTCGTCACCGGCAGCACCGTTGGCGATCATGGTCTCCTTCTTGGCGTTCTCGTCCAGGACCTCCTTGGCAACGACGATCTGGCCCTTGCGCTCAAACTGGAAGGCGACGGAACCGGAGGTGCCCAGGTTGCCACCAGCGTGGGAGAAGGCGGAACGGACGTCGGCAGCGGTGCGGTTGCGGTTGTCGGTCAGGCAGTCGACGTAGACGGCGACACCGGCGGGACCGTAGCCCTCGTACACGATGTTCTCGTAGACGGCGGCATCGGCACCCGAACCAAAAGCCTTGTCGATAGCGGACTTGATCTTGTCCTTAGGCATGGACTGAGCCTTGGCCTTGGCAACGGCAGCGGCGAGGCTGGCGTTGTTCTCGGGCAGCGGGTCACCGCCGAGACGGGCAGCAACGGTGATGTTGCGGCTGAGCTTGGAGAAGAGGGCGGAACGCTTGGCGTCCTGCGCGCCCTTACGATGCTTGGTTGTGGCCCACTTAGAGTGTCCGGACATACGTGTCTCCTATCGGTTTCGACCTAAAGCCCAGCGCAGATGCTCGGGCAATATAAACAAACGTCGTTATGATATACCTACTGGCCTGCGAGATAAACCCCAAAATGAAGGCGTCGTGATGATGTCCCCTTTGGTGCAAAGAAACCTGGCCCTCAATGCACCAAATTAGAACCAGAAGAAGTCGCTGCGGGTGACGGTGGCGCCGATGGCGAAGGGCATGCAGGCGATGACCGGATACAGGTAGCGCATGTAAGTCGAGCCGTTGCACGGGCCAATCAGGCACACAGCGAGCACGCCCAACAGCGGCACCCAGATCGCCAGCGCACGCCATGAATGACGACGCAGCAAGTAGACCACCACGGCGATCATGATCCACACGTAGGTGGCCGAGCTCATGGTGAGCGAGATAAAGGGAACACGCTGCACCGCCACACGGTACAAATTGATCAGGTGGTCGCACCAGCGCACCACGTTGCTGTCAACCGGATGGAAGTCGAAGTACTTGAGGTTGTCGGGACGCGCCATGATCTCGGCACTACGCGCCGTGCTGTAGACCCAGGCATCGCGCGCGCTCGGATAAAAATAACCGTAGTAGTTATTGATGAGCGCCGAGATATAGCACTCGGGATCCTTTTTGAACATCTGGGCCCACACCTCAAAATAGGCCTTGATGTCCTCCTGCGAGGCGTACTCGTTAAAGCAGTTCTTGACGGCATCGGACTTGTCGGGGTTGTAGCGGCGGCCCAGGTTCTCGTACTTGAGCACACGGTCGATCACGGCACGTTCTTCGTCGGTCACCAAGCCGTCGCAAGGAGCCTCCACAATGGTGCCGTCCTCCTTAACCGTGGGGTTGACGCCCGAGTTGAGGCCGTCGTGCTTTTGGACGAAACGAGCCGTCTGCTGGAACGGAATCGAGAGGATTTCGCGCTTGGAACCGGGCGTAATGTCGTGCGCCGGCATAAAGACCTTGGTGAAGTACATATTAGAGGCAAGGCAGAGCGCGAGCACCGCGAGAACGCCAACCCAGCGAAAACGCGGGATGGCGCCCGAAGGCGCAGCACCAGTCTGCTTGGCTGCACGACGAGCCACATGCACGTCCCATACGCAAAACGCCGCCGCGATTACGCATGCCGCCAGGGGAAACATCAGGCCGCCGTTGCGCAGAAACGTGGAACCCATGGCGCCCAGAGCGAGCAGCAGCCAGTCGTGGCGCGCAAAGAGCACAGGCCTCTGTTCGCCTGCACGCTCGACATTGGCATCGCGACGGGGCAGGCCGCAGGCCACGAGCTTCACGGTCTGCACCAACAGCACCAAAAACGCGTCGGCAAACAGCACGTCTTTGGTAAGCAAGGCCGCGTAGTTGGAGAACATGGGCATAAACACAAAGAACAGCAGGATTACGCCGCGGACCGGCAGGCTCACGCCCAGCTTGCGCAGCGACGAGATGGAATAGGCCATGCAGGCGGCCGTAATGACGAACTGAGCGCAGGTGTAGATGGCAAGACCTGCGTTGGCGCTGTTGAACAGTGAAAGCCCCAGCTGGACGCACGAACCGATGATAGCCGTATGCACCACGGGGTGATGTCCGTTGAGCAGCACATTGGGATTGAGCAGACGCAGGTAGTCACTCGTGCCGTTGGGGTAGTTGAACCACTGGCGAATCTGCGCACCCGTATCTCCCATAAAAAGGCCGGGCAGCGAAGCGATGAGCGTGGGCGCCCAGGCGACCATAAGCACCAGGAAGGGCCCGGCAAAGGGATGGACCGAGAGCACGGCGTGAGCCACACGCCATACGCGGCCAAAGTGCGCTTCGGAAAACGGAATGCGCCGAGAGCTCAGCCAATCTAGACACTCAAAAGCCAGATAGAAGGCAACGACCGCCAAGAGCATCCAGCCCGCACCGCCTATCCAGGCACAGATAATGCGGGCCTTGTCGCCGAGCACGATCTCGGCCGAATCGGTGAGGTCGTAGCTGCGGCCAAACACCATGCAGACGGCAAAGAACAGCGACGGAAGGATCACCGAGGGACGCCAGGCGTCGCCGCGGCCAAAGAATACGTAGCGAAACGGCAGCGTGAGCAGGCAGGCAAGCGCAAGCAGCATGACCGCGTCGGTATGGCCGGCAAACGAGAGGAGCACCTCGTAGCACACGTACAGCATGCCCGAGGCTTTGGGGTCAATTGCCAAGACTGCGTTGCTCGACACCGGGGCGGGATCGATGGAAAACGCCGTGGTCGCCAACAGCGCGAGCAAAAATGCGATGAGCGTCTGCTTGGCGGGGTAGCGCTTAAACCAGACGATGCGGGCAGCGTCGCGCGCAGCCGTTGTGGAGAGGTCGGAATCCTTCACAGTCCGAAAGCCTTTCTAGAAACCTATCAAACTCGGCAAGACCACCACAAAGGTGCCTGTCCCCTTTGTGGTGGCCTTGGTTAGGCGTCGAGGTAGATGCGCTGGGGGCGATTGCGGTGTCGGGCGAAGATGATGAGCGCCAGACCGGCGATCACGAGCGGCAAACTCAGCAGCTGGCCCATGGTGATGACGCCGCCCAACAGATAACCCAGCTGGGCATCGGGCACGCGCACGAACTCAACGAGAAAGCGGACGATGCCGTACCCCATCACGAACACGCCCATAAACGTACCCTGGGGCAGTAGCGGCTTTTTGCGGCTGAGCACCTGCAAAATACAGAAGAGTACGACGCCCTCAAGAAACGCCTCGTAGAGCTGGGAGGGATGGCGCGGCATATCGCCCGCAGTGCCGCCAAAGACCACGCCCCAGGGCAGATCGGTCGGCTTACCCCACAGCTCGCCGTTGACGAAATTGGCGCAACGTCCCAGGCACAGCGCCAGCGGAGCACCGATCACAGCAAGGTCGGCGATGGTCCAGGCGTCGAGCTTATACATGCGGCACACGATGATGCCGCCCAAGATGCCGCCCACCAGGCCACCGTGGAAGCTCATGCCTCCCTCGTTGGTGGCAAAGATCTCGAGCGGGTGGGCCAAATAGTAGCCATCACCGTAAAAGACGACGTAAAACAGGCGCGCGCCGATAATAAGGCCAAAGACCGCGCCGACCACGACGCTCGTCAGGTCATCAATCGTAATGTCGAAGCCCCAACGACGTTGCGTGCGGTACATAACGACCGCCGTGAGCAGAGCGCCGACCACGTAGGCCAGACCGTACCAGTAGATGGTGATGGGGCCCGCCGAGATCGCGACGGGATCAAGCATATGGTAGAGGTCGTTGAGCATATCGATCCCCTGCTCCCTACATACAAATGCGGCCGCGGGCCTTGCGCTCGCAGCCGCATATTTGGACGTAACGTCTATGCGGAGCGTACCGTCCGCAGCTTTCGCATCTTAGAACGGCGCGTACTCGTCGTACAGGTCCTCGGCCTCGCCGGAAGCATTGACCTGCTCGACGCGGGTAACGCCGGGCACGTGCTCCTTCAGGATGCGCTCGATACCCATGGAAAGGGTCAGCGAGCTCATGGGACAGCCGGCGCAAGCGCCCTGCAGTTCCAGCTTAACGACGCCCTCGTCGTCGACGCCCACATACTCCATATCGCCGCCGTCGGCCTGCAGGTTGGGGCGAATCTCTTCAAGAACCTTCTTAAGCAGCTCTTCGTTAACAGCCACAGGGGCTCCTTTCTCACAATAACGCGGGCACGCCCGCGGACAGAAGCTATGTTACTACAGCCATGTACCCGCTCACGAGCCGTCCATGCGCGCAGACGCGACTTTCACGAGTAGTCAATTTGGGACGGGGCTCTTTGAGCTGCGTTCGTCGCCAGATAGCGACAACGCATATTACTGCTGAGCTTGTCCCCCGGTACCAATCTGGACATCGACGATGACCTGGCGGTAGCTGATGCCGCAGGAGTCGAGAATGCGGCGGCTGATACGGCCGTCATCGGTGTCGGCATACTTATTGTCCAGGTAGACGACCTCGCCCACACCCACCTGTGCCAGGATCTTGGCGCAGTCGTGGCACGGGAACAGCGTGACGTAGACCGTGGAACCCTCAAGGTCTTTGAGCGAGCCGCGATAGTTGAGCACGGCGTTGGCCTCGGCATGGACTACGTAGTTATGCTTGTCCTGCAGCGGGTCATCGCTCGTGCCCCACGGGAAAAAGTCGTCGTTGAGCGCCGAGGGCGTACCGTTGTAGCCCACCGAAAGGATGCGGTGGTTGGTGCTGGCGATGCACGCGCCCACCTGCGTGTTGGGGTCCTTACTGCGGCGCTGCGCGGCGATGGCCACGCTCATAAAGAACTCATCCCAGCTAATAACGTCGCGGCGCTTGCCCGACGCAGTTTGATGAAGATCGTCCGACATGGCAGACACCTCCGAAATCGCAATAGTTTGACCCATTGTAGCAGGTGGAAGGTAGGGGCGCTTATCCCACCAGCCCCTCGCCCTACGCGCGGCGGGGCTTTTGATTGATGTGGTAGAGCTCGGCGAGACCCCGCAGCGTCAGCGCATCGTCGACCGTCAGGCTATGGCCGACCAGCGCCGCAAGCGCCTCGGCATCGTCGCCAGTAATGACGATGGGCACGCTGCCTTCCCCCGCGGCCTTGGTCGCACGCATCTCGGCAAGCACCATGTCGAGCATGCCGTCGATGCGCGCCACCTCGCCCAAAACCACACCCGAGCGCATGGCCTCGCGCGTGTTGCGGCCGATGACGTGCGTCGGCGCCGAGGGCTCAACCTGGGGTAGGCGCGCTGCTGCCGCCGAGAGCGAGCGGGCGCCGAGGGCCAGCCCCGGCGCGATAACGCCGCCGACAAAGGTGCCGCGCGCGTCGATGACCTCGATATTGGTCGTCGTGCCCAGGTCGATCACGATGCACGGCGAGCCGTAGACGGCGCGGGCCGCCACGGCATCGGCGATGCGGTCGGGGCCGATCTCGGCCGGGTCATCGTAGTGCACGGGCATGCCGGTCTTAAGTCCCGGCCCTACGGTGAGCACGCGCCCCGTACAGGTACGGGAAAGCGCTACCTTCCACGGGCGCTCGAGCGCCGGGACCACGCAGCTCAGCACGGCAGCCGCGGGCACAAGCGCACCCGGCATGCCCGCATCGGCCGCCAGTGCGGCCATGACCTGCACGAGACGCATGCGCGCCTCGTCCGCTGTGATGCTCGACGGCGTGGTGATCTCGCACGTCGCAAGCGGACATTCCTGCGCCGCGGCCGAATCCTCTGCAAACAGGCCAAAGCGAATGAACGTGTTGCCCACGTCGACCGTCAATATATATGCGCACCCATTAAGCATCGCCGGCGCTCCTTTCGTCTGCCCAGCAGTATATCGCCTACCTAAACCAGTCATCCCAAAATGACTTGCTTGCGGCTATACTGGTGCGCGGTCGCGCGCGAGCTCACGCGGCGGCCCTTGGTAACCCGACTTCCCGCGCCGTATCCGTAACGGCGCTCCTGGGGGAAGCGGATATACGCAAAGGAGTTTTATATGAGCAATCCCTCGAACCGCGCTTCGATGCGCGGGCAACTCACGCTGCGTGGCGTCGTCATCGGCGTCCTTGGCTGCGTAATCATCACGGCAAGCTCGGCCTACACCGCCCTCAAGATGGGCGCCCTCCCCTGGCCGATCATTTTCGCTGCCGTCATTTCGCTGTTCTTCCTGAAACTCATGGGCAACGCCAGCCTCAACGAGGCCAACGTCACCCACACCATCATGTCCGCAGGCGCCATGGTCGCTGGCGGTCTGGCGTTTACCATCCCGGGCGCCTGGATGCTGGGCTATGCCGACCAGATCAGTTGGCTCGACATGTTTATCGTGGCACTCGCCGGCACTATCCTAGGCCTGCTGGCCACGGCACTCATCCACCGTCACTTTATCGTGGACGCCGCGCTTGAGTTCCCCACCGGCAACGCCGCAGCTCAGACCCTGCGCGCAACCGAGGCCGGCGGCAAGACCGGCAAGCAGCTCTTTGGCTCCATGGCCATCGCCGGCATCTACAGCGTGCTGCGCGACGCTCTGGGCGTGGTGCCCAGCATGCTGTGTACGCTCAATATCCCCGGCGTGACCTTTGCCATCTATAACTCGCCCATGTTGCTGTCCATCGGCTTTTTGGTGGGCTTCGCCCCCGTCGCGTTCTGGTTTGCCGGCGCGCTGCTGGGCAACTTTGGCATCATTGTCGGCGGCACCGCTGCCGGTCTGTTTGACGTTATGACCGCACAGGGCATTGTTAAGTCCCTGGGTATGGGCCTCATGATGGGCTTTGGCGTCGCCGTCGTCCTCAAGGACATCCTGCCGCAGGTCGCCGGTATCGTCCGCGGCCTCGCCGCCGACAGCTCCACCGACACCGACGAGCAGTCGCTCATCTCGGGCTCCCTTAAGCTCGACGCCGGTATCATCGGCCTGGGCGCTGCCGCCATCGCCGTGATCGTTGCCATCGTACTCGATCTTGGCCCCGTTCCAGCCGTCATCGTCACGCTGTTCACCTTTGTCACCACCATCATGAGCGCGCAGAGCTGCGGCCAGACGGGTATCGACCCCATGGAGATCTTTGGCCTCATCGTCATGCTCATCGTGGCTGCCTTCGCGCAGCTCGCGCAGGTCAAGCTGTTCTTCATCGCCGGCATCGTGGCCGTGGCGTGCGGCCTTGCGGGCGACGTCATGAACGACTTTAAGGCCGGCGCCGTGCTGGGCACCAACCCGCGTGCGCAGTGGATCGGCCAGGCCATCGGCGGCATCGTGGGCGCCCTGGTCGCTGCCGCCGTCATGGTCGCGCTCGTCACTGCCTATGGTCCGGACGCCTTTGGCCCCGACAAGAGCTTCGTTGCCGCGCAGGCAAGCGTGGTCGCCACCATGGTCTCGGGCATCCCGAGCGTGCCGTGGTTCGCAGGCGGCTTTATCGCCGGCATCGTCATGTACTGGCTCGGCATTCCGGCCATGATGATCGGCCTGGGCGTGTACCTGCCGTTCTATATGTCGCTCACGGCTTTCCTGGGCTCCTGCGTTAAGCTCGCCTACGACAAGTGGGCCGCTCACCGCGACGCCGCCGCCGGTCTTTCGGACGAGGAGAAGGCCGCCAAGGATGCCGCCTTCCAGGAGCAGGGCCTGGTTGTTGCCAGCGGCCTGCTGGGCGGCGAGTCCATCGTCGGCGTTATCCTGGCGTTTGTCTCCGTCGGTCTGAGCCTGCTGGGATAAACCCAACAACAACGTACCCGTACAGAGCGCGGGGTCGGAGACCATCCGGCCCCGCACTTTTTTGTATCTGCCGAAACCCTCAGCAGTACTCGCATGTGGCGTGTCTTCCTTTGCCTGCTCGCCTAAGTTCCATGTCAAGATGACCGCCCCGCCCGTCACGGTGTAGAGTACATGCTGCGAACGCACCCGCGTTCCTACGGCAATACGAGGTGGACATGGAACTCGATAAACAACAGCTCAAGCGACTGCGCGAGCGCCATCATCGGCGCCATGGCATCCGCCCCGCCCACAGCGAGGCCATGGAGAACGCAAGCCGCTTTCTAAAGCGGGCATTCAACATTCGCGAGGGACGCGCGCCCTATCACGTGATTCGCAAGCGCTTTGTAAACGGGGCGCGCCTGACTGGCTCACACTTATGCATCTTGATCATTGCCATGTTGATCGCGAGCATCGGCCTCGATATCGACTCGGATATCGCCATTGTAGGCGCCATGCTCATCTGCCCGCTCATGGGCTCGGTCCTTGCCATGGCATACGGCATCGCCACGCTCGACCGCGAGATCACCCTTGAGGCCGTCGCCGGCCTCGCGCTGCAGATGGTCTTTTGCCTGGTCACGTCCACGTTGTACTTTAAGCTCTCGCCCCTTGGCACCACCACGGCCGCCATCATCGACAATTCGACACCGACCGTGTGGGACCTTGCCGTCGCGCTCGCGGGCGGCTTTGCGGGCGGCCTGGGCAACTCGCGCGACCAGGAACCCGCCACGCTCATCGCCGGGGTGGCTGTGGCGACCGCACTCATGCCGCCCCTGTGCGCGGCGGGCTATGGCATCGCCATCGCAAGCGGGTCATTGTTTCTCTCGGCGCTTTATGAATTTGGCATCAACGTGGTCTTTATCGCGCTGGCTGCCGAAGCCGTGCTGCTTCTATTGCGCGTGCCGCTCAAGCGCGACCTCAACGGCGACGGCATTGTGACTGCCGAGGAAGATGCCGAGGTCGACGAGCTATCACGCAAGGTGCGCCGCCGCATCATTGTGGGCACGGTAGTCTTTGCCATCCCCTGCATCGTCATGACGGCAGGGTCTATTGGCTCGGCGCAGTCCGGCGTGCAGGACGGCTACGGCGTCACCGAAACCACGCGCGAGCTTGCGGCGGTGCTACCGGGCTTTAAGGACTACACCGTCGCCGTCGAAACCTCGGCTACCGAAGGCGAGGAAGAGGGCATCGTCGAGCGCGAGATTGTCGCCCATGTGACGACAGGCGAGGCGCTTGGGGCACACGACCGTCACGTCGCTCGCAAGCTCATCGACCTCAATGTGCCCGAACTCGATCGCGTGGAGTTCGATGTGAAGTGATACCGGCGCGGGATGAATGCGCGCACGGACGCAAGTTACGACGAGACGCAGACGCGATACGGACACGAGCAAACAGCGGGGTGCAGTTCACCCGCGCCCCGCTCGCTGTTTTATTGCCGTGAATCAGACGTCCGCATCGACATCGTCAGATTCCACTGTAAACGCCGGATCGGTGCTCACCAGATAAAATCGGGTCACCTTAGTATTTCTAATTAGGTAAATCTGCCCCTGATTGCGTCGGCGCGATATATACGCAACGTGAATCGTGCCGAATTCTTCGCCGTTTTCCTTCTTTAATATCAGGATGTTGGGGTCATCCGTACGCTTAAACTGCCCGTCAACGCAGCTGCCGTCTTTGTCGACCAGTTGCCACCGATGGTTATCCTCTTCAAGAAAGGCCAGGGTTTCCAGACTCGTCTTGTCGTCCCGATAGTAACCGTCAATGGCAAACCCTTCGGAAGCGCATTCCTGCATATAGGACGTTTCCCGGCTTATAGCAAACAGCCCTGTAGCGCCCAGGAGCACAGCCAGGCAGACCACTGCAAGGGTTATCGAAATAGCACGGCGACCCATGTTAGCCCAACCGATAGTTGTTTAACGGAGCGCGAAACATACCTGGAACCTCCGATATCAGGGGGAACGTCGCCAGCAGGCTGACGACAACTATATGTTTCTAACATCAAACCATATGGCTGCCACTCGCGGAGGGGGCATCGGCGAACGGCGTGTTTTCATACTCCATTGGTCAAACCTAAGCGCGGCCCTACAGATCGTACTTGTACACGCGATAGATGTACTTTTCGGCTTCCATCTCAAAGGTAGCGATGGGTAGACCATACCGATCGTACTCGGTAAAGGTCTTGGCCTGGCCCGATGCCACGAGCATGCTATTTGAATCGCCAACGCGCTGCGCACTGCTCACATAGCCCGAAAACGGCACGGCGATCTGGTCCTCAAGTTCGTAGGTGCGCGCCGTCTCGTCCACTGTAAAGATGCGCCCAAACGAATGCGTGCCCTTGTTGTAGTCGGTCACCACCGCGGAGCCCAGCTGGCCCCAGTCGAACTTGGGATAGCTTTCGGCCGCACCAAAGTTGTTGTCGTATAGCAGCACCTGATAGCGACCGGTCGTTGCCGTGTCAGAACTCGGCAGATACGTCACGCTGTGCTGGCCCGCGTTGAGCGAAAAATCGCCCTGGGCCTGCAGCAACTTGTCCTCAAAGCCCGAGCCGGCCCATTGCCACTCCTTTCTATTTCTGGATCCATCTTCTCACTGTTGGCGGACGAAAATGATCCGTTTTCCTCCGTCCCCGAGAGGTCATTTTTTAGTACTTGAAGAAGCCCTCGCCCGAGCTTTCGCCCAGCTTGCCTTCGTCGAGCATCTTCTTGAGGACGGACGCCATAGCCTTAAAGTTGTAGGGCATCATCATCTTTTTGAGCAACGGGCTCACCAGGCCCGGGACCTTCTGATACTGCATAACGATGTTGTAGGCCGTCTGGATACCCACGGTGTCGAATACGCGGAATGGGCCCTTGGGAGCGCCAGTGCCGCGCGTCCATGCGAGGTCGATACTCTTGGGGTCGCTGACGCCCGAGACGTACAGGTCCAGGCCCGAAAGCAACCACGGCACCAACATGGAGTTGAGCAGGTAGCCGTTCTTTTCCTTGTTGACGGGAAGCGCCAGCATGCGGATGTCGTTGGCGAAGTCGACGAGCTCGTCGAAGTAGCGCTTGTCGGTCTGGTCCTGGGCCATGACCTCGGTCATGTTGTTCTTCCAGATGGAGTTGGCAAAGTGCAGCGACAGGTACTTCTCGGGGCGGCCGGTGTACTTGGCAAAGGTGCTCGGCAGCAGCGTGGAGGAGTTGGTGACGATGACGGTCTTTTGCGGCAGAACCGGGGCGAGCTTCTTGTAGAAGTCGATCTTTGCCTGTGTGTCCTCGGCCATAGACTCGATGACCAAGTCGGCGTCGGCAACGGCCTTGGCGAGGTCGAGCTCCAGCTTGAGTGTGGAGTAGGCACGCTCAACGGCGGCGAGCGCCGCCTCCCTGTCGAAGGTCTGGTCGCTATCGGCGATACCGGCACACCACTCGCCCGTACCGTCCGCCATACCCTCGATTGCCGCGATGTACTCCTCGCGCACATGATCGATCTTGGGCTGGGTACGGCCGATGCTGTCCTCGCTGCGCAGCCAAATCGTTACATCAAAGCCGCAGTAGGCTGCCTGAAAGGCAATCTGGCTTCCCAGCACGCCGCCGCCGACAACGCAAACGGTCTTGTAGCTCATAGGAACAGTCCTCTCTTACGTAATTCCATAGATGTGTATTTATTCAACCGTAAGGGGACAGCACGCTGGGGGTGGGTTCTATAAACGGACGGTAATTTGCGGCGAACGGCTACACCTGTTCATTAACTCTCGATTTTGAGGGCATTTTTTGGCGCTGCTGAACCGCTGTTTTCGGAAGTGCGGGGAAAAATAGGGTTTCGCCGACCAGACCGGCTTTTTTACAACAAAACCGCAGGTCGCGAGAGTCTAAAAAGGCGGTGTGCTCGGGAGGTTCGCGTTTTTCCCCGCACTTCCGAAACTCGAGTGCACAGAAGGCTGCGACAAAACGATTTGCGCAACATATGTCCAGCAAAAACGGGTGGTAGCCGGTACGGCTACCACCCGTTTGTCTCATATCTAGCACATAGCAGGCCAACTACTTCTTAATGCCGCGTCCCAGGCGCTCAGCGACCGACGCCACGGCACTCTCGTCGACCGAGCCGCAGCTCACGCAGCCATCGTGGGCACGCATCTGGCCAGTGACCTCGTCCATCGCGAGCGGCGCCACCTTCTCGAGCTTAAAGCCCTTGCCGGCGCGCATGTTTTCCTTGGCCACGCTGATCATGAGCTTAATGCGGTTGAGCTGGTTGACCTCGGACGCACCGGGGTCGTAGTCCACCGCGACGATGTTGCTCTCGGGATGCTGGCGGCGCAGCTCCTTGATCACGGCCTTACCCACCACGTGGTTGGGCAGGCACGCGAAGGGCTGCGTGCAGATAATGTTGGGCGCACCGTGGTCAATCAGGTCGAGCATCTCGGCCGTGAGCAGCCAGCCCTCGCCCATGTTGTTGCACACCGAAAGCACCGTGCGGGCCTTGTCAGCCATGGTACCGATGCGCTCGGGTGCCTCAAAGCGGCGGGACTTTTCGAGCATCTCCTCCACCGGCGTACGCATCCAGTCCACGAGCTTGATGAGCGCCTGCATGCCCGCACGCGTGGTAGCAGAGCTACCCAGCTCGTCCTTCTGCAGCTCGGCGTTGCTCATGGAGTACAGGAAGAAGTCGAGCAGGCCCGGTACCACGGCCTCGCAGCCCTCGCGCTCAATGACATCGACCACGTGGTTGTTGGCCGTGGGATGGAACTTGACCAGGATCTCGCCAACCACGCCCACGCGCGGCTTGGTACCCTCGCCCACAAGCGGCATGGTGTCGAACGCGCGGATGGCCTCGCGGCACAACTTGGTGTAGTTGTGCCTGTTGAACTTAGGCGCCAGCTTGCGGGCGCGCGCCATGTACTCCTCGTAGAGTGCGTTGGCGGCACCGGGCGTGGCCTCGTACGGGCGGCAACGATAGAGCATCTGCATCATGACGTCACCAAAGAGCACTGCGTAGACTGCCTGCTTAAGCAGTGCCGGCGTAATCTTAAAGCCGGGGTTGTCCTCACCGAGCGCCACGGCCGAAAGCGAGATCACCGGGATCTCGGGGTGGCCGCTCTCGCGCAGGGCCTTGCGGATGAGTGCGATGTAGTTGGTGGCACGGCAGCCGCCGCCGGTCTGGCTGATAACCACGGCCGTCTTGGACAGGTCGTACCGACCGCTCTCGATGGCCTCCATAATCTGGCCCGTCACCAGGATCGACGGATAGCAAATGTCATTGTTCACGTAGCGCAAGCCAGCCTCGACGGCATCGTGGTCGGTCGAGGGCAGCAGCTCCAAGTTGTAGCCGGCACCGCGGAACACCTCTTTGACCAGGTCAAAGTGAATCGGCGCCATCTGCGGGCACAGGATGGTGTAGCCCTCCTCGCGCATCTGCTCGGTAAAGGGCACCTTGGGCCACGCGGTCGAAGCACTCTCACGCTGCGCCTCAAACGTGTACTTGCGGCTCGCGAACGCGGGGGCATCCGTGGAGGCCGCCACCGGCGCGGCATCGCCTTGCTCGTAGGCCTCGCCCGCGGCCGTGGCATCGGCCAGGCGCTCGGCCTCCTGGTCCTTGAGCGCTGCCATGAGCGAGCGGATGCGGATGCGCGCGGCACCCAGGTTAGACACCTCGTCGATCTTAAGCACGGTGTAGATCTTGCCGCTGGCTTCCAGAATCTCCTGCACCTGATCGGTGGTCAGAGCGTCCAGGCCGCAGCCGAAGGAATTGAGCTGGATCAGGTCCAGGTCGTTGCGCATCGTCACAAAACGGGCGACGGCGTACAGGCGGCTGTGGTACATCCACTGGTCGACGACGCGAATCGGACGCTCGGGCTTTACCAGATGCGCGAGCGAGTCCTCGGTAAAGACCGCAAAGCCAAAGCTCGAGATAAGTTCGGGCAGGGCGTGGTTGATCTCGGGGTCGTTATGGTAGGGGCGGCCGGCGAGCACGATGCCGTGACCGCCGTGGTCCTCGACCCACTTAAGAGCCTCCTCGCCCATAGTCTGGATGTCCTCGTGGAAACGCGCATCGGCCTCAAAGGCAGCGTTGACGGCGGCATCGACCTCGGAGCGCGTGATCTTGGGTCCACGCACGCGACCGCGACCGGCTTGCGCATCGGCCACGCGGTCGACGGCGAGTACCTGGTACAGACGGCGCTTGAGCTCGGTCTTATCGTGATACGGCACAAACGGATACAGGAACTCGATGTTCTGCTCGCGGATCTCGTCGATGTTGAGCGCCAGCGCCGTGGGATAGCTCATGACGATGGGACAGTTGTAACAGTTGCCAGCCGTCGGGTCCTCCTTGCGCTCCCAGCGCACGCACGGCATCCAAATGAAGTCGACATCGCGGTCGATAAGGTTCATCACATGGCCGTGGCTCATCTTTGCCGGGTAGCACACGCTCTCGGACGGCATGGACTCGATGCCCGCCTGGTAGGTCTTCTTGCTCGACTGGTCGGACAGCTGCACGCTAAAGCCCAAGCGCGTAAAGAACGCGTGCCAGAAGGGGTAGTTCTCGTACATGTTGAGCGCGCGGGGGATGCCGACGGTACCGCGCGGGGCCTCGTCGGGGCTCAGCACCTCGCGGTTAAACAGCAGCTCGTTTTTCTTTTTGAAGAGGTTGGGGGCCTCGGTCTTCTGCTTTTTGTGGCCGGCGCCCTTCTCGCAGCGGTTCCCGGTAATGAAGCGCCTGCCGCCGCCAAAGTCGTTGACGGTGAGCTGGCAGTTGTTGGAGCAGCGACCGCAGCGGACATGCTTTTGCGTCACGGTAAGGTGCGCGATGTCCTCAGCCGAAAGGATGGTCGAGGTGCCATCGGCACCGGCGCGATCGCGGGCGAGCAAGGCCGCACCGTAGGCGCCCATGCAGCCGGCGATGTCGGGACGCACGGCATGAACGCCGGTGAGCTGCTCAAACGCGCGCAGCGTGGCATCGGACATAAAGGTGCCGCCCTGGACGATCACCTGGCTGCCGATCTCCTTGGGGTCGCGCAGCTTAATGACCTTGAACAGGGCGTTCTTGATGACGGAATAGGACAGGCCGGCCGCGATGTCGCCCACCGTGGCGCCTTCCTTTTGCGCCTGCTTGACGCGCGAGTTCATAAAGACCGTGCAGCGGCTGCCCAGGTCGACCGGGGCCTTGGCATGGATGGCGACGTCGGCGAACGCGCGCACGTCCATGTTCATAGACACGGCGAAACTCTCGATAAAGCTGCCGCAGCCCGACGAGCAGGCCTCGTTGAGCATGATGTGCTCGATCACGCCGTCCTTCACGCGCAGGCACTTCATGTCCTGACCGCCGATGTCGAGGATGAACTCGACACCCGGCAGGAACGCCTTGGCGCCGCGCAGGTGCGCGACGGTTTCGATCTCGCCGGAATCGGCCTTGAGGGCCTCGATGAGCAGCGCCTCGCCGTAGCCCGTGGTGGTCACGTGGCCGATGGTGCAGCCGGCGGGGATGTGGTTGTAGAAATCGGCCATGATGACCTTGGCCGTGCCCAGGATGTCGCCGTTGTTATTGCCGTACCAGGTGTGCAACAGCTGGCCGTCCTCGCCCACGAGCGCGGCCTTCATGGTGGTAGAACCGGCGTCAATGCCAATGAACACGCGGCCGGTGTAGCCTTCGAGTTTGCCCTTGGGGACGACTTCCTGGTCGTGGCGGGTTTTGAAATCGGCGAAGTCCTCGTCGGTGGCAAAGAGCGGATCCAGGCGCTCGACCTCGGCACCCTGCGTGTCACCCAGAGCATCGATAGCATCGATGAGCTGCGGGAACGTGCTGAGCTTGTTGGACTCGTGCGCCATGGCGGCGCCGCTTGCCACAAACAGATGGGCGTTTTGGGGCACAATGCGGTGCTCCTCGTCCAGGTTGAGCGTGAGGTAGAAGCGGTGGCGCAGCTCGGAAAGATACTGCAGCGGGCCGCCCAGGAAGGCGACGTTGCCGCGGATGGGGCGGCCGCACGCCAGGCCCGAGATAGTCTGGGTTACGACGGCTTGGAAGATGGAGGCCGCCACGTCCTCGGGGCGGGCGCCTTCGTTGAGCAGCGGCTGCACGTCGGTCTTGGCAAAGACGCCGCAGCGGCTGGCGATGGGATAGATGGTGGTGGCGTTGGCCGCGAGTTCGTTAAGGCCGCTAGCGTCGGTGTGCAGCAGAGTGGCCATCTGGTCGATGAACGCGCCCGTGCCGCCGGCGCAGGTGCCGTTCATGCGCTGCTCGATGCCGTTGTCGAAGTAGATGATTTTGGCGTCCTCGCCGCCCAGCTCGATGGCAACATCGGTGGCCGGGATGAGGGTCTCGACGGCACGCTTGCTGGCGATGACCTCCTGGACAAACTCCAGGTCGAGCCACTGGGACAGCAGCAGGCCGCCCGAGCCGGTAATGGCGCAGGTCATCTGGGCCGTCGGCAGCACGGTCGCAGCGCCCTCGAACAAGTCGCGGGCGCAAGCGCGGACGTCGGTGTGGTGACGCTGGTACTTGGCGTAGACGATCTGGTTATCGTCGTTGAGCACGGCGAGCTTGACGGTGGTGGAGCCCACGTCAATGCCCAGGTGCAGGTTGCCGCGAGCGTTCTCGGGGTTGAAAATTGCGCCTTCGGGGGCGTGGGCGGCGGCTACGGGCTCAGCGGCAGTGACGGGCTCGCTAGCGACGGACGTCTCCCCTGCCGCATTCTTGGCCTCGGCAACCGCCTCGGCAACTTTCTCGGCAGCCGCGGTCGCGGCCTTCTGCGCGGCGTCCACCACGGCGGGCGCGGCCTCGCGTGCGGCAGCGACCATGCGGTCCTTGATGCCCTCGACGAGTTTGCTCATCTGTCTCTCCTCTTAGTTGTTGGACTCGACGGTTGCGACGGTGTCGGCCGCATCCTCGAGCTGCAGGTTCAATAGCTTCAAGCCGTATTCCGGCACGTTGATATCGATGGGTTGGCCATATAAGTCGCCGGGACGCACAAAAGCGATAACCGTCATAATACGCGCCATGGCCTCGGGCGATTCGGTGAGCCCACGCTCAAACCAGCGCTGAATCATGCCGACCTCGGCACTCACGACGTAGGTGACGTAGTAGTCAAAGAACGTGCCCAGCGCCAGGCCCAAAATACCCGTCTGCGCACGCGGCACCACAGCCTCACGCGCGGTGTCGATGATCCGCTTAATGAAGGCCTGGTCGCCGCCCGGACCCAGCAGCGCACCGATTAAGTCGCGGTTGGCCGCAAGGTAGCGCAGCAACTCAACCGAACCAGGCGCCGGCTCGAGCTCATCGATGTTGTGATAGAGATCGGGCAGCTGAGCTGCGGTGATGAGCTCAATGCGCTCACGGATCTCGGCCAGTAAGCCGTCCTCGATTTGATTGATAAAGTCGGGGATATCACGGTAGTGCGAATAGAACGTGCGGCGCGTAAGACCGGCACGCTCGGTGAGCGACGCGACGTTAATGCGCGAAAGGTCGCCGCTCTCCGCAAGTTCGCTGGCAAGCGCCTGGCGAAGGGCGCGCTGCGAGCGAAGGGACCGGCGATCGCATTTCTCGAGCTGGGACAAACGTCCTCCTTGTTACTCAGCCTGTGCGCTATTGCACAGTGCGAGTATTATTGCACACCGTGTGCATCAACACGTAAAGGCAATATTTGGAATGTGACAAATGGCAGTCCCTTTGTCGCATTCAGCGACCGCCTAGGTTGTGCCAGTTGTGCCTGGCTTTTGGAGCGGCATTGCCGATTGTTCAAAATGTCATTCGTGGGTAGAATAGTGTCGACGGCAGCCCAAGTTCTGGAAAGCTGGGCAGCGCCGTTGCTTGGATTAAGGGGTCAACGCCTTAGCGGCGGCGACCCCTTTTACGTTGCTTCGAACGTTGCTTGAGTGCCTCGGAAAGCCCGACGAGCGCCGTGGAGAACGAGACCAAAGCGGTCAGAAGTCTCACGAAATCAATCAGATCGGTCATGGGCATCACCTCCCATCAGATGGAGGGCGTTGCCCGGCACATGGAACTGCCGCCAACAGTATCAATTCTATCAAAGCGCAGTTAGATATGCGAATGTTTGTTCGCATTTCAGAAGATCGGAACTCGGGTATGGCGAAGGAACAGTTCCTTTGCCATACCCGAGCTTGTCGCCGAACTGCTACCTACATTTTTCGAGTTATTCGGCCACGCTGCTGGTTCTGCATAAATGCACCACCGGGATTATCTGAGAGTTTTTGTCCTTATTTGAGCGCATACATGCCCATTTGCGCACTTACGTCACCGAATCAAACACCGTTAGAGGTATGAATGTTCCTGCGAGGGCATCTTTAGCCATTTAACGACCTCCGACAGGCCGAATAACTCGAAATTTGTTGGTGGCGAAAGCGTAACAGTCCTATACGCCAAAAGCCGGCATCTCCCATGTGACAAAGGGACTATCCCTTTGCCACATTATTCGATGACGGTGCGGGGGTTTTGCTTGCGCATGGTGGCGAGCATATGCTTGGGAACGGCGTGGACCATGCAACTGCCGATGGTCACGCTCGCGGCGGCCTTGGCCGCGTCACTGCCGTTTTTGGTCGCGTAGCTGTGGCGGAAGCGTTTGAGCATGGCAATGTCGTTGCCGCCGTCGCCGTAGACCGCGACCTCGTCCTCGGCAATACCGTAGTAGCCCGCCAGCCACGCCACGCTCTCGCCCTTGTTGCACGCCACGTCCGTGATCTCGAACATCACCGGATCGAACGGCGCGTTGACCACGCGGTCCGATCGCTCAGCCAAATATGCCTTAAGGTCGCGCTCCAGCTCGGGCGAGGTCACGCGGCAGTTGATTTTGCACACGTCATGACGCAGGATGTCACCGATCGACTGGTCGAAATACTGTTCCTCGTGATACCCGCCACGTGCACGCATGCCGCGCATCACGATGCGCTTGATAGGACTGTCCTTTTTAAAGCCCGCCTGGTGCATCTCGAACGAACCGCTCGAGAACATGCCGTCGGGCGTGGAGCAGTCGAAGCAAATGTCCGGGAACGCTTTGAGCAGCTCCTCGGTAACCTGCGGGTCGATGGTCCAGGTCTTGAGCACCTCACCATGGCTGTCGCGCACGATGGATCCGTTGGAGCAGCAGGCGTCGAGTGCCAGACCTGTGAAGCCATGCTCGCCGATCGGCAGCGTCGAGCGTCCGGTCGCGGGAACCACATGCAGCCCGGCTTCGGTCAGCTCGCGAATGGCGCGGCGGATGGTTCCGTCGGCCTCGTGTAGGGCATTCAGCAGCGTTCCGTCTAAGTCACTCGCAAACATCTTGATCATGTGCATGCCTCTCCTTCGTCTGCACGATATTGTAGACGAAGGAGAGGCATGCTCTCGTATGGGTGCCCCACACCGCAGCGATTGCTCCCGTTAAACCGCAGCGCCGCTCACGTCACATTGTTTGTTGTGAGCGACTTTTCAAGCGATAAAACAACGCCGTCGTCAATACCAGCACCATCAGCATGGCTGCGAATACAACCGTCGGTGTCCATCGATCATACGCGAATCCGTATGCCAATTGGCCAATTGGCGTTGCGCAGGAAAGCGCCATGTATACGACCGAAAGCACCTTTCCGCAGAGTTCCGTCGGCGCCGTTCGCTGAACGAATGCAACGATTTCGACCGACGCAATACTTGCCCACACCATGACCCATGCCGAACCAACCGCAAGCGTGGCTAATACAAGCATATGAGCGCCACACAGCAGCGCGACGAAAATCGGTATGACCCCAAGACAAATCATCACGACATGCCGGTGAATGCCATCAAATGAAAAACGATTCGGCCAAATACCGACTAGGCCACCGCCTGCAAGGCCGCCCAGCCCCATAGCTGCCTCAATAATCCCAACGCGGGAAGATTGCATGCCGAGATGCCTTGTAACAATAACGGGTGCACCAATCGTTAACCCAACCAACGCAAGATTCAAAACAGCCGCAAGCAAAATCACAGCAAGCAACGAGGTGTTTTGAAGCAGGTACCGAATCGCCGACAGAAAATCGCTTTGGCATGCCATGCGAGCCGAGCTATCCCCCGTCACTTCAGAGGGGACATTTTGTTTGAGTGCGGCCCAAAACAGCAGCGACGACATCGCAAACGCCACCGCCGCGATCGCGCAAAGGGCATCGATTCCAAAGCATCCGTAGACGGCTGTTCCGACCACGGGACCTAGAATATTGCTCACCATGGTCATCTGCGACACTAATGCGGTTGACCGCTCGACCTTTTCCCTGCCGGCTATGCGCAGCGTCTCAATTTGAAGTATCGGCTTCAGAATAGATTGAACGGCGTATTGGACGCACAGCAGCACCGCCACAACGGCCGCAAGAGGCAACGAGCGCTTCATGGGGACAAACAGCATCGTTGCAATCATTAAAACAATACCGAGAGCTGCCAGAACGCTCCGATGCCCCTCTCGATCAGCTAATACTCCGCCAACCGGAGTCGCAAGCACGCCCGGTATAAACGCTATCGCCGCGACGGCGCCATATAACGTCGACGAGCCACTGCGGTCGAGCAAGTAAAGCGGGCACGTAAAGCACAGCGCCGACAACGTCGAATACACGCACAACTGCGCAACGAGAAGACCGACGAGTCTTATAGGCGGCGCCGTCTTTGATGCTGACGCGGCATCTAAATCTCTCATCCCGTCCATGGCTTTGCCTCCTATACATACTGTTGGTATGTATTTAACGGCTCGAAAAGGGCAGCCGTAGCCACCCTCTTACATCAATTTACATACCGTTAGTATGTATATTACCACCCGGTACGGCTCCAAACGTCCCAAATTTGACACGTTGTTTGAAGCACTTCTTCCCCCAAATCGAGCCCCACCGCGGCCGCCATCTGCGCCAAACATTGCGCGCGAGCGACCATTCGCTCCTTGGGCTCGAGCGGACGGAACAAAGGCAGCAGCCAAAGATTCGCTAGCAACGATACGGCCTCTGCCGCTTCGCGCGGGCATTCGCACGCAATGGAGCCGTCGGCGATGCCCTCCTCGATCACCGGCAATAAATAGCCATCCGCCGATTCGTCAAACGAGCCCTGATACTGCAACGCCAACAGACGCGAACTCTTTACCGGATCCGCCGCAGGATGCATGCGTGCCCAAAGCTCAATTTGTGGTACGACGGACTCGGGCGCATAAAGTCGCTTGAGCTTTTGGGCGCCCGTCATATTGTCAGCACCGAGCGTCGCGCGGCGGCGCTCAACAACGGGAGCCATCGCCCGATCAAATGCGGCGTTAAAAATCTCTTCTTTGCTCTTGAAGTGATGATAGATAGCGCCCTTGGTCATGCCATCGAGACGGTCAACGATATCCTGGATGCTCGTTCCCTCATAACCCTGTGCGCAGAATAGCTCCAGCGCCGCGTCGAGAATCTTCGCGACCGTCTCTTCGGGATATTTATTGCGACCCATAATCCGCCCATCCGCAACGCAAGTCCTATGCCTCATCGCAATATTTTAACGTTGCGGATGGCAAGCAATCGGTTCTACACCGCAGCGGGGCCGTGTTCGCCGGTGCGAATGCGGATGACTTCCTCAACCGGCTCGACCCAGATTTTGCCGTCACCGACGGCGCCGGTGCGTGCGGCGTTGCAGATGATGTCGACAATGCCGTCGACATGTTCATCGGCAGAGATAAGGGTGAACTGCACCTTGGGGATCGTGTTGACGAGCAGCTCGTTGCCGCGCACGTACTCCTTCCAGCCATGCTGCGCACCGCAGCCCTGCACCTGGTTGATAGTCATGCCGCGAACATCAGCAGCAAACAGCGCGTCTTTAAGAACCTCAAGCTTTTCCTGGCGCACGATAGCCGTGATCTTTTTCATAATGAATTCCTCTCAATAATCAACGTATCCCTTTACATGAGACGCGGGTTTCCCAAGTGCCGCAGATTGCCGTGAAAGAGGAGCGAAGCGTACTTAAGTACGTGAGCGACGATTGAACGGCAAGGTGCGGTGCTTGGGGAAGCTGCTAATCGAGTCCGGAGAAAGAAGGATACGCGCTCTCGCCGTGCTGACTCGCATCCAGGCCCAGCGCCTCGTCGGCCTCGTCCACGCGCAGGCTACCGTGGAACAGCGCCTTGACCACCGCGGCGATCACCAAGTCGAGCACCAGCACGATAACGACCGTCACCACAATGCCCAGAACCTGCGAGACAAGCAGCGACACGTCGCCCGTGTAGAACAGGCCGCCCTTACCGGTCCACGAGAGCTCCGGCACGCAGAACAGGCCCGTGAGCACACCGCCCAAGATGCCGCCGATACCGTGGCAACCGAACGCGTCGAGCGCATCGTCGTAGCCGAACTTGGTCTTAAGATGGCTGATGGCCAGATAGCAGACGGGCGATACGATCAGGCCCATGACCAGCGCCGCCCACGGCTCGACAAAGCCCGCACCCGGCGTAACCACCACAAGGCCCGCAACCAAACCGGTGCTAGCACCCACCAGCGTGGGGCGACCGGTATGCACGCGCTCGACGGCAAGCCACGAGACCATGCCCGCCGCGCTGGCCGTCACGGTATTGAGGATGGCGAGCGCCGCCACGGCGTCGGCCTTAAACTCGCTGCCGCCGTTAAAGCCAAACCAACCAAACCAAAGTAGACCGGCGCCCAGCGCCACAAACGGCACGTTATGCGGACGGTAGCTCACCATGCCAAAGCCGCGACGACGGCCGAGCATTAAGCAGAGAATCAGGCCCGTGAGACCGGACGAAATGTGTACCACGTCGCCGCCGGCAAAGTCGAGCGCGCCGATGATGTCGCCGATAAAGGAACCATCGCCGCCCCAAACCATGTGGGCGAGCGGCGCATAGACCACGAGCAGCCAAATGCCCAGGAAGGCCGTCATGGCACCAAACTTAACGCGGCCTGCCAGACTGCCCGTAACGATAGCGGCGGTGATCATGGCAAACGCCATCTGGAAGGCGATGTTGATGATCTGAGGGTAGACGGCACCATCCGCAGCATTGCCCTCGGCCGCCTGCAGCACCTGGTTGAGCACCGGCAGGCACAGCAGCTGGTCAAAGCCGCCAATAAACGGGCTAGAACCGTCGCCACCGTAGGCCAGCGACCAGCCGGCAACAATCCACAGCACACCAACCAGGCCAATGGCGCCAAAGCACATAAGCATGGTGTTGATGACATTTTTGCGCCTGGACAGGCCGCCATAGAAAAACGCCAGACCCGGTGTCATTAAAAACACGAGCATGGTGCAGATGAGCATAAACGTTGTCGATCCCGTATCGTACATTCGCTCCCCCTTGGTCGCATGAACGTTGTCGGCGCCCATAATGCGGCCGAGGGGCAACTGGTGTAGACCAGATACGGCGCTGTTAAACGCTGCGTTGTCGAATGGAAACGGTGCCGCAATCTTGGAAACGGCGCGGCAACGGACGCGAAACGAACGGGAAACGTGCGGGCGAGAAGGACGCGCTTGGCCCCGCCCCGGCTAGCGGCGAAACAGGTCGCGGGCGCGGTCGCGGAGATTGGTGGCTCGGATGACGCCTTCGTAGCGGTTGATGCGCAAGCGCGGGAAGGCGTTGAAAAAGCGCAGGTCACGACGGCTGAGCGACACACTCGGCACCGGACGGCTCGCGCGTTTGCCGGCACGGCGACGAGTGAGCGACGGACGTGGCATGTTCGGTGCGGCATCGGCAACGCGGCGGGCGGCAAGCGCCAGACCGCGAGCGCCGTCCGAGATAAACGTCGGCACCGAAGCCTTCTCACGCAGGGCATCGAGCGCCGCATCGCCCAGCTCTGCCAGCCACGCGTTGACGGCACGGCTGCGGATATGCGTCTGCGCCACCGAATCGATCGCCGAGTCGGGAATGCGCTCAAGCATGGAGTCCGAGGCATCGGCGAGCGATTCGTTGATGCGGTCGGCAAGGTCGGCGCGCACGCGCTCGAGCTGGTCGGACAGACGTCGCCAGCTCGCCAGCGAGCACAACGCATCCACGGCCATCGCAACGGCAACGGCAAAGGCCGCCAGTCGCACGATCAGCACCGGCAGATGCCCAAGCAACCCCAGCAGCGCTGGCTCAACCAAGCGACAAATGCACAGCGCACCCAAGCCAAACGCGCATGCCCAGTACAGACAGATGCGTCCGTGCAGGTTAAACGGCAGGTGCGAATAGTCCCAAAAGCGAGCGCCTGTTGTTTTTTCCAGCAGCACGCCTACGCTGTACTCAATCACGCTGCATACAAGCGCCGCGGCGACAAACTGGCTCGGGGCATCCGGAATCCCGCGCAACAAAAGCCAGCAGGCTATGCCGCCCACACCATAGATAGGGCAACACGGTCCCAGTAAAAAGCCACTGTTGGCAAAGCGTCCGTGGTTGAGCATGGCGCATACTGTCGACTCCCATGCCCAACCGCAAAAACCGTAGAAGGCAAACGAGAGCACCAGCGCCGAGAGCGGACAGGCGGCAAGCGTCGCGCCGCCGAACGCCATATCAATCGCGGTTTCCACCGTCTACCCTCTCCTCTTTTCGTTCGAGCCCTCGTTCGAATCGTTCGCGCCGCCTTTGCGCGGTAGACGGCCGGCGACCGTCTCGCGCAGCGCGCACCATTTATCTGCCAGGCATACAATCCAAGCCTCACGACACGTCGGCGGCACTGGCACCAGCGGAAACATATGCCGCACGATGATATTCCGCTCGCGCGACGTCAGCTCAAAATCTTCCTCCGCACGTGCCAGGGCAAAAAACGGATGGCGAAAGCCATGCAGCCGATGGCTTGGGTCGGGATCGTGCCAGTCATAGAGAAAGTAATCGTGCAGCAGGGCCCCGCGCAGCAACGAGGCGCGGTCAACCGAGACACCGACGCGGCCCAAGCGCTCGGCAAAGGACAGACTTGCCCGCGCCACCGAGGTCACATGCGTATACACCGTCACATCGCCATGCTGGATAAACTCGCGCGTCAGGTCCAAACGGCCCGCCTGTGCCAGTTGACGGGCAGCATGGTCCACTTCGCACGCGATTTTCTCGGCACGAACGACATCAGACATGCTGCCTCCTTCCAGCGACTCACGGCGACAAGCCACGGCCTGCGCACAATCGATAAAAACATCATGGAACACATCAGTATGGCATCGGACAAAACGTTTTGCCCCGCCAGTTGGCGAATTACCGCGCCGCCGTCACATATCAAACGCCAAAATGTGCGAGACTGTTTTGTGCAATTGTGCCGGCCGAGGGAGCGCCGGTGCTCGATTCGCATGGAGTAACCCACAACGATGCTGCTTACGCAAACGACAACGCCCGAGGACGTCAAGGCTCTCGACCGCGCCGAGCTCCCGCTGCTCTGCGGCGAGATCCGTCAGGCAATCCTCGAAAGCTCCGCCGCCGTCGGCGGGCACGTTGCCCCCAACTTGGGCGTCGTTGAGCTTACGGTTGCGCTTCATCGCGTGTTTAACTCCCCCATCGACAAGATTGTCTTTGACGTTTCGCACCAGACCTACGCCCACAAGGCGCTGACTGGGCGCGCGTATACCTATATCGATCCGGAGCGTTATGGTGAGGCTTCTGGCTTTGCCAATCCCAACGAGTCCGAGCACGACCTGTTCGCCATGGGTCACACCTCCACGTCGGTGAGCCTGGGCTGCGGCCTGGCGCACGCTCGTGACCTGGCGGGCGATGCGTACAACGTCATCACCATCATTGGCGACGGCTCGCTTTCGGGCGGCCTGGCGTTTGAAGGCTTTAACAATGCCGCCGAACTCGATAGCAACCTGATCATCATCGTCAACGATAACGACCAGTCCATCGCCGAGAACCACGGTGGCCTCTATCGCAATCTGGCCGAGCTGCGCGCCAGCAACGGCACCTGCGAGCGCAACGTTTTCCGCGCGATGGGGCTCGACTACCGCTATCTGGACGCCGGTAACGATGTGTTGGCCCTAGTCGACGCGCTGCAGGATCTGCGCAATATCGATCATCCCATCGTGCTACACGTCTCCACCGCCAAGGGCAAGGGCTTTGAGCCAGCCCAGAGCGACCCGGAACGCTGGCACCACGTGGGTCCGTTTGACATGGCGACTGGACGCAAGCTCTGCCCGGGCCATCCGAGCGAGCCTGCGCCGCGCACCTATGCCGACATTACGGGCGAGGCGCTCAGCGCCGCCATCGAGCGCGACCCGCAGGTCGTGGGCATCACGGCCGCCACGCCCTACATCATGGGCTTTACACCCGAGCTTCGCGCTGCCGCCGGCAAACAATTCGTCGATGTGGGCATTGCCGAGGAGCACGCCGTGACCTTTGCCACCGCGCTTGCGCGCTCGGACGCCAAGCCAGTCTTTGGTGTGTACGGCACGTTTTTGCAGCGCGCCTACGACGAGCTGTGGCACGACCTGTGCCTCAACGATGCCCCCGCAACCATCTTGGTGTTTGGCGCGTCGATCTTTGGCACCACATCTGAGACACACCTTTCGTTCTTTGATATTTCCATGCTGGGCGGACTTCCTAACATGCACTACTTGGCGCCGGTCTGCATGGAGGAATACCTGTCCATGCTGAGCTGGTCGCTCGACCACCGCGAGCATCCCGTGGCGATTCGTGTACCTGGTATTGGCCTGGTGAACCGTCCCGATCTGGCGCCCGCTGAAGACACCGACTACAGCGCCGTTCGCTACAACGTGGTGCGCCAGGGTCACGACGTTGCCGTGCTCGCGCTCGGCGATTTCTTTGAGCTGGGCGAACGCGTGGCAAACCGCTTGGCTGCCGAGTACGGCATCGAGGCCACGCTCGTCAACCCGCGCTTTGCAACCGAGCTCGACCGCGAGTTCCTCGACAGCCTTGCCGCCGAGCATCGCGTTGTCGTCACCCTCGAGGACGGCATCTTGGACGGCGGCTGGGGCGAGCGTGTCGCGTGCTACCTGGCCTGCACGCCGTTGCGCACGCGCACCTTCGGCATCGCCAAGGGTTTCCCCGACCGCTACGACCCCAACGAGCTGCTCGCTCAGAACGGCATGACGGTCGAGAACATGGCCGCCGAAGCCGTGAGACTACTCAACGAGTAAGAAAACCTCCGCAAGGGAAGCATCCCTGCGGAGGTTTTTATTTTCGCGACGCGATTATCTCAATCTGTAACATCTAGGGCCCGAATTCCCGTCTAACTGTTACAGATCTAGATAAGATGTCTTAGTCCCAGACCTTTGTCTCAATCTGTAACAGATAGAGACCTTTTGGCCGTCCAGATGTTACAGATTGAGACATTCGAATTCCCCTGAAGAGAAAATCTCAATCTGTAACAGTAAGAACCCATTTCCTCGTCTACCTGTTACAGATTGAGACAAAGCAGCGAGACATGCCACCACATCTGCAAGAACCACCACAAAGGTGCCTGTCCCTTTTTGGTTGGTTCAATAACCCATAAGGTAAGTATGTTTCTGAGTTATTTCGTGTTGACCCATTTGAGCGCGATAGGGTATAACTCTACTCAACCGCTAGGGATTTTATTGAGAAAGGTGTTCTACCATGAGCAAGAACCTCTCCCAGCAGGTCGTTCTCGACCGCCGCGGCTTCGTTGCCGCCACCTTCGCAACCGTCGCCGGCCTTGGTCTTGCCGGCTGCTCCGACACCAGCGCCGAGGCCGACAAGGGTTCCGCCGCCGGCTCCTCCAAGAGCTCCGAGGATACCGAGGCTTCCACCACGCTCGATGCCAAGGCATTCGACAAGCTCGTCGACAACGGCCCCAAGGCCGATGACGACGCCATCGCCGCCAGCACCTGGGCCACGGCCGTCAAGGACGCCGGCGTCTTTAAGATCGGTGGCGTTCAGACTTCCACGCTCTTCTCCCTCCTCAACGAGAAAGACGGTCAGACCCGCGGCTTCGACGCCGGTATCGCACAGCTCCTGTCCAACTACATTCTGGGCGAGAACAAGGTCGAGATCACCCAGGTGACCTCGGACACGCGCGAGTCCGTCTTGCAGAACGGCCAGGTCGACGCCGTCTTTGCCACCTACACCATCACTGACGAGCGCAAGAAGCTTGTCTCCTTTGCCGGTCCCTATTACTACACGCAGCAGGCCATCCTGGTGCTCGCCGATAACGACGACATCAAGAGCGTCGACGACCTGGCCGACAAGAACGTCGCCGTCCAGTCCGGCTCCAACGGCCCCGCCATCCTGGAGGAGCTCGCTCCCAAGGCCAGCCAGCAGGAGTTCAAGACCGACGAGGAGGCCCGCCAGGCACTCCAGCAGGGCCGCGTTGACGCCTACGTCATCGATAACAACATGCAGCAGAGCGCCCTGGTCCGCGAGCCTGGTAAGTACAAGATCGCCGGCAAGCCCTTCGGCAGCAAGGAACCCTACGGCATCGGCCTGCCGCTCGATTCCGACGGCGTCGCCTTTGTCAACGACTTCCTTAAGAAGATCGAGGACGACGGCACCTGGACCAAGCTGTGGCAGATCTGCATCGGCGACCGTACGGGCGACACCAATGTTCCCGAGCTGCCCGAGATCGGCGCCTAGGCAGCGAGCCTGGTAACGGCCGCAACGAAACCATACGGAAACGCATGATGCGCTTTATTGCGGTAAACTGTTTCCTCACTGAGTTGTCGGGGCTTCCGTACACACGGGAGCCCCTTTCCTTATCGGCGGGAGGTCCGCATGAGTCTCTCCGAACTCTGGTCGCTCTATGGCCAGAACTATATCGACGCGCTGCTAGCGACCTGGGGCATGACGCTTGAGTCGTTTGCCATCGCCATGGTGCTGGCCGTCGCCGTCACCGTGATGCGCGTGTCACCGCTCAAGCCACTGCGCGTCTTTGGCGACCTGTATGTCCAGGTCTTCCGTAACATCCCCGGCATCGCGCTGCTCATCATCGTCGTCTACGCACTGCCGCCGCTCAAGGTCGTTCTGCCCTACCGCACCTGCGTTATCGTCGCCACGGTCCTTTTGGGCTCGGCCTTTGGCTCCGAGAACTTTATGAGCGGCATCAACACCGTCGGCGTCGGCCAGGTGGAAGCCGCCCGCTCGCTGGGCATGGGCTTCAGCCGTATCCTCGCCAAAATCGTGATTCCGCAGGCGCTGCGCTCGAGCGTATTACCCATGACCAACCTCTTTATCGCCGTCATGCTCACCACCGCGCTCGGCAGTCAGGTGCCGCTTAAACCGCAGGAGCTCACCGGCGTGGTGAGCTACATCAACACGCGCTCGCTCGGCGGCGTCGCCGCGTTCTTTATCTCGGCGCTCGGCTACCTGGGCACGGCCTTTGTGGTAAGCCACATTGGCAACTATATCGATAAGAAGGTGAGGATCCTCCGATGAGCAAGCACTCCACCTCCGCGCTCACCATGCGCGATGCGCTCTACGAGGCTCCCGGCCCCAAGATGCGCGCCAAGATTCGCATCGGCACCGCTATCTCACTCGTCGCCGTCGCCGCGCTCGCCGTCCTGGTACTGCAGCGCTTTTATGTGACCGACCAGCTTTCGGTCCACTACTGGTATTTCTTTACGCACCTCACCACCTGGAAGTTCCTGCTTGCCGGCTTTGAGGGCACCGTTAAAGTCGCACTCACCGCTGGCGCCATCGCGCTGGTGCTGGGCTTAGCCCTTATGCTCGGCCGCACGAGCGATATTAAGCCGCTGCAGCTGGCCTGCCGCGTGCTCACCGATTTCTTCCGCGGCGTACCGAGCCTTCTGTTCATCTACTTCTTCTTTTTGGTGCTGCCTCAGTACAGGATTGCGCTGCCGTCGTTTTGGATGCTCACGCTCCCTGTCGCGCTCGCTGCAGCCGGTGTGTTGGCCGAGATTTTCCGAGCCGGCGTCTACGCCGTGCCGCGTGGCCAGGTCGAGGCCGCCCAGGCGCTCGGTCTCTCCAAGGCTAAAATCACCTTTAAAATCGTGTTGCCCCAGGCGATTCGGTTTATCATTCCGTCGTTGATTTCGCAGCTTGTGGTCGTAGTCAAAGACACCACCGTCGCCTACGTGGTGAGCTACCCCGACCTCATGCAAAATGCCCGCGTGCTCATTACCAACTACGACGCCCTCGTGTCGGTCTACCTGGTTATCGCGGTCATCTACATCCTCATCAACGTCGCGATCAACAAGGCCGCTGTCTACGTTTCGCACAAGACCGGTGCGACCATCATCCGCTAACGCTTTACCATTTCGAATCATAAGGAGCCGAGCACCATGGCACAGAGCACCTCTTCAACCGGCAATCAGCCGCTGATCGAGCTCAGACACGTCGATAAGCACTATGGCGATCTACATGTCCTCAACGACATCAATCTCTCGGTCGACCGCGGCGAGGTCGTCGTCGTGATCGGGCCCTCGGGCTCGGGCAAGTCGACCATGTGCCGCACCATCAACCGCTTGGAGACCATCGACTCGGGCGAGATCCTCATCGAAGGTCAGCCGCTTCCGCAGGAAGGCAAAGACCTTGCCCGCATGCGCGCCGAGCTGGGCATGGTATTTCAACAGTTCAACCTGTTTGCACATATGACGGTGCTGCAGAACGTCATGCTGGGGCCGGTCGATGTGCTGGGCGTGTCCAAGGAGGAGGCTCGTGAGCGCGCCATGGACCTGCTGAGCCGCGTGGGCGTGGCCGAACAGGCCGATAAGGTACCCGCACAGCTCTCAGGCGGCCAGCAGCAGCGCGTAGCCATCGCTCGCTCGCTTGCCATGCAGCCCAAGGCCATGCTCTTCGACGAGCCCACGAGCGCCCTCGATCCCGAAATGATCAACGAGGTGCTCGAGGTCATGGTCCGTCTGGCCCAGCAGGGCATGACGATGATCGTCATCACGCACGAGATGAACTTCGCCCGCCGCGTGGCCGACCGCGTCGTGTTTATGGCCGACGGCCAGATCGTGGAAACCGGCACGCCTGACGAGTTCTTCGACCGCCCCCAAACCAAGCGCGCCCAGGACTTCCTCAACTCCATCAAGGGTCACTAACCCAATTGCCACGCGGGCAAATTCATCAGTAACGTTTGCCCCGCGTCACCCCTGTGCCATGTCCACCCGGATTCGAAAGCCGCAACCATGATCGGAACCCGCACCTCATCGTCCTACACCCCGTATGTCGACGTCGACCCCGCCGACCGCCCACTCATCCTCGTCGCACCGCGTTGGGAAGAAGCAAAGCCGTTTTTGAGCGAGACGCTCTCCCCCAACGAGGAAATCGCAAGTGTCTTTGTCGATGCCATTCTTGCCGCCGGCGGACTGCCGCTGCAGATGTCCATCACCGAGGACATTGAGGTTATCCGTCATTACGTCGATATCGCCGACGGCATCGCTATTCCCGGCGGCCCGGACGTCAACCCCAAGCGCTGGGGCGACGAGCGCCCCTACGACCCCACCCTCTGCTGCGAGATCCGCGATAGCTTTGAGTTTAAGCTGGTCGGCGAGGTGCTCCGCGCCAAAAAGCCGCTCTTTACCACCTGCCGCGGCACGCAGTTGCTCAATGTCGCCACTGGCGGCACCCTGTGCATGGACGTGCCGAGCCTGGGCGCGCGCGAGGGCCGCACGCAGTGGCGCCATACCCACGTGCTCAACGACCCCGTGCATCCCGTCGAGGTCGTGCCGGGCTCGTTGCTGGAGCGCGCGCTTGGCGGGCACAGGCTTATCCAGACCAACTCCGCACACCACTGCTGCATCGATCGTCTGGGTAAAAGCACGCGCTTGGTCGCCAAGGCAACCGATGGCGTGCCCGAGTGCATCGAAGTCGAAGGCCAACCCTTCTGCCTGGGCGTGCAATGGCATCCCGAGTACACCTGGCAGACGCTCGAAACCGACTTTAACCTCTGGAAGTCGTTTGTCGAGGCGGCAGCCAAGGTCAAGCAGGCCCGCTAGCACGCGAACCACAAAACAGATAAGGGCGCCCCGCCGGCCACATGGTCCGGCGGGGCGCCCTTTCACCTATATGTGGCCGGCAAGCAGCCCAAGGCTCGCAAGCTCTTATTCAGCCGCCTCGCGCAGAGCCGACATCGTTGCCGCATATTGCTGCTGCAACGCATGCATTCCCTCGCGAGCGCCGTCAACGGCATCGGCGCCGCGCAGTGCTTCGGTCACCACGACCGCCGGCTCGTACAGATTATCGAATCCCAGGTTCTGGCTCACGCCCTTGAGTGTGTGCGCTGCCATAAACGCACCTTCGGCGTCTCCTGCCGCCATGGCGGCCTCCAGCTTGTCCATGCTCTCGTCATCCAAAAACTTGAGGGCAAAGCGGGCAAGCATTTCCTCGCCCATCAGCCGAGCGCACGCGTCATCATAATTAGCGCCGATCTTCTCATACGCCTCACGCATGGAAATCATGGATTAAAACTCCTTAGGTCAAACTAAATCGTGGGAAACGCGACAACGTCGGCGGGGCGTGCCAACGTCTCGGCAATACGGTCTTGCACCTCGAGCAGACAGTCGAGCAACAGCGGGTTAAACTCACCGCACTTACCGTCCAAGATCATCTGGATCGCCTCCTTGTGCGGAATAGCGTCCTTGTACACACGCACGCTCGTCAGAGCATCGTACACGTCGGCGATCGCGTCGAAAATGTTGGTGTAAGGGTGACGCCCTAGCGCCCGTTTAACGAAG
>UQKW01000015.1 GCA_900541885.1 uncultured Collinsella sp.
TTCGTTAAACGGGCGCTAGGGCGTCACCCTTACACCAACATTTTCGACGCGATCGAACCTTATCGATAAAGCAGTCCCAAGCACGCTCGTCCACACGCACGGCGGCCTCGCAATACTGGCTGAGCTTTTTGAGTCCATACCAAAACGCATTCACATGACGCGCGGGATCCTCATCCAGCACTCCATCATAACGGCGTCCGTTAAACTCACGCATGCGTACCACGGCAACCTCGAGCGAGTCGCCTCCCTCGGCCGAAGCCTCATCCACAAGCTCGGGAATCGGAACCTCACGCCGAACAGTATGCCTGGTTGCACCATCGTACTCGCCCACCAGCACGTCCTCATCAAGCCGAGAATCATAGTCCAAATAGCTGGTGCCACAACAAATGCCGTGCGGGGAGCCCGTGCCAAACGCACAGAACAACCCGCCGTCGGCAACAACGCGACGGTAGGTCTCAAACGCCTTCTTAACCTGAACGAACAGCTCGGAAAGCAAACCGGCATCGCACGCCGTCTCGCACGCAACGCAAGCAGGCTCCGGCAGCCCCGAAAGCTCAACCGTGCTCCCCGCAACGCGGGCAGCGCGCTGGGCCCGATACGCCTGCGCCGCCAAGCGCGCTCGCTGCGCAGCGCCGCGCACGTTCGTAAGTTCACGCTCCAACGCCACGTCACCAGCCACATCGCCAGCCAAATCGCCCGTAAGCCCGTCAGCGTCCTGCGACCCTGTCGCACTCAGCTCGGACTCAAACGTCGCCGTGATCATACCCGCAAGGTCCGTTGCGTCGGCGGCACAACGCAACTGCCCTAGCTGCGTGCACAGCAGATCGGCATCTAGGGGCACGGCATCCACAATGCGCACGTCACTCAGACGCGCCACGTCCAGCAGCACCATAGCCCCCGCAGCATCGTACGCCGCACGAACCCTGTCCGCCGTATTGGCGCGCAGCTTTACCTCGATAAACGCAAGCGTCTGCTCCAAACGGGCCAGCAGCTCGGCCTTGTCCTCCATGCGCAAAAAGGCAGCATAGCGACACTCCATCCGCAGCGGACCAACAATGCCCGCCTGTTTGCGAGCGCGCGCAAGGGCCGCACCCTCAACACGGCGCACGTACGTATCAACAGCCCGCACGGCAGACTCGCGCGCAGCGTGCTCGGCGGCCTCGACGCCCCTAAGCACGCCCAGCAGCTCGCGGGAGCGCGCCTTGCGCACCAACTCCCCGCGATCGTACTGCTCAAGCGCCGTCTGGCGCTTGGCTACCGATTCAAAGCCAAACAGCTCGTCGAGCAACTCACCAACCGAACGTTCGTCCGCCATGGCAGGGCCTCCCTACTCGAACACGCCAACACGCCCGCGGGTCTACGCGCACGCAAGCCCGCTCGCCCGTACCCCTACAGATCCAGAGCCTTTTTCGCGGCGTCGACCGGGTCGCCATCCATGTAGAACACCGGGCTCAACCCCGAGATAATCTCGGACGAAACACTCTGTAGGCCCGCGATGGCACTCAGCGGCAAAATCACACGTTTGGCACCGGCGTTTTTGGCCACGCGCATAATGTCCTCGAGCCCGCGGATCTCGTCCATAGAGCCCGACATGCGCAAGATGCCCGGAATCGCCAGCGCGGGCATCACCGGGCGGTTGCACGCCGCGGAGCAGAGGCCCACAAACTCGGCGAGCGAAACTTCCTCGGACAAGCCCTTGCTCTGCAGGTCGTTATAGAACAGCAGGTAATCCTTGGAGCCAATGTGCATGCCCGGCGCCACGCGGTTCGCCAGGTTCACAAAGTTGTCGAACGCGGCTTCCAGCGTATCGCGCACCGGCTTGTTAAAGGCCACGCCCTCGTGCTTAAACTTGCACTCGCCGGCAACGGCCTTGTTCTCCAACTTGTACACGGCAACCTCGCCGCCCTGTGATCTGCCCACGCCAAACACGTGGCCGGACAGCAGCGGCCCATCGGGAATCAGCGTGTCCTCGGACTGCTCGGGCACGCGCACCACGTGAACGTCCTGCGGGTTGTCGGCATCCATATAGCCCAGGTTAACGTCGATAAACTCGACGCCCGCCATAATCTTGAGCTGCTCCTTTACGCGGCGACGGCCCTCGATGGCATAGTCCAACAGCCAGCGCACGTCGTCCTTGTCCATGGCCTCATCGGGGAACAGCAGCTTGGCAAGGCCGCTAAAGGTCTTGCGCACGGCGATCTCGTCGCGCTTGTTAAAGTCGCTGTTAAAGCGGAAATACCGGTCGATATGGTGCGTAAAGTCCTTGCGGCGCATCTCCTTGCAAAACTCCGACAGGCAGTCGGTGATCAGGCCATAATGCCCGGTCAGCAGGCTCGAGCGCATCTTGGGAATCTCCCAGCCCGGCAGGTAATAGTGGATACGGTCGAAGAAGGCCGAATCGTTGTTAAACTCCGGCGGGAACGGATCAAACAGGTGTGTGGTCTTAAGGACGTTTTGCACGGTGTCGTTGATGTTGCCCTCAAAGACCATGGAGGCATCGGCGTTGATCTGGTCGCGGCCGCGCGCATAGCTGCCGCTCGCCATGTAGTCCTTCATGATCTGTACAGCGTTGGTGTCCTTAAAGCGCATGCCGGCGACCTCGTCGAACGTCACGCAGTCCCAGTGACCTACCAAGCCCACGCGGTCGGCGCGCATGGAGTTCATACGGCCGAACAGGTTGGCCGTGGTGGTCTGGCCGCCCGAAAGCAAAATGGCGTAGGGCGAGACCTCTTTGTAGATGTGGCTCTTACCGGTACCGCGGGGACCCAGCTCGCACAGGTTGTAGTTGCGCTCGATGAGCGGCACCATACGCTCGATAAAGTGCATGCGCTCTTTCTCGGAAAGCTCGCTGGGTTCGTAGCCAGCGGAGCGCAGCAGCATGTTGAGCCACTCGTCGCGCGAGAAATACTGGCGCTCTTCGACCATGGCATCCAGGTCCAGGTTGGGCATCTGGATGGGCGTGAGCGACGCCACGCTAAACGGAGAGTCCTCGGGCCCGCGCTTTTTGCGCTTGGCCTTGGAGCGGCGCGGAGCATCGTCGCCAAAGACCTCCATGCCAAACTCGTCTTCCTCATCCAAGGGGTGACGATACTCGATGCTCATAATGCACCAAATGCCACCCTGCAGAATCTTGGAATAGCCGCGCACGTACTCGGCCGGCATCACAAAAGGCTCGATGGTCAGATTGGCAAACGACGCCACATAGATGTCTTTGTACTCGTCGAGCTTGGCCGTCACCTTGTCGATGATGGTAAAACGACCCAGCTCGCGGATCTTGGACTTAATGCGCTCGGACTCGTCGGGACGCACGTAGTTATCGGTGAGGATCTTGCGGATGCGCTCCAGACCCTCTGCCACAGCATCCTCGTCGTCAGTTGAGCAGTACATGCCCAACAGGTACTCCAGCACAAAAGTGGGCACGTTGGCGCCACGCTTCATAAGGGCCGTGAGGTCCTTGCGCACGATCTTGCCGCCAAAGTGCTCGAGCAGCTTGCCGTCCAGTCCATCCATGTCGTAACCGTCGTCCTCGGGAGCCTCAGCCACGGCTTGGGCATAGCCATCGGTCGAGGATTCGTCCTCGACGGGCACCGCAACCTCAACAGGCGCAGTAGTCTCCACCGGCTCCAGAGCGGACATGGCAGTCACGGCCTCCTCTGCAGACACCGCAGCCCGTACCGGCACATCCGCATCAATCGAGGGAACTTCCCACAGATCGTCGTCATGGTTATCAAACATAGGGCACACTCCTAAAAACCAAAGTCAGCAACAGGGGCAAACGAAACAGCGATGGTGTACGTCTCGCGCCAAACGATCTTGCCCGTCTCGCGCTCGCGGCAGACCAGATAGTACGGACCCTTTGCCGAGAATCCATCCGCCGCACGCAGCGCAAACTTGGCATGCACTACGCGCTCTTGCGAATTAACGGAAGTCTTGTTGGCATGCGCCTTGACCGTATCGCTCACCTCGTTGCCGCTTGCGTCGGTAAACACCAGCTCATACTCGCACGGCAAGACCTTGCCTTGGGCGGGTTCTTCCTGGATCAAGTTGACCGAGAAGAGCGAGTTGGTCACTCGGCGTCCCTCGCTTAGCACGCGCAGCGTCGCCACGCGCGTATCGACAAAGTCCTTGGAACCCGAGCGCGCACGCCAAAATCCGATAACGGGCACGCAAAGCTCCTGCAGGCTCATGCCGCCGTGGACGTAGTTGTTAGTGCCGCCGGGACGCTTGAAGTGCACGTTCTCGCGCGGGGCAAACCCCTCAAAACCGGCACCTAAACGTCCCATGCCAACATTAACAAACACCTCGCATGCCTCTTCCGAAAGCTTGGCCACGGCCTCGTTGGGCACCACCAGATGACGCTTGCCGTGCATGACAGGAGCGTCAAGGAAGGGTAGGTCTGGCTTGCCGAGCATCTGGCACTCGTTGAGCTCACGACACGTGTAGATGAAGCCGTGATCCGCCGTTATAACAACACGCGCGCCCGGGGCGTCGGTGCACACGCGGCGCGCCAACGCGGCAAGTTCCTCCACGGTGTCCGCGCAGGCATCGAAAACGTCATCCTGCGTAGCTGCCTTCTCGCCCGTGGCGTCGATCTTGTTGTGGTAGAGATAAACGAGCCTGGAGTCTTTGAGCAGCGCTTTGCGCTCGGTTCCCGCCATGTTGAGGTATGCGCTCGAGCGCAAAGCGCGGGCCGTGGGCTCAACGTGGGTAAGTACGGCCTCGCGCTGCGGAGTCGTCGCAGTGGGCATGCCGTCAGCCAACACAAACGCGCCATCCTCTGCAAGCTCAAGCACCTGGTGCGGCAGCAGCGCAGGCATGCCCACCTCGGTAATGGAGGGAAAGACCGCCTGCATGCTAGAAACCTTGACGTTGCCGCCGCGTTCGCGCTCGAGCAGCGCCGCAACGTCGCGGGCAACCTCATAGCGCAGCGCATCGCTCACGATAACGACCGTTGTTTTGGCAGAACCCACAAAGGCGGGCAGCACATGCCAGTAAAACTCATCCTGCCGTGCGGGACCATCGATGTAGCCGCAATCGGCCCACTCCCCTTGCGCAGCAGCCGCCCAGCAGGCATTGGCATCCGCCAAGAACCAGTTGCTGTAGAGATTCTCCGCCCAGTCCGCCACGGCGCGGGCAGGTTCCTCGAGCGCATCGCACTCGACGGAGCGTGCCCGCAGATACGCGGTGCACATATGGCGATAGGCAGCGTCCATGGCATACCAATCGGACGAATAGGCATCCCACACCTGCTGGGACTGCGCCAGATGGAACCCGCCCGCGTGCGTCTGCCTAAACGCGCACATATCGGCCACAGCGACAAGCAGGTCAAAGTAGCTCTCGACACGACGGTACCAGCTTAGGTCGCAGCGACGCGCCACAAAGGCACGCGCATCCTCAACACGGTCTGCACCTTGCGCAAACGAGCAGAACAGCTGCGAGAGCACAGCCTCATTGACGCACGGAAACACATCAAGCGAGGTCAGCACATCGATCGGCAAGGTCTCGAACCGTGCAAAGAGTCCGCGGGCGTCCTCAACCAAACGGCAAATCTCAAATAGGTCCTCGCTCGATGCCTGGGTATCGGCGGTCTGGTCCCACGTACGCACCGCCTCAAGGCAATAGGGCCCGTAGGCGGGAGCCACATGGCTCTCAAGCCCCTTGAGCGCTCCCTCGGGAAGCGCGGTGGATGCCGCCGTAAGGAGCACATGGGATGCAAGCATAAGCAATGAGTCACGCTCGTAAAGCGGCCCATCAAACCCATAGCAACGCACGATGAAGGCAGAGAGTACATCATGCACGCAGTACTTGTCCACCAACTCGGCCAGCGCCTCGGGACCCTCGTGCAGCAGCATGGTCATACAGCCACGCAGCACAAACGCGGGGCGCGCGTCACCAAGCTCTTTACCGCCAAAAATCACCGTAAGGATGCCGAGTTCGATATCGGATGCGCTCGAGGCATGCGGAACACACGCGGCAAACTTAGCGCAGCGGGTCTTGGCATCAAAGAACGTCTTGTGCTCGCGCAGGCTCTCGCGCACGGCGTCGATATTCTCGATGCCTAGCTGATCGGCCAAAAGCGAAAGATAGTCAGCCTGGAACTGATCGGCATACAGCTCAACATCGGCAAGCCAATCACCCTCAAGCCTGCCGCGCGGGCAACGGCGATACAGCAAGATATCGCTCACAAGGTCATCGCGGTTGACGAGCTTCTTGACGGCAAACATGCGGCCCTCGCAGGCTTCAACAAACCGCACTGGGCGCTCAAAGTCACCGTGAGCGGGCATAACGCTGTCATCAGCCCCCGCACCGTCGAAGCCCTCGGCGGCCAAACGTTCAAACTCAGGAGCAAACTCGCCGTCCGCATCGTGCCAAACCACCACACGGCGGGGCATGCATGCGAGCAACGGTTGCAAAAACCGCAACTTGAGCTGTTCTTCTACATCGATCTTGGGCATGAATATCCTTACCGTATCTGCAGTTACTTAATCTTTGCTAGCACATCCTGAAACTTGGCGTAGTTGACCTTGACGCCGTCATCCAGGTCGATCTTAATCATCTGGTCTGCCAAGTGGTGCAGCTTCTCCTCGTAGCCAATGGTCTCTTTGAGCTGGTCGTTGAGCTTTTTGACGCGCTTGTCCAAGCGCACGCGCTCGCCGCGCTCGGCACCAGCAAGGGCATCGTTGGCATAGCCGATCTGGGCACGGTAGCGCTCCTGCTGCTCATGCACATAGTCGGTGCGGATGCGAGCCAATAGGTCAGGCTGGTAGCGATGCATGTAAACAAGACACTTGAAACCGTTCTTCTTACCGCTGTCGAACAGCCAGTAGATGGGGCGCTTCTTATACGTCTGGCAGTGGTCCTTAAAGAAGTCCTTCAAAAAGTAGCCGCGAATCACCTCGCGCGAGGCTCCCCTGCCGCCAAGGGCCTCGGCAATAAACGCGAGGTTCTGCTCGAGGGTCTCCTCGCCATACACCGTGCGCACAAAGTCGATAAAGTAGCGCACGATGTCGTCGTCAAAGTACTCGTCGTCGGTGATGGGCAGCACGTTATCGGCATCGGGCATAAAGGTCACATGCGCGGGGTCGGGCATCTTGGCCAGATAGTCGGTAACAGTGGCGCCTTGGTCTGCCAGCACCAGGCCATCGACATCGAGCGAATAGCGGCCAAACATGCAGCCCACGGCATAGCTTATGAGCGAGGTAATCTCGTCGCGCTTGGTGCGCACGTACTTGTTGCCCTTGTAGCTCTCCGGAATCTCTTCTGCCGTATCGAAGATGCGCGCCACCGAGACGTACTTGTCCTCGACCTCGATGGGCACCTCGCCCTCCATGTTGTAGATCTTGGCAAAGATCCGGTTGAGCTCCTCCTCGTTGGCGCGAAGCTGCTCAAAGCGAGCGTTGACCTCGGCCTTGCGAGCCTCGTATTTTTCTTGAAGTAAAGTGGCCATATTTGACCGCCCTCTCATTTAAAAACGCCGACTAATTTCATTTAAAAGGTCACTTTCGAGAGACAGCGAGTCTCTTTGCAATAAAAAACGTTAGAAGCTCATTCGACACGCCGTTCTTTGCAATCAAAGATGAAGCATCTCTTACTCACGGATTTGCGTCACCAGTAAGTTCCCATTTTCGATTAGAACGTGAATAAGCAATAAGCCCTTGGGCCTTCAGCTCGCCAAGCAATTTATCTAAATTACGCTTAGATAGCTCACAGTCCTTCCCGAGATCATCTTTATTTGAGTAGGACCCACTCGAGATTCGAGACAAAACCAATTGACGCTTGTTTTCCCACTCCCGTTCTGAGGTCTCTTTCTTGCGGGCAATTTCTTCCGCCTCATATATAGCCTCGGACTTAACCACAGCAATCCAATCAATGAGAGTGCTGCATTTAAGAAATAAACGAGAACTCACCTCAAATGAATCCGCTCCAATGAGATCTTTTCCTGGCATACCGTTTTCAAAAGCAATGAAATCCACACCGTTCTTTTCGACCAATTGAAAGCGACAATGTGCCAACGAATTTCTAATAATCCGAAATAAATCAAGCACAAAATTGCTGTTGATGAGCGCCACAACGCGATTTGAGGTACAAGTTGAAGCAAAATTGCCAGGCATATCAGCATCAACAAACCTATTTTTCATCTCTTCTTTTCGTGTGGCCGTAAATAGCGTCGACCCATCGCAGAGATTGGCCACTTCCAATAATCTTCGGTGAAGGTACCCGGATTTAGGAGGAACACTATCGGCCCATCCATAATCGAGAAGCGATATCCCTCTGCTACTCACACCTTTACAAGGAGATTCAACCAGAAAAAACTGAATAATAGAACCCATGACATCGTTATGGTCATTAACCTTAACAGCCTTTATCCAGCTTGGCTTAGGTTCGACATATTCAATTTTTGTCTTATCGACAGGCTTGCGCCTCTTCTTTTCAGCCATGGCGATCACCTAGACAAGAGGATTACGTTTAAAATCCCAAGAGGTTTCAAACGAATCGTAGTCCGCCTTTGAAATTGAGCGAGATTCTTCAACGAGTGAACAGACAGTCGGCTCGGCAGCCTCATCTTGGATGATTGGCAACTGACCGATTTGGCCTACCTCAAAGTTTAGAGTCGGCGACATAAACGCCAAATCAATTTCGGCAATGGAACAGTTGCAGAAAGCCTGGATGTATCGGAGCTCGTTCGGCTCCGCAAAAAGACATGCTCCAGCTACCTCAAAAAGCATCCCTCGAGGCGCAAACCTAAAGGAGGCGAGGCTGGAAGAAATTTTAGACCAGGAAACTGCGGGCTTGAAATAGTCGTTCTGGTTCTTGATCACAAAATCAGGTGTAGAGAGATAAGTATACTTGGACAGAATTGCTTCCTTCATCTCCCGACCGTCATCAAACCAGTTAACCACCTCGTCGTAGTCACCCCACCACTTTCGATAGGAGCCGCCCCGAATAATCGGGAACCAACGGGAGCCACTCTGCTTTGCCTCAGGCCTGCCGCTACAATCTCGCGATGTGTTGGAAGGCGCTACTTCCCACCATTTCCTCAAAAAGCGGCCATTATCGCTCGTCGCCAAGCCCTGTCGCGGAGTAGCAACAGCATCGAGCCTCCTTCCTTTTGTGAACGATTCAACAAGGGCATCACTGGCCCAGTAGGCTATGGGGGTGCCGGGGATCTGCCTGAAGGTCTCGGCGTTGCGGCGGTAGAACCAGCCGCAGTCGGGGTTTTGGATTGCCTCGAGGGCCTTGGGAGCCTGGACAGCGGCGCCAACGAAGTCAGAAAGGCGCACGTAGCCTCCCTTGTAGCCTTTGATGAGTGAGTTGTGAAACGTGTAGGTGCAGATGGGCACAGTCGCGCCAGCGAAGCCCGAGTACTCAAGTTGAATGAGGGAGGTAAGCGTTCTGTTGTCGATAATCTCGTTGCGGAGCTTCTCATAGCTTCCGATGAACATCCAGACGAAAGGCGACATGACTCCGCACTCGCCGTGGTCCTTGGCGAGACTGAACATGCGAACGACAAAGCTGGAGAAGAGGTCGCTCTTCACGTCGGGGTAGTTCTTCTTGACCCACTTGCTCATGAAGGGGTTAAAGCTGCTGCTGCCCATATACGGAGGATTCGCAACGGTGCAGGTAAAACGACGGGACAGCTTCTCGCAGATGGCGGCAGCGCTTTCGAGCTTAGTTTTGGCCGTAGCGGCAAAAAGGTCATCGGAACAACTCGCGGCGGCAGCCTTGAGCTCGTCGATCTCGTCCTCTGAGGGATTGAGCAGCGAACCGATCTCGCCCAAATGACTCAGCTCCTCGGCGAGCTTCTTGTTACCCGGCAGCTCGTCCTCCCCTAGCGGGATGCTCGAGAGCACGGTAACGTCGGCGCGAACGCCACGCCTAAAGAAGCGACGGTCGTGCTCGCGGGCGCACATGGCAAGCGCCAGCTCCGCGATCTGTGCCGCGCGGGAATCGATTTCCATACCTGCAAGGTTTTTAGTAAGAATGAGCTCGGGAATCTCGCGCTCACGATAGCCGCGCTCCTCGTACATATGGAAGAGCAGCTCAAACGCATAGACCAAGATATGGCCCGAGCCGCATGCGGGGTCGCAGAGGGTTATCTCCTCGGGACTCGAAATGCGGATGAAGTCCTCGTGCTCAGCATCGGGCTCGATGTAATACTCCATGCGCTCGCGTAGCGAACTCCCCGGATTGTTGAGCATCCACAGACGGCCGAGCGAGTTCTCGACCATATAGCGCACGATCCACTCGGGGGTGAAGAGCTGCGTGGCGGGCGCGATGTCCGCCGCCGCTGCCTTGCGCTTGGACTTGAAGAACTCGTCTTTAACGTCGGCATTGTAGTACTGATACATCCAGCCCAGAACGGTCACGCCCTCGCGCCAGTCCTCGTCAGCGAGGACGGCATTGAGTTTGCCCACCACACTGTCAGCCATCATGAGGCCCTGGGGCAACAGCAGCTCCATGGCTCCGCCCACGCGTTCAAAGACGCCCGCCAGGCAATCGGCAAGCTCCTCGCACTGAGCAACAAACAGGTAGCGCCACAACGGTTCATCCAAGCCCGCCATCTTGAGCTCGGCTATGCGATCGGTATCGGCCGTCGTTATTTCCACGTCCAGTGCGTTCTCCACGGCCTCGCTGCCATGGCTGCCGTCCGCACGACTTAGCATGCGCATACGGCTGGGAAGCCATCCGCGTGCATCCATGAAGCGAATGGCCACGATGCGGTTGAACCAGGTGTAGGCCGCACGGTCGCGCAGCGCTTCGTGACCCATCTCCGCCTGCATGCGCAGCAGTTCGTCGCGTTGCTCAATCTCAGCCGGACTTAGGGGCAGGCCGTTGACGGTCTCGGACCCAACGGGCGCGGGTGCAGGTTCGGTGATGCCGTAGCGCACCATCTGTGCCTCCACGCCTTTGATGAGCTCTGTACGGGCCCAGGTGCAGAAGCTCTTAAGAGCAGAATCGTTCATGGTTGATGAGCCTTTCTAAACGCCATAAGCCACCGGTGCGCGCTTTGGTACCGGTGGCTCCGCGGGTTAGTTGATACGGATCTCGTCGTTTGCAGCGAGCTCCTGCATAAGGCGAGAGCGCAGGTCGTCCACGTAGCGCTCCACGTCCTCTGCGGACAAGAGACGACTCGGCTTGGCCAGATCGGCGCGGCGCACGGTCTTGATCTTGCGCTGGGGCTTGGACGCGGGCACGGGCGCAGACGATGCGGCACCCTTGTTGGAGATCTTCTTGACCACCTCACCCGTACTCGTGACCTCGATGCTGCGACGCTCGTTGTCCATACGCATGCGGGCCTCATCCACGGCGTCGTACATCTCGTTGGCTGCCGCGCTGAGCCAGTCGCCCCAGTTAGTCGCAGCAACGCTCAGCTCGTTGAGGCTTTGAGCACTGTGGGCACGGTTTTTGAACGACTCGTATTTGGCGCCGGCATCCGCTATGGCATCCTTGGCTTGATTGACAAAGCCCTTTTGACTCTCAGCCTGCGCCTGCAGGTCTTGCAGATCATTCTCGATGCGGCACAAAAACTCATTGCGACGGATACCCAGCAGCTTTTTCATGTCGTCCTCGACGGGATTCATAAGCGGCTGCAGATCTTTAATGCGGCCGTAGGGCTTGGGATCTTTGAGGATCTCGCGAACCTTTGCCACGTTCTCAACCGCGCTAGGAATGTCATCGGAGGCATACTCGATACCCTCGGTGCGGCTCAAGAAATCCTTGGCGTGGTCAAACGCTGTTCGTTGGTTGGACTCGAAGAACTCAACCACCTTGTCAAAGTCTTCCTTGGCATTGAGCAAGCGGTCCTCATGCTTGGTAAACGTAGTCAAAAACGCCTCGGACTCACTCTGATCCTTAAGGACGTCGGCGACCTCCGAGCGCATCTTCTCGCACTCGTTCTCGCCGGGATACGGGTAGGCCGGCTTGATGCCCGTGTAGTAGTCGCGTGCTATGGCGAGACACGCCTCGCGCAAGTCCTCAAGGCGCTCCTTGAGCTCGGCCACGAGCTTATCCTCGTTGGAGGGCACGGTCTTGAGATCAAACAGGTCACGCATGAGCTCGCCCGTGGCGCGCAGTAACCGGTCGCTTATGCGCATGCGCAAGCGCACCTGGGCCTTATCGGCATCCTTGCGAAGGAGTGCCACCATGCGGCTGTCGTTAGCTTGAACCGTCTGACCGCCAAACAGCACCTGTGCGCGCTGCTCCACCACAAGCTGCGCCACCACATTTGCGATGTCGACCTCGCGCCAGCCAAAGGGCCTTTGCTGGTACTGGCGCTGGATATCGCCCATAGCGGTATCCAGGTGGCGCTGGTGCTGAACTTTGAGGTAGTCCTCGACCTCTTTGAGCGCACGCGTGTTACCCGCGCCCATGTCAGCGAGCCCCGCTTGAACGTTGCCCGCCAGAGTGGAGCGGATATCGGAATCGCTCGTGACCGGCGCGCCGATATAGTCGGCCTTTTCAAAGACCACATCGCACAGCTGCGCCAGCACTTGCTCAAAGACCTGGGCGGGTTTGGCCGCGCGGACCTCAACCATGCGGCCGTTGACCGCGCAACGTGCATGGAGCACGGCCTCGCTCAAAAGGGTATCGGCCTCCTTCTCGTTATAGGCCGCCTCGCGCATCTTGGACTCGACGATCTGGCGCGTACTCGGCTGAAGCTCCTGGAGATTTCGCGTCTTGGCGTACTTGCGGATCTTGGCGGCGTTGACGAGCGTCTCCCAATAATCCGCTTCGTCGCTCAAAGCCACGATGGCTTTGCCCGAAGAAGCCAAGGCCAGCTCGGTATCGTCCGCACGGCCCAGATCGCTCGCCATAGTCGCCACGCAAAGCTCCATGCCGCCCATGCTGGCACCGTGGATTGAGCCGTCCACATAGCGGTCAAACGGAAAGTCGTTGGCCCCGCGGTTGAGTTTACGCGCGGTGTAGATGCTGTCGAACAGGCGCTTTTTGATAGACTCGATCACCTGCGCGTTATCGACCGGAGTGCGTGCGATCTCCTGCGCTATCTCCTGCTCCTCGTCGGTGAGGAAGCTATAGGCATCGCCCTGGCGTGCCACGTAGTTCTCGCGCTCCAGGCGGGCAAGGGACTCCTTGACGCGGTCCTTGAGGGCGCGCATGTCCACGTCGAGGCCGTCGATCATGAAGATGGAGATGTTCTCGACCGTGGCCTTAACGTAGCCGATGTAACGAATCAGGTACAGGAGCTTGAGCACCTGAACGTCGTAGGGTTCAAGGCCCTTTGCGTCCTCGGCCGCACGGACCGCGCGGTCGACCACCTGGTTGATGCCGTGCTCAAGGTCTTTGGAGATAGTGTCGAAGAAGCACCAGAACGGCACGAGTGCACCGGTCTGGTCATACTGGATGGCCTGAGCGCTCTCCTGGAACGCGCTCAGCATGGAGCGCTCGCCCGTTGACATGTGCTTGGCCTTGACACCGTGCTTGCGCACCTCGGTCATCACGTCGGGCAGGAGCTTAAACTGGTAGCCCACAAACGGGTAGCTGGCCACAAAATCCTTGGAGTTGGCGTAGCCGGCAAGGTCGGAGCGCGAGCCACCCTCAAAGGTAAAGTTGTTTTTAAGCACGGCGGCGTCTTGCTCGTAGACCTGTGCAAGCATATCGGCCGCCGGCGCGGTCTTCTCGAGCACACGGCGCTGGATGACCTCGTCCACGCTGGAGCTGGAGAGCGAAAGGCGGGTATTGAAGCGGCCCTGGATCTTTGAAAAGTCGTTGCCCACGGGCAGGCTCAGGTTGTCGATGGCCTCCTGGCTCGTAACCATCACCCACACGCGGCCACCGCAGGCGGCACCCAGCTCCTCGACGATGGTCTGAAGGCTCAGCATAAGGCTTGGGTCCTTGTCGTTTGTAATAAACTGACCCACCTCGTCGACCATAAAGAGCAAACGGAAGTTGCCGCCGTGGGCCGCTGCCTGAGCGTCTACGTAGTCCTTGACCTTTTTGGCAAAGACATCAGGGGCCAAAACCTCGTCCTCAGAACCCTCGAGCCAGTTCCATGCGGCCTTTTCGCTCATGCCGAGCACGCTCTGCAGCACCTCGACGACGTCGTCCTCAAAGTAGCTGTAGGTATCGCGGGTCTGGAGCCAGGACTCGCCGTTGACGCGCTCAAAGGCCTCGCGGAACTCCTGGGTCTTGCCCAGGGAATCGATGTAGTCCTCGAGCTTTGCAAGCTTGAGGTCCTCGCCGTAGAAGCCGCGCGCCTCGTAGAACATGCGCTCAAAGCCGCGAAGCAGCGCCGTGGGAGCCGTATCACCCTGCTTCCACTGGCCCGCCTTGCTATCGATGTTAAAGAGGATGGCCTGCGTGGGCACCGAGCACGCGCGCTCCATGGCAGCCGCGACCATGGGGTCGACGATTTTACCGTCAAAGTAGCGGATGGCGCTCTTGCCACCGATCTGGCGATTCTCGAGCAGGTAGCTCAGCATCTTGAGGAAGTGCGATTTACCGGAACCGAAGAAGCCACTGATCCACACGCCGATCTTGTCGGTGCGCACATCGATGGCATCGCCGTAGGCCTTGAAGAACGTGGCAAGGTGCCCTTGCAGCTCGCGCGTCACCACGTACTCGTCAAGCTCCTGGCGGATGGACCCATCTTTTGAATCCTGGACCTTGACCACGCCGTTGATGGAGCGGTTGATGTCTTTTGCAAAGAGGTCGCGAATGATCGTGTTGTCCATGGGTGCTCCTTTGGGTTTGGGAACGTATGGCAAAGGGTTGTTGCCGGCGGCAGGGACTTGCCTGCGGGGAGCCCTGCTTACGAGATATCGATGGCGCGGTAGTAGTTATCGGCTGGCAGGCGGTTAAAGAGCTGGAAAGAAGAGCCGTTGAAACTGCCCGGATAGGTGGCAACCACAGGCACCTCATCAAAATCCGCAAGCATGCAGTGGAGAAGCGTGTGCATGCGAAAGAATGGGAAGACCTCGCCCGCGCCGGTGAGGAGAACGACGTCTCCAGGCGCGTGCGGCTCGGTCTGCTCAAGGATGTACGCGGCGACTTTCTCGGGCGAGGCGAACTTGGCCACGTCCTCGAGCACGCGCTGGGTACCGCGGCGCTCCTCTTGGCGTGGGATGGCCTTAAGGACACGGCGCTTTTCGAGAATTGCCAGCACGGCGTCGTAGAGGTTCACGACCTTGAGCGTGCACGGAAGCTTGTCGGCCTCGGCATCGCGTGAAAGGGCGCCAAATAATGCACGCGCTTCAAACTCCAGCGCGGGGTCATAGCAAAAGGTGTGGAAGCCGATCTCATTACCTATGCCCTTGTTGTCCAAAAAGTCCTCGCTGCACAGGCACTCGCGCAGAAGCTGCGCGCGGCGCTCAAATTCCTGACGGGCGTACTCGGAGCGGGCATGCGCCGCCACGACGCTCTTGCGGGAATGGATGCCGATATTGGTGGTGAGATCGGTCGCCGGGGTGATAACAGGGTCGACGGCGCTTTTGACGGGAGCCACGCTACATCACCGCCCTGCCGGTAAGGGCCGCGATAAGCGACTGCTCGCCCAGCTGAACCAAGGCTCGCTCGACATCGGAATCGAGGAAGAGTGGTGACAGGCGCTCGGACTCCGGGCCCAGGCCCTCGCCGATAAGGCCAGCATGGCGGAGCGTCTGGCGGAGCGAGCCCTTAATGCGCTTGACCGTGGCCTCAGTCCAGCGGGCCGCGTCCGGATACTCCGTGGTAAAGCGTGTCATAAAGGCGTTGAGGTCAACCGCCGTAAAGGCATAATCGAAGTTTTGTAGGCGCTCCCCTACCTCGACGAGCACGAGCTCGCGCACGATATCGTAGCGGCAGATCATGCTGTAGAAGATGGCCTGGTCCGCCTGCGTGGGAGTGCCGGATGCCATGAGCCTGGTTAGGGATGACGCAGCCTCGACGGCGGTTTTGGGGTCGATGCCGCGCGCGGCGCATACGGCGTCCGTGGGCACCATGGCGTCAAGGCGGCGAAGGCACACGGTTGCGCGATTGGCGACCATGCGCTCCGTGGGATATTGAAAGAGGTTCTCGCTCTTTACGCGTACAATGACCTGCTCGTCGCTTGCGCCCTGCATACGAAGGGCAGCGACGATGCGCATCTCATGCGGGAGGAATTGCTCGCGGGTGAGCACCCCCCCCCCGAACGCTTTTTGTGGTTATATCCACAGTACACGCTCCAAGGGTGTCAAAGGCTGTCACAAGTGCGCCGCAACCCGGCAGGCAGGCGCGGCGCACATGACAATAATCATACCTGTTGGTAAAAAAGTTACCACGCCCAGAGTGTCAAATGTTGAGCAACAAAATTTAATCCGGTTAACGGTCATTTTCGCAGCTTAGAAACTTTAACGAGGTCGCCCCAAATCACACTTGCCAGACAACCGCGCTTACGAATGCAGGCACGCACACGCCCAACGCCACCCTCCGCTACGCTCAACATAGAGTTATACATATGATTCTATGTAAGGAGTTTCATATGCCTGTCGTAAAGCCTATTTCTGATCAGACGCGCGCGCTAACTACCATTCAGGAACGCGAAGATCACATTCAACGTACCATCGCTCATGGTTACGATGACCTCACCAACGGCCGCGTGCGCCCTTGGAAACAGGCAAAGGCAGAGGCAGATCGGATGCGAGCCTCCAGATAAACCCTCCCCCCATGTAACAACCCTGTAAATCATAGCGGCGCAGTCGAGTTTTACCGTGATGCGGTCGCGCCTGGCGCTCCACTGTGCTAAAGTATCCCGAACGTTCAAACGACTACGAGGGGGAACTAGAAGATGGCACGTGTGCACAACTTCTCAGCTGGCCCGGCCGCGCTGCCTACAAGCGTACTCGCCGAGATCGCCGACGAGATGATGGACTACCGCGGCTGCGGCATGTCCGTGCTCGAGATGAGCCATCGATCTAGCATGTACCAGCAGATCATCGACGACGCCGAGGCAACCCTGCGCCGCCTGCCGAGCATCCCCGACAACTACCGTGTCCTGTTTTTGCAGGGCGGCGCCACGCTGCAGTTTGCGGGCATCCCCATGAACCTCATGCGCCGCGGCCGCGCCGGCTACATCGTGACCGGCAACTTTGCCAACAAGGCGTACAAAGAGGCCGCCAAGTACGGCGAGGCCGTGCTACTCGCGAGCTCCGAGGACACCAATTTCGACCGCATACCCACCATGGCCGACATCAACGCGCGCATTGCCGCCGAGACCGCGGGCGACGAGCTCGACTACGTCTACATCTGCCAGAACAACACCATCTTTGGCACCATGTACCACGAGCTGCCCGATTGCGGCGACGTGCCGCTGGTCGCCGATGTCTCGAGCTGCTTTTTGTCGCAGCCGCTCGACGTTGAGCGCTACGGGCTCATTTACGCCGGCGCGCAGAAGAACGCCGGCGCCGCGGGCGTCACCGTGGTCATCGTGCGCGACGACCTCATCGCAGATGGCCCCGCTTTTGCGCAGACGCCGCAGTACCTGGACCTTAAGACCCAGGCCGCCAAGGGCTCCATGCTCAACACGCCCAACACCTTTGGCATCTACGTGTGCGGCAAGGTATTCCGCTGGGTCGAGGAGACCGGTGGACTTGCCGCCATGGCCGAGCGCAACTGGGCCAAGGCCAATCTGCTCTATGACCTGCTCGAGCAAAGTGAGCTGTTCCATGGCACCACGCAGGCCGACAGCCGCTCTATCGCCAACGTCACCTTCCGCACCGGCGACGCCGAGCTCGACGCGGCCTTTGTCGCAGGCGCGGCAGAGCACCAGATTCAAAATGTCAAGGGCCATCGCCTCGTCGGCGGCATGCGCGCCAGCGTCTACAACGCCGTAACCATGGAGGACGTGCAGGCACTGGCCACGTACATGAAGGACTTCGAAGCGCAGCACGGTTTGAGCCAGCGATCTAACTAGCCCGCAGCACGCGGGCCGATCAGCCACTTCAAACCACTTGTTTTAAACAAACCAGCTAAGGAGTTTTTCATGCGCAAGATTAAGACCATCGACGACATCACCAAAGACGGCAAAGTCGAGTTTGGCGAAGGCTACGAGTTTGTGGGCACCGCCGAGGAGGCCGACGCGATCCTGATGCGCTCGACCGACCTGCACGGCTACGAGCTGCCCGAGGGCATCCGCGCCATCGCCCGCTGCGGCGCCGGCGTCAACAACATCCCCGTCGAGGAGTACGCCAAGAAGGGCGTCGTCGTCTTTAACTCCCCCGGCGCCAACAGCAACGCCGTCAAGGAGCTCGTCCTGGGCATGCTGGTGCTTTCGAGCCGCGGCGTCGTGCAGTCGATGAACTGGGTGCGCGACAACGCCGACGACCCCGAGATCCAGGTCGATGCTGAGAAGGCCAAGAAGGCCTTTGTGGGCCGCGAGCTCAAGGGCAAGCGCATCGGCGTCATCGGCCTGGGCAACGTGGGCTCCAAGGTCGCCAACGCCTGCGTCGATCTGGGTATGGACGTCTACGGCTACGATCCGTTCATTTCCGTCGAACACGCGTGGGTGCTGAGCCGCGAGGTGCAGCGCGTGGGCACGCTCGAGGATCTGTGCCGCGGCTGCGACTACCTCACCGTGCATGTGCCCAGCAAGGCAGACACCATCGGCATGATCAGCACCGAGCAGATCGACCTGCTGGCACCCGACGCCGTGCTCATCAACTACGCGCGCGAGACCATCATTGACGAGGACGCCGTCGACGCCGCCCTGCGCGCGGGCAAGCTCAGCTGGTTTAGCTGCGACTTTGCCACGCCCAAGACCGTCAAGATGCCCAACACGTTTATCACCACGCATTCGGGCGCCGGCACCGGCGAAGCCGAAGCCAACTGCGCCGACATGGCCATCAGCGAGCTCAAGGATTACCTGGAAAACGGCAACATCGCGCACAGCGTCAACTACCCCGTCTGCAGCATGGGCAAGGCGCGCGCCGCGAGCCGCATCGCCTGCCTGCACGCCAACGTGCCCAACATGATCGGCCAGATCACGGCGATCCTGGCCAAGGACAACGCCAACGTGCAGCGCATGACCAACGAGTCCGCTGGCGAGAACGCCTACACCATGTTCGACACCGACGAGCACCTGGACAGCAGCACCATCGAGGCGCTCAAGCAGATTCCGTCGATGTATCGCGTGCGCGTGATCAAATAGCGACGGCGCCAAGCCTGCTAGACAGGCCATGAAGCCCATTCGCCCCCCGTTTTCACGAAACGGGGGGCGAATTTTGTGCTCCCGGCGGCTTGAAAAGTGCTACCCCGAATAAGTTTTTTCAGATAATCGACAGTCCCACCCAAATCACTGAGCGCACCCGCTTTGATAAACACCTTTATCAGGGGCTTTAGTAGGTAATAATCGGTCTCTATGTGCCGAATGTAAGTTGACTGTCCATTTTCCGAAACAACTTATTCTAGGTAGCATTTTTAAGGCCCTTCCAAGGCAAAATATAAGTATTTTGCGACCAAAACTCTAGTCCGCGCGACCATTTTCCGCCCGCGCGGCTACATTCCCGCCCAATCGATAAAAATCTCCTCACGAAGCCGCCGTTCGAGCTCCTGCTGCCGCGGCGTCTTGTCTTTCAGCGGCACATCGAGATAGGACATGATGAGCTCCATCACCACGCGGAAGGCATCGGAATCGGCCAGCTGACCATAGGTCATCAGAACGACGGGATATCCCATGGCTTGCAAGGCCGTCGTTCGATCGGAGTCCGAGATCTTGGATTCAATGGATCCGTGAATGGCTTTACCTTGGCATTCAACCAGACACTCTCGACTGCCGTCCTTATTTGCCAGCAGGATATCGGCATAGCGCCTATCAAGCCCCGAAATCAGGCGGGCGCTGCGCGTCATACGAATCTCAACGTTATTGGTAAGGCGCAGCCCTTCGCCGCCGCGCAACCTCGTAAGGCCAAACAGCATCGAAGCCTGGACCTCAAGCGGCGATGCCGCCACCCCCGTAATGCATTTCGCGGCACGTGTGAACGATTTAGCACCGCGGAGCCCCGGGATCTTATCGACGTACTCTGTAAGTTCAGAGAACTCGATCAAGGGCGGTCGTTTCCACAGGTCCGTTGGATTCCCCGAGACATCCTTTACATTTTCCCAACCCAACCGTGCGTCACCCCACCGGTCCCCATATGCCTGCACAAGTGCCGACTTTACCTGAGGCGCAATCTTGCACACGGCAAAGGTGCCGCACATCTCATACATGCACATGATTAAACGCTCGTTTGAGACCGAGGAAGCCAGGGTCAGCAGGGTAAAGAGCGGGGACGCAACATCGAGGCCAAACTCCGTCTGCCGCATGGAATCAAACGGCCTCTCCCCGTTCCAAACATGCCTGACAATGCGATCGCCCTTGCGCCCGCAGACGCCCTGCGCCAACACGTGTAACGGGGTGCCCAGGAAATGCTTGACGAGCGGATGCTCACATAGGTGCTCCCTGCGCGGATCGTCCGCAGAATCGGGCAGGTCCGGCATTATTGCCAAGACCTGTGGAGGTATCCGGTGATACCGAAAGGCAGATATGTCGCACAGCATGTCGTCCATGAAGGGTACGTACCCACCGCGTCGTTTGTAAACCCGCCTGGACGGCAAACGCGCTGGCTCGGCCTGCGAACGGTAAATACCGCTGCGCGCACGCCGCGGATCTCTCAAGAGGCTTACAATCAGTTTGGAAAGCAGACTGATTGTGAGGTTGCATATGGTTGATGAGGACTTTGCCTGGCGGCTTACGCAGGAGCTCGTGCGGATCGACAGCTCAGACCCGGGCGCGTATGAGGACGAGATCGAGCACTTCATTAAGAGGCTCATTGAGCAGCAGCTGGCGCAGCTTGATAGTCCTGCGCTCGATGCCGTGCAGATTGAGGAGCTCGAAGTACTCCCCGGGCGCCGCAACCTTATGATTACCGTGCCGGCCGTAAGCGACGAGGCCCGACTCGTCTACATCTGTCACATGGATACCGTTACACTGGGCGATGGCTGGGACGCGGACATTCCGCCGCTCGGAGCGATCGTGCGCAACGATAAACTCTATGGCCGCGGTGCCTGCGATATGAAGGGTGGCCTGGCCTGCGCCATTGCCGCACTGGTCCATACGCTCGAGCGCGTGGCGGCAGAAGGCAAGCTGCCCCGCCGTGGCTTCTCACTCATTTGCTCGGTCGACGAGGAGGACTTTATGCGCGGCTCAGAGGCCACGATCGATGCTGGCTGGGTCGGCTCGCGTGAATGGGTGCTGGACACCGAGCCCACCGACGGACAGATCCAGGTGGCGCACAAGGGGCGTACGTGGTTCGAGATTGAAATGACTGGCGTGACGGCGCATGCGAGCCAGCCCTGGAAGGGCGCGGATGCCGTCGCTGCCATGGCCGAGGTCGTGTGTTCGCTCCGTCGCGCGTTTATGGCGCTGCCCGCGCACGATGAGCTGGGGCCTTCGACCATCACGTTTGGCCAAATCGAGGGCGGATATCGCCCCTACGTCGTACCCGACCGCGCCAAAGTCTGGGTCGACATGCGCCTGACCCCGCCGACCGATACGGCCGCCGCGACGCGCATGGTAGAGCAGGCCATCGCCGTCGCCGAAGCCGCCGTTCCCGGTTGCCATGGCAGCTACACCGTAACGGGCGACCGCCCCGCCATCGAGCGCGACCCGAACTCTCCCCTTCTAGCAGCGCTCAAGCGTGCCGCCGATGACGTGACGGACGCGGACACGACCGTCGGCTTCTTTACCGGCTACACCGACACCGCCGTCATTGCCGGCAAGACAGGTAACCGCAATTGCATGAGCTACGGTCCCGGGTCGCTCGCGCTCGCGCACAAGCCCAACGAATATGTGCCCCACGCCGATATCGTTCGTTGTCAGCAGGTGCTAATCGCGCTCGCCGATAACGTGCTCTGGGACGCGAGCGGCCAAGTTGGGGCATAATAAGCCGCGAACAAACCGACTCGTGCGTTAGGACCGCCCATGAAAGCACTTCCGTTTCCCTGCATCCGCCCGGCTCAGGACCGCGTGCTCGAGGCGCTGCCTGCAATGGGCAGCATCCTGAGCGGCAACGATGCTCTGCGCGGAGCCCTTGCCGATGGTCTGATGCTCAAGGACCCGGGTGCGGCGTATTACGTGTACGAATGCTCGGGCGAGCCGGGACGTGTGACGGGTGTCGTGGCGATCTGCCCGGTTGGTGCGCTGGCGGGCGGCGACGCGGTTGCCGCCGATACGACCGCCGCTGCGCGCGCAATCGCCGACCTCAAGGTACAGCCCCGTCCCGTAACGCTTGTCTACGAAGCCTCTCCCGTCATGGATATCATCCTCGGCGCCGCAAAAGAGGGCGCTTCACTCTATGCCGTCACCGACCCCGCCGGCATTACGCACCGCGTGTGGGAGGTCAAGCGCGAGGACGCCGTCGGGGCCATCCGCGCCATGCTCGACCAGGCGCCGGAGCCGGCACTGGCCGACGACCCTGCCTACGCTGTCGCACTAGTCGAGGCATCACAGCTCCTGGCCGACGGTGCACGTGCCGCCGGAACGTACACCGGCAAGGAGCCGTTCAACTTTACCGTTGCCGTGCTCTTCCCCGCCGCGCAGGTCAGCGGCGCCGCGCCGCAGGTTCCGACAGGTCTGTTCACGCACCAGGTCGCGCGGTTCTAGCAAGACCAGACCGCCCAACACAAAAATCGGCAGCTCAACAAACAGGGGGCGGAGATGCAGCAGGTACATGCATCTCCGCCCCTTTTGCGTCGAGAAGTTATGCCGGCGACCCGCGCCGCCGCGCTCGCGTTATCCGCGCTGCGGACCTGCAGTAGCCACAAGCGGTTCAAGCCCCAGCTCGCGCGCGTAATCCTCCTGCGTAAAGACTTCGACCAGCTCAAACGTGTCGGATTCGTCGTCAAACGCAAAGTGCAGCACCGAGCAGTTGCCCGGCACGCGCTCGTGCTCGTCGGCCGCCGCTCCCCTCACGTGATCCAAAAACTCCTTGATGGCCGAGCCATGGCTTACCGCGAGCACGCACGTATGGTCCGGACGCTGCATAAGCTCGGTCAGCGTCGCCACCATGCGCTCGCGCACCTGCATCTGGCCCTCGCCGCCAAACTGACAATAGAAATCGCGCCACGGACGCTCGGGCATAAGCATCACGCGCTCGGCCTCAAAGTCGCCAAAGAACCACTCACGCAGGCCGTCCAGGCGCTCATACGCCAAGCCCGGCCACAGGTTGGCGATAGTCTGCTCGGTGCGATGAAGTGTGGAGGTGTAGGCATGATCGGGCTCAATGCCGCGCGCACGCAAGAACATGCCGGCACGCGCCGCCTGGTCGCATCCCAGCTGCGTGAGCGGCGAGTCACTCCAACCCTGAATAATGCGCTTAAGGTTGAATATCGTCTGTCCATGGCGAACCAGATACAGGTCTTTATTCATAGGGGTCCTTTCGTTCGTTACCAATCAAGGAGCGAAAACGCCCCGTCGCGATAGCCAAAATGAAGCACGGCACCGTTGTCGGGCATCTCTCCCCCGCCGGCCACATACTCAAGAAACTCCCGGCAGGCAGAGCCGTGGGAGACTACCAGCACACAGTTATGCTGCGGCCGGTCCATGATACGGGACAGCGCCGCGACCATGCGCGACCGAAGTTGCGCTTCCGACTCGCCACCAAAGGCAACCGGATAATCGCCCAAGGGCTGCGGCGGCATCTCGCGGTTTGATGTACCCTCCAGCGAGCCCAAATGCCACTCACGCAGGTCGTCGACCAGCTCTATGGAACAGCCTTCGCCAGCAATAAGCTCTGCCGTATGCCGCGCCCGGCCCAGCGGAGAGGAATACACGTGATCGAAGGTCACGCCACGCACCTCAAACGCCGTGCGCGTCGCAAGCGCCTGCTCGCGCCCACGCGCCGTCAACGGCGAATCATGCCAGCCCTGCAAAATGTTCCGCACATTGAACTCAGTCTGCCCATGCCGCACCAAATACAGATCGGCCACACGCCCTCCCCTCGCACCACCACAAAGGGGACAGGCACCTTTGTGGTGGTTTTACCGCCTTCGAACCGCGCCGCGCAACTACAGCAGCACGTCGTCGAGCGGACGCTTGGGCACGTGATGCACCTGCGCCTCATCGCGCCAATAATTGATGGAGCCGTCGGGGTTGGAATCGATCGCATCGATCACCTGCGTCTCGGCCGGAACGCCAAACGCCATGATCAGCTTGAGCTCATACTTGTCGCTATCGAGCCCCATGGCATCGATCGCGTGGGGCGTAAAGGCCTTGAACATGCAGGCAGCCACCTCGGGCGTGGCGCTGCGGGCGGCGAGCATCATCGTCTGCGCGGCAATGCCCGTGTCGACCTCAGTAATAGGAGCGGCGGGCTTACCCGGAACGGCGCGCTCGGCAAGAATCGCGATGTAGCCGGTCGGGCGCTCGCCCTCATCGGGACCCGGCCAATCCTTGAGCGCACCGGCCCATGCAAGCTCGTCAAATACACGCGCGCAGTCCTCTGCACCGCTTACCACATGAAAACGCAGACGCTGAGCATTGGCACCACAGGGAGTCAGGTGCGCCAGCTCCGCCAGCTCAAGCAAAAGCTCACGCGGCACGCGCATGGACTCGTCAAAGCGACGGCACGTGCGGGCGCAGCGAACCAACGCATCAAACGCGTCCAAGCCGAGCTTTTCGCAACCCTGCTTTGCCATCGACTCAGCGCTTACCGGCGCTGCGGGAACTGCTTCGTTCATAGGGACCCCCAATTTCGGGCAATTGTTCTTAGGAAAATCTAACCTAAAACGTAGGCAATAACGAACAGGGCTGCAATATTCTACACCTGTTGAATAGAAAATCGCGACGTGGGGAACAACGGAAACAATTCGGGGCCTTTGGGTTACGTTTCGCCCTCCCCGACCCATACGCCAGCGCCTTTAGGCGATACTGGTTGTAACGATCAAGGCTTACGCCGCACGGAAAGGAGACATTATGGGCATCTTTAAGAACGATGACCAAAAATCGAGCCAGTTTGGATTTGACGAGAAAAGCATGGCAGGCAAGGCCGTCAAGGCCGTGCGCTGGATTTACGCCATCACGGGCGTCTTGGCGCTCGTCGCCGGCATCGCACTGCTGTTTGCGCCCGCCAAGTCCCTCGTCTTCCTAACGACCGTCTTGGGCTTCTACTTTGTGATCACGGCCGCGATCAGGCTGTTTACCGCTGTTTTCGAGCCACTGCTGCCCACCGGCTGGCGCGTGACGAGCATCATCTCCAACCTACTCATTATCTTGGGCGGCGTCATAATCCTGCGCAACCAGGCCTTCTCGCCCGCGACGCTCACCACGATGGTGGTTATCGTGGCCGGCTTTGGCTGGATCGTCGAAGGTGTCATGTCCATTCTGGAGTCCGAGCTTTCGTCCAACCGTGCCCTCGCCATCCTGAGCGGCGCGCTCTCCATCATCGCCGGCATGTTCGTGTTTATCTATCCGCTGTGGTCGGCCAAGATGCTCGTCATCTTTAGCGGCGCCGCACTACTGGTGTTTGGCGTAACGCTGATTGTTCGCGCTATTCAATTTGGCAAACTGGTGCACTAGATGCCGCGAACGCTCTTTATTGATGCAGACGCCTGCCCGGTCACGCGCGAGTCGATTGACTGCGCGCGGCGGGCGGGCGTCGCCGTCGTTATCGCCGGCAACAGCACACAGAACCTGGAACGCCACATTCGCCGCGACGATCCGCGCGACGTCGAGCATGCGCGACGCGGATTTTGGGTCACGACGCTCGATGTGAGCATGGGCGCCGACAGCGCCGACTTTGCCATTGTCGAACGCCTGCAGGCGGGCGATGTAGTCGTGACGCAGGACATTGGCTTGGCGAGCATGGTGCTCGGGCGCGATGCCGCCGCCATCGGCGTGCGCGGGCGCGTCTACGATAAGGCGACCATCGACATGCAACTGTTTATTCGCCACGAGGAAAAGAAGGTGCGCCGCGCCGGCGGTCGCACTCGCGGTCCGGCGGCATTTACCAGCGAAGACCGGGCCCGCTTTAAGCGCAACCTCACCGAGCTGCTGCGCTAACCAAGGTAGATTTTCGGGACATGCCCGGAAATCTACCTTTTTGTTTTGCGCGGTGTGAGCGCTCGGAATCCATGGCTCAACAAAAAACGGGCTTCAAAATGCCATGCGTCGCCGCATTGCGCAGGCGCCGAGCATGGCTATTTGAAGCCCATTTTTAGGCCTACTTAGAGGCCGAAGGCGGATAGGATAAGGCCCCAGCCGGCGCCGATGACGTACATCATGACCAGGAACACGGCGTTTTCACGAGCGCTGCGGTTGGTGCGGAACAGGACAAGATAGCCCACGCCGGCGGAAATGAGCGTGCCGGCGAGCATCGGCGCCAGCTGTAGCGCGCCCTCCAGGTACAGCTGCGTAATGACCACGCTGGCCGAGCAGTTGGGGATCAGGCCGACGAGTGCCGAGCCCAAGACGGCGAGCGTCTCGTTGCCACGCAGGAACTGCTCGATCGCGGACTCTCCGAAGGTCTCGAGCACGGCAACTAGAATCAGCGTCACCAGGAAAATAAAAACCGAAACCTGCACGGTGTGCGAGATCGCGCTGCGGATAATCGACAGGACGGGCGCACCTTCGTGGGAGTGACCGTGGTCGTGCCCATGGCCGTGGTGGTGCTCATGCTCGCCTGCGTGACCGTGGTCATGGCTGTGTCCGTGGTCGCGCTCGTGTTCATCTTCATCATCATCGCAACCGCAATGGTCGCGCTCGCACAACTCGTGGATGTGGTCGGCGCTCACGCCCGCCTCGGCCACTTCATCAATGATGTCGCCCCCGGTATGGTCGTCGTGCGCGCAGTTCACATGAGCCGGATTGGCAGCGGTCCCCAGCACGGTACGGCGAATCGCCGCATGCGCGCGGGCATTACGACGAAGGCCGCGGATAGCCGCGTCCACGATAAAGCCCGTGACCAGCGCGATCAGTGCCTTCGAAGCCAAAAGCATCGCCATGGTCTGCACGGGCACCTGCTCGGCGAGCAACAGCGGCAGCATCTCATCGGAGGTCGAGAGGAACACGGCGACCAGCGTGCCCAGCGTCACGACACGGCCGGCGTACAGCGTTGCTGCCATGGCCGAAAATCCGCACTGCGGCACAATGCCCAGCAGCGAGCCAGCCACGGGACCCGCAGCGCCGGCGCGCTTGATAGCGCCGTTGACGCGGTCGCCCGCAACGTGCTCAAGTGTCTCGAGAGCAAGATACGTCACCAACAAAAACGGCGCCAGCGAGAGCGTGTCCTTGCCGGCGTCGAGCAGAATATCAATCAGCAAATCCATGACGGATGGAACCTTTCATGTCTTTCGGCAGCATTGTAAAAGTCCTAGCGGTCAACTAGGGTATTGTAGTTGTCCTAGGCGCGATGCCAATAGTTGCCCATGGTAAACTATCATCTCGCCATAACTCAATGCCACCGAGCCGCGCGACACGGCCCGTCCAAGGAGCAGTTATATGAACGTTTCACAAGCACTCGAATACGAGCGCCAGCCGTTTATTCCCATGTTTATCTATGGCGATCACGGCGCCATGGAGTCCGAGCGCCAGAAGGGCGAGGAGGCCCTTAAGGTGCTCGAAACCGAGTACTTTACCGCCGAGGGCGACCCCAGCTTCGACTTTGCCACCGTGCGCGACCTGGCTGACCGCAACCGCGACCTGTGCGACCAGATTGGCGAGGCGCGCCTGCGCAACGTGACGCCCGCGACGCTTTCGCGCGGCCTGTCCGATGCCGACACCTGCGCTGCCATCGGCAAGATGCAAAAGCGCACCGCCGCGTCCGTTATGCGCGAAATCCGCGGCGACCGCGACGCGCTCGGCGTGGCCTACGCCCGCAAGCCCATCCAGGGCACCGTGCTCGGTATCGACATCGAGACCACCGGCCGTGCACCCGAGCGCGGCTATATCATCAACGTGGGCTGGGAGATCATGGAGCTCACCAGCGACGCCGTCCCGCATGACGCCGAGGCACACTACTGCGGCCTGCCCGACATCTACCGCGGCGAGGATGTGCCGCTATCGAACATCCATCACATTACCTGGGACGACATCGACGGCAAAAAGCCATTCCGCGAGAACAAGGAACTGCAGAAGCAGCTGCTCAAGCTTATGAAGAAGTACCCGTACATGGCGCACAACGCCGCCTTTGAGGACAGTTGGTTCAAGATCCACCTGGACGGTTACGCCGAGGCACGCCGCGCCGGCAAGATCATCGTCATCGACTCGCGCCAGATCTGCCGCAGCCTGGATGCCGACGTCCGCTCGCTCCCCCGCGAATCCGCGCCCGCCGCGCTCGAGAACTGGGCGCGCCGCCGTGGAACCCTCGCCGCCGACGCCAACGAGCAGCACCTGGGCCTCGACGACACCGACCTCATGCTCCGCACGGTTCAGGCCGAGTTCAACCTCAAGAACCTGTTTGCCAAGTAGATTGCCAAGCAGAGGCGCCATTCGCGAGCAATACCTTCCGAGCCATAGCGCCTGTGCAAAAGCAATACGCCGAGGCGTCCTTTTCAAGCGACGCAATGCGGGCCGATATCCAAGTGGATATCGGCCCGTTTTTGCACGTCGCCAAGGTACCCACGTTGGCATCGGCGACCTTATCCGCACCCACCGATGCCCTTAGCCGCCACAAGGGTCATTCGATAGCAAAATATTTCACGAATTATATTGACATATGAACATGCGCTCATATACTCGGAAGTAAGTTATATGAGCGCATGTTCATATGAAAGGATATTGCAATGAGCGGACACGATGATGAAATAAAGTCCGGCATCGACACCACCATCGTGTCCGACGTCCCCACCACCTGCTCGCCCGAGGACCTTCCCGACGAGGAGCTTCTCTACGACCTCGCCGACCTGTTCAAGGTCTTCAGCGACACCACGCGTATCAAGATCCTTTACGCCCTCATGGGCCGCGAGCTCTGCGTGGCAGACATCGCCGAAGCGACCGAAACCTCGCAGTCGGCAGTATCGCACCAGCTGCGCACACTCAAGCAGTCGCACCTGGTTAAATTCCGGCGCGACGGGCGCAATATCCTCTACTCGCTCGCCGACGACCACGTCTACACCATGCTCAACCAGGGCATGAGCCACATCTGCGAATAGCAGCCAACCACGGTACCAGCGCGGCCTGCACCCAAGCCGCAAATACAGGGAAAGGAACCCACCATGAAAAAGCAGTTTAAGCTCGATGAGATCGACTGCGCCAACTGTGCGCGCGAGCTTCAGGACGAGCTGGCCAAGCTCGAGGGCGTCAAATCCGTGTCCGTCAACTTTATGACCCAGAAGTTGACGCTCGAGGCCGATGACGCCGAGTTCGACGAGGTCCTCGACCGCGTTGTGGAGTTCACCGCCGACGCCGAGCCGGACTGCGAGATTATTCTCTAGCCCAGGTTTACGCCAACCTGCAAGGCCGCGCTTGCTGCGGCCTTTGCTCGCGAAATTATATGAGCGAATGTTCATACATTCAAATGGGAGGATACGAGTCATGGCCACCGCCGACCCCAAAAAGAAAAAGAAGAAGCGCAAGAAAAAAGAATCACTCGAGCATAAGCGCAACCGCATCCTGGTAGCGCTGGGCATTTTTGCCGTGGTGTACGCCCTCGATGAGTTCGGCACCCTTACCGCCGCATTCGGCACCCCGGGCGACATCTACGCCAGCTTTGTGCTGTTCCTCGTGCCGTTTTTGATTGCCGGCTACGACGTACTGCAAAAGGCATTCAATAACATCCGCCGCGGCAAGGCCTTCGACGAGAGCTTCCTCATGGCCGTCGCGACCATCGGCGCGTTTGCCATGGTGCTCTTCCCCGATACCGACCCGCACATGGCCGAAGGCGCCGCCGTCATGCTGTTCTACCAGGTCGGCGAGCTGTTTCAGGCGTACGCCGTGGGCAAGAGCCGCAAGTCGATCAGTGCCATGATGGACATCGCGCCCGACTACGCTAACGTCGAGCAGCCCGACGGCACACTCGAGCAGGTCTTCCCCGATGACATCGCCGTCGGCACCGTGATCGTGGTCAAGCCCGGTGAGCGCGTGCCTATCGACGGCGTCATCGTCGAGGGCGAGACACAGCTCGATACCGCCGCCCTTACCGGAGAGTCGGTCCCCCGCCCGGCCAAAACTGGAGACGATATCATCAGCGGCTGCATCAACATGACGGGTCTCCTCCACGTGCGCACCACCAAGCCCTTTGGCGAGTCCACCGTCGCGCGCGTCCTGGAGCTCGTAGAAAACGCTAGTGAGAAGAAGGCACGCACCGAGCACTTCATCACGCGCTTCGCCCGCGTCTACACGCCCGCTGTCACCGGCGCGGCCGCGGTACTCGCGCTCGGCGGTGGCTTGGTCACCGGCGCCTGGTCCGACTGGATCCTGCGCGGCCTGACCTTCCTCGTCGTCAGTTGCCCATGCGCGCTCGTGATCAGCGTGCCGCTCAGCTTTTTTGGCGGCATCGGTGGCGCATCCAAGCTGGGCGTCCTCATCAAGGGCTCTAACTACCTCGAGACGCTCGCGGATGTGGACACCGTCGTCTTTGACAAGACCGGCACGCTCACCAACGGCACGTTTTCGGTCGTGGCGGTACACCCCGAGGCAGGCTATACCGAGCAGTCGCTGCTCGAAGTCGCGGCCCTTGCCGAGTCATTCTCCGACCATCCCATCGCGCAGTCGGTACGCACCGCCTTCCAGGGCGAGCTCGATCCCAAACGCGTAAGCGACTCCACCAATGACGCGGGCCATGGCGTGACGGCGATTATCGACGGCAAGCGCGTCATCGTCGGCAATGCCAAGATGCTTGCTGTGGCCGGTATCGAAGCGCCCAATTGCGAGATCGTCGGCACCATCCTCCACGTGCTGGTCGATGATACGTACGCCGGCCACATCGTAATTGCCGACACCATAAAGACCGATGCCGAGCAAACGATTCGCGACCTGCACGCCGCCGGCGTCAAGCGCACCGTCATGCTCACGGGCGACCGTGAGGAGGTTGCGGCGTCTGTAGCCAAGCAACTCGGTCTCGACGAGTTCCACGCGCAGCTGTTACCGGGTGATAAGGTCGAGCGTGTCGAGGCGCTGCTTGCAGCAGAATCGGGCAAGGGCAAGCTCGCCTTTGTAGGCGACGGTATCAACGACGCACCCGTGCTTACCCGCGCAGACGTTGGCATCGCCATGGGCGCTATGGGCTCGGACGCCGCAATTGAGGCGGCGGACGTCGTGCTCATGGATGACAAGCCGTCCAACATCTCCCGCGCGATCCGCGTGGCGCGCAAGACCATGTCGATTGTTTGGCAGAACATCATCTTTGCGCTGGGCATTAAGTTGCTGATTCTGGTGCTTGCGGCACTGGGCATCGCCAACATGTGGCTTGCTGTGTTCGGCGACGTGGGCGTGGCGATTATCGCCATCCTGAATGCCATGCGCGCGATGGGTGTCAAGAACCTGTAGCGTTCGTGGGCTGTCCGGCCGGGACCGGGCTTGGTTTTGAAAACGTCCTCGCGCATGAGGCCCGTCTTTCCTGCTCCTGCGGAGCAACGGAAAGGCGGGCCTCGCGCTGTGGAGTGTTTTCAAAACCAAGCCCGGCCCCGGCCTGCGGTGACGTAGGTGGCAGTTCTTGGGCATCGCTTGCTGGCGGGGTTCCTTTGCTGAAATGGACTTGGCCGAAAGGACCGCTGGTCCCGGTCGCTGGTTCGCGCTTTGCGCGAACTCCGCGCTACTGGGGGTTCGTTAGGATTCCGCCGCTTGGCCCGTCGCCTCGCCCCGGTTCAGCATCGCCCTCAGTTTCTCGAAGCTTTCCTCGCTCAGGCAGTGCTCCATGTGGCAGCCCTCTTGCGACGCGACCTCAGCCGAAACACCCGCATCCTCCAGCAGCCCCACGAAAAAGCAGTGACGCTCCCACATTTGGCGAGCGACCTCCAGACCACGCTCCGTCAGATGAACGTCGCGCTTGCCCATTTCGACATAGCCGTTGCTTTCCAGCGTCGCCATGGCCTTGGAAACGCTCGCCTTGGTTACGCCGAGGTACTCCGCAACGTCGATCGAGCGCACGATGCCCTGGCGTTCCGACAGAACGTAGATCGATTCGAGATAGTCTTCTCCGGATTCACGTAGGGCCATGGGCCGCCTTTCGCGATGATTGCTAGTTAGCCTTTGGATACTTTCCACGGCTTACTTTACCGCAAAAGTTGCCCATGTCTTACTACTTTGCCTAAAAGTTAGCCGTGTTTCACAAAACGAGCGGGACGAAAACAAAATGGGAACACGCCCCGCAAGGAGTGTCCCCAAGTGCCGAGCCGCAGCTATAGCAGTCCAAAGTACTTCGCGGCGTTGTAGATGCCGTCGTCGTCCACGGCGGTCGTCACATAGGTCGCCGCAGCCTTCACCGTGTCCTGCGCGTTGCCCATGGCCACGCTCGTGCCCACGGCGGCAAACATCGACAGGTCGTTCTCGCCGTCGCCAAAGGCAATCGCCTCGCTCGCGTCGATACCAAGCCGCTCGAGCGTCGCCGCCACGCCCAGGTCCTTGCCGCCGTTAGCGGGAATAATGTCGCAGAATAGGTCGCACCAGCGCGTGGTGAGCGAATGCGACACGGCGTCGGTCACGATATGCTCGTCGACCGGGTCCACAAAGGCGCAAAACTGGTAGACCGGTGCGTCAAAGGCGTGCTCAAACGGCTCCTCGTGGTAGACGATTCCCGCGTTGCTGCCAGCCGTCACCACGCGCTCGGACAGGCGGTTCACAAACGAGTTCTCGCCCTGCATGCACAGCGAGTCGTAGCGCCCCTGCGCCACCTGGTCCACAATCACCGCGACGTCGTCCGAATCGATCGGGCAGCTGCGGTAAACCCCCTCGGCATCAAAGCAGTGCTGGCCCGAAAGCGTAATGTACGCATCCCAGCCCAGGTCGAACAGCCAGTCCGGCATCTGGTAGGTCGGACGGCCCGTGGCGATCACGCACGCAATCCCCTGCTCGTGAAAGCTGTCGAGCACCTGCTGCGCCGACGCCGGAATCCGGTGGGTCTTAAAGCTCAGCAGCGTGCCGTCGATATCGAAAAATGCGGCTTTGATCATTCTCGCCTACTCCTCGCCCTCGAGCTTTTCGCTCGCCTCGAGCCACGCCATCTCCAGCTCGTCCATGGCAGCGTGAGCCTCGTCGATCTTTGCCTGCTGCTCGCCGAGCGCCGTGTAGTTGGTGGGATCGACTTGGGCCATTGCTGCCTCGGCCTCCTCAACGCGGGTGCGCTGCGTCTCCATCTTGCGCTCGAGCGAACTCACCTCGCGGCGGAGCTTCTGGCGCTCGGCGTTGGACAGGCCGTTGGGCTGACCGCTCGACTTGGGCTTTTCGGCCGCAGCTGCCGCGGCACCGGTGTCGAACGTGCCGGTCTTGGCGCTCGGCGCGCCCACGGGCTCGCCCTCGGCGGTAGCGTTGCACAGGCGCAGGTACTGGTCCACGCCACCGGGCATATGCGTCAGGTGGCCGTCGAGCAGCGCCCACTGCTGGTCGGTCACGCGCTCCATCAAAAAGCGGTCGTGCGTCACCAGGATCAGCGTGCCGGGCCAGCCGTCCAGCAGGTCCTCGACAATCGCGAGCATGTCGGTATCCAGGTCGTTGCCCGGCTCGTCCAGGATGAGCACGTTGGGCTCGTCCAGAATCGTCAGCAACAGCGACAGGCGACGGCGCTGGCCGCCCGAAAGATCGCCGATGCGGCTCCAGAGCTGCTGCGTCGTAAAGCCCAGACGTTCGCAGAGCTTCTCGGGCGAAGTCTCCTTGCCGTCGATGACGTAGTACTTCTTATAGTTGCCGAGCACCTCGCGGATCGTGTCGCCCATGTAGGGCTTGAGCTCCTCGAGCTGCTGCGACAGCACGCCAAAGCGCACTGTCTGGCCAATCTTCACGCGGCCGCGCGTGGGTTCAATCTTGCCCTGGATCACGTCGAGCAGCGTCGACTTACCGGCGCCGTTCTCGCCCAAAAGGCCATAGCGGTCGCCCGCACCAATGAGCCAGGTCACATCGGTGAGCACCTGCTTGGGCGCGCCGTCGGTATCGGCATAGCCGGCATCCACGTCGACCACATCGATAACCTGCTTGCCCAAGCGGCTCACGGCCAGGCGCTTGAGCTCCAGCTCGTCACGCACGGGCGGCACGTCGGCGATCAGCTCACGAGCGGCATCCACGCGAAACTTGGGCTTGGTGGAACGAGCCTGGGCACCGCGGCTCAGCCACGCGAGCTCCTTGCGCGCCATGTTGCGACGGCGCTCCTCGGTAACGGCGGCCATGCGGTCGCGCTCCACGCGCTGCAGGATGTATGCCGAATAGCCGCCCTCGAAGGGATCGACCTGGCCGTCGTGGACCTCCCACATGCTGGTGCAGACCTCGTCCAAGAACCAGCGGTCGTGCGTGACCACGAGCATGGCACCCTGGCCGCGCTGCCAGCGAGCCTTAAGATGGCGTGCAAGCCAGTTGATGGTGCGCATGTCCAGATGGTTAGTGGGCTCGTCGAGCATGAGCACGTCGTAGTCGCCGATCAACAGGCGCGCGAGGTCCACGCGGCGGCGCTGGCCACCCGAAAGCTCGCCCACCGTGCCCTCCCAGGGCACATCGCTAATGAGACCGGCGAGGATCTGGCGCGTGCGGGGGCTCGACGCCCACTCATACTCGGGCGTGTCGCCCACGACGGCATGGTGCACGGTGTCGGTGTCGACAAGCTGGTCCTTTTGGCCGAGCAGGCCGATCGTGGTGCCGCGACGATGCGTCACGCGGCCGTCGTCGGGCTCCAGCGTGCCGGCGAGCACGCTCAGCAGCGTCGACTTGCCGTCGCCGTTTTTACCGACAATACCAATACGGTCGCCCTCGCCCACGCCGAGCGTCACGCTATCGAAAATATGCTTGGTGGGAAACTCTAGGCTGACGGAATCGCATCCCAAAAGAATCGCCATATGCCCTGCTCCTTCGTAGAAATTCAACGTTGTCCATAATAGCAGCGAAAAGGCGGGCCGCACACGACACAAAAAGGCGGGCCATCTCCCAAAAGAGATGACCCGCCTCTCCAATCAGTCCCGTGGCAACCGTGGCCGCCGCGGGCCTCAAGCATGTCCCGGACTAGGAGAACATGCCGGTGAGGTAATCATTCAGCCGCTTATCCTTGGGCCGTTGGAAAATCTCGTCAGTCTCGTCGTACTCGACCATATCGCCCATGTAGAAGAACGCCGTGCGGTTGGACACACGCGACGCCTGCTCCATGTTGTGCGTCACGATGACGATGGCGCGGTCGGCAACGATCGATGACATCAGGTCCTCGATCGCCAGCGTCGAGATGGGGTCGAGCGCCGAGCAGGGCTCGTCGAACAAGATCACGTCGGGGTTGAGCGCCAGCGTGCGCGCGATGCACAGGCGCTGCTGCTGACCGCCCGAAAGCGCATAGGCGCTCTTGTCGAGCTTGTCCTTGACCTCGTCCCACAGCGCCGCGCCGCGCAGGCTCTCCTCGACCATGCGGTCGAGTTCGTCGCGGTCGGTGATGCCGTGGCGCCTAGGCGCAAACGTGATGTTGTCGCGAATGGACTTGCGAAACGGGTTGGGCTGCTGGAACACCATGCCAATGGAGCGACGCAACTCGTAGGTGTTCTCGGTCTTGGTGTTCACGTTGCGCCCGCGATAGTTGATCTCGCCCTCCACGCGGCAGCCGCGAATCTCGCGATTCATAAGGTTGAGGCTACGCAAGAAGGTCGACTTACCGCAGCCCGAAGGCCCGATGAGCGCCGTGATCTCGCCCTTGTGAAAGTCGAGCGACGTGTCGTGCAGGGCATGGTGGTCGCCATAGTACACGTTGACGTCCTTGGTGGAGAGCACGACCTCGTCGCTCACGGCCTTGCCACTCACGCGAACACGCTTCTCGCTCTCCCCCACGCTCGACAGGAAGTCCTGGGTGTCGGACGATGCCGCTTCGGTTGCGGGCGTTACATTCATCTCGCTCATTCGGCCGTCATCTTCCTTGCCAGTTGCTTGCCCACGATACGGGCGATTACGTTAAACAGCAACACGCAAATCATCAGCAGTGCAGCGGTGCCCCAGACGATCTGCTGGGCCTCGGGGCTGCCCTCGCCATAGATCTTGTAGATATGCACGGCGAGCGACTCGCCGGGGCGGAACACGTTCCAGGCGCAGGTGGGGCTCGACAGGTTAAAGCTCAAGAAGTTCAGACGCACCGGCGAGCTCATGCCCGAGGTAAAGAGCAGCGCCGCGGCCTCGCCAAAGACGCGGCCGGCCGAAAGCACGATGCCGGTCACGATGGCGGGCATGGCCTCGGGAATCAGAATGTGCAGCGTGGCTTCCCAGCGAGTGAGGCCCATGGCCAGGCACGCATCGCGCTGGGCCTGTGGCACGTCCTCGAGCGCTTGCTGAATCACGCGCACTAGGATGGGGATGTTGAACATGGTGAGTGCGACGGCGCCGGAGATGATGGAATACTTCCAGCCCAGCTGCACCGAGAACACCAGGAAACCGAACATGCCGACAACGATGGAGGGCAGCGAGGACAGCGTCTCGATGGCGGTGGAGGCGATGTCGCGGATGGGCCCATTCGGCGCGTACTCAACCAGAAAGACCGCGCCGCCCAGACTGATGGGCACCGAGATGACCAGAGTGATCAGCAGCAGGTAGAACGAGTCGAACAGCTGGTAGAGCACGCCGCCCTGCGTTCCGTTGGCGCGCGACGGCTCCGTGAGAAAGCCCGGCTGGAACAGCGTCGAGATGCCCTCGAACAGGATATAGGCCACCATGGAGACGACGATGAGCATGACGATGGCGACGATCGCCGTCAACACGCCCGTGGCGAAGCGGTCCTGCTTTTGGACACGCCCGAGCCTCGCCTCGTCGATGTGGATACGCGTGCTAGCCACGAGCCTTCGCCCCCTTGCGGCCGATAAGGTGGATGATCAGGATGAAGATGAGACTCATGCCCATCAGCAGCAGGCCGAGCGCCCACAGAACATCGTCTTGGGCCGAGCCCTCGGCATAGACTGCCATGGACGTGGTGAGCGTGGTGGTGATGGTCGAAGCCGGCGACAGCAGCGACGTCGGCATGGCCTCGATGCCGCCGATGACCATGCGCACGGCGAGCGTCTCGCCAAAGGCGCGGGTCATGCCCAAGATAACCGCGGTCATGAGCGACGGCATGGCGGACTTGAGCACCACGTGCCAGATGGTCTGCCAGCGGGTGTAGCCCAGCGCGAGCGAGCCCTGGCGGTAGCCGTCGGGCACGGCGCGCAGGCCATCGACCGAAAGCGTGGTCATGGTCGGCAGGATCATGACGGCCAGCACGATGGCGCCGGGCAAGATGCCCAGGCCCGTGCTCACGTGGAAAACGCTCTTCATAAGACCGACGACCACATGAAAGCCGATCAGGCCAAAGACAACCGAGGGGATACCGGTCAAAAGCTCAATGAGCGGCTGAAAGACCTTGGAGCCAAACTTAGGGCTAATCTCGACCGCAAAGATGGCAGAGCCGATGGCGATGGGCAGCGCGATGAGCGTGGAGAGCACCATGACCGCAAACGAGGTGACGATCAGGGGCAGGGCGCCGGTATAGGGCAGGCCGTTTTCGGCCGTGTTGGCCAGGTCCCACTTGGTACCGGTGAAAAACTCGACGACCGAGACGCCGTCGTTGACAAAAGCCGAGAGGCCCTTTTGGGCGACCATAAAGATGAGCGCGGCAACAACAAGCGTCACGAGCGCTACGCACGCGCCCGTGACGCCCAGGCCCACATTCTCAAGGTCGCGCTTTGGCAGCTGTTTTGCCATTGCAAACCTTTCCGGGGGCGATTACTTATTTAGCGGAAACCTTGCCGCTGGCGTCCTTGACGACCTTCATGGCAGAGACGGGGATGAAGCCCTGCTCCTCGACGAGCTTGCCCTGGACATCGTCGGAAAGCATGAAGTCCAGGAAAGCCTTGGTGGCGTCGTCTGCGTCCTTGGAGCAGTACATGTGCTCGGTAGCCCAGATCTTGAAGGAGTCATCGGTGACGTTCTCGCTCTTGGGCTCCACGCCCTCGACCTTGACGGCGTTGAACTTGGAGTCATCGAAGTGCGAGAAGTCGAGGTAGGAGATGGCGTTGTCGGTGCTGGCGATCTGAGTCTGAACATCGCCGGACTTGTCGAGCTCGGCGTCGCCCTTAAAGTCGACAGCCTCGTCGCCAAAGACGGCGGCCTCGAAGGTGGCGCGGGTGCCGGAGCCAGCCTTGCGGTTGAGGACGACGATGGTGGCATCGTCGCCGCCGACCTCCTTCCAGTTGGTGATCTGGCCGGAGAAGATGCCCTTGAGCTGCTCGAGGGACAGGTCGTCGACCTTGACGTTCTTGGAGACGACGGGACCCATGCCCACGACGGCGACCTCGTGGTCGACGAGGTTCTTGACCTGGTCGGCCTCGAGCTTGGTCTCGGCGAAGACGTCGGAGTTACCGATGGTGACGGTGCCGGCGGCGACAGCGGTCAGGCCCTTGCCCGAACCGTTGCCCGAACCGGAGATGGAGACGTCGGGGTTGGCGTCCATGAACTTCTCGGCAGCAGCCTCGACGAGAGCCTGGAACGAGGAGGCGCCGTCGTAGGTCACCTCGCCGGAGACGGACTCGGCAGCGGCAGCAGCGCTACCCTTGTCGGCGGCATCGGAAGTGTTGGAGCCACCGCAACCAACGAGGCCGAGACCGACGATACTGGCAAGACCACCAGCGAGGCCGAGGAACTGACGACGAGAATAAGCCTGATCGAGCATGATCTTCCTTTCATACATGCGACTCGCGGGCACCCTGCCCGCTTTGCTGTTTGGAAAGATACGACCTCGACCGGGCAGCGTCCGCGCCAACTACGGTTTCTTACGGGCATTTGATAGACCCTTACCGCAAGCGCAGCACGGCCTTTACAAACGAATAACAAACCCGCCACCAAGCATGACCCGCCTTTTACACCAATAAAAACAAAGTTGCGGTGAAATAGTTCCTGCTTGGCCATCAAATGGCCCATTCTAGGAACTATTCCACCGCAACTTAGATTGGGAAACCGCGAGACCTTAAAGCTCTAATTCATTCAAACGGAGGATCGCAACAATATAGATCTTGAGCGCCTGCTTGAGCTGTTCCTCGTTGGCGCACTCGTTGGGGCCGTGCATCTGGCCGCCCCACGAGGGCAGCTCCAGGCCGGTCTCCTCGGGGCCAAACGAGACGGCGCGGGCAAAGTTGCGCGCGTACGTGCCGCCGCCCATGGCAAAGGGTTCAGCATGCTTGCCGGTGAACTCGTTATAGGTATCGATAAGCGCCTTCACGGCCGGATCATCGGCAGAGACCGAGAACGGCACCTTCGCGCGACCCAGCTGGCACGTCACGCCGAAACGGCCCACGAGCGGATCGAGCTGCTCGCGGATGGTATCGGCACTCGTGCTGTCGGGGAAGCGCACGTCGATGACCTGCTCGATATGGCCATCCGCCACGCGGATGACGCCAGCGTTGCAGGTAAGCGGGCCAAACGCCGGACTCGTCGCATCGATACCCAGGCCGCGGCCATAGGCGTCCGCATGCACAAAGGCCAAAAACTTGACAAACTCGTGCTCGGCGGGCGTCAACAGGCGCTTGTCACGGGCGCCAAACGCGTCCTCGGCCTCGCGCAGATACGACACGATCAGGCCGACGGCATTGATCGTCCCCTCGGGCATCGAGGCGTGACCGCCAATACCGTGGGCGAAAATCTGCACATGACCATTGTCGAGAGCCGTGATCTCCAGGCGGTCAGCATTCTCGACCGGCGCCGGCAGCTCATCGGCGGCAATCGCGAGCTCGCAGATGGACTGCGACGGAATGGCATTGCTCGCCTCGGCGCCGCTCCACGACACGATGCGCCCGCCGTCGATCTTGGGACTCACGAACGTCGCCCCAAACTGGCCCTTCTCGGCATTGCAGACCGGGAACTCGGCATCGGGCGTAAACAAAAAGTCGGGGTCTGCGTGGTTCTCCAGATAATGGTGAACGTCGGACATGCCCACTTCCTCATCGCAGCCCAGCAGCGCGCGGAAGGTGTAGCGCGGAACAATGCCGTGCTTGAACAGGTACGCGCCGGCATAAAGCGACAGCACTGCCGGGCCCTTGTCGTCGATCACGCCGCGACCGAGCAACCAGCCCTCGCGACGCTCCATCGCGAACGGATCGGTGTTCCAGCCAGGGCCGGCGGGAACCACGTCCACGTGGCAGATAGTCGCGAGCTGCTTGTCGCCGCGGCCCGGGATATCGGCGATTCCCACATAGCCCTCGTCGTCGCTCGTCTGATAGCCGAGCTTCTGCGCGATGCCGAGCGCGCAATCGAGCGCGTCACGGACCGGGCGGCCAAACGGCGCGCCGGGCTCCGCATCGGCAGAAACTGCCACGGAAGGATAACTCACCAGCTGCTCGATATCAGCGACGACATCCTCCCAGACCTCGTCGACATACTCAGCGACGCTCTGCTCCACCTGATTCATGGACGACCTCCTCACCAATGAGTGACGGGTACGCCCGCCCCTCACATTACGTCTATTAGATAGCGAAAAGTTTAGCAAGCTCGGCCACCGAGTGCACCACTGCATCGGCACCCGCCGCCTCGTGCTCGCCCGGCGCTGCCGCGCCCGAATAGATGCCGATGCACGGCACGCCCATCGCGTGTGCGCCCTCCACATCGTTAAAGCGATCGCCGATCATCACGGCATCGCCCGCCGTCGCGCCGAGCGCCGCCAGGGCATCGCGAACCGAATCGGCCTTGGTCTCGCGTCCCTGCGGCGGATTCATGCCAACCACCGCCTCAAACTGCGAAAGCCCCAGCTCGCCCACCATGTCAATGCACTTTGCCTCCATGCGTGACGTCGCCACGACCAAGCGATGCCCCTGCGCGACAAGGCCATCGAGCAGCTCGGGGATTCCATCGAACACGGGATACTCTTCCGGTCCCAGCTCATCAAAAAAGGCACGGTACTCGTCAGCCACCACAAGCGACTCCTCGCGGGAGAAGCCATAAAAGTCGTGAAAGCTCTTCCACAGGGGCGGCCCGATCATGCGGCGCAGGTCACCCATCTGCGCCTCCGAAAACCCGCGCGCGGCCAACGTCTTGCGCGTCGAGCTCATCACCGCCCGGCCCGTATCGGCCACCGTGCCGTCAAAATCGAACAGCACAACCGGCCGCCTGTATATCTCCAACGCCTCCATCGGCATTCCTCTTCCCCAGTTGATGATTTCCACACCGACACTTCAAACTGTTGACTATTCAACAATTGAACCTAGAAATGTGGAACGACTCCACTATACTTGTCGCACTTTGCTCTCAGAAGGCGGCGCGCAAGCGCCCCAATGAAAGGTGCAATTATGTCTTTTGCCATCATAACCGACTCCACGTCGGACATCTCCCCCGCCCGTGCTCAAGAGCTTGGCATTTACGTCATTCCACTGCATGTGATTATCGAGGGCGAGGACCTGCTCGACCAGGTACAGATCACCGCCGAGGAGTACGTCGCCCGCATGGCCGGCTCCGAGCAGCTGCCGCACACCTCGCAGCCGAGTGCCGGCGAGTTCAAGGCACTCTTTGACCGCGTGCGTGCTGACGGCCACGACAGCGCGATCTTTATCTCGCTGTGCAGCGAATGGTCCGCCTGCTATTCCAACGCATGCCTGGTCGCCGAGACCCACGAGCTCGACGTGCGCTGCATCGATTCGCGCACCGGCTCGGGTGCCGAGGGCCTGCTGGTGGAGTACGCGCTCGCCATGCGCGAGGACGGCCGCAGCCTGGACGAGACCGAGGCACAGATCCGCGCGACCCTGCCCGACGCGCACCTGCTGCTGATTCCCCGCACGCTCGAGAACCTCGTTAAGAACGGCCGCGCGCCCAAGCTCGCCGGCCAGCCCACGCAGATGCTCAATATTCGCCTGGCCGTTTCGCCGGAGTGGCAGTCGGGCGAGATCAAGGCCATCAAGAAGGGCCGCGGCGCCAAGCGCATCGTCGCCAACACCATGGCAGACTGCCTCGCGTTTTTGGCCGAGCATCCGGGCTCCAGCGTGCGCGTGCTCACGACCGGTGCCGCCGAGGAGCAGGAGCTTGTCGACGAGGCACTCGCAGGCCAGGACTACGTAGACGCCGGCACCGGCCCCATCGGCTGCACCATCGCCACCCATGTAGGCGTCGACGCCATCGCCATCAGCTACTGCCCCCGCTACCAGCCAACTCGCTAGGGACGCCCACATCAGTTATGGTGAAATGAGGACTGTTTTTGGCTTATTAGCCGCCAATCAATCCCTATTCCACCGCAACTTAGAAGCAGTTCGTTTGGGACGGGGCTAAAAAGACTGGTATCAAACGTTTCAGACCAGTCTTTTTAGCCCCATTACAGTTTGAGTCGTCCGAAAGGGCGGCTCTTTTCCGTTGCATGGTTATACGATTGAGCCGTACCGGTGGTCGCTGGCCGACCGCCCCGGACGGCCGTCAGCCCCTGCCCCGTAGAGGGCCCGGGACGTGTTGCCGCCGGGGCGGGAGGGGCCGCGGGGAACGACTGATAGAGATGTGCCGGGCCCGGACCGGGCCACGGCCGGGTAATGTGGGTGTCGCTTCCGCGGCTTACGGCCGGCTCAAGGGAGAGGATACACCATGCCTGCAGCAGAGACGCCCGTGGCCTACCTGGGGATCGACGTCGGGAAGAGCTCGCACAGCGCGTGCGCGCTCGATGCGGGAGGGGGCGTCGCCTTCAGGGCCGAGCTGGCCAACAGGCCCGACGACATCGACCGGGTGCTCGAGCGGGCCGGCTCCGGCGCGCTGGTCGTCGTCGACCAGAAGCGAAACATCGGCGCGCTGGTCCTCGCGCGCGCCCATGCACACGGGAACCCCTGCGCCTACCTGCCCGGATATGCCGAGAAGCAGGCCCGCGGGATGTTCCCCGGCATCGCGAAGACCGACGCCATCGACGCCGAGGTGATCGCGCGCACCGCGCTCGGCGTGCCCCGCGCCCTCAGGCCGGCGCCCGAGGAGCCCGAGGGGACCGCCTCGCTGCGGATCCTGTCGTCGCAGCGCGAGTTCGCGTCGTCCGCCAGGACCCGCGCGAAGAACAGGCTGCGCGCGACCCTGCTCGAGGCCGACCCCGCGCTCGAGGGCGCGGTCGACCCGTCGAGCCGCTGGCAGGTGTCGATGCTGGCCGAGTTCGGCGGGGCCGCCGGGTGCTCGGCCGCCGGCTGGCGCAGGTTCTCGAGCGCCGCCAGGCGCGCGGGCGCCCCCGCCGCGGGGGCCAGGAGGCTCTGGGAGGCGCTGCTGGCCTCGTCGCGCTCGGGAAGGCGGCTCCCGGCCGGCGAGGACGTCGCGGTCCGGATACTCGCCCGGGAGATAGCCTCCCTCGACGCCGACATCGAGGAGCTCGACTCGCTCGTGGCCGACTCGCTGGCGGGCGACGAGGTCTACGAGTGCCTCCTCACGGTGCCCGGGATCGGCCCCAAGACCGCCGCGGCGCTGGTGACGTCGATCGACATATCCGCGTTCAGGGGGCACGACGAGCTCGCGAGCTATTGCGGCGTGGCGCCGTCCGATAGGCGCTCCGGGAGCAGCATCAGGTCGACATCGCCGCAGCACGGCGGGAACAGGCAGCTCAAGAACCTGCTCATATTCAGCTGCAACTCCCTCATCGGCACGGACAACAGGTTCGGGAGGTACTACGGGGAGTGCAGGGCGAGGGGGATGAGGCACAGCAAGGCGCTGAAGGCGGTCGCGAGGAAGAGGCTCAAGGTCATCTACGCGATCATGCGCGACGCCGTCCCGTACGCGGCCTAGCGGGCGGCGGGATCAACCGAAGGGGAAGCGGGGGCGCCGGGCGCCCGGATGCGTCATGCCGAAATGGCGCGAAGCACGCGGTTGACAAAACTATAGAGACACGTCCCATTTTAGCTACTCTACATCAGCCCGCTCAGGGCGATGTCGACGGCCTCGTTGAGGTCGTCAGTAATGTGTACCAGATCCGGATCGAGCGGGCTGATCATACCGGCGCTCATCACCGGGCCGTTGGGCCAGTCGAACAGACCCCCTCGCGGTACCCACTGGACAAAAATGGCAAATATGAGTACTGCCACCAAATTAGTAGCAGCAAAATCTCGCCGGAATCGATCGTTTCGATTAATTTCACGCCTTGCCAAGGCTCAAAATGCCGTGTTTGGTGGGTTAGATATATAGAATAATGTCGAATTGGTATTCTATTCTTGCCAAATGTTATGAGACTACATTAACAGCAGTACTCACATTTGACGTTATTTGACCACGGGGTCATTCGAAAACCCCTCCCCACGCCGCCAACCCGCCCCATAGCCGTCAAAAACCTTTAACAACAGCCGCCGCACGTTTTGGCACCGGCTGATTGCCACTCACGGATCGGTACCCCACTATTACCGAACCAAAATCGAAGTCGCGTATCTCATAAAGCTGAAATGACGTACCCTCATCCCAATGAACGCTGATAAGAATGGCTTTCAAATGAGCAACGGCACGCATCAATACGCCCTTTTCGGGAGCGCCCTATTCAAATTCAATAAAACGGTCGTCCACGCTTCGGATCCGCGCAAGCAAATCGTTATCTGCAGCAGCGGTCCAGACATCCGTTATACAACGCTGGAAGAATGGGAGAAAGCTGGCGATTCTTTCGATAGACGGGCGCAGATCGAAGATATCGTCACCAGCGCAAGCCCAGCGCGCGACAAACTCGAGCTCTTCCGCAATCTCTTTACTGGTCGCAAAGATGTCTACGCTCATGGGTACCGCAGAAAAGACGGAGGAATTGGCTATACGCCCGCCTGCGCAAATGAGTGGAAGTCAGGCATTTGCCCCAAAGCAAGCCACCAGAGAGTCAAATGCACGGAATGCAGCAGCCGCGTCTTCCCCGAGTTGAGCGATGCCGCGATCATCGCCCATTTCAGAGGCAATGACGATAGGCTTCGAGACGTTATAGGCCAATATGTGCTCGATAAAGACAGTAACACGAAAGTCCTGGTCATCGATTTTGACGGAGCCGATTGGAAAGAAGCGACGAAAGCCATTCGACATGTCGCAAAAAGCCACGGAATCGATGTCGCAGTTGAGCGATCGAGATCGGGCGACGGCGCACATGTCTGGTTTTTCTTCCTAGAGCTCGTCAGCGCAAAGACCGCACGAGATTTTGGAAGCAGCCTTATCACCGAAGCGGCGATACTGAACAAGACAATCACCTTCAAAGCATTTGACCGAATGCTGCCCGCGCAGTCCACCATTCCTGAGGGCGGCTTTGGAAATCTCATAGCGCTGCCTTTTCAAGGAAAAGCGCAGCGAAAAGGGAACAGCGTATTTGTTGACGAGCAATTTGAGCCCTTTCCCGATCAATGGCTTTACCTTTCGCAAATCCAGTTAATCCCGCGCGTGACGGTGCAAAATCTGATCGAGAGCATCGAAAATAGGTCACATGGAATAGCAGCTGTTGCGGCGGCAAACACCGGTGTGCCACATTCCCAGAGACTGCGAAAGCGGCTTCCGCTCACACCGCGGGACTTCCCGTCATCGCTGTCCGTCACGCAGACCGATATGCTCTATATCCCCGAAAAATCTCTGAGTCCCGCAGCTCAAATGGAAGTCCGCAGGCTTGCAACATTTGCCAACCCAGAATTCTTCCGCGCACAATCTATGCATCAATCGGTATTCGGCAAACCGCGGTTCATAGACCTCAGCGAACTTAGAGATGGCTACGTCGCGATTCCCAGAGGCTGCAAGGTTCAACTTGAGCGGCTGCTTCAAGAAGCCGGCGTTTCTGCCCACTATTCAGACAAACGCAAGTCGAGCCATCCAATTGCGATGGCATTTAAAGGGACTCTTCGCCCTGAACAGCAAATTGTCGCTGAACAGATGCTCAGCTATGAAGACGGGATCATGTCCGCACCGACGGGGTTCGGCAAAACCGTCATCGGAGCTTATCTTATTGCTGCCATTGGTCTTCCAACGCTCGTCATCGTTCCTAAAACTGCGCTCATTGCCCAATGGAAATCCCAACTCGAACGATTTCTCGACATCACGGACAACAGAGAGCCCGTCCGAACCCCAAAGGGACGAATCAGCAAAAGACAGCCTCCGCTCATTGGGCAAATCGGAGGAGGCAAGACCGCCATAAGCCGTCTCATCGACATTGCTTCATTCCAGTCGCTATCCGGCAAGGATCCCCAAACCGGCGAGTCATTAGCCAAGGAGTTCGTTCGCGATTACAGTCTCATCATCTGTGACGAATGCCACCATGCGGCCGCGCCACAGCTTGAGCTTGTCCTCAAGTCCGCTCCTGCCAAATATGTATATGGCCTTTCCGCAACGCCCGAGCGTTCGGACGGACTCACGCGGGCACTCTCGATGCTCTGCGGCCCGGTTCGCTATGTCGTCGATCCAAAAACGCAAGCAATCCAACAGGGGATTCAGCGCATTGTTAGACCGCGTTTCACCGGAATTCGATTACCCACCTACGGACCAGGAGCATCCTTTAACCAAATTCTCGATCTCCTGTGTGTACACGCCGCGAGAAACGAAGCAATTATCGAGGACGCCCTCGAGGCCGCATCAAACGGCCGGCATCCGCTTGTGCTATCTAAAAGAAAAAAGCATGCCGAAGAGCTATGCAGGCTACTTCAAAGCCGTGGACACGAACCCATACTCTTAACCGGAGAAATCGACGCCAAAGAAAGAAAAGCAATACTGAAGAGTCTTCCCAGCTTTGAGCATGATCATCGAATCATCGTCGCAACTGAAAGTCTTCTGGGCGAGGGCTTCGACCTGTCTTACCTTGACACTTTGCTCATTGCCACTCCAATATCTTGGGACGGCAGCATAACGCAGCAGGCAGGTAGGCTACACAGAAGCCACGAGGGCAAACAGCGGGTTGAGATATTCGACTATGTTGACCTGTCGATACCCATGTTCGCGCGCATGTACCAAAAGAGGCTCAAGACCTACGCCAAGCTGGGGTATGAAGTCTTTGCGGCAAACGACAACAGACAGGACGATCGAAACATCCTCGTTAGGTCGGCAAGAGCCGTGGAGGCTTTAGTGAATGACATCGAGAACGCATCGAAAAGCATTTTTATTGCCGCACCCTACGCGTCCGCCGCATGCCTTGAAAAGCTCGCCGCTGCACTCGCGGATGCCGCTACCCGTGGAATTGCCCTTGAGATTTCTATTGCTTCAACTCCACGCGATGACGTGAAAGCGATTTTTGCCGAGATGAACGTCAACTATCTCATCAAAGCCGAAGGACGCCTGTGCGCATCAGTGATTGACGAGGAAACTGTCTGGTACGGAGCTATTCCGTTGCTGGCTTTCCCAAAGAAAGAAGACTGCAGCATTCGTTTCAAAAGCAGCGAAGTCGCAGCCGAGCTTTTGAGCGAAATTCAGCGAAAAGTGGAACCGGAGGCCGCGGCGACGAACGGGGTACCCCCAGCAGTTGCGGTGAAATAGGGACTGTTTTTGACTTATTAGCCGTCAACCAATCCCTATTCCACCGCAACTTAGAAATCGGCAATCAGCCCTGCGGGCCCTGGAACAGCTCCTCATGCGAGCCCATTCTGACCAGCCGGATCACAGGATTAGTCTTATGCGGTAAGTAGAGAACGACCACGTCGACCAAGCCATCGGATAGGTGGAAATCGATGTGGCCGTTGTAGTTTCCGCCCGGGTTTGAAAGCTCATGGGCGCCATATTCCGCGGGAAGCGAGCCGTGAGCTGCAAGCTCTGCGACTGCCGCCTTAAACTCACTCTTTAGCTGCGGATGCATGCGCATCGTTCGTTTGTAGTCCGCCCTAAATTGAGCCTCGACTTTAATCTCGAACATCGCTATTCCTCATCGAGGAATGACATAAGCTCATCAGCGTTGTTGAATGACGGGCTATCGTCCGGCAAAATCCCCAACTCATGAGCCTCGGCGATCACCATGGCACGCCTCGTCGCCTCGTTGGGCACCTCCGCCCTTCCTACAATCTCAAAAGGAATCTTTCGCTGATTTACAAGCTGCCGAACGGCAAGATTGAGATAGGAATTGAGGCTGAGGCCGACCGAATCCAAGAACTCAGTCGCCTGTTCCTTGAGCCCCTCTTCGATGCGAACCGTCGTAGGCTTAACCGTTGCAGTAGACATACGCGACCTCCTCGCCTCGTCTTTTGCATCAGTATACCCCGTTTTGATGGCATACTGATGTTAAATAGCATCAGTATGCCGTTCACATTACTATAACAACAGTCACAGCGCCCTACATCAGCCCGCTCAGGGCGATGTCGACGGCTTCGTTGAGGTCGTCGGTGATATGCACGAGCTCGGGATCGAGCGGGCTGATCATACCGGCGTCCATCACCGGGCCGTTGAGCCAGTCGAACAGGCCCTGCCAGTACTCGCTGCCCACCAGCACGAGCGGCATGCGCTTGACCTTGTGCGTCTGCACCAGCGTGAGCACCTCGAACATCTCGTCGAGCGTGCCAAAGCCGCCGGGAAACACGATGGCGCCCGAGCTGTACTTAACGAACATGGTTTTGCGCACAAAGAAGTAGCGGAAGTCCATACCGAGGTTTACGTATTTGTTGAGCCCCTGCTCGTGCGGCAATTCAATGCCCAGGCCAACTGACTTGCCATTGACACTCGCCGCTCCCCTGTTGGCCGCTTCCATGATGCCGGGGCCGCCGCCGGTGATAACCGCCACGCCGCGCTGGGCGATTTTGCGCCCGACGGTGCGCGCCGCCTTGTAAAGCGGATCGGTCTTGGGCGTGCGGGCGCTACCGAAGATGGTCACCGCAGGACCAAGCTCGGCAAGCGCGCCGAAGCCATCGACAAACTCGGCCTGAATGCGCAGCACGCGCCACGGATCGGCATGCAACCAGTCGGTCGACTCCTCGGGCGCCAGCAGGTTGGCGTAGGTGTTGTCCTTAGGAATCATGGGACCGCGCATGACCACGGGACCGCGTCGGTACGTCTCGTCGTAGGCCGGCTCGCCCTCGACGTTCTCATTCTTAATCATGGGTACTCCTATCGAGAAAAAGAAAAGCGGGCGGGGTCGACGCCATGCGCCAAACACCCGCCCGAACATCAACTATTCGGTATGGTACCCACGTTGCATCAAGCGCTTGCAAGGCATCGGTCAGCGGTCGCGCAGCCGGCGTCAGCGAATGTGACGAGCAGCTGCCGCTCAACCTTTGCCGTTGCCCACGCTCTGCAAGCGTGCCTGTCGCCCTTAGTAATCCACCGCAGCAGGACTGTTCATCCAGTCGCTCACGAATGCACCGTAACGGCCCTCGATAATGGCCTGGCGGGCACGCTGCATAAGGTTGAGCAGGTAGTAGATGTTGTGCATCGACAGCAGAATGCCGCCAAGCATCTCCTTCTGCGTGACCATGTGGCGAATGAGCGCGCGGCTGTAGCCGCCCGTGCACACCGGGCAGGTGCAGGTGGGATCGATGGGGCCGTCGTCGTGCGCAAAACGCGCGTTGCGGAAGTTGAGGCGACCCTCGCTCGAGAACGCTGTGCCCATGCGGCCGGTGCGCGTCGGCAGCACGCAGTCGAACATGTCGATGCCCACGCCCACACCGCGCACGAGGGTGGTGGGGTTGCCGACGCCCATCAGGTAGCGCGGCTTGTGCTTGGGCATGTACTCGCTTACGAGCGGTGCCAGGGTCTCGAACATGGTCTCGTGGTCCTCGCCCACCGAGTAGCCGCCGATGCCGTAACCGGGGAAGTCGCCGCACTCCTCCAAATGGCGCAGCGAGCGCAGGCGCAGATCTAGGTGCATGCCGCCCTGAACAATGCCAAAGAGCGCCTGGTCGTCGCGGGCATGCGCCTTATAGCAGCGCTCGGCCCACATACTCGACAGCTCAACGGCGCGCTCAACGTAGGCGCGCGTGGCGGGATAGCCCGGGCACTGGTCCAGCTGCATGCAGATGTCGGAGCCGAGTTTCATGGCGATTTCCATGTTGTCCTCGGGCGTCCAGAACACATGACGGCCGTCATAGTCGTTGACGATAAAGCGCACGCCCTCGTCGGTGAGCTTGACGGCATCGTTGTGGCTGAACACCTGGAAGCCGCCCGAATCGGTGAGGATGGGGCCGTGCCAGTTCATAAACTTGTGCAGGCCGCCCAGCTCGGCGATGGTATCCTCGCCGGGACGCATGGACAGGTGATAGGTATTGGCAAGCACGATCTGGGCGCCGAGCTGCTTGACGGTCTCGGTAGGAATACCCTTGACGTTTGCCTTGGTGCCCACGGGCATAAAGATTGGCGTCTCGATGTCGCCGTGCGGGGTGTGCAGCACGCCGGCACGCGCATGCGTCGTCGGGTCCTCGGCGATCAGGTCGAATTTAAAAAGGCTCTGGTCCATAAACTGGAACTCCTTGGTTGCGGTTCATACGCAAACCATTATACGGGCAACCCGCAAAGAGCACCGACTCGACAGAAACTGGTGCAAAGGAAACCTGCCCCTTGCGACAACGGATCATTTCCGACAGCCACAGCAACGCCGATGCTATGGCACCGACAGACACTATGACCCAATCCGAGGGCACTGAAAAGATAGGAGCCCCCGCTCGTGACCGCGGGTCGGGGCTGCGACAATGATGTTGAAGTGCCATAGGCGCAGCCGCGCCGCAACGAGGTTGGGAGGCTCCCATGCCAAAGTATTCTACCGCGTTCGGGATGGACGTCCACCTGAGGTCGACCACCGTCTGCGCCCTCGACGCGGACACCGGCGAGGCCGTGACGAGGAGGTTCCCCGGCAACCCCTGGGGCGAGATCGCCGGGTGGATGGATGGGTTCCCCGGGCCGTCGCTCGCGGCCTACGAGAGCGGCTACCTCGGCTTCGCCCCGCAAAGGGAGCTCGCCGGGCTCGGCGTCGAGTGCGTCGTCGCCGCGGTCTCGAAGATCCCCAGGTCGGCCGCCGACTCGGCCTCCAAGAACGACAGGAACGACGCCGCCAGGATGGCCAAGGCGATACTCGCCCACGACATCTCCCCCGTATGGGTCCCCTCCCCCGAGGTCGAGGGCATCAGGGACCTCGCCGGCGCCTACGGCGGGGCGACCGCGCGCCTGGCGACCGCCAAGCAGCGGCTGCTCGCCTTCCTCGCAAGGCGGGGGTTCGTCTACGGCGGCACCACGCCCGCCGGCAACCCGAGGAAGTACTGGACCTACGACTTCCTGAGGTGGCTCGACAAGGTCAGGCCTGAGGACGATGGCGGGGTTCGGGCGCTCGCCGCCCTGAGGAACGAGGTCGAGGCCGCGGCGGAGGCCCGGGCGGACCTGCTCTCCGAGTACAGGGCCGCCGTGGATGCCAGCCCGATCGCCGCGGAGGTGGCCGCCCTCCAGTCGATCAAGGGCTGCGCCTTCGCGCTGGCCGCAGCCTTCTCGGCCGAGGTCGGCGACTTCACGAGGTTCCGTTCCGGAAGGCAGGTCACGGCCTATTTCGGCCTCGCGCCGAGTCAGAGGTCGAGTGGCGACTCCGTGCGGCTCGGAGGCATCAGCGGTGCGGGCAACGCGCTCGTGAGGAAGCTGGCCGTTGAGGGCTCATGGTGCTACGCCGCGGCACGGCACCAGCCGAAGCTCATGCCGAGGGACACGGGCGTGCCCCTCGAGATAAGGATGCACGGGAGGAAGGGGTCCGAGCGGCTCCTGCGGCGGCGCGAGGAGATGCTCGCCCGCGGCATGCCCGCGGCGAAGGCCAACGCGGCCACCGCGGCCGAGCTCGTGAGGTGGCTCTGGGCCCTCGGCATGATGTGCCGGGAGGGCGCGGAATAGACATAGCCCCCATTACAGTTTGAGTCGTCCGAAAGGGCGGCTCTTTTCCGTTGCATGGTTAT
>UQKW01000016.1 GCA_900541885.1 uncultured Collinsella sp.
GGGTCAGCCCGTGGGAGGCCAGGGCGCCGCTGACCGGTGGACGGCACCGAGCCGTACGCTTGAACTGAGAAGGGGGAGGCCTCGCGGCCTCCTCCTTTTTGCGTTGTATACACGTTGTGCTTTGGGACCTACCTCCCCCGTATGCGCTCTTACTCTTTGGCTGTATTTTGAGTCCTTCTAGTGTATTTGAGCGATAATTACTCGCATTGGCGTTAGGGAGGGCTTGATGTTTACCGTATTTGTCTTGGGCAATATTGCTTCGGGTAAGTCGACGGCCTGCCGCTATTTCGAATCTCGTGGCGCTATGCTTATCGATTTGGATGAGCTTGCAAAATCTCTGTATGTGCCGGGCTCTGATATCGTCAATACTCTCGCGGATGAATTCGGTTGGGACATTTTGGATGAGGAAGGCGGCATTCGCCGCAGCATCCTCGCTTCTCGAGCTTTCGCTTCTCCTGATTCGGTCGCACGGCTCAATGGCATCGTGCATCCCGTTCTGATTGAACAGCTTTCGCTTAGGATTCTCGATCCGGTTTGTTGTACGGTTTCATCTCCCCGTTATCCCTTTGCGGTGGTCGAGGTTTCTGCTCCGACTGGTTTTGAGGATGCATTTGGCTTGGCTGATGAAATTCTGGTTATCAGCGCCCCTTTGTCAGTTCGTCGCGAGCGCGCTATTCAACGTGGCATGGAGCCATCCGATTTCGATGCTCGTTCTGCTTGCCAGCCCGATGAGTCTGCGCTGTGCAATCTCGCTACAACGGTGATTGATAATGCCGCAGGCGATAATTCGCTCTTTGAGCAGCTTGACTCATGGCTTGCATGCCACGGGTTTATAGATACTCCGGATAAGGAGGAGGCCGATGCCTAAGGCACGTTTCTTTACGTGGTATCGCGTGGCGCCACTTGCCGTTGTGTTCGTCTTCGGCCTTATTTCGCTCGTCTACTCGTGTGCCCCTGCCGCTTTCTTTAAGCCGCTGTATCCGATTGACTACGAGGCGTATGTAAAGCAATCCAGTATTTCGCATAATCTGGATCCGTATCTGGTGTGCGCTGTCATTAAGTCGGAATCGAATTGGGATCCCGAGGCCGAGTCGAATCAGGGTGCTCAGGGATTGATGCAGCTGATGCCCGAGACTGCCCAGGATATGATTGCCAAGGGCCTTGTCGACGGAGGGGAGTATTCGGCCGACAATCTTAACGATCCGGCTACGAATATCGAGTTTGGCTGCGCATACCTCTCGTATCTTCTCGCCTATTTCAACGGGTCGACGGATAGTGCCATCGCCGCCTATAACGCCGGCATGGGCAATGTCGACGGATGGGCGCAGCAGGGTACGTCGCTTCATAATGCAATTACCTTTCCCGAGACGCAGGCGTATCTGATTCGTGTCAATAATGCCTGGGCTCGCTACAAGACCCTCTATCCCGATCGGTTCGTATAGGACTATGCCTGCCGCCTGCGTATACTGCAGATATATGAGTTAGGAGTATCCATGGCGGAATTTGAAGTAGAACGCGTTGGTGGTGAACTTAAGCGCTTTGGCGTTGAAGGCTCTGACGTGCCGTTTAAGGTCGTTTCTCCCTATGAGCCTGCCGGTTCCCAGCCTAAAGCCATTGAGTCGCTTGTGCAGGGCGTGAGGGACGGAGACCGCTATCAGGTTTTGCTGGGCGTGACTGGTTCGGGCAAGACCTTCACGATGGCAAAGACTATTGAGGCCCTGGGAAAGCCGACGCTGGTCATGGCTCCGAATAAAACGCTCGCTGCTCAGCTTGCGAGCGAGCTCAAAGAGTTCTTTCCCAATAACGCTGTGGTCTACTTTGTCTCGTATTACGACTACTATCAGCCCGAGGCGTATGTGCCGCAAAGCGATACATATATCGAGAAAGACTCCTCGATTAACGAAGAGGTTGAGATGCTGCGACATCAGGCGACCGCATCGCTGCTCTCTCGACGCGATGTGATCGTTGTCGCATCGGTCTCGTGTATCTATGGCATTGGCTCTCCTGAGGACTATGCGGGTCTGGCTCCAAACGTCGACAAGAAGGTGCCGCTCGAGCGCGATGACTTTATCCATGCACTTATCGACATTCAATATGATCGCAATGACTATGACCTGGCACGCGGCACGTTCCGCGTGCGCGGCGATGTTGTCGACGTGTATCCGCCTTATGCCGAGCATCCGTTGCGGTTTGAGTTCTTTGGCGACGAGGTCGAGCTGATTGCCGAGATCGATGAGGTCACCGGTGAGATGCTTCGTGAGTACGAGGCCATCCCCGTATGGCCGGCATCGCACTACGTGACCGAGAAGCCGAAGGTCAAGGCGGCTCTGAAATCGATCAGCGAAGAGTGCGAGAAGCGCGTGGCGGAGCTCAAGGCGACCGACAAGTTGCTCGAGGCGCAGCGTCTGCAGCAGCGCACCGATTATGATCTTGAGATGCTCGAGACGATGGGCTTTTGCAACGGCATCGAGAACTACTCGCGTCATCTGGACGGTCGCAAGCCGGGTGAGCCGCCGTTTACCCTAATCGATTACTTTCCCAAGGATATGCTCTGCATCATCGATGAGAGCCATGTGACGGTGCCGCAGATTCGCGGCATGCACGAAGGTGACCGCTCGCGTAAGGTGACGCTGGTGGAACACGGTTTTCGCCTGCCCTCGGCGCTCGATAACCGCCCGCTTCGTTTCGATGAGTTTGAGGCAAGGATCCCCCAGTTTATCTATGTTTCGGCCACGCCGGGCGACTACGAGCTGCGGGTGAGCCAAAACGACGTGGAGCAGATTATTCGTCCGACCGGCCTGCTCGACCCCAAGATTGACGTGCGTCCAGTTCGCGGTCAGATTGACGATCTTGAGGACGAGATTCGCGAGCGCGTTGCCCGCAAGGAGCGCGTGCTGGTGACCACGTTGACCAAACGCATGGCCGAGGACCTGACCGACCATCTACTTGATGCGGGCATTAAGGTCAATTACATGCACTCTGATACGGCGACAATGGACCGTGTCGAGATCCTGCGAACGCTGCGCGAGGGCAAGATCGATGTTCTCGTTGGCATCAACCTGCTTCGCGAGGGCTTGGATCTCCCCGAGGTCTCACTGGTGGCAATTCTCGATGCCGATAAGGAAGGCTTCTTGCGCAACCGCCGTTCGCTGATTCAGACGATTGGCCGTGCGGCCCGTAACGCCGATGGTGAAGTCATCATGTATGCAGACGTTGTGACCGATTCGATGAAAGAGGCCATCGAGGAGACGCAGCGCCGTCGCGAGATTCAGATGGCATATAACGAAGAACATGGCATTGTGCCCAAGACAGTGCGCAAGGCCATCAACGACATCTCAAGTTTTATTGCCGAGGCCGAAAAAACTGTGGGCTCCAAGGGACGCTCGAAGGGCGACTCTCTTGGCCATGGCGCATTCTATACGCCCGATGAGTCGGGCGAGGGCGGTGTGCCGGAAACGGTGGCGCCCGAGCAGACACTTGCGGAGCAGTTGGAAGAACTGCCGCATGACGAGCTTGTGCGGATCGTCGAAACCATGGAAGAGGATATGCGTAACGCTTCTGCCGCTATGGACTTTGAGGAGGCGGCGCGCCTGCGCGATGCCGTCGTTCAGATTCGGGCGATGCTCGAGGGTGCGTCTGAGGACGAGACGATCGAGCGCTTACGCTCGCAGGCCCGCAAGGGTTCCACGTTCGCATCGGGCAGAAAACGCCAGGGTGCACGGTTTAAGAAATAGCGAACAGGCCCCGAGTTCCCTGTGGAGCTCGGGGCCTGTGTCTTTTGCGCGCTGGAATTCGTGCGTTAGAGGTCCGCGATCAGGGCTTCGGCACAACGGATGCCGTCGGTGGCCGCGCTCATGATGCCGCCGGCATATCCAGCTCCCTCACCACAAGGGTAGAGGCCCGGGGTCGACACGGCATGGCACGTTCGGTCTCGGGTGACAGTGACCGGTGAGCTCGAACGAGTCTCCACGCCGGTAAGAACGGCATCGGGACGGTCGTAGCCTCGTAGCTTTTTTCCGAGTAGGGGAAGTCCCAGGCGGAGCGACTCGACGATATGCTGCGGCAGGGCTTCGTCAATTGTCGTCCAGGTCACACCGAGCGGATAGGTGGGCTTTACCTTTCCGGGCGCCTTGCTGGCGCGTCCTGCGAGGAAATCTCCGACGAGTTGTGCCGGTGCGTTCCAGTTGGAACCGCCCAGGCGATAGGCGGCCGCCTCGCAGGCGCGCTGGAGCTCGATGCCGGCGAGCGGGTCATCGTTGGGAAGGTCCTCAGGCGTGACGTTAACGAGCAGGGCGGCGTTTGCGTTGCGTCCGTCGCGGGCATTGAGGCTGGCGCCGTTGACGCACAGGTGGCCCTGCTCGGAAGAGGCGGCGACAACCTGCCCGCCGGGGCACATGCAAAACGAGAACACGCTGCGGCCGTTGGGAAGATGGGCGACGAGCTTGTAGGGGGCTGCTCCGAGGGCAGGATGTCCCGCCAAGGCTCCATATTGGGCTCGGTCGATGTCGCGCTGCGGATGCTCGATGCGAACGCCCATGGCAAAGGTCTTTTGTGCGAGGGCCACGTTGTGGTCCTTAAGGAGCTCAAAAATATCGCGAGCAGAATGCCCACAGGCGAGGATGAGGTGCTTTGTTTCGATTGGCTCGTAAGCGGCGTCTTGGGACGATTGGACATCGATACCGGTGATGGCGCCAGACGCGTCGGTGCGAATGTCGACGAGCTTCGTTCGATAACGGACGACACCTCCGAGCTGCTCGGTGCGCTGGGATATAGCGGTGACAACCTTGGGAAGGATGTCGGAGCCAATGTGCGGCTTGGCATCCCACAGAATATCGCGGGGCGCACCCGCCTCGACGAAGGTTTCGAGGATAAGGCGATGGGCGGGATTTTTTGTTCCCGTATTGAGCTTGCCGTCCGAGAAGGTCCCCGCGCCGCCCAGACCAAACTGAATATTGCTCTCGGGGTCGAGGATGCGCTCCTTTAGAAAGAGGTCGATCGCCTGCGAGCGGCGAAATGCCGGGTCGCCGCGCTCGATAAGCAAGGGCTTAAGACCTGCTTCGGCGAGCGTGAGCGCAGCGAAAAGGCCGGCGCATCCGGCGCCGACAACGACGGGGCGCTCTTTGGATGCGTCGGAAATGGGGGAGGGGAATGAAGGCTCATCGTCTTCTATCGCGCGTACGAGCGAGCGGTCACGTTCGGAAACGCTGTCGACCGCTTCTCGCTCGAGGTGGGGACTGGTCAGCTCAACACGAAAGCTCAGGATAAAATGGACGTCTCGTTTTTTGCGAGCGTCGATTGACTTGCGGTGGAGCTCGATGGACTTGATCTCGGAGTCTTTGCAACGTAGGACGCGCTTGGCGACTCGCTTGCCAACAATGAGGCAGGCATTTTCATCGCCGGCTTCATCGAGCGAAGCGTTGACTTGGGTGATTTCGATCATCGAGGTCTCCTTAGAGGCAAGAAAGAGGCCGTCCGGTATCCCAGACGGCCCGAATGCGTTTTTGATTATAGACTGCGCGGCTACAGGCTGCTTGCAGCGCGAATGCCCGAGAGCCATGCCCACGCAAGGTTAAAGCCTCCGCAATCGGCGTCGATGTCGAGCGCTTCGCCGCAGACGTAAAGCGGGGCGTCGACAACGCTGCGCGCGCGTAGACTGGGTGTTGAGATACTCTCGACAGATACGCCACCACGCGTGACCTGTGCCGAGCGCTCCTCGGCTGTTCCCTCAACGAGCAACTTAAAGTGCTTGAGGATCGAGACCAGGTGGATGACATCGTTGGAGCCTGGATGGCACTGCTCGAACGCCGTGCAGACGACGCGGGAGAGTTGCGGGGCGAGCATGCCGTCGAGCCAACGGGGATCGCGGGGCGAAAAGCCGCCGAGCAGCTCAACGCGCCGGTTGAGCATATCGAGCAGCTCGTCTTTGGAGAGGTCGGGGAAAACGTCGAGCAGGATCGTATCACCGCGCTGGATACGACGGGAGAGGTTGAAGACAGCGACGCCCGAGATGCCGAAGGCTCGAAACAGGACTTCACCGTCTTCGTGCCAGAGCTCATTATGATTGCGGGCGAGCGTCAAGCGGGCGCGGACGCGCAGGCCGTCCAACGTCTTGAGTGCCGCCCGATCGCCGACGACCGTTGCCGATACGGGGCAGAGGATGGGGCGCAGCGAAGTGAGGGGGAGGCTAAACGTATCGGCGATACCGGTGGGGTTGCCACCCGTGGCGATAATTACGGCATGTGCCTCCAGGGCCTCGTTCTTGCGAGGGACATCGGCGAGCGCTTTCCGAAGCGAGCGGAGCTCCGTTTTTCGGTCGTCGTGCTTTTTTGCCTTGAGCGCCCGCGCTGGACGGTCTATTTGGAGTGTCCAGCCTTCGGAAGCTTTGTGCGCCGAGGCAACGTTGGCTCCGCAGATTAAGGTAATACCTAGGCGGTCGCAAACGTTGAGAAGCGCGTCGCGCACCGATTCTGCGCGAAGGGAGCGCGGGTATAGCCGGCCTTCCTCGGAGGTTGTCATGATGCCCAGCGAGGAGAAGAAACCCATAAGCTCTTGTTCGGGTTGGGGGCCCATGACAGATTCGACGAATGCGGGGTGGTTATACCGCTGAGGATCAATCGATTCGTTGGAGAGGTTGCAGCGGCCGTTACCGGTCGCAAGGAGCTTTAGGCCGCAGGCGACATCGCGCTCAACGATGCAGACGCTTTTGCCAGCACGTGCGGCCGTAATGGCGGCGGCGAGGCCTGAAGCCCCGCCGCCGATTACCAGGACGTCATAGAAGGCGCTCGTGTTCACTTAGGCCTCGTCGGTCTCGTGCGGGGTAATAGCCTCGACGGCAGAGACTGCCTTGGGCAACATGCCATCGGGCAGCGCGGTCTCAACCTCGCCCTTATCGCAGGCCTCGGCGAGTGCCGGATTAATGGGAAGCGTGCCCAAGATGTCGAGGTTATAGCGCTCTGCGACCTCGGGGAGCTTGCTTTTGCCAAAGACCTCGATCTTCTTGCCGCAGTCGGGGCACTCGATATAGCTCATGTTCTCGACGATGCCCAGAATGGGGACGTTCATCTTCTCGGCCATGTTGACCGCCTTGGCGACGATCATCGAGACCAGGTCCTGCGGGCTCGTGACGATGACGATGCCGTCGACGGGCAGCGACTGGAAGACGGTGAGCGCGACGTCGCCTGTTCCCGGAGGCATGTCGACCAGCAGGTAGTCGATGGGGCCCCACGAGGTCTCGCTCCAGAACTGCCTAATGGCGCCTGCGATGACCGGACCGCGCCAAAGGACGGGGTCGGTCTCGTTTTGGAGCAGAAGGTTGGAGCTCATGACCTTGACGCCGTGCTCGGAGATTTCGGGCAGCATGAGGTTGCCAAGGGCATGGACGTGGCGTCCGCTCATGCCGAACATCTTGGGGATAGAGGGACCGGTGATGTCGGCATCGAGGACGCCGACCTTGTGGCCGTGACGGGCAAGCTCGGTGGCGATGGCACCGGTGACAAACGACTTGCCGACACCGCCCTTGCCGGAAAGCACGGCGATGACGCGTTTGACCTCGGACAGCGTGTTCTCCTCAAATTGCGACGGCGACGTTTGTCCGCCGGCGGCCTGTGCGTGCTCGCAACCCATGTATGACTCCTTTGTATATGTTGGGGCCGGAGCCCCGTGATGTGACACGAGCGTCATTGTACCCTCGTTTGCGAGCGGGAGTCATTTGCGATGCATTTGGGCCGAGCGTGCTTGCAATACGATGGGCCCAAGCGAATGGGCGGGCTTACTGAACTTTGCTGGCGAACTCGAGGTATTGCATGCGCTGCAGCTTGTCGATCGTCGAGGTGTATGGGCTGTCTTCAGATTCCAAGTTGTAGCGCAGCCCGTCGGCACCGAGATAGCCGGCGACATTGATGGTGGGCACATCTGACCTTGTTGCAAGCAGGGCCTTTTGATAGTCGGTGAGCGGGGCGCCGATCTTATTAAGGGTAATGGCTGCAATCTCGTTTGCCCCGACGGTGTCGTAGACGTTGAGCTCGGTATTGCCGGCGATTTCATAGTTAGCCCAGACGAAATAGGTTGACTGATAGACACGGAAAGCGTGGCTTGCCGTATCTTCCTGAGGGTACAGCTCGTCGTTGAGAGTCGTTGCGGCGCTCGGCTGATGGTCGCCAAAAAAGACAAGAACAACCGGTCTGCCGATATTGCGGAGCTCGTTGATAAAGTACTCGAGGTCCCGGTCGGATGCGTTGATGCAGGTGAGATAGGTGTTGAGCGCGCTATTGGCGCCCTCGCTGGCTCCCTCGACCCAATAGTTTGTCAGCTCTTCGGCGGGAACGGTGCCATAGTCGTAGCCGCCGTGATTTTGCATCGTGACGTCAAAGATGAACTGCGGCGCTCCGTCGGTTCTAAGCAGGTCGAGTATCTTGTCGTAGGTGGCGTAGTCGCATACGCCGGCATGGTAACAGGGCGCACCTTCGAAATCGCCGATTGAAAGAAAGTCTCCAAAGCCCAGCTGCTGATAGATCTTATCTCGATGGTAGTTGACGGGGTTTTGCGGGTGCATAGCGGTAGCGGTATACCCAAGCTCTTTAAGGTCCTTTGCCAGGCTGTTGACGCCATTCATCTGATACAGCTGATAGGGGATCTTGCCTAATCCGACAAAGGCCGTTGTCGCTCCGGTCAAAAATTCGAATTCGGAGTTTGCCGTTCCGCCACCGGTGACCGAAGCGAGCATGGTGCCGCGAACAAGTGTGTCGGGAAGCGAGTTGTAGAATGCGGGGCCGGTGTACCCGGCCGCCTGGAGCTGCTCAAAGCACGAAAGGTCGCTAAAACTCTCGTTCATGACGGCAACAATCGTCGGCTTGATTTCATTGAACTGGGCAACGGCAGCCGCGCGCTGCTCGCTCGAGCCATACGTGCTGTCGTAGGCGGCGGCGAGCTCCTGCTCGATGCTCTGCGCCTCATCGGGCGTATAGCCTTCGGGCTTCTCAATGGGCAACTCGTTGACCATTTCGGTGAACGAAGTGATAAAACCCTGAGACGTATATGTGGTGATGGGCTGCCAACGGTCAAATCCAAAATCCAGCGCCTGCTCCAAGTCGATGCTGGAAAAGCCTGAGAGCCCCACAACGGTCACTAGCAGAAAAGCGCAGAGGTTAGCGGCGATTGCGGGGAAGACATGGGTGGGCGTACGGAGCTTTCGCGGTCGGATAAGCGAAAGAAGCCCCAGGGAAATCTCCAGCAGGGCGAGAGAGGTTACGATTCCGGCGGTAAAGGTAAACTCGTATCCCTCGCTCACTTCCATTGCGGTGCCAAGGGCCAAGATATCGCTTGGCAGGATGGCTTCGCCTTTAAACGTTATGACGAAGTGCTCGGCAATGCCAAGGATGCAACAGGCGACGGGCACGAGGGCCATGACGCCTCCATGACGCTGTCCCAGCAAATAAAGGGAGAGCAGAACCGTCGCGAGCAGCCCGACGGAAAACCCGAATGAGTTGGCGGGAATGCGATAGAACGTTTCGTTACAGGCAATTTCGAGTGAAACGAACGAGAGCGCTGAAACAGCGGCGATGACAAGGATGTCACGGCAAATACAGGCAACCGTTCCCGTCGCAAGATCGGTTTGGTCGATAAGTCCCGAAACCAAGGGTTCGACAAGAAGTATGACGGCGGCAGCACCGAGCGCCGAATAAGAAAGGACCCATAGGGAACTGTCCTCATTTACGAGCAATTGATTCGTAATCCATGCAGCTACCACGCCGAGCGGGATGAGGAGCGTCGCGCACCAAAAGACGCGGGCAATGGGCGGCTTTTCATTGTGTTTGATTGAAAAATACACGCGCACGACGACGGTGGCCACGATAAGGACGGCGATGAATATGGGCAGATTGGCCATGTCGCTCGAAGTGATTTCAAGGGGGATATCTTCGGTCATGGACGTTCCTCTGTTACAGCAAACTAAGTTCAGTATTAGATTACTGTAACCTCTCCACGGTATTTCGAGAAACAAAGCACCCGATACGCAAAGCTAAAGGTCTGCGAATCTTGTATTACGAACATCTGTGCGCGTCGAGTGCGCTAAACTCATCGGCAGTATGATTCGATGCAATAGGAGGCAAGGAGCTTCCATGTCTGATTCTTCTATCGTTATTCGCGGCGCTCGTGAGCACAACCTCCGCGATATCGATGTTTCCATTCCGCGTGACCAACTCGTGGTCATTACCGGTCTTTCTGGCTCGGGCAAGAGCTCGCTGGCATTTGACACTATCTATGCCGAGGGCCAGCGTCGATACGTCGAGAGCCTTTCGAGCTATGCGCGCCAGTTCTTGGGCCAGATGGACAAACCCGACTTGGATTCAATCGACGGCCTTTCGCCGGCGGTGTCGATCGACCAAAAGACGACGTCTAAAAACCCTCGCTCGACGGTTGGCACCGTAACCGAGATTTATGACTATCTGCGCCTGCTGTTCGCCCGTGTGGGCACCCCGCACTGTCCCGAATGCGGCCGCGTCATTGAGCGCCAGACGACCGACCAGGTTGCCGACAAGGTCTTGGCGGCGGGGGAGGGCCGCCGCGCGTTTGTGCTGGCACCGGTGGTGCGCGGGCGAAAAGGCGAGTACTCCAAACTGTTTGAGGACCTTCGCGCCGAGGGCTTTAGCCGCGTGCGTGTCGACGGTGAAGTGCGCTCGCTCGACGATCCGATCGATCTGGACAAGAAGTTCAAGCACGATATCGAGGTCGTGGTCGATCGCATCGTGATCCGTGAGAACTCTCTGGGCCGTATAGCCGAGTCTGTTGAGCAGGCGACCGCGCTGGCTCACGGCAATGTAAACGTGTACATGCTGCCCGATCGTGATGCTCCCGAGGGGACCGAGGGCGAGCTGCTGGAGTATTCGTTAGCCTTGGCGTGCCCGGAGCATGGTCACTCCATTGACGATCTTCAACCGCGTGATTTTTCGTTCAACGCTCCCTATGGCGCATGTCCTGAGTGCGACGGCCTGGGCTTTAAGAAAACCGTTGATGCCGAGGCGCTGATCGAGGACCCCTCGAAGTCCATTGCCGACGGAGTCTTTGGTAGTCTGTTCGGCAATTCGAACTACTATCCGCAGATTTTTGCTGCGGTCTGCAAACACTTTAAGGTGAGCGCCGATACGCCGTGGGAGGACTTGCCTCCTCGCGTGCGTCGTGCATTCTTGGATGGCCTGGGCGATACGAAGATCTCGGTCGACTACCAAAAGCTCGACGGACGTCGCAGCCAGTGGGATACCAAGTTTTCGGGCGTTCGCAACATCCTGTACGAACGCTATACCGAGACGACGAACGAGAACACCAAGGCGCGCCTGGAGAAGTACATTCGCGAGGAGCCGTGCTCGAGCTGCCACGGCGCTCGTTTGCGCCCTGAGATGCTCGCCGTCACCGTGGGCGGCAAGTCCATTTACGAGGTTTGTTGCCTGTCGTGCCGTGAATCGCTCGAGTTTTTTGAGGGCCTGGAACTCACCGAGCGCCAACAGTTTATCGGCGGCCGTATCGTCAAGGAAATCCTGGAGCGCTTGCGTTTTCTGGTCGATGTTGGACTCGACTATCTGACGCTCGATCGTGCCTCGGCGACGCTTTCCGGTGGCGAGGCGCAGCGTATTCGACTGGCAACGCAGATCGGCGCGGGTCTCATGGGCGTGCTCTATATTCTGGACGAGCCCTCGATCGGTCTTCATCAGCGTGACAACGAGCGCCTGATTAAGACGCTCGAGCGCCTGCGCGATATCGGCAATACCGTTATCGTCGTCGAACACGACGAGGATACAATCCGTGCCGCCGATTACGTGATCGACATGGGGCCCGGCGCCGGCGTCAACGGCGGACACGTAGTCGCGGCGGGAACGCCTGCCGATATCATGGCGTGTCCCGAGTCGATGACGGGCGCTTATCTGACCGGTAAACGAATGATCCGGGTGCCTGATGAACGGCGCAAGCCCGGTCGCGGCTGCCTTAAAATTACGGGCGCTCGAGCCAACAACCTCAAAAACGTTACTGCCAAAATCGAGTTTGGTACGCTTACGGTTGTTACCGGCGTGTCGGGATCGGGCAAGAGCTCCCTGGTTACCGACACCATTGCGCCTGCCCTTACGAATGCCATTCACCGCTCGACGCGCCCTGTGGGTCCGTATAAAAAAATCGAGGGCATCGAGTGCATCGATAAGGTTATCGATATCGACCAGTCGCCGATTGGCCGCACGCCGCGCTCCAACCCTGCTACCTATATCGGCCTGTGGGATGATCTTCGCGCGCTGTTTGCGAGTACGCCGGAGTCGAAGGCGCGCGGCTACTCGCCGGGTCGTTTCTCCTTTAATGTGAGTGGCGGGCGCTGTGAGGCGTGCAAGGGCGATGGGCAGATTAAGATCGAGATGCACTTCCTTCCCGATATCTACGTTCCCTGCGAAGTTTGCGGCGGTAAACGCTACAACCGCGAGACACTCGAGGTCACCTACCGTGGCAAGACCATCTCGGACGTGCTCGACATGAGCGTCACCGAGGCGCTGGCCTTCTTTGGGAATATCCCGCAGATCAAGCGAAAGCTCCAGACGCTGTACGATGTAGGCTTGGGCTACGTGAGCCTGGGCCAGCCCGCCACGACGCTCTCGGGCGGCGAGGCGCAGCGTGTGAAGCTCGCCAAGGAGCTTCATCGACGCCAGACGGGCAAGACGTTCTATATTTTGGACGAGCCGACGACCGGTCTTCATTTTGAGGACGTCCGCCAGCTGCTCGATGTGCTGCAGCGCTTGGTCGATGCGGGCAACACGGTGCTGGTGATTGAGCACAACCTTGATGTCATCAAGGTTGCCGACCGCCTGATCGATATGGGTCCCGAGGGCGGTAACGGCGGCGGAACCGTCGTGGTTTCGGGCACACCGGAGCAGGTTGCGGACTGTCCGCAGAGTTATACGGGCAAGTTTTTGGCGCCTTTGCTCAGGCGTGACCGGGAGCGTCAGGCTCAACTTGATGCTCAATAAATAGGCGATTCAGTTTATGGGCGCCATCGACTCCTTGTGATTCGATGGCGCTTGCTGTGCCGAAGTGACGTATGCAGCCGAATTGGACATATACTTAATCTTTGCGTCCGAATGCGAGGGAAAGGATATGTCATGGCAAAGGCTGTAAAGACGCCAAAAACCAATGCGATGCGCGAGCTGGAAAGCGCCGGCATTTCCTATGTTCTACATACGTACGAAGACGATGGTGATGAGTCAGTGGGCCTGGGGGTCGCGATTTCGGAGCAGCTTGGCGAGGAGCCCGGTCAAGGATTTAAGACCTTGGTCTGCGTGACGCCGTCCAACGACCATGTCGTGTGCTGCATCCCTGTTGCCGATGAGCTCGATCTAAAGTCCGCCGCGCGTGCCGCGGGGGAGAAGTCCTTGGTTATGATGCATGTGAAGGATTTGCTTGCGGCGACTGGCTACGTTCGCGGCGGCTGCAGCCCGGTCGGTATGAAAAAACGCTACCGGACGCTCATTGATGAGACGTGTGTCCTTTGGGATACCATTTTTATTTCGGGAGGCAAGCGTGGTTATCAGCTCGAGCTTGCACCCGATGATTTAATTGCATTTTGCGGGGCGACGGTTGCCGCGATTACGAGAGAGGACTGAGCGATGCCGCAGGAAGAATTGAAGCGCGGAGCTCATTTTGCAAAAGAATCTGCGCCTCAGACACCCTCATCCGAAGCTTCTTCGTCGCGAGATGACACTGACGACATGGGCTCGTCGGACTACTCCACGGTTGGTCGTTCCGCCGGGCTTATGACCATCCTGACTATCGTGTCTCGCGTCACCGGTTTTATCCGCACGTGGGCAATGGCGGCCGCTATCGGCATGTCGCTACTCTCGTCCTCCTATCAGGTCGCCAACAACCTGCCCAATATGCTCTACGAACTCGTGATGGGTGGCATGCTCGTGACGGCGTTTTTGCCCGTGTACATGGGCGTGAGGCGTGAGCAGGGTCGCGAGGCCTCGAACGAGTACGTGGGCAACCTGCTCGGCATTCTGCTTTTAGTGCTGGGTGGCATTTCGTTGCTGGGGACCGTGTTCGCCCCGGGCTTTATCTGGACGCAATCGTTCCTTTCGGGTGACGGTGGCAGCATGGATACCGCTGCGTTCATGTTCCGTTTCTTTGCCATCCAGATTCTGTTTTATGGTTTGGGCTCGGTGTTCTCGGGCGTTCTCAACGCACACCGCGACTACTTCTGGTCGACGTTTGCCCCGGTCCTCAACAATGTGATCGTCATTGCGAGCTTTATGGGTTTTGCGCCCGTGTCCGCACAGTTTGGCGAACGTGCCGGCATCATCTTGATTGCGGCCGGTACGACCCTCGGTGTCTTTGTTCAGATGGCATGTCAGATTCCCGCGCTTGGCAAGCACGGCGTGCATCCCCATATCCATATCGACTTTAAGGACCCCGCGCTGCGCCAGACGATTGCGCTCGGTATCCCGACGCTGCTCGCCACGGTGTGCATGTTTGTCTCGACTTCTATCACCAACGCTGCCGCGCTGGTGGTCCAGCCCGAGACGGGTCCTTCCGTCATCGCCTATGCGCGCCTGTGGTACACGCTGCCCTACGCGCTGATTGCCGCCTCGCTTTCGACGGCGCTCTATACCGAGCTCTCTCATGACGCACAGGAGAAGGATTACGACAGCGTTCGCACGGGCATTTCGCGTGGCGTCGCCCAGATGCTGTTCTTCCTGATTCCGTTCGCACTGTACCTGATTGTCTTCGCACGTCCGCTCAATATGATCTACTGTGCTGGCAAGTTCGATGAATCCGGCGTGGCGCTGGTGTCCGAGTACCTTGTCTACCTGGCGCTCTCGCTGCCGCTCTACGGCGTGGTCGTGTTGATGCAGAAGAGCTTCTCTGCCTTGCTCGACATGAAGCCCTATAGCCGCTATTGCCTGTATTCCGCCATCGGCCAGGCCGGCTCGGTTCTGCTGTTTGGCGTTGTGCTGGGCTTCGGTATGCCGGCAATCGCGCTTTCGTATGTCGTCGACTACGTGATCTTGGTCGGCTGTTCGCTGTGGTGGCTGCGTCGTCGCCTGCGTGGCCTTCAGGTCAAATCTATCCTACATGGCGGTTTCTTTGGCCTTTTGCTCGGTGGCCTAGGTGCTGCCGCAGGCGCCGGCGTCATGTGGGCGCTTGAACACTTTGTCGGGGCACTTGGCGGCTCGATTCTGATTACTCTTGGCTACGTTTGCGTTGCGGGTGTCGCCTCGCTTGTTGTTACCTTTGGCCTTGCCGTCGTCCTTAAGATGCCCGAGGTCTCGGCGCTGCTTCGTCGCAAGTAGGTGCGCGTGGCCGGTCACGACAACATACCAACGCTTGCCGAGCAGGTTTCGCGCGTTCCCACACAGCCCGGATGCTACCTTTGGAAGGATGCCAAGGGCGATGTCATCTACGTGGGCAAGGCGAAAAACCTGCGCGCCCGCATGCGTCAATACGTGACACTGCAGGATGAGCGTCAAAAGATCCCGCTGATGATGCAGCTGGTGGCGAGCTTTGACTACATCGTTGTCGAAACCGAGCATGAGGCGCTTGTACTCGAGCGCAACCTGATCGGCCAGTACCATCCGTACTTTAACGTCGACCTCAAGGATGACAAGAGCTACCCCTTTATCGCCATTACAAAGGGCGACCTGTATCCCGCGATCAAATACACGCGTGAGCGTCATAAGCCGGGAACGCGCTATTTTGGACCCTATACCGATAGCCGTGCGGCACGTGAGACGATAGATACGCTGCGCAAGGTTATCCCCATCTGCTCTGCATCCTGTGCGGAGTGGCGTCGTTGTCGCCGTACCATCGAGTCCCACAAGGGCGAGGAAGACATCGTCAATATGATTTGCGCACAAAACGGGCGTCCCTGCTTTGACTACCATGTCGGGCGCGGCCCGGGTGCGTGTGTCGGCGCGATTTCCCCGGCAGACTATGCCAAGAACGTCAAGCGTGTCGAGCGCTTTTTGTCGGGCCATCGCAAGGATGTCGTCGATGAGCTGACCTCCGAGATGACGGATGCCGCCGAGGCGCTCGACTTTGAGCGCGCGGCACGCGTCAAACGTCGTTTGGAGGTCATCAGGGGTCTGGACGATCGTCAGCAAGTCGTTTTTCCCTCCAGTGTCGATATCGATGTCATCGGGTTCTATCGCGAGGAGACCATCTCCGCCGCTTGCGTCTTCGTCGTTCGCGAGGGCCGAACAGTTCGCACCTGCGAGTTCATTCTCGACAAGGGTCTTGATGTTGACGAGGAAGAGCTCCAGTCGGGCTTTCTTAAGCGCTATTACGACGAGACGGCTGATATTCCAGCTGAGGTCAACCTCTCTGTCGAGCTTGAGGATGCGGAGGCGCTGGGGGAGTGGCTTGCAGGCAAGCGCGAGCGTTCCTGCCATCTCCATAGGCCGCAGCGTGGCGAAAAGCACCGTCTGCTCGATATGGCATCCAAAAATGCGCGCCATGCCCTCATGCGCTACATGATGCGAACGGGGTACGCTGACGACCGCACCAATCAAGCGCTCCTGGAGCTCGAAAGTGCGTTGGCGCTGCCATCGCCGCCGTTGCGTATCGAGTGCTTCGATATCTCTACACTGCATGGCACCTTTACGGTCGCCTCGATGGTGGTGTTTACCAACGGGCGCGCCGACAAGAGCCAGTACCGTCGTTTTAAAATTCAGGCCGAATTGGACGAGGCAAACGACTTCGTGTCGATGTCCGAGGTTTTGGGACGACGCTATGCTCCCGAGCGCATGGCCGACGAGCGCTTTGGCTCGCGCCCCGATTTGCTCGTTGTCGATGGCGGTAAGCCGCAATTGACCGCTGCGATCAAGCAACTTGAGGCTCTTGGGCTCGATATACCAGTTTGTGGCTTGGCGAAGGCCGACGAGGAAGTTTTTGTGCCTTGGGACGAGACTCCTGTCGTGCTGCCGACCGGGTCTGCTTCGCTCTATCTAATTAAACAGGTACGCGATGAGTCCCACCGATTTGCCATCACGTTCCACCGTGAGTTGCGCGATAAAGCCATGACGGTTTCGGTACTCGATGACGTTCCGGGCGTGGGACCCACCAGAAAACGTGCCCTTATGCGCCATTTTGGCTCGATGAAGCGTTTGCGCGCGGCGAGCGAGCAAGAGATCGCGGAAGTTCGCGGCATACCTGCCGATGTTGCCAAGGCGGTCCACGAGGCGCTCGTTGCATGGAATGCCGAGCGCGCCGAGGCGGCGGCTGGCCATTCCGATAGCTAAACACGAGCCTAAACAACTGATATACATGATTGCGCGATTTTCAACCATTTATTTCGCCATGATTGCCTGCTGGTTTCGGGTTTTATTAACGCTAAAACGTTTGACTAACCCAAGCGAAAACCCTGCTATCCTGCGGGTTGACGAAGACTGATATCTCACCTCGCCGATACATACTGTCTGGCGAATCATTTGTCAATGAATTCGGTGAACGGTAGTAAATACCGTTCAAGCGTATGTATGTATCGGTCGCCGAGCGCGGCACCTCAGTTGGGTTCGTCGGTAGGTAAGGTATATATCGTCCGCAAGTTGCGCGGGGGCACGTCTAGGTGCTCCCGAGTAAGATTCTCTATTGATAGGAGAAGACATGGCCATCATCAACAAGGGTATGTCCAGGCGTTCGTTCCTCGGCCTCACCGGCAGCGTCGCTGCTGTCGCCGGCCTTGGTCTCACTGGCTGCGGTGGCAGCTCTAGCGACGAGGGTTCCGCTTCCGGCTCCACCGATTCCGCCAACCGTGGCGGCGGCGTGATCACCGCTGGTTCCGCTTACGCTCCGTCCAGCTTCGATCCCGCCAGCACTGGCTCCGCTGTGGGCCTGGGTGCTAACTGGCACGTCGTCGAGGGCCTCTACGGCATCGATTACCACGACTACAGCACCTTCAACGAGCTCGCCACCGACGATCCCAAGTCTGTGGACGACACGACTTTCGAGGTCACCATCCGCAAGGGCGCCAAGTTCTCCGATGGCACCGAGGTCACCGCTGACGATGTCGTTGCCTCCTACACCGCTTGCGCCGCTTCCGCTACCTATGCTCCGTTCTTCCAGCCCTTCGAGTCCATCGAGGCCAAGGACGCCAGCACCGTGACGGTCAAGACCAAGGTCCCCAACTTCTCCCTGCTCAAGGATCGTCTGGCCATCGTCCGCGTTACCCCGGCCACCCAGACCGAGGAGGATCGCGCCAAGCAGCCGATCGGCTCCGGCCCCTGGATGTACGACTCTATCTCCGATACCGAGATCACCCTGGTTCCCAACCCCGAGTACAACGGTGAGTACGCTGCCGAGGATAAGAAGATCCAGTACAGCATCCTGACCGACCCCACCGCTCGCGTTACCGCTCAGCAGGAGGGCTCCACGCTCGTTATGGAGCTCGTTACCGCTGACGCCGTCGACCAGCTCGAGAGCGCCGGCTGCAAGATCGATAACGTTCAGGGCTTCGGCACCCGCTTCATCATGTTCAACGTCGCCAAGGAGCCTTGGAACAACGTCAAGGTCCGTCAGGCTGTCATGTATGCGCTCGACACCGAGAAGATGGTCAGCAACACCTTCGCCGGCCTTGCCACCGCTGCCAGCTGCTACCTGCCCAAGAGCTTCACCAACTATCATGAGGCTTCCACGGTGTACAAGACCGACGCCAAGAAGGCTAAGAAGCTCATCGAGGAGTCTGGCATCACCCCGGGTGCCATTACCCTGCGCACCACCGACAACGAGCAGATTAAGGGCATGGCCGCCCAGGTCAAAAACGACCTCGACGCTCTCGGCTTCGATGTGACCATCCAGACCGATACCTCGCCGGCTACCTACGCTGCCATCGACGGCGGCGAGGCCTACGATATCCTCCTTGCCCCTGGCGATCCTTCCTGCTTCGGCGCCGACCCCGACCTGCTGCTCAACTGGTGGTACGGCGACAACGTCTGGATGCAGACCCGTTGCCCGTGGAAGGAGTCCGCTGAGTGGCAGAAGCTCCACGGTCTCATGGACGAGGCTCTTGCCGCCGAGGGCGACGAGCAGCAGAAGAAGTGGAACGAGTGCTTCGACATCATTGCCGACAACGCCGTTCTGTACCCCGTTGTCCACGTCAAGACCGTCTCCGCTTCCTGGGACGATCCGTCCACTGCACCCAACGGCGAGGCACTCGATGGCTTCAAGGGCATCGGCACGACGAGCATGTCCTTCAGGGGCGTTGCGACCGTCAAGGCGTAAGACTCGCTTGAGTCTGTATGCAGGATGACGGTCGTTGGGACCGTATCCTCATAGTTGAAACAAAGACCCGGGCGGCAACGATGTCGCTCGGGTCTTGTAATGAGTATCCGTACTCATATACCAGTTGGTCCTACCGACAAAAGAAAGGGGAGAGAACGTGAACAACTTGCTACGTTTGATTGGAAGGCGTCTTGTGGCGCTGCCGATCATGGCATTGGGCGTCACCGTCCTGGTGTTCTTCCTTATGTCGTTCTCCAAGACCGACCCCGCCTACACGGCGTTGGGTGACGGTGCCTCGCCCGAGGCGGTTGCCGAGTACCATGAGAAGTATGGTCTGGACGACCCCTGGCCCGTGCGCTACGTGCGCTATATGGGCGATTTGATCCATGGCGACATGGGCACCTATGGTGCCGCTCGCAACTCCGTTGCCAAGCGCATCTCCACGGCCCTGCCCGTCACGATGCAGCTGACCTTCATCGGTCTTGCCATCGGTGCGGTCGTTTCGTTTTTGCTCGGCGTCATCGCGGCACTGTATCGCGACAAATGGCCGGACCAAGTGATCCGCGTCTTTTCCATCGCCGGCTTGGCAACCCCGTCGTTCTGGCTTGCCGTTCTGTTGATCCTGCTGTTCTCTTCCTACCTTAAGGTGCTCCCGGCATCTGGTGCTCTGCCTCACTTCACCACGAATCCGGTTGGCTATCTGGGACGTATGATCATGCCCGCTATCGCCTTGGCATTTCCGCTGACGGGCCAGATGACTCGTATCGTGCGTACCGCCATGGTCGAGGAGCTCGACAAGGACTATGTCCGTATGGCTCGCGGCGCCGGCGTTCCCGAGAAGGTCGTCGTCGGCATCAACGTTCTTCGCAATGCGCTGATCACCCCGGTCACCACCCTCGGTCTTAAGATCGGTTACCTCATGGGCGGCGCCGTCGTCATCGAGGTTATCTTCAACCTCCCCGGCATGGGCACCGCGATTCTGCAGGGCGTTCAGGGCAACGAGGCGAACCTGGTTCAGGGCGTCGTTATCGTCGTTGCTCTTGCCTTCATCATCATCAACATCGTGGTTGACATGCTCTACCTGCTCATCAACCCGCGCATCAGGACGGTGTAGATTATGGTAAAGATTCGAGAGAAGCAAACCGAGCAGCTCGAGAAGGCTGCCTCTAAGGGGCTCAAGCTCGGTGGCTGGAAGAAGATGACGCTGTCTTCTAAGATTGCAGCCGTCGTGCTGGTGCTGGTCGCCCTGACTGCGATTCTGGCGCCCCTTCTTGCCCCCTATAGCCCGGTCGAGATCTTTACGGCTCGCCAGGCTCCCGGCAACGGATTTATTTTCGGTACCGACGATAAGGGCCGCGACATTCTGTCGCGTATGCTCTACGGTGGTCGTTACTCGCTGATCATCGGCTTTGGCGCCACTGCCATGGCTCTGGTCTGCGGCTCGGTCGTGGGCGCCCTTGCAGCGGTTTCGCGCAAGGCCGTCTCCGAGACGATCATGCGTATCTTAGACATCATCATGTCCATCCCCGGCATCGCCCTCGCGGCCGTCTTCGTCTCCATCCTGGGCAACTCCGTGCCGTCGATCATCTTCGCCATCGGCTTTATGTACACTCCGCAGATTGCCCGTATCGTGCGCGCCAACATCGTGTCCGAGTACGGCGAGGACTATGTCCGCGCGGTCATCGTTTCCGGCGCCAAGGCTCCGTGGATTTTGATCAAGCATGTTCTGCGTAACTGCATCGCCCCGATCATGGTCTTCACCGTTACCCTGGTCGCCGACGCCATCATCTTCGAGGCCTCGCTGACCTTCATCGGCGCTGGTATCCAGGAGCCCACCGCTACCTGGGGCAACATCCTCGCCGACGCCCGCGGCGGCGTGCTTGCCGGCCGTTGGTGGCAGGCGCTGTTCCCGGGTCTGGCCATCATGATCACCTGCCTGGCGCTCAACATCCTCTCCGAGGGCATTACCGACGCCATGGCCGCTGCTCCCTCCGCCGCCCTGGATCCGACCGATTCCTCCAAGCGTCGCGAGGCCGACCTGCTGGTCTCCGACCCCGTTCGCGCCTACAAGGAGCAGGCCCAGTCCCTCTCCGCTCGCCTTGGCGCCCTGCGCGATGTCGAGCTCAAGCGTGACGATCGCCATGTGCCCGACGAGTCTGTCGAACCGATTCTCTCGGTCCGTGACTTCTGCATTCAGTTTGAGCATCACGGTGATATCAACGTCGTCGACCATGTCAACTTTGACGTCCGTCCTGGTCAGACCATGGGCCTGGTGGGCGAGTCCGGTTGCGGTAAGTCCATCACCACGCTGGCCATCATGGGCCTGACCGACGATGACGAGCACCTTTCCGGCGAGGTCCTCTGGGAGGGCCGTGACCTGCTCAAGATGAGCAAGAAGGAGTGGTTCGGCCTGCGCGGTACCGATATCGCTATGGTCTATCAGGACGCCCTGTCCTCGCTCAACCCCTCCATGCTCATCTCTGCCCAGATGAAGCAGCTCACCAAGCGCGGCGGAACCCGTAGCGCCGAGGAGCTCCTGGAGCTCGTCGGCCTCGATCCCAAGCGCACGCTCGAGAGCTATCCGCACGAGCTTTCCGGCGGCCAGCGTCAGCGTGTCCTGATCGCTATGGCCCTTACCCGCGACCCCAAGCTGGTCATCTGCGACGAGCCCACGACCGCTCTGGACGTTACCGTCCAGAAGCAGGTCATCAAGCTGCTCAACGATCTTCAGGCCAAGCTCGGCTTTGCCATGATCTTCGTTTCGCATGACCTGGCTCTGGTCGCCGAGGTCGCCCATAACATTACGGTTATGTACGCTGGCCAGGTTATCGAGCAGGCACCCACCAAGGAACTGCTCACTAACCCGATCCACGAGTACACCCGCGGTCTTCTGGGTTCCGTTCTGTCCATCGAGAGCGGCTCGGGCCGCCTGCACCAGGTGCCCGGCGCCGTTCCGAGTCCGCGCGATTTCCCCAAGGGCGATCGCTTCGCGCCCCGCTCGAGCCATCCGCGTATTGGCCTGGACACCCGTCCGGTCTTCAAGCGCGTGCCCGGCACCGAGCACTTCTATTCCGAGCTCCCCGACGAGGTGCTCAAGGCAAATGGTTTGACCCCTCACGCGGAGGTGATGTAGATGAGCGATACCGCAGTCAACGGCGTCGAGCCGATCATCTTCCTTGATGACGTCCACGTCACCTTTAGGACCCGTACCGGCTCGATTCTGCACCCCAACCTGGTTCACGCCGTCCAGGGTGTAACGATTAAGCTCATGCCCGGTCAGACGATCGGCATCGTCGGCGAGTCCGGTTGCGGTAAGTCCACCACCGCTAACGTCATGTGCGGCCTGCAGGCCCCCACGAGCGGCAAGGTCTACTTTAAGGGCAAGGACGTTACCAAACGTACCGCCGAGGACCGTCGCCACATGGGTCGCGTCATCTCGGTCGTGTTCCAGAACCCGGCCACGGCGCTCAACCCCCGCATGGTCGTTCGCGAGCAGCTGCTCGACCCCATGCGCGTCCACAACCTGGGTACCGAGGCCGAGCAGGAGAAGCGCGTCAAGGAACTCTTGGAGCTCACCGGTCTGCCCAGCTCCGCTGCCGAGGTTCTTCCCGGCCAGCTTTCGGGCGGCCAGCGTCAGCGCGTCGCAATTGCCCGTGCCCTGTCGCTGAACCCCGATGCCATCATCGCCGACGAGCCCACCTCGGCTCTGGACGTTTCGGTCCGCGCGCAGATTCTGAACCTGCTCACCGACCTTAAGAAGGAGCTCGGCCTGGCCATGGTGTTCATCAGCCATGACATCCAGACGGTCCGCTATATCTCTGACGACATCATCGTTATGAATGGCGGCAAGATCGTCGAGCAGGGCGAGGCCAAGCAGGTCTTCCAGCACCCCCAGGACCCCTACACCAAGATGCTGCTCGGCGCTGCGCCGTCGCTGCTGCATCCCAAGCTCGGCGAGTAACCTCGCTTTCCCTCCCGTGCGCCCGGTTCCCTTGCCGGGCGCACCTCCGTTGCGATTTCGAAAGGTTGGGTTCACGAGCCATGCCAAGTGCTCAGGAGCTACAACATCAATTTGGTGAATATCGAGGCGCCATGCCCCGTCCATCAGATTTCGATCTCTTTTGGAAGGATCGCATGGCCGAGGCCGACGCCGTCGGGCTTGACTATGCGATCGAGACGGCATCGGTCACCGATGCCGCGACCTGCCAGCTTTTCGACCTCTGGTATACCGGCATGTGTGGCGCTCGCCTGCATGCCAAGTACCTTAAACCCGTCTCGGACGAGCCCGTGCCATTGGTGCTTCAGTTTCATGGGTATCCGGGTGCAAGCCGCAGCTGGTTTGAGCAGGCGTCGTTTGCGGGCATGGGCATGGCACTCATCGCCCTCGACTGCCCCGGCCAAGGAGGTCCCTCCGAGGACATTGGTGGATTTGAGGGCACAACGGTTGCCGGGCATATCGTCGCCGGCATCGACGGCGACCCGGCCAACCTCTACTATGTCCGCTTACACCAAGATATTCGAATCCTGTGCCGTATTGTTCGTGAGCTCGAGGGCATCGATCTTGCCCGTGTGTTTGTGAACGGCGCGTCGCAGGGCGGCGGTTTGGGTATTGCGACCTGTGCGCTTAATAGCGAGCTTATCAATCGTGCCGCCATCCTCTATCCCTTCCTGTCGGATTTCCGCCTGGTCTGGGATTTGGATGCCGACGACATTGCCTACGAAGGCCTGCGCTATTGGTCTCGCTGGTTTGATGAGGACTCGACTCGTATTGACGAAGCCTATGCCAAGCTGGCGTACTTCGATTCCAAGAACTTTGCCCCTATGGTCAAATGCCCCGTGCTGTTTGGCACTGGCACAGCCGATATCGTCTGTCCGCCAGCGACGCAGTTTGCGGTCTATAACAACCTGACCTGCGAAAAGCGTCATGAGTTCTTTGAAGGCTTTGGCCACGAGGAGATTCAGGATTTTGACGATTTGATCATTCCGTTTTTCTGCAAGGGAGGGGAGGCTCATGTCTAAGTGCGAGAGCAATGTTGACGAGCTGATTGTCCCCGGGCTCGTGGGAATTCCTGGAACGGTTTCGTCAAGGCTCGCAGAATATCGGGACTGGCGCGGTGATGTCCAAGCAGATGTTTCTGATTTAGAGACATGCGCTTCGAATCTTGAGATTCAAGGCCTGGCCATTACGGCGATTGACTTTGTTAACCCCTGCGCCCGTTACTCGGAGGTCTCCTTTGAGCTCGGTGACGATGCGATTCACGCTTGTTTGATCGAGCCTGTCGGTCGTGCCCGAGTATCTGAGCGCGTGCCGCTGTGCCTGATGTTCCACGACATCGATCGGCCTGTGCGCGGCTGGCATCACATGACGAGATTTGCCGCCATGGGGTATGCCGTCCTCGCGCTGGATGACGATGTTGCTGGTGCGGACGACCTGCAGCGGGGAATTGCTTCGCCCGCTTTTGTCGAGCGCGTCCGTTGGGGCTGCGCGTTGGCGAAGGTTGCGCGCAATCTTGATGGCATGGACCCCGACCGCATCTTTGCATGGGGCGAGGGCCTTGGCGGCGGAGTCGCGCTGGCGGTTTCTGCTCTGGACGAGCGGGGCCTTGCCTGTACGGCGGTTGCCAATCCAATTCCCGGTGGCCTCGAGGCGCTGTCGTCTCGGGTGCGCGGCTCGGTGCTCATGGGCACTTCGCTCATGGATACCGTGAGCGACCCCAAGGGCCAGTTTGCCGTGTTCAACGGTCTTGAGTGTGACCGGAGGCATATCATCTATGCCAAATACGCTCACGAGCGCATCAATGCGTTCGAAAATGAAGTCGTCGACTTCTTTAACCAAACGTTCTACCCGTGTTCTTTGGCCTAGACGGCCTGGACACTGCCAACAAGAGTGGGTGGCATAGGGTCGCCCGCCAGACAACTAAGGAGATTCTTGTGGCAACTCAGAAATTCACCGGCGTTATCCCTCCCGTTGTTGTTCCCGATACCGAAGACCACCAGCTCGACGTTACTTCCTTTGAGCGCAGCATCAACCGCATGATCGATGCCGGCGTCGATGGCCTGTTCTTCCTGGGCTCCTCGGGCGAGGTCGTCTTCTCCACCGACGAGCGTCGTCGTCAGATCATCGCCGAGGCCGTGCGCATCGTCGATCACCGCGTGCCTGTTCTGGTCGGCATCATCGACACCGAGACCGAGCGCATGATCGAGCACGGCAAGGTCGCCCAGGAGCTGGGCGCCGATGCCCTCGTCGCCACCTGCCCGTTCTATGCCCTGCAGGGCATGACCGAGGTCGAGGAGCACTTCCGCATCCTGCACGAGGAACTCGACCTGCCCATCTTTGCCTACGACATCCCCGTGTGCGTCCACACCAAGCTCCCCTGGAAGCTCCTTGCCAAGCTCGGCGCCGAGGGCGTCCTGGCCGGCGTCAAGGATTCCTCGGGCGATGACATCTCGTTCCGCTATCTCGTTCAGGAGAACGAGAAGAACGGCCACCCGATGAGCATCCTCACCGGTCACGAGGTTGTTGTCGACGGCGCCTACCTCGGTGGCGCCGACGGTTCCGTCCCGGGTCTCGCCAACGTTGAGCCCGAGGGCTACGTGCGTCAGTGGAAGGCCGCTCAGGCCGGCGACTGGGCTACCGTCAAGGCCGAGCAGGATCGCCTCAACGAGATCTCCCACATCTGGGATGTCACCTCGGGCGTTCAGGGCTATGCCGGCGGCGTTGGTGCCTTCAAGACCGCTATGAATCTCATGGGCATCTTCGACAGCCCGACCATGCCGCGCCCGGTGAAGGCCATGACCGGCGAGAACGTCGAGGCGATTAAGAAGGTCCTCCAGGACAACGGTCTCCTGTAAAGCTTCCCCAGGCACCCGATCTTGGGGCTCAAGTGGTCGGGCGTGACCCATTAGGTCAACGCCCGACCACTTTCACCCCAACCCCGGGCACCTGGAAAACCTTTACCGCGCTGTGGCGGCTAGCCTGACGGCGCATTTCCTGTAGTTGTTTTTATCTCCTAAGGAGAGCGACATGGAGAACAAGTACGTCTGCTCTGTCGATATCGGCGGAACTAAGATCGCGACTGCCATCATGGAGTACCCGGCTGACGGCAGTGTGCCTCATCCCGTTTTTGAGGCCGAGGTTCCCACTGAGGCCCAAGAGGGCGGCGAGGCCGTCTTCCAGCGTATCGAGGCGTCCATCAAGGCTGCTCTCGAGGCGAATCCCGATGTCGAGGTCCTTGGCGTCGGCATCGGTGCCGCCGGCGTCGTCGATCCCAAGACGGGCGCCATCGCGTATGCCAACGAGATCATGCCCGGCTGGTCCGGCGTTCAGTTGGGGCCGCGTCTGCGCGAGGACCTCGGTCTTCCCGTTGCCGTTGTAGGCGACGTGCAGGCTCATGCTCTGGGCGAGGCCCACTGGGGCGTCGGCAAGGGCAAGTTCTCCGTCTTGTGTCTTGGCATCGGTACGGGCATCGGCGGCGCATATGTCGAGAACGGCCGCGTGATGCAGGGCTTCCATGGTGCTGCCGGTCATATGGGCCACATCGAGTGCTCGGCTGCCGCCGGCATTCCCTGCGCCTGCGGGCGTTCCGGCCATCTGGAGTCGGTTGCTTCGGGCACTTCCATTGGTCGTATGTATGATGAGCGCTTTGGTCGCGTCGACCCCAGCCGTCCTTCGGTCGGTCGCGATGTGAACGACCTGTGCCGTGCGGGCGACGCAAAGGCGACCGAGGTCATCCATGACGCCGGCTTTGCGCTGGGGGCCAGCTTGGGCTCGCTCGCTAACATCCTGGACCCTGAGGTCATCGTGCTTTCGGGCGGCGTGATTCACCAAGGTCCCGATTGGCGTTCGCAGACGTGGAAGGATTCGGTGCACGAGGGCTATGCCAGCCAGGCGCTCGATCCGCTTCAGGACACGCCGATCCTCATCGGTTCTCTGGAGGGCGATGCTCCGCTCATCGGTGCCGCCGAGCATCTTCTTGCGTCGTTGAAGTAAACATAACTACCAAGTGGGCCTTCTGAGGTGCCGCAGATTGACGTGAAAGAGGAGCGAAGCGTAGTTCGGTACGCGAGCGACGGTTTGAACGTCAAGGTGCGGTGTCTCAGAAGGCTGTTTTGAGAAAGGTTGAGTCGAACATGACCGTTGATCCTTTGATCCAGTCCCTGAAGGGTAAGCTCGTCGTGAGCGTTCAGGCGTATATGGGCGAGCCGCTTCGTACGCCCGAGACCATGGCTCAAATGTCTCGTGCTTGCGAGCTCGGCGGCGCCGCCGCCATTCGCTGCCAGGGCCTTGCCGACATTGCCGCCATTAAGGGTCGCTGTGAGGTTCCTGTTATCGGCCTGTGGAAGGATGGGCACGAGGGCGTTTACATCACGCCGACGCTGCGTCACGCTCGCGCCTGCGTTGCTGCGGGTGCCGATATCGTGGCGATCGACGCCACCGATCGTCCGCGTCCCGACGGCAAGTCGGTCGAGGATACTTTCCGTCCGCTGCACGAGGAGGGCGTGCTCCTGATGGCCGACTGTGCCACCATCGAGGATATTCGTCGTGCTGTTGACATGGGCTTCGACCTGGTGTCCACCACGCTGTCTCATGGTGTTGCCGCTATCGATTGCACCATGGCCGACGGTCCCGATCTGCCGCTCCTGCGCCAGGCGACTGAGGAATTCCCCGGCCTTCCCATCATTTGCGAGGGTCGCGTGCATACGCCCGAGGAGGCTCGCGCTGCGATCGATGCTGGCGCCTGGGCCGTTGTCGTCGGCACCGCCATCACGCACCCCACGAGTATTACGAGTTGGTTCAAGGCTGCGCTTGAGGCGTAAGACAGGCCTCGTATCCGCTCGGGGCGGTATACTCAATTTAGGCAATTGACCGCGCGGGATCCGGGTTGCTGGGTCCCGCGCTTGTTTTCGGGAGGCAGCACATGCAAAAGGGAGATGCCATGGATGCGGCGGAGCGCATCCCCGATATCGTCATCATCACCGGAATGTCCGGATCGGGCCGCACACAGGCCATGCACGTGTTCGAGGACATGGGCTATTTTTGCATCGATAACCTGCCTCCGCGTCTCATCGCCCAGCTTGCCGAGCTCGTCGGCATCAATACGGGCGTGGGCAGGCATCTCGCTGTCACCTGCGATTTGCGTAGCCAGGGACTGTTTGACGAGTTGCTCGATGCGGTCGCCGCGCTCGAAGAGCGCGAGATGAGCTGCGACATCGTGTTCCTGGAGGCTTCTGACGAGGTGCTGATTCGTCGCTACAGCGAAAATCGCCGCCGTCATCCCATTGCCAAGCCGGGGGAGACTACGGCCGATGCCATTCAGCGCGAGCGCCTTCAGCTTCAGGGCGTGCGCGACCGAGCCGATATGATTATCGACACGAGCCGTCTGCGCACCTCTGCGCTGCGCAACAAGCTACGTATGGCATTTTCCGAGCTGTCCGACCAGCAGCTCATGGACGTCCACGTGTTCTCGTTTGGCTTTAAGCACGGCATGCCCGTCGAGGCGGACATTATGATCGACGTCCGCTTCCTGCCTAATCCGTTCTACGATCCCGAGATGCGCACGATGACCGGTCTCGATAAAAAGGTCTCCGATTTTGTTCTGGACCATCCCAAGACCCAGGAGTTCTGGAAAGCTTGGACGCAGCTGCTCGATACGGTGATGCCGGGCTATATCGCGGAGGGCAAGCCACAGCTTTCTATTGCCATCGGCTGCACGGGCGGTCAACACCGCAGCGTTGCCATCGCCGAGGCCACGGCACGTTATTTGGAAGGCGCTCAATATCACGTGAGCATTTCCCACCGCGACCTGTCGCGCGCCAACACGAAAGCATAGGCCTGCATGTCGTTTACCGCCGAGGTGCGTGACGAACTCGCGCGCTGCGAACCCGAATGTGAATACTGCGATTTGTCGACGCTTGCCGCCCTGACGCGTGTGAGCGGTACACTTTCGCTGGCCGGCTCCGGGCGGTATCGTTTGACGGTTGCGACTGAGACGGGAGCCGTCGCGCGCACGATGATCACGCTGACGCATCGTATCCTTAAGCTCAAAACGGAGTTCACCGTCCGTAAATCTGTATTGCATAAGGTTCGAAACTACCTCATCACCTTGCCTGATCAGCCAGACCTGGATAAGGCCTTGGTTCTGCTGGGTATCCTCGACCGTAGGGGAGGACTTGTCGCCGGCGTACCCCGACATATCGTTGCCCGTCCTTGCTGTAGACTTGCCTATATCCGCGGCGCGCTCATCGCGGGCGGCTTCGTGGCCGATCCACGCGGCGATTTTCATTTGGAGATCGCTGTGCAGGGCGAGCAATATGCCAAGGGGCTTTGCGATCTGTTGGAGCAGATTGGGGTCCATGCTCGTGTTAATGCACGGCGGGGGTCATATGCCGTGTACATTAAGAGCGCCGAGGAAATCGAGCATCTATTAAAGCTGATTGGCGCCAAGCGCAGCGTTGCCGAGATTGAGGAGGCGCGCGCGGTCAAGTTGGTTAAGAACGATGTGAACCGTCGCGTGAACGCCGAGCTCGCCAACCAGACCAGAAGTGCGGGTGCCGCCCAGCATCAGCTTGCGCTTATCGATAAGCTCGAGCAGCGAGGCCTTCGCGATGCGCTTCCGGATGCCTTGGCGGTCTTTTGCGACCTGCGCGAGCGCTATCCCGATCTGTCTCTGCGTGATTTGGGGGAGATGGTCGACCCTCCCTTGTCGAAGTCGGCCCTCTACCATCGTGTTTTACGGCTTGAAAAGCTCATTGAAGCAAACAAGTAGTTTAAAGTATCGACGTATATACGGATTTAGCTGCTATTTTATTCTTTAAAACGTTTTAACGTAAATTTGATTTTCAATTTCGAGCATTCTCGTGAAATTCAAGTCAAAAAAAAGGTATATTAGGCGAGTGGTTAGTTTGTGGGCCTCAACGGCGGGCGCTGTAGCTTGCGGGGGCCTTACGAAAGGAGACACAATGGCAGTAAAGGTTGCTATTAACGGCTTCGGTCGCATCGGTCGTCTGGCTTTCCGTCAGATGTTCGGTCATGAGGGCTCCGAGATCGTCGCTATCAACGACCTCACCTCTCCCGATATGCTCGCTTACCTGCTGAAGTACGACTCCACGCAGGGCAACTACGCTCGCGATCACGAGGTCGTTGCTGGCGAGGATTCCATCACCGTTGACGGCAAGGAGATCAAGATCTACAAGGAGGCCGACGCCAACAACCTGCCTTGGGGCGACCTCGACGTCGACGTTGTTCTCGAGTGCACCGGCTTCTACACCAGCAAGGCTAAGGCTCAGGCCCACATCAACGCTGGCGCCAAGAAGGTCGTCATCTCCGCTCCGGCCGGCAGCGATCTGCCCACCATCGTGTACAACGTCAACCATGAGACGCTGACCGCTGAGGACAACATCATCTCCGCTGCTTCCTGCACCACCAACTGCCTCGCTCCGATGGCCAAGGGTCTGAACGACTTCGCTCCCATCGTGTCCGGCATCATGACCACCATTCACGCCTGGACCGGCGACCAGATGCCGCTCGACGGCCCGCAGCGCAAGGGCAACAAGCGTCGTAGCCGTGCCTGCGCCGTCAACATCGTCCCCAACACCACCGGTGCTGCCAAGGCTATCGGCCTGGTTCTCCCCGAGCTCAACGGCAAGCTCATCGGTGCCGCCCAGCGCGTCCCGACGCCGACCGGCTCCATCACCAACCTCTACGCTGTCGTTGACAAGAAGGTCACCGTCGACGAGGTTAACGCCGCTATGAAGGCCTACGCTGCCACCATCTCCGAGACCTTCGGTTACAACGAGGACGACATCGTCTCCACCGACATCATCGGCGAGACCCATGGCTCCATCTTCGACGCCACTCAGACCATGTGCTCTGACCTCGGCAACGGCCAGACCCTCGTTCAGGTCACCTCTTGGTACGACAACGAGAACTCTTACACCTCTCAGATGGTCCGCACCATCAAGTACTTCGAGAAGTTCGTTGCTTAATTTAGCTTTTAGCGAATAGCTCGTTGAGCGTCTAAAGAAGGGCGCGGCCTTATAGGGCTTACACCCTAGGGTCGCGCCCTTTTTATAGGAAATCGTCTGCCGTAATGGGAGGCAGACACGTACGAAAGGTAGAAGCAAACATGGCCTTTACCAAGAAGACCGTCCGCGACATCGATGTCGACGGCAAGCGCGTTCTCGTCCGCGTTGACTTCAACGTGCCTATCAAGGATGGCGTCGTTGGCGACACCACCCGTATCAAGGCTGCCCTGCCCACCATCAACTATCTCGTTGAGCACAACGCTCGCGTCATCCTCATGAGCCACCTCGGCCGTCCCGAGGGCACCGGCTTCCAGCCCGAGCTCTCCCTTGAGCCCGTCGCCAAGAAGCTCGCTGAGCTCTCTGGTCTCGACGTTGCCTTTGTCGCCGACACCTACGGCGAGAAGGCTGCTGAGGCTGTCGCCGCCGTCGAGCCGGGCAAGGTCCTCGTTCTCGAGAACGTCCGTTTTGACAAGCGTGAGAAGAAGAACGACCCCGAGATCGCCAAGAAGCTCGCTTCCTATGGCGACGTCTTCGTTCTCGATGCTTTCGGTACCGCTCACCGCGCCCAGGGTTCCGTCGTGGGCCCCGCCGCTTACCTGCCTGCCGTCGCTGGCTTCCTGCTCGAGAAGGAGGTCGACACGCTGACCGGCATCTTCGCCGAGCCCGAGCGTCCCTTCGTCGCCATCGTCGGCGGTTCCAAGGTTTCCTCCAAGATCGGCGTTCTCGATCACCTCATCGACTCCGCTGACACCCTGATTATCGGTGGCGGCATGGCCTACACCTTCTTCCTGGCTCAGGGCCTGACCGTCGGTCAGTCCCTCAAGGAAGAGGACTGGGTCGAGCGCGCCGGCGAGATGCTCAAGAAGGCCGAGGAGAAGGGCGTCAAGATCCTGCTCCCCATCGACAACCGCGTTGCCGATCACTTTGGCGAGGACGCTGTCCCCGAGGTTGTCGCTTCCGACGCTATCCCCGACGATCGTGAGGGTATGGACATCGGCCCCAAGACCGAGGAGCTTTACGCCGAGGCCGTCAAGGGCGCCAAGACCGTGTTCTGGAACGGCCCCATGGGCGTCTTCGAGTTCGACAACTTCGCTCACGGCACCCAGGCTATTGCCGAGGCTGTCGCCGAGGCCGACTGCACCTCGATCATCGGCGGTGGCGACTCTGTCGCAGCTGTCAACAAGTTCAACCTGGCCGACAAGATGAGCTGGATCTCCACCGGTGGTGGCGCTTCCATGGAGCTCGTCGAGGGTAAGGCCCTGCCCGGAGTGGAGGCGCTTCTCGATGCCTAATCGCACCCTTCTTATCGCTGGCAACTGGAAGATGAACAACGACGTCGCCGAGGCCGCCAAGCTCGCCGACGAGCTGGCTCAGGCTCTGCCCGAGGTTCCGGCTGGCGTCGAGGTGCTCGTCTGCCCTCCGACCATCGACATCACCACGGTTCATGACCGCATTCAGGCTGCCCCCATCGCCCTCGGTGCACAGAACGTGTACTGGGAGGCCAAGGGTGCCTTCACCGGTGAGTCCTCTTGCGACATGCTCAAGTCCGCTGGCTGCACCTACTGCATCATCGGTCACTCTGAGCGTCGCGACTACTTCCACGAGACCGACGAGGATCAGAACATGAAGGCCAAGGCCCTCGTTGCCGCAGGTCTTGTTCCCGTCTTCTGCTGCGGCGAGTCCCTTGAGGTCCGCGAGGCTGGCACCTATGTCGAGCACGTCGTGAACCAGGTCAAGGCTGGCCTTGCTGGTCTTGAGATCACCTGCCCCAAGCAGGTCGTCGTGGCCTACGAGCCCATCTGGGCCATCGGCACCGGCAAGACCGCTACCGCCGAGGACGCTCAGGAGGTCTGCGGCGCTATCCGTGAGACCCTCAAGGAGATGTTCGGCGAGGAGCTCGCTAACGGCATTCGCGTTCTCTATGGTGGCTCTGCCAAGCCCGGTAACATCGCCGAGCTCGTCGCCAAGCCCGACGTTGACGGCGCCCTCGTGGGCGGCGCTTCGCTCAAGGCTGCCGACTTCGCCTCTATGGTCGTCAAGGCAGGCGAGTAGGACATATGGCACAACGTCATCTTCCTGCACTCCTGATCATCATGGACGGCTGCGGCCTGGCTCCGTCCGATGGCGAGAACGCCGTCGCCGCTGCCAAGACGCCCTTCCTTGATAGCCTGTATGAGAAGTACCCCCACACCACGCTCGGCGCTTCGGGCGAGGACGTGGGTCTTCCCGATGGCCAGATGGGCAACTCCGAGGTGGGTCACCTCAACATCGGTGCCGGCCGCATCGTGTTCCAGGAGCTTTCTCGCATCAACAACGCCATCAAGGACGGCTCCATCGCCAAGAACGAGGTCTTCGTCAAGGCTATGGACGACGTCAAGGCTGACGCCAAGACTCTTCACCTCATGGGCCTTATGAGCCCTGGCGGTGTTCATTCTCACATGAACCACGTCGAGGCTCTGGTCAAGATGGCTGCCGAGCACGGTGTCAAGACCGTTCGCGTCCACGCCTTTATGGATGGCCGCGACGTTGACCCGCAGTCCGGCGCTGGCTATATGAGTGAGTTCTGCGGCTTCCTGGCTAAGATCTCCGAGGAGACCGGTTGCGACGCTCGCGTCGCCACCGTCTCGGGCCGCTATTGGGCCATGGACCGCGACAACCGTTGGGAGCGCATCCAGCGTGCCTACGACGTCATGGTCAACGCGTCCGATGCCGATGTCGACCCTGTTGCCGGTATCAAGGCCTACTACGAGAAGGATCCGCGCGGCGACGAGTTCGTCGAGCCCTTCGCTGCCCACAACGAGGGCATCCACGAGGGCGACGCGGCCATCTTCTTCAACTTCCGTCCCGACCGCGCTCGTCAGATGACCCGCGTGTTCACGGACAAGGAGTTCGACGGCTTTGAGCGCGAGCAGATCAAGCTTTCGCACTTTGTGACGATGACCGAGTACGATCCGACGTTTGACGTCGAGGTCGCCTTCCCCAAGACGTTCCCCGAGAACGTCCTGGCCGACGTTATCGCCGCCAACGGCCTGAAGCAGCTGCACACCGCCGAGACCGAGAAGTACGCCCACGTGACGTTCTTCCTCAACGGCGGCATCGAGGAGCCCAAGGAGGGCGAGGAGCGCGTGCTCGTCGCTTCCCCCAAGGTCGCTACCTATGATCTGCAGCCCGAGATGAGCGCTCCCGAGGTTACCGAGAAGCTTGTCGCCGCCATCAACGAGGATCGCGCTGATTTCTACATCGTGAACTTCGCGAACTGCGACATGGTTGGTCACACCGGTGTCTTCGACGCCGCCGTTAAGGCCGTCGAGGCTGTTGACGATGCCCTGTCCAAGGTTGTCCCGGCGATTCTCGCCAAGGGCGGCTTTGCGCTGATCACCGCCGACCACGGCAACGCCGACCACATGTTTGACGTTGCTTCCGACGGTTCCAAGCATCCGTTCACGGCTCACACCACCAACCGTGTGCCGTTCATCATCGTTGATGAGAAGGCCAAGCTCACCGGTATCGAGGACGGCCGTCTTTCCGATATCGCTCCGACCATGCTCACCATGGCTGGTATTGAGCCTTCCGCCGAGATGACGGGCCGCGTGCTCGCCACCGAGGCCTAATAGAAAACAAATACCGTTTTCTAGTAAGGGGGTTGTCCACAACCGGACAACCCCCTTTTTGGTATTTCTGCCATTTCCACCCCGTCCTTGAGTGGCAGGTAGGGGAGAGCGGGGGATTGTGGTACAGTACTGGAGTTTAAACTGTTCTATTAAGGAGCTTATCTATGGGTCCGTTCCAGATTCTTCTGTTTGTCGTTTGGGCTGTCTCTGCCGTGGCGCTGACGATTCTCGTCCTGATGCATTCCGGTAAGGGCACCGGCGTTTCGGATATGATCGCTAGCTCGCTGTATAACTCCAGCTCTGCCACGGGCGTCATGGAGCAGAACCTCGACCGCCTGACCGTCATCATGGCTGTCGTGTTTGCCGTGTGCGTCGTGCTGTGCATGTTCTTCTTCCCGCAGGGCATCGTCGGCTACTAAGCACGAGCCGCATAAATATTCAAAAAGGGTCCCGTAAGTGCGAGACCCTTTTTGTTTACATATTTGTAACAGAGTCAAAATATCCCCACATACTTCGCCCAACTAAAGAAATTCTCGACCGTTAACCGGAATTAGCCCCAAATTGTGTATAAAATGCGCTACTGTATTGCAAAACGTTGGTCCGTTGTGCATAACCAGCCATAGCAGCGGGCGGCGTTTTGATGGTTCGGATCGGATTGTTTCGACATGTGTCCGACTGAACATTTCTTTGTCCTATCTCATAAGGAGGATGGCATGGCTGATTCTATGTTCCACCAGCCCGTTATGGGTCGTCGCGCCTTTGTTGGCGGCACCCTTGCTGCGAGCTCCATGGCTTTTCTTGCCGCATGTGGCAAGAAGGGTGGCGACGCTTCCGGTTCTGAGTCCGGTTCGACGCTGAACTTCTACATCAACAACCCGGTCTGCATCGACCCCTACAATGTCCAGGAGGACCAGGGCACTCAGGTCGAGTACCAGCTCTTTGACGCTCTGACCTCTTACGACGCCGAGAAGGGCGAGATCGTTCCGCTGGCTTGCGAGTCCTTTGAGTCCAACGACGACGCCACCGAGTTTACCTTCAAGATCAAGAAGGCCAAGTTCCACAACGGTGACGACGTTACCTCCAAGTCCTTCAAGCTCGGTTGGGAGCGTCTGGTCAACACCAAGTCGGCCATCGCTACCGAGTACGGTCCTTCCGAGGTCTCCTATCACCTTTCCATGGTCGAGGGTTATGACGACCTGCTTGCCGGTAACGCTACCGAGCTCAGCGGTGTTACGTGCCCCGACGATGAGACCCTCGTCGTCAAGCTGTCTTCCGCTTACGCTGACTTCCCCTTCGTCGCCTCTCATCCGGCTCTGGCCCCGGTTCCCGAGTGCGCCGAGTCCGATGTCAAGAGCTTCTATCTTGCCCCGGTCGGTAACGGCCCGTTCATGATGGACGGCAAGTGGGAGGATGGCCAGGAGATCAACGTCAAGAAGTTCGACGATTACTATGGCGACAAGGCCAAGATCGATGGCATCCACTTCCAGGTCATCAAGGACATGGAGACCGCTTACAAGGAGTTCCAGGCCGGTAACCTCGATGTCTGCGACGTTCCCGTCGCTCAGATCGATGCCGCCAAGAAGGATCGCGGCGTGTCCAAGGACGGCTACACCATGGGTGACGGCGAGCGCATGCTGCTCGGCGCCGAGCCTTCCACGTACTATCTGACCTGCAACACCACGGCCGAGCCGTTCAACAACGCCGACCTGCGTAGGGGCATCTCCCTGGCCATTAACCGTGAGGCCATCTGCAAGACCATCTTCAAGGGTACCCGTACCCCTGCCGACGGCATTGTTCCTCCGGGCATCGATGGCTACAAGGAGGGCGCATGGGAGTTCTGCGCCTACGATGTCGACAAGGCTAACGAGTACCTCGACAAGGTTGCTCCCGCTGGCGCTAACGGGGATCGTGGCATTAGCGTGACCCTGTCCTACAACCAGGACGGCGGTCACAAGGAGATCATGGAGTCCATCATCGGCGACCTCGCCAAGGTTGGCGTTACCGCTGTCTCCGATACCCCTGAGTGGTCTGCCCTGCTCGAGCAGTATCAGAACTTTAACTATCAGTTCGGTCGTCTGGGTTGGATTGCCGACTACCCGATCATGGACAACTTCCTGTATCCGCTGTTCCACTCCGACTCCCTCGGTGGCGACAACCGCTCCGGTTACAACAACCCCGAGTTCGACGCCAAGGTCGACGAGGCTCGTACTATTGTTGACGACGAGGAGCGCGTCGCTAAGATGCAGGAGGCCGATGCAATGGTCGCTGCCGACTGCCCGGTCATCCCGATTATGTTCTACACGCACACCATCGCCGGCTCCGATCGCATCAAGCACCTCTATGTCGATCCGCAGAAGCACGCCGATCTGGGTACCGCTGAGCTCGCCTAAGAGTTTGCAGCTTCCGTGAGGGTCAAGTATTTACGTAGACCTCATGGGAAACATACAGTTCTCCCTAACCTGGGGTAAACTGGCTGATGGTAATTTTGGGATGCCGGTCTGGCGATCGGCATCCCATTTAGGTTAATCCCTAGATAGGGGAGTGGTATGGGTAAGTACATCGTTAAACGTGTGCTTCAGTTCATCCCGGTGTTTTTGGGCGTTACGCTGATTTTGTTCGCCCTCCAGAATATCGTGCCGGGAGACCCGATCAAGCTGATCGGTGGAGACAAGGCTCTGTCCCCCGAGGTGGAGCTTCAGCTTCGCGTTCGCTATCACCTGGTCCAGTCGGACGAGGACGGCAACGCGATCCTTGACGAGAACGGCGACCCCGTTCAAACGTCGCTTGTGGACCAATACTTGAATTACATGAATGGCCTGCTTCATGGCGATCTGGGCAATTCGTATCAGCGCAAGCTGCCGGTTACGGAAATCTTTGCCCAGAAGTATCCGTATACGGTCAAACTCGCCGCGTGCGCCATCGTGCTCGAGGCAATCATGGGTATCGGTGCGGGTATCATTTCGGCGGTTAAGCGTTATTCCTTCTGGGATATTTTGGTAACGCTCACCACGTCGATTCTCGTTGCCGTCCCGGCTTTCTGGCTCGGTATGTTGCTGCAGCTGTTCTTTGGCGTCATCCTTAAGGATGCCACGGGCGGTGCATTCTCCATGCCGATCTCGGGTGCCGGTGGTTCCAGCTCTCAGTATCAGGATTGGATGCACTATGTGCTTCCGACCATTACGCTGGCTTCGGTTTCGACCGCTTATGCCGCCCGCATTATGCGCTCGCAGCTGCTTGACGTCATGAACCAGGATTACATCCGTACGGCAAAGGCCAAGGGTCTCTCCAATCGTGCGATCATCATCAAGCATGCGCTTAAGAATGCACTCATCCCCGTCGTTACCTATATTGGTGTCGACTTTGGCGGCATGCTTTCGGGCGCCATCCTGACCGAGACGGTCTTTAACTGGCCCGGTATCGGCTATGAGGTCTATCGCGCCATTAGCATGCGTGACTGGCCCATCGTTATGGGCGGCGTTACGCTCATCGTCGTCGTCGTCATGGTGATCAACCTGCTCGTCGACATTAGCTATGCATTCCTCGACCCGCGCATCCGCCTTGGCGGTCCGTCGGATAAGGCCTAAGGGAGGTACGTCTCATGCAGGAAACTGATTCTCAGTCTCAGGAGCAGGCTACCGCCACCAAGGCCGCATCTGCTCCCGCCAAGTCCCGCACGCTGTGGGGCGACGCTTTTAAGCGTCTTCGTAAGAACAAGCTCGCCGTTATCGGTGTCTGCTGGATCATCATCGTCGTTGTGGTTGCCCTGACCGCAGATCTGTGGGCTAAGCCCTGGCTCGGTTCGCCGACGGCTTCCGACTCGACTACCATGGCCGAGACTTCGTTGCTGGCTCCGTGTGCCGAGCATCCGTTTGGCACTGACGCCCTTGGCCGTGACATTCTCGTCCGCGTTATCTACGGTGCACGTGTTTCGCTTTCCGTCGGTATTATGGCCACCGCGATCTCAACGTTGATCGGTCTGGTCATGGGCGCCCTGGCCGGTTTCTACGGCGGCATCTGGGATACGATCATCATGCGCTGTGCGGATATCTTCCTGGCGTTCCCGTACGTGCTGTTCGTTGTCGCCATGATCGCCGTTATCGGCCGTGGTCTTCAGAACGTCTTTATCGCCATCGGTATTCTCGGCTGGCCTTCGATTGCGCGTGTCTTCCGCTCCGCAATCTTGACGGTCAAGGAAAACGACTATGTTGACGCTGCGCGTGCGATGGGTGCATCTGATGCTCGTATCGTCGTGCGTCACATCTTCCCGAACTCCGTCGCCTCCATCGTGGTCTACGCGACCATGAACATTGGTGGTGCCATTTTGACCGAGTCCGCTCTGTCCTTCCTCGGCATGGGCGTTATTCCGCCTACGCCTTCGTGGGGCTCCATGATTCAGGACGGTCAGCAGTATCTTCTGACCGCTCCCTGGATGATGATCATGCCCGGTCTGGCAATTCTCTCGACGGTGCTCGCCTTCACCCTGCTGGGTGACGGTCTGCGCGACGCCCTCGACGTCAAGATGAAGGACGCATAAGGATGAAGAAGAACAAGAACTATGTGGACCTGAAGGACCAGCCGGTTCCCGAGGGCCAGCATCTGCTCGAGGTCGATGACCTTAAGATGTATTTCCACACCGAGGATGGCGTTGTTCGCGCTGTCGACGGTGTCTCCTACACGCTCGATCGCGGCGAGACCCTGGGTGTCGTCGGTGAGTCCGGCTCCGGTAAGTCCGTGACCGCCATGACCATCATGGGCCTTATCTCGATGCCTCCGGGAAAGATTGAGGGTGGTGACGTTCGCTATCGCGGCCGCTCCATCCTCGAGATGACCGAGGAAGAGATGCAGCACATTCGCGGCAACGATATCGCGATGATCTTCCAGGATCCTATGACCTCCTTGAACCCGGTCTATAAGATCGGCAAGCAGGTAGGCGAGGGTCTTCGTCTGCACCGTGGCTACTCCAAGCAGGAGGCGCTCAAGCGCGCCACCGAGCTTTTGGACCTCGTTGGCATTCCCGAGCCCGAGAAGCGCGTCAATGAGTATCCGCACCAGTTCTCTGGCGGTATGCGTCAGCGCGTCATGATCGCTATGGCTCTTGCCTGCGACCCCGATATTCTGATTGCCGACGAGCCCACGACTGCCTTGGACGTTACCATTCAGGCTCAGATTATTGAGCTTATGCAGGAAATGCAGGAGAAGAACGGCAACGCCATCATCATGATCACCCATGACCTGGGCGTTGTCGCCGATATGGCTGACAAGATCATGGTTATGTACGCCGGCCGTCCCGTCGAGTTCGGTACTGCTGAGGAAATCTTCTACGAGAGCCGCCACCCCTACACCTGGGGCCTTATCCGCTCCATCCCGGAGCAGGCCATCGAAGAGAAGAAGCCTCTTACGCCGATTCACGGCAACCCGCCTTCGCTCATGAACCTGCCGGAGGGCTGCGTATTTTCGCCCCGTTGCCCGTATGCCACGGACAAGTGCCGCAAGCAGCGCCCCGAGCGCGTTGTCACCGAGTCTGGTCATTACTCTGCGTGCCACTACTCCGGTGACCCCGAGTTCCTCAAGAACGCTCCTGAGACGTCCCGTACGCGCAAGGATTCCAAGAAGGGAGGCGAGGCGTAATGGCAGATACCAACGAGCGCACTCCGCTCCTGAAGGTCGAGCACCTCTCTAAGGAGTTTCCCGCTGAGTCCGGCATGTTCGCCAAGCGCTTCTCCAAGCGTGTCGTCTCTGCTGTAAATGACATCTCTTTTGAGATTTATCCTGGCGAGACCTTTGGTCTGGTTGGTGAGTCTGGTTGCGGTAAGTCCACGACGGGTCGCACCATCATGCGCTTGACCAAGCCGACCGCCGGTAAGGTGTTCTTCCAGGGCAAAGATGTTGCCGAGATGAGCAAGCATGAGATCAAGGACATGCGTCGCGAGATGCAGTTTATCTTCCAGGATCCTTATGCTTCGCTGAACCCTCGTATGACCATTGGCGAGATCGTCTCCGAGCCCATGACCATTCACGGCGTGGGCACCAAGGAAGAGCGTATTGAGCGTGTCCGCGAGCTGCTGGACGTCGTCGGTCTGAACCCCGAGCACATCAACCGCTATCCGCACGAGTTCTCCGGCGGTCAGCGTCAGCGTGTCGGCATTGCCCGCGCGTTCGCTCTGAAGCCCAAGCTGATCATCTGCGACGAGCCTGTCTCTGCACTTGACGTTTCCATTCAGGCCCAGGTCCTGAACCTTCTTAAGGAGCTCCAGGACAAGTTCGGTACTGCTTATCTCTTCATTGCTCACGACCTCTCCGTCGTGCAGCACATCTCCGATCGCGTTGCCGTTATGTACCTGGGCAAGATGGTCGAGGTTTCGGACTGGAAGACGCTCTATAGTGAGCCGCACCACCCGTACACGCAGTCGCTGCTGTCTGCTGTGCCGGTGCCCGATCCGGATATCCAGAAGACCCGCAAGCGTATCATCCTCGCTGGCGATCCGCCGTCGCCGCTGGATCCGCCGACCGGCTGCCGTTTCCACACGCGCTGCCCGATCGCTCAGGGCATCTGCTCCGAGAAGCTTCCCGAGTTTAAGGAAGTCGCACCGGGCCACTGCTGCGCGTGCCACTTCGCGGAGCCGTTCCCGATCAAGGAATCGCACATCGACCTGTAGCCGGTTGTTATCGTCCGGGCCCGCGCTGGACTTAGTTTTCAGAACGTCCTCGACCATGGAAACCCCCTTATCCTGCTCCTTCGGAGCCGCGGATAAGGGGGTTTCCTGGTCTGCGGAATGTTCTGAAAACTAAGTCCAGCACGGACCCTGTGTTACCACTGCAGAGGGGTGCGATTCCTTGATCGCTCACTTAATCTAATGGGAAAGATAGCGAGGCCGGAGCTTTAGCTCCGGCCTCCTTATATAAGGGCTAGGCAAAGCCGAGCCACTAAATTTATATCAGCTCCCAGAACATGTTTGAGAACTGTGCCTGAAGTATGTATTTGCAGGCCCCGAATCGGTGTTGCCTCCCGGCGCATTCCGCAGGGGGAGCGATAGTTTGCAGCACGAAGTGCGAAGCAAAATATCGCTCATGCCCGAGGACGCGCCGGGAGGCAACACCGATTCGGGGCCGAACATATAGATCTACCAGCGCATTTACAAATTCGTAAACTTTTTTGAAAAAAGTGCTTGCACAGTTCTCGAATCATAGGTTATTATCTTCCTCGTTGAACGCGCGGGTCCAACAAACGAACCGCGAGTCAACAACATAGCATGTCGGAGTGGCGGAATTGGCAGACGCGCTAGCTTGAGGTGCTAGTGACCGTTTTTTGGTCATGCGGGTTCAAGTCCCGCCTCCGACACCATCGCATTTGAGAAGCCTCTTCGGAGGCTTTTTTGTTACCGATAGACGGTGAGGTCCACGATGGAAACGCTTGAGCGCAACGAGTGGGCAGACGTTGCCCAACTGGTCGAGATCACGAGCGATGCTGTCATCATCTGTGAGCTCGACGGAACCATTCTGCATGTGAATAATCGTTTGCTCGACCTGATGTGCGAGGAGCGCGCCGACGTCATCGGTGGAGATGTTAAAGACTTCCTGTACTCGTCCGCTTTTGAACGTGCGACGGAACATCGTCTGCCATTTGAAACTGATGGCTCCGAGAACGAACTGATGCTCAAGCTGAGTGACGGCTCCTTTATCCCCGTCTTGGTTCGTGCGGGCTCCGTAACGCCTCCACGCATCTTTGGGCGCCGCGCGCCACGTGTCCTGGTGGCGCTCCATAGCATCGAAGAACAGTATTCGCACGACCGTCAGCTCAAGCGTGCGTTATCGGAGCTTAGAGTGGCGAACAAGCGCCTCTCTGGCACGCTCTCGGTCATTATGAGTACCGTGGGCTCCGATGAGCTGCCCAGCCTACTTGATACCGTTTTGAACCAGCTTGTAGGAACGCTCGATGCTTCGGGTGCCGCTATCTATTTTTCTGAGAGCGGCGGTTTTAAGCTACGCGGTGTTTCCAATGAGCTGTACGACAGCTACCTGCCCGAGTTTTTGCCGTATGGCGCTGGCATTCCGACGTATGTTCTTCGCGAGTCGCGTGCCTGTCGCTTGTCGATTCAACAGGACCTTGAGGGTGATAAGGCCGCCTCCGGTATGTTTATGGACCTGGACAATCGTTCTAAGCACCTGTTGCGCATGCAGGATATGCCTCCGTACCGCAACGAGATCTGTCTTCCCGTTTTTTACGGTACGCAGATTCTTGGCGTGCTGGAAGTTGGTTGGAAACGCCCCCAGGCACCGCTTTCCTATGACGTTAATGTGCTCGAGGTCATTTGCGATTACCTGTCTATCCAGCTGGTCGGCATGGCATCGAGCCTTCGCTCCCGTCGCACGGCCGAGCTTGGCCGCTCGCTCAATGTCTTGCGTGATGAGTTGTTTGCCTTTCTAGACGATTCCGCCGCGGCTACCCAGGCGGTATCGTCCGAGATCTGCAATATGCTTAACTGCCATTTTTGCCCTGTTGAGTATGACGCCAGTCTGGATTCCTACGTCATAGATTTTGAAGGTGGCAGTCGCGTTGCTTTGCCGGACGATCCCGAGAAGCTTTTCTTTTCCACGACGGCGCCAGCGGCACGTCTGGGGGCTGGCCCTGATGGCTTTGAGGCATCTGTTTTGGGCGGTACGAGTGCCGAGGACCTTAAACACGTCCGTATAACTCGCGTTGACGAATCGATGCCTATGGGAGGCTGGCTTAGGGCGCACGGTCTGCCTTGTCAAGGTCTCTACGTTGACTCCGGCATCGAGGCGGGGCGCCCGCGCTCTGAGGGTGATGGCAGGCACAGTAACGACGCGATTGTTCCTGCTTCTGTTGCGAAGAGCCCGACGACGCGCGCGCTGCTGCTTCGTGATGGTAGCCAAGAGCCGATTGATGATCTTGAATATGACTACTTGGTGCACTTGGCGCATGACTTTGAACTGATCTACGAAGGCGAATCTCAAAAGCGCGAGGAGCGCCATATCGCTCAGACCCTTCAGATCGGCATGAGAAATTCCCTGGGGGATGTTCCGGGTATCGCAACCGATTCGGTGTACCTGTCGGCCACGAACTCGGCGTTGGTCGGCGGCGATTTCTATACGCTCATCCGTCTTCCCGACGACTGCGCCGTCATGATTCTGGGTGATGTGTCTGGCAAAGGCATTGAGGCCGCATCGATGTCCGCGCTCGTCAAGACGGCCCTGACGGCATATGCCTGGGAGGGCGCTGGACCGGCCCGCATGGCACGCTCCCTTAACAGCATGCTCATGGGCTTTTCGAGGGTCGAGACGTTCGTGACGGCCTTTATCGCCAAGATTGACCTTAAGGCCGGACGCGCAACGTATTGTTCGGCGGGCCATCCTCCGACCATGGTCATCAGGCCAGAGTCGATGCCGCTGGGTGGCGGTGAGGCACGTGGGGGAGAGGTTGAGCTGCTTGGATGCCAATCGGGCGTAATCGGTGCCTTTGAGAGCATGGTGTACGAGACAGGCGTGTTTACGTTCGCCCCCGGCGACATGCTCTTCATGTATACGGATGGAACGATTGAGGCCCGCGACCGCACCGGAGCGTTCTTTGGCGAGCAGCGCTTGCGCGACCTTCTGCTTTCTGTTTCGGGGGAGGGCGTGTCGGGCATTTGCGGCAAGGTCTTGGGCGAGCTTGACCGATTTACCGAATCGGCGCTGGACGATGACATTGCATTGGTGTCCCTTGAGTTTTTACGGGGTCGTTCATAGACGACGCTGGGCGGGCTGAATCCGCACGGTTGGGGAAACGAATGCATCGAGTGGGCTTTTTTGGGAACCATGGTCGTATGAATGAGTGGAATGACATAGCGGTTTTGACGCCACCGGGCGATATCGACATCGCCACGGTGCCTGCGCTGCGTCGGCGGCTGGATGCTTTGATTGGCCGCGGCGTGCGTCGTGTCGTCATCAACTGTCAGGCTGTTAGCTTTATCGATTCGACGGGCTTGGCATTCCTGCTTACGCGCGCTCGTGAGCTCATGAGGCGAGAAGGCCTGCTTTCGCTCGTCAATGCATCAGGTGAAGTTGTTCGCTTTTTGGAGATTGCTCGTCTTGTCGATATCCTTCATGTCGCGGGGCCGGCACGGGAGTCTATTCCCGCCATTCCGGTGGGGGAGCTGCCTCGCTGGAGTAAGAGTGTCGAGGTCCGTCAGGGTATCGAGAATCTTCCATACTACCGACATCGCATCGCTGAACTCCTTGAATCGCTTCCGTTGCGCCGTGACGAGCGCTACGATGTCGCATTGGCGTCGGGGGAGGCGCTGGGTAATGCCTATGACCATGCGGGCGGTATCGGGTGCGTCCTGACGGTTCAGGCCTATGGCGATCGCGTTGTGGTTGAGGTGCTTGATCGAGGTGCCGGCTATTCTATCGATAAAACGAGCGAGCCGGTCGCATCCGAGGAACGCGGCCGTGGTATCAAGCTTATGCGTATGCTCGTCGATAACGTGGAGGTTGCTCGTCGTACGGACGGCGCCGGCACGCGCGTGCAGATGGTGAAGCTGTTTAGCGGAGCGCTGGAATCGTGTGCCTAGCCAATCGCTTTAACGCGTTTGGCTACTAAGAACATGCGGCAGACAAGTTTTTTGAAAAAAGTACTTGCGTCTTTTGGGCAACTCGCGTAAATTAATAACCCGCAAGCGGACATGGCTCAGTTGGTAGAGCACAACCTTGCCAAGGTTGGGGTCGCGGGTTCGAGCCCCGTTGTCCGCTCCAAACGCAACAGCCCGACTACCACGGTAGCCGGGCTTTTTTGTTCCCATTGCATGGGCTCGAACCAGAGAGGGAGCGAGCATTTTTGGGGCGTGGGTGTGGCGTTGTTTGCCGCGAATGTCTGCCTTGGGCGTATCATCGTGGTCATCTCGCAAAATCTCGTTGCAAGGGAGACGCGCCCCATGGCTATAGAAAAAACTTCTTCGCGCTCATGGATGTCCGATGCCGCGATCTATCAGATTTACCCGCGCTCGTTTAAGGATTCGACCGGTTCGGGTCTGGGCGATATCGCGGGCATTACCCAGCAGATGGACTATCTTGAGCGGCTGGGCATCGAGGCCATATGGCTGAGCCCGTTCTATCCATCGCCGCTTGTCGACGGCGGCTATGACGTGGCGGACTACTGCGATGTCGACCCTCGTCTCGGATCGCTTGACGACTTCGATGACATGATTGCCGCTGCCCATGCGCGCGGGATCAAGGTTGTCGTCGATATCGTGCCAAACCACTCATCCGACCAACATCCCTGGTTCAAAGCCGCTCTTGCCGCCGGTCCCGGATCGCCTGAGCGTGCCCGTTATATCTTCCGCGATGGTCGCGGCGATCATGGTGAGCTGCCTCCCACCAATTGGAATGCCAACTTTGGCGGCCCCGCCTGGACGCGTGTTGCGGACGGCCAGTGGTATCTGCATATGTTTACGCCCGAGCAGCCCGACTTTGACTGGTCATGCCCCGAGGTCCACACATTCTTCTGTGACGTCCTCGCGTTTTGGAGCGATCTGGGCGTCGATGGCTTCCGTATCGATGTGGCGCATGGTCTCGCCAAGGACCTCAATCGCGATGATCTCGACCGGTGGCATCTCGCCGAGGGCGATGACATGGTTGACGACGGTACCCATCCGCTGTGGGACCGCAACGAAGTCCATGAGATCTATCGCGAGTGGCGCCGCGTGTTCGACCGTTATGATCCGCCGCGCAGTGCCGTTGCCGAGGCGTGGGTGCTGCCCGAGCGCCAGTATCTCTACGCTCGTCCCAGCGAGCTCGGACAGACGTTCAACTTTGAGTTCGCCAAGGCCATTTGGACCTATGACGACATGCATACCGCAATCGAGGAGGGCCTAAAGGCGGCCGTCGAGTCCGATTCCGCTTCGACCTGGGTGCTCTCCAACCACGACGTGCCGCGCGTGGCGACGCGCTATGCTCTGCCGCAGATCAAGGCGACGCGCTACCACCAGATCGCACTCGACTGGCTCTTGCGCGACGGGTCGTCTTATGACGAGAACCGTGAGCTCGGCGAGCGCCGCGCGCGGGCGGCCCTTTTGCTTGAGCTGGCGCTTCCGGGCTCAGCATACGTGTATCAGGGCGAGGAGCTCGGCCTTTTCGAGGTTGCGGATATCCCGTGGGCTGCGCTCGAAGACCCTAACGCGACCAATACGCACGGACCGAAGCGCGAGAAGGGGCGCGACGGCTGCCGTGTTCCCCTGCCGTGGGCGTCGGCGGACGATCCCGTGCAGGGCGGATCGTTTGGTTTTTCGCCGGCGGGCGCCGATGCGGCGCCTCATCTGCCGCAGCCCGCGTGGTTTTCCGACTACGCTGTCGATAGGGAGGAGGCTGATCCGGCATCGATGCTTACGCTCTATCGCGACGCCCTTGGGCTGCGGCGCAAGTTGCGCGGGTGTGCCAACGACCTTGCATGGCTCGATCTTGACGGGCGCACCGGTCTTGCGGATGGTGCCGAGGGTGCCGAGGGCGGCGTCATCGCCTATCGCCGTGACAATGGCTGGGCATGTGTGACGAATTTCGGCGCAGCGCCCGTGGAGCTGCCGGCGGGTAAGATTCTGCTCACCTCATCACCGCTTGCAGACGGCAAGCTCGCGCAGGACAGCTCGGTCTGGATTATGCTCAGCGAGATGTAGGGGGCATCTCATGCGGGTCTGCGTTTGTCCGCGCCTTTCGTGACGACTGATACTTCCGCGAGGGCGAGGGCATCGTAAAACTTTTCAAAAAAAGTTCTTGCATAGGATGCGGGCATCACGTAAGATTAATCCTCGTAAGCGGACATGGCTCAGTTGGTAGAGCACAACCTTGCCAAGGTTGGGGTCGCGGG
>UQKW01000017.1 GCA_900541885.1 uncultured Collinsella sp.
GGGCGGGGTGGGGGAAGGGGTGGGGAAAGGTGTTGAAAAATGGGGCGGTTCCCCATATTATTAATGACGTCGACAGGCGGGGTGGTTCCCCGCGTACGTGCCATCTGAGTAACCGAGGGGAGGGCGCACATGGGAATGACTGGTGCATACGAGCGCAATCTCGATGCAAAAGGTCGTCTGTCCCTGCCTGCACCTCTTCGCGAGGAGCTTGGAGAGCACGTTCGCGTGTTCAAAGCCCTGGATGTCGATGCTCTGTACGTGTTCTCTGCCGAGGCCTTCGATAAGTGGGTCGAAGGACTCTTCGCGGGTCGTGAGGGCCACGAGGGTTTTAACCCGCGTGACATTAATGACCAGAAGCTCATGAGGGCGATCAACAAGCGCACCACGTCGATGGATGTGGACAGTGCCGGTCGTATCGGTCTTTCCGAGTCTCTCCGCAAGCAGGCGAACCTCGACCGCGAGGTCACGGTTGTGGGCAACTACGACCACCTTGAGGTTTGGGATCGCGCCGCGGCCGATGAGGACGATGACGATGAGGCCCTGCTGGACCTCTTCTTCTCGTAAGGGCAAGGCACGGGTAACGGATGGAGCGTGGGATCTTGACACAAGAATATCGGCATGAACCTGTCATGCTCGGCGAAGTGCTTGAGTCGCTGCGGCTAAAGAGCGGCTCCGTTGTCTGCGATTGCACCCTTGGCGGTGCCGGCCATTCGGTAAAGATGGCCGCGCAGGTGGGGGAGACGGGCCTTTTGCTCGGCGTCGATCAGGACGACATGGCCCTCGAGGCCGCTGGCGCCCGTCTGGACCGCGAGGTTCCCGGCGTTCCGCACCAGCTGCTGAAGGGCAACTTCGGCGACTTGGACGAGCTGCTTTGCTCGGCCGAGGTGCCCGGGGTCGATGGCTTCCTGTTCGATTTGGGCGTTTCGTCGCCGCAACTCGATATCCCTGGCAGGGGCTTTTCGTATAACGAGGACGCCCCATTGGACATGCGGATGGATCCGGGTAATAACACCTTAAACGCAGCTGAGGTCATCAACACCTATAACGAACACGACCTCGCCCGGATTCTACGCGTCTACGGCGAAGAGAAGTTCGCCTCGCAGATCGCGCGCGAGATCGTGCGCCGCCGCGAGCAAGAACCGATCGAAACCACCGGCCAATTTGTCGAGATCATCAAGGCGGGTATCCCGGCTGCCGCTCGTCGGCATGGTGGACACCCGGCCAAGAAAAGTTTCCAGGCCATTCGCATCGAGGTCAATCACGAGCTCGATGTGCTCGAACGAGGGCTTGATGCCGCCACCAGGTGGCTCAACCCGGGCGGACGTATCTGCGTCATCTCGTATCACTCGCTCGAGGACCGTATCGTAAAGAACCACTTTAAGGAGATGAGCCAGGGGTGCACGTGTCCGCCGGAGATTCCGGTGTGCGTGTGCGGCAACGTGCCGATACTCAAGGTCATCACCCGCAAACCCTTGGTTGCCCAGCCTGATGAGGTTGAGCGCAACCCTCGGGCGAGATCAGCCAAAATCCGCGTGGCGCAGCGTCTGTAGGCGCGACCGCGCGATATTGGACCTCCCGCTCGCACCATAAACGAAGCTTAAACACACTACCAACGTACTCGGGATGGGAGGCGGCATATCATGGGCTACAACACTTCAAGCGCAGCACTTGCCTATGATATGAACGCCATGCCCGCCTATCGTGAGACGCCGCAGGCCCCCGTTGCTCCCCGTGAGCAGCGCACGCCGCGCTTTGATGTCTACACGGGCGCGGGCCGTCAGGCAAACCAGGCGGTAAGCCCGGTTTTCATGAGCGTTCTTAAAACGTTTTGCATCATTGCGGCTATCTTCATGACGATCGGCGTCGCCCGCGTGGCACTCGCGGGCGTTACGGCCCAGGTGCTCAACAGCAACGCCGAGCTTACCAACACGCTCGAAAAGGCGACCGATGAGAGCTCCGACCTGGAGGTCATGCATTCGGTCTATGGCGCCGACACGCGCATTCGCGACCTTGCGGGCGCTTATGGCATGGTGGAGCCCAGCGAGAGCGTTACACTTGACTTTTCGCAGGATGCAGCCGCGGGCGCCAACGCGACCGCGACCGCTCAGTAGCAAGACGGTAGCTGAGTATGACAAATGACTATCGCCGCGGTTCCGATGGGGGCCGCGGTTCTGGACGTCCCTCGTCGCGGGGACGTTCTGGTTATCAAGGAACGGGTCGGCAATCTTACAACGCCGGGCAGTCCCGTGGCAACGACCCGGCGTCGCGACTTCGCGGCTCGGACGGCCCTCAAATGCATAACACCAGGTCGCGCAAGAGTTCGTCGACCGAATGGCTCACAGGCACGCCTCTGCCTCGCCGCAAAGCCATCATGGGCTTCATCGGGCTTGGTTTGGGCTTGGGCGTCTTTCGCCTTGCCGACTATCAAATTGTCGAAGCCGATAAACTGCGCGAGCGTGCCGATGCGCGCCGCCTGCTTGCACAGACCCTCTATGCCAAACGCGGCACCATCTACGACCGCAACGGTAACGTGCTGGCGTCGTCGGTCGAATGTCGCAACATCGCCGTGAACCCGCAGCTTGTCGAGGATGTTGACAAGACGGTGTCGGCGCTGGTCAAGGCAACTGGAATCGATAAAAAGACCTGCCGCAAGCTCGTCGAGTCCGATGGCACCTGGGTGTATATTAAGCGCCAGGTGGACGAAGACGATGCTGCGGCGCTGGAGAAGAAGAACCTGCCCGGCGTGCTTTTTGAGCAGGCCATGAAGCGCGTATATCCATACGGCAATCTGGCATCGCAGGTGCTGGGTGTAGTGAATGTAGACAACGACGGCTTGACGGGTCTCGAAAAGCAATACAACAAGCTTCTGACCGGCACGAATGGTACCCTCGTGCGCGAGCGCGCGAGGGACGGCAGCTATATCGCGGGCGGTGCCTATAAAAAGGTGGCTGCGGTCGACGGCGTTGATATCGTGACGACGCTCGACGTCAATATCCAGCGAGCGGCCGAGGATGCCCTGGCAGAGGCTGTCGAGAAGACAAAGGCCAAGAACGGCTCGGCTTTGGTCACCGACCCCACGACTGGTGAAATTCTCGCCGCCTGCTCGTACCCGACCTACGACCAGACCGATCTGGAAAACGCCAAAACCGAGGATATGAACTTGCGCCTGGTCACCGACGCCTACGAGCCCGGCTCGGTCTTTAAGACGCTCGTGGCGGGCGCCGGCTTCGACTTGGGTGTCGTGCGATCGAGTACGTCGTTTGAGGTGCCGGCGAGCATCAAGGTGGGCGACGATACCGTCACCGATGCCGACAAGCGCGACTACGCCATGACCATGGATGTGCGCGAGATGATGCGCCGTTCGTCCAACGTGGGCTTTGTCCTGGTGGGGCGCAAGATCGGTGCCGACGACTTTGCCGCCTATGTGGACAAGTGGGGCATCGGTCACAGCTCTGGTGTAGATTTTCCGGGCGAGAGCCTGGGTATCGTCAAGGAGCGTGACCAGTATGACGGCGCCACGCTGGGCTCGATGAGCTTTGGACAGGCACTGTCCGTCTCGCCGATTGAGATCGCACGTGCCGTGGGCGGCATCGCCAACGGCGGCGTGATGATGACACCGCACTTCTATAAGTCCAGCAAAGGCGACGAGAAGGACTGGGGCGAAGGCGAGCGCGCGATTTCTGAGGATGCTGCATCCCAGGTGACATCGTGCATGCAGACGGTCGTGTCCGAGGGAACGGGCGTTGGCGGCGCGGTTGACGGCTATGACGTGGCGGGTAAGACCGGTACGGCCGAACGTGCCGACGAGAACGGCGGCTACCTCAAGGAGAACTACATGTCGTCCTTTATGGGCTTTGCACCGGCACAATCGCCCAAGGTGCTGTGCTATATCACGCTCGACGGAACGCCGAGCGGCTCAGATGCCGCTGCGGTGCCGTTCCAGTCCATTATGGCCAACGCGCTCGACGTGCTGGGTATCCCGTGCACGAGGTAGGGGGTTACAATCTTTGGGGCGTGGTTTGTTGTCCCATATGAGGGGTGTTCACATGCCCTGCACCACGCATGCGCGGCGCTGGGATACAATACGCCGATAGCATTATTAGGTTTACAGGGGAGCTGCAATGATAGAGATCGCCGTCAACAACCTCGCGGCCGCAACAGGGGCCCGAACCGTGACGGGAGAAGCCGATCGGGTATGCCGCGGGTGCGTTATCGACTCGCGCCAGGTCGAGGAAGGGACGATTTACGTTGCCTTTCCCGGTGAAAACGTCGACGGCAATGATTTTGCTTCCCGTGCCGTCCAGTCGGGTGCCGGCGCCGTCGTGATGACGCGTGAGCCCGAGGCCGAGCTGGTCTCGCTGGCGCAGGACAAAGGATGCGCCATCCTGCTGACCGATGATCCCGAGGAGTTTCTGCTGCGTTTGGCGCACGCGTATCGCCTGGAGCTTGGCTGCCTGGTCGTTGGCATTACCGGTTCCATCGGCAAGACGACGACCAAGGACGTGCTCGCCGCTGTGCTCGCCAAGCGCTATCGTGTCTGGGCCACCAAGGGCAATTTCAATAACCTGATCGGCATGCCGCTCACGGTGCTTTCCGCTCCGGCCGATACCGAGGTCCTGGTGCTCGAGATGGGCATGAACCATTTCCACGAGATTGAGCGCCTGTCCCAGTCCGCCAATCCCAACCTTGCCATCGTGAGCAAGATTGGTACCTCTCACATCGGCATTTTGGGCAGCCGCGAGAACATCGCCCGCGCTAAGGCCGAGATTGTCCAGGGCATGTGCGCCGCCGGCGACTTCTTGCCGCTGCTGGTTTTGGGCGGCGAGGACGACTTTACGCCGTTCATTCGCGATACGTTCGCCCAGCCTGCTGGTATCGACGTGATGCTGGCCGGCGTCTCGGACGACGATGAGGTCCGTGCCCGCGACATTCGTGTTGATGACGAGGGCCGTCCGGTCTTTACGCTCGATTTTGGCCAGGGTGAGACGATCGATACCATGCTTGCCATCCCCGGCGTGCAGTCCGTTCCAAATGCCGTTAAGGCCGCCGCGGTTGCCTATCGCCTGGGCGTGACGCCCGAGCAGATCGATGCTGCCTTTAGGGGCCTCACGATCACCGGGCACCGCCAGGAGATCAAGCGCGCCAAGAGCGGTGCCCGCGTCATCGACGATTCCTATAACGCCAGCGCCGAATCCATGGCTGCTGGTCTCGATCTACTGTGCTCGCTTTCGTGCACGGGGTCTCGTATGGCGATCCTGGGCGAGATGGGCGAGATGGGCGATGAGGCTCCTCGCATGCATGAGCTCGTGGGCGCCTATGCCGCCGCCAAGAAGCTCGACATGCTGGCGTGCGTGGGTGGTGAGCTGGCCCAGCTTATGGCCGATGCCGCGCGCATGATGGGCATGGACGAGGACCGCATCCAGGTGTTCTCCGATTATCAGCAGGTGCTCGACCGCATGGGCGGCGCGCTTGAAAAACATGATGTTGTACTGGTCAAGGGTTCCCGCTTTGTTGAGCTCGACCGCTTTGTGGAAGGTGTGTGCTAGCCCATGTTCGGCAATCCCTCGTATCCAACGTATCAGGCTTTTTTGGGGCTTGGCATCGCCGCTGCCATTGCGCTGCTGCTCATGCCGTGGTGGATCAAGCTACTTAAGGTCGAGGGTATCGGCCAGCAGGTTCGTGCCGACGGCCCCAAGCGTCATTTGGTTAAGCAGGGAACGCCCACCATGGGTGGCGTTGTCATTCTCGTCGCGATTTCGCTGACCTGCCTGCTGATGGGCAAGCTCACCACCGAGCTCGTGCTCGTGCTGCTCGCCACGCTGGCGACAGGCGTGCTGGGCCTGATCGACGACCTGACCTCCGTTACGCATGGGCGCTCGCTCGGTCTGACGCCTCATGCCAAGATGATCGGCCTAACCATTATCTGTGTCACCTTTACGGTACTTGCCGTTAACTGGTGCGGCGTCGCCCCCGAGATTCGTTTTCCCGGCGGCCTGACGATTGACCTTGGCGTGCTTTCGACCACCATCTGCGGCCTTTCGTTCCCGTGGCTCTACATTGTCTTTTGCTGGCTGATGATCGCCGGTCTTTCTAATGCCGTGAACCTGACCGATGGCCTTGACGGTCTTGCTGGCGGCACCTCCATGATTGCCATGCTCGCCATGGCTGCCATGGCGTTTTTGCACGGAGACGTGAACCTGTCCATCTTCTGCACCGCGTGTGCCGGTGCCTGCTTGGGCTTTCTGTGGTTCAACTGCTATCCGGCGAGCATCTTTATGGGCGATACCGGCTCGCTTGCCCTAGGCGCCGCGTTTGCCTGCACGTCCATCATGACCAACACCGAGGTCGTCTCCCTCATCATCGGCGGCCTGTTTATCGTTGAGACCCTGTCGGTCATGATTCAGGTTGTCTACTTCCACTTTACGCACAAGCGCGTCTTCCTTATGGCGCCCATCCATCATCATTTCGAAAAGAAGGGCTGGGCCGAGACCAAGGTCGTCATCCGTTTTTGGATTATCGCTGCTGCCTTTGGTGCCGTTGGCCTTGCCCTGTTCTTCCAGTTGGGATAGTGGTCTTTCATGCCTCTTGCTGATGTCTTTAGCCTGCTCGTTTTGGGTCAGGGCAAATCCGGTCTCGATGTCGCCCGCTGGGCGCTGGCACATCCCGAGCGCGTAAGTGCCGTTACCGTGTATGGCGGTGGCACCTCTGAACCCAATGACGCCACGCGTGCGCTCGAGGCTGCTGGTGCGTCGTTTGTCTATGGGACCGAACAGGTCGAGGGCGCCTATGACGTATGCGTGACGTGCCCGGGCATCTCGGAGTTCTCGGGCTTCTTTAAGGCCGGGCGCGAGCATGCCGCCCAGATTATGGGTGAGCCCGAGTTTGCCTATCGCCTGTCGCCCGATAACTGGATTGCCATCACGGGCACCAACGGCAAGACGACCACCACGTCGCTGGCTGATTATCTGCTTAAGGCTGCCGGCGAGGCCAGCGTTGCTGTCGGCAACATCGGCGAGCCGCCGGTCAACGAGATTGACGGCCGAGCCCACAACGAGTGGTTTGTGGCTGAGCTCTCGAGCTATCAGATTGCTACGACAACCGAGCTCCACCCCCGCGTGGCGGTGCTGCTCAACATCACTCCCGACCACTTGGGCTGGCATAAGAGCCATAAGAACTACGCGCTTGCCAAGATCAAACTGTTTGACAATATGGTCGATGACGATCTGGCGGTTGTCGACGTCGAAGACGCCGACATTCACGAGTTCGATGAGTACATCTACACGCCGGGTCGTCGCATCTGCAAGGTTGCCTTTGACGAGCCTGAGGGCGAGGATGCCGCCTTTGTGCGCGACGGCAAGATGGTCGTGCGCCTGAAGGGCGTCGAGACCCCGCTCATCGCTACATCCGAGCTCAAGATCTCGGGCCATCACAATGTTATCAATGCCCTGTGCGCCGCCACGGCTGCCTTGGCGGTCGGTGCCGATGTCGATGGTGTCTGCCGCGGTCTTGCCTCGTTCCAGCCGCTCGAGCACCGCGTGGAGCCGTGTGGCGAGATTGACGGCGTGCGCTACGTCAACGATTCCAAGGCGACCAACACCGATGCGGTCGAGAAGGCACTGACGGCATTTCCCGATGACGACGTGATCTTGCTGCTCGGCGGCCACGATAAGGGCACGCCGCTCACGGACTTCGCGCGCGTTGTTATGGATAACGTACGCTCGGTCGTCTGCTTTGGCGATGCGCGCGAGCGTTTCACCGCCGCTATGGACGAGGCCGATGTCGACGGCGATGTGGATATCGCCCAGGCGGATGACCTGCGCGATGCCGTGGACGTCGCCCGTTCGCTGTCGAGCCGTGGCGACGTGATCTTACTTTCTCCTGCCTGCTCTTCGTTCGATGAGTTCTCGGGCTATGAGGAGCGCGGCCGCGTGTTTAAGGACTATGTGGCCCAGCTTGCCGCTGCGGCGAAATCGCAAATGGAATAGGGGTTGCCGGTGAGAGAGGAGAGCCCCCGACAAGGTATGAGGAGGCCCGACTCGGACCGTGCTTCCTCGCGGCGCAGCACACCGCGTTCCGGTCGCGGCGGGCAGTCGTTTAGCGAACGCTATATTGCCGGCGTTCCCGCCCGTATCATGCGCCCCCGTTTGATATTCATGGCCTGCTTGTTTACCTTGGTATGCTTTGGCCTGCTGATGGTGTACTCGGCGTCTTCGGTCGAGGCGCTGCACGAGAATGGCTCGGCGACGTTTTTTCTGGGTCGACAGGCCGCGTTTGCCGTGGTCGGTGTTCTGGCGCTGATTGCCATCGTGCGCGTTTTGCCGGACAGCTGGTTTGGGGAGGATGTGCTCAGGATCTTCCTCATAGGCATGATAGGGCTACTGTTTCTGGTGTTCTTGGTGGGCAGCGGCAGCCGTGGCGCCACGCGCTGGCTCAACATCGCCGGTATTCAGTTCCAGCCGTCTGAGTTTTTAAAGCCGTTCGCCATCGCGTATTCGGCCATCATGCTCGACCGCATCTTTTCGCCCGGCGGCAACATCAACGAGTTTCTTCGCAAGATGGGCGTCTACCTGGGCATTTCGCTCTTTCTGATTTTTGTTCAGCCCGATTTTGGCACCGTCCTGATCATCTTGTTGACCCTCATGTGCATGGCGTTGTTTGCGGGATTGGACCCCAAATATATCGTTTGGACGGTCGTTGCCGGCATCGCCGTCATTGCGATCGCCCTTATCGCCGAGCCGTATCGTATGACGCGTGTCGAGGTTGCTTGGAATCCTTGGGCAGACGAATATGGCGACGGCTATCAGGCCACGCTTGCCATCATGGCGTTTGCCTCGGGCGGCCTGTTCGGTCGCGGTATCGGCAACTCCACCATGAAGTACTCGTATTTGCCCGAGGCGCATAACGACTACATCTTGGCTATCATCGGCGAGGAAGTTGGCTTTATCGGAACCGTGCTGTTCTTCTTGGTGTTTGCGATGCTGATCTACTCGGCGTTTCGCATTGCCGAGCAGGCGACCGACCGTCGCGGAGCACTTATGGCATCGGGTTCCGCGGTCATCCTTGCGGTGCAGTTTTTGATCAACGCGCTGGGCATTCTCAATGTGTTTCCCATGACGGGCAAGCCGCTGCCGTTTATTAGCTACGGCGGCTCGTCGATTATCGTGTCGCTTATGCTCGCCGGTCTGATCCTGCGCGTTTCGTATGAGAGCGCCCGTCGCGATGAGTACGACCGTCGCCGCGAGAGCTTTGCCGTTATGGATGAGAGTACCGCCGGCGTGCCCCACGTGCGCGGCGAGCGATCTTCGCGTAACGGCTTTACCGTCCTGGATGGCTCTGCGACCGAGCCGGCAGCCCGTCCGCGTCAGCGAACGGCGCCGCAAGGTCGTCCGCAGCGCCCCACTCCCCGCAATGCGGGCGGCGGATATAATCGAATCGATTTGAATTCGGACCCGTCGGCGCGTTTGCGCACCGATGACCAGGGGCCGCGTGTACGAAGGGATTACCATGACCGATAAGATGACCGTTGCTATTGCAGCTGGCGGCACGGCAGGACATATCAACCCCGCGCTCGCCTTGGCCGAGGAGCTGCGAGACCGCGGTCATCACGTTGTGTTCGTGGGCCAATCGCGCAAGCTCGAGGGTCGTCTGGTTCCCGAGGCCGGATTCGATTTTGTGCCCATCACGGTCACGGGCTTCGATCGCTCCCGTCCCTGGACGGCGTTGACCTCGCTGTGGCGCGTCAACAAGGCGAAGCGTGCGCTTGCCCGTCACTTCTCGAAGGTCGGTAAGCCCGATGCCGCTATCGGCTTTGGTGCTTACGTTGAGGTTCCGCTGCTGGGTTGGTGCAAGGACGCCGGCGTTCCGTATCTGCTGCACGAGCAGAACTCTGTTCCGGGTCTGGCCAATAAGATGATGAACTCACATGCCGCCCGCGTGTGCATTTCGGTACCTGCGGCCCGCGCGGTCTTTGAGCGCGAGGGCGACCCCGACCATGTGCTCATGACGGGCAATCCTGTGCGTCGTTCGGTGATCGAGGGCGATCGCGCTCGCGGTCGCAAGACGCTCGGTGTGCCCGAGGACGCGACGCTTCTGCTCGTCTTTGGTGGTTCGCTCGGTGCCCAGCATCTCAACGAGCGCGTTGCCTCGCTCAAGAGTGAGCTGCTGACCCGCGAGAATCTCTACATTTTGCATTCGACGGGTGCCGACGGCTTTGAGGAGACCGAGCGCGCTTTGGCGCTGACGCCCGAGGAGGCGAAGCGCTATCGAGTCCAGCCCTACATCGACAACATGGGCGATATGCTGGCTGCGGCCGATTTGGTGCTCTCGCGTTCCGGTGCCTCGAGCGTGGCCGAGATCGCCGCGCTTGCCGTGCCCTCGGTACTCGTGCCGTATCCGCACGCCACGGCCGACCACCAGACCACGAATGCGCGCTACCTGGTCGATGCCGGTGCCGGCGTGCTTTGCGCCGATGCCGATATCGATGCCCCTGCCTTTGCCGACGAGCTTCTGCACCTGATCGATGACGCTGCGGCGCGTGATGCCATGCGTCAGGCGGCGCGTGGCTTGGCCCAGGACCGTGCCGCCGCACTTTTGGCCGACGCGGTAGAGGGATTGCGTTAGTTAGACGGGATATCGCCGGTCGCCCTCGCGCGGATGCGGTAGGTGCGGTACAGTTAATGGGTTACAGGCAGTGTTTACGCAAGGAGTACACGAGCACATGGCTGATTCCCAGACTGCAACCTCCGCGCCCGAGTTCAAGAGCGCCCACTTTATCGGTATCGGCGGCGCCGGCATGAGCGGCATCGCTCTCGTCCTGCACGAGCGCGGTTATACCGTTACCGGTTCTGACCTTAAGACGTCGCGCTATATTCGCCAGCTTACCCGCGCCGGCGTGAAGGTCCATGTGGGCCACGAGGCTGCGACGATCGACGAGGTCAAGCCCGACGTGGTTGTGGTCTCCACCGCTATTCCCGAGTCCAACCCCGAGCTCGTGCGTGCCCGCGAGCTCGGTATTCCCGTGTGGCCCCGTGCCAAGATGCTTTCGGCCCTGGGCCACGGCTACACCACCGTCGCCGTCGCCGGTACTCACGGCAAGACCACGACCTCTTCGATGTGCGCCACCATGCTCGACCGCATGGGTCTGGACCCCAGCTTTTTAATCGGTGGCATTGTCGAGGGCTACGACACCAACGGCAAGAACGGCTCGGGCGACTATTTTGTCGCCGAGGCCGACGAGTCCGACAGCTCGTTCCTGTTCCTGAACCCCAACGTGGTCATCGTGACCAACGTCGAGGCCGACCATCTCGATCATTACTCGGGCATCGAGGAGATCGAGGCCACCTTTGCCAAGTTTATGGGCCTGGTTGGAGAGAGCGGTACCGTCATCGTTTGTGGCGAGGACCCGCATCTGGTCGAGCTCGCCAAGTCGACGGGCCGTCATGTGCTTTCCTATGGCTTTGCCGAGAACAACGACATCGTCTGCGTGCATCCGGATGTCAAGGGCATCCAGAGCGACTTTATCGTTCGCTTTGAGGACGGCACCGAGCACGCTGTCGAGATTAAGAGCAACCCCGGTCGTCACAACATGCTCAACGCCACGGCCGTCTTGACCGTCGCCCATGTCCTGGGTCTCGATATCGACGCCGCCGCTAAGGCACTTTCGAGTTTTGAGGGTGTCCGCCGTCGCTTTACCCACGTGGGCGATATCGACGGCATCACGGTGGTTGACGATTACGGCCATCATCCCACCGAGATCAAGGCGACGCTCGCTGCTGCCTCTTCGCTGGGCTACAAGCATGTCGACGTCGTGTTCCAGCCGCACCGCTATTCGCGCCTGCAGGCTCTGTGCGATGACTTTGCCGATGCCTTTGCCAACGCCGATAAGCTGCTGCTGATCGATGTGTTCTCCGCCGGCGAGATGCCGATTCCGGGCGTTACCTCCAAGATGCTCGCAGATACCGTTCGCGCCAAGCACCCCGGCAAGGAGGTCGTGTACTGCTCCAGCCGTCTTGAGCTCAACCAGGAGCTTGAGAAGCTCGTGGGCGAGGGCGACCTGCTGCTCACCATGGGTGCCGGCGACGTTACGACCGTCGGCCCCGAGTTCATCGAGTATCTGACTGCCAAGAAAGACGCTTAACCTCTATGGGTCTGTTTAACGCCGTCATGGCGCTTTCGGGCATGATCGACACGGACGTGGTCGAGGACGAACGTCTTGCACGCCATACAAGCTATCGTATCGGCGGCAAGGCCGACCTCTTTGTGACGTGCCATAGCTACCATGCCCTGCGTCGCGCCGTGGCGGTGCTCGACCGCGAGCAGGTGCCGTGGGTGATTATCGGCAAGGGGTCCAATCTGCTTGTTGCCGATGCCGGTTATCGCGGCGCCGTTATTTCGCTGGGACGTGAGTTTCAGCGCACGGTTGTTGCCGAGGACGGCTGCACGCTGACCGTTGGTGCGGGCGTGATGTTCGCGCGTTTGGTCAACGACGCCTTGTCGCGCGGGCTTTCGGGCCTTGAGTTCGCGGTCGGTATTCCCGGTTCGGTCGGCGGCGCCGTGTCCATGAACGCAGGTACGCGGACTGAGTGGATCGGCTCCCTTATCGAGGACGTGGTCACGTTTGATTCGGCGTCCGGTATTAAGCACTATGCAGGATCCGAGATCGCTTGGGGGTATCGCGAGTGCAGCCTGCCGCGTAACGAGATCATTCTCGAGTGCGTGCTTAAGCTTAAGGCCGCGCCCAAGGTCGACATTCGCGAACGCATGGAGCGGTACCTGACGCGCCGCAAGCGCACGCAGCCCATGGGCCGTGCATCCTGCGGATCGGTCTTTCGCAACCCGCCCGACGCAAGCGTGGGCAAGTTGATTGAGGATTGTGGATTAAAGGGTTTTTCGGTTGGCGGTGCGGAAGTTTCGCCCGTACACGCTAATTTTATCGTTAATAACGGAACCGCCTCGGCCGATGACGTGGCCGCGGTTATCAGGCATGTGCACGGAAAGGTGAGGGAGGCGTATGGCATCGAGCTCAGACCGGAAGTTAAATTCCTCGGCTTCTAGAGCATCGAAACCAACCTTCCGCCGCGCCGGAGGGCGTTCCGGCGCACCTGCCAAACCTCAACGCAATACCGTCGCGCACTCTAAGTCTGTCGGGCATGCTCGACAGACCAGTCGTCCGGTCGTCGGCTCGCAGCTCGGTAATCGTCCGGCCGCAAAAAAGTCCTCGCGTCCCTCGGTGACGTCAAAGCCTGTTATGGGCGCCAAGCCTGCCCGTCCCATGGCAACTCCTAAGCCACCGACGGGAACTAAAACGCTGCGTCCGGGTCGCACGCTGGGCGCATCGAAACCGCGCTCGCTGACATCGGTGCCGGCTACCGCCAAGAAGCCTTCGGGTAAAAAAGGCGTCAACCCGTTGTCTTCACTTGGGGCGATGGCAAATAAAACATCAGACGCCGCTTCTGTCGTTACAGGCAAAGGCAAAATCGTGGGCGGCGTTCTGGCCGTCTTGGCCGTGCTCGTCGTCGTTGCCATCGTGGTGATTAACTCTGGATTGTTTACCGCCACTGATATTCAGATTCAAGGCAGCGAGCATGTGACGAAGCACGATGCTATCCAGCTGATCGATTTGCCCGAGGGAACGTCGCTTTTTAACGTCGATCCCGACCAGATTACCGAGGACCTCAAGCAGAACCCGTGGGTCTCGGGCGTGGATGTTCAGCGTCAGTTCCCGCATACGCTCATCATTACGCCTATGGAGCGCAAGGTCATCGCAATTGCCTATATCAGCTCCGATGACCTAGCCTGGGCCATCGGGGATGATGACACCTGGATCGCCCCGCTGTCGACGTCGGTCGAAGTGGACGACCAGGGCAACGTCATCACGACAGGGCAGGGCTCAAATACCCTGACCGGCATCGATGCCGCACTGGCGCTCGCTAAGCACTATGGCGCGGTGTTGCTGACTGATGTCTCGGCGGATGTCGCTCCAGTTTCCGGCCAGGCGGTGAGCTCCAAGGCCGTTAAGGCCGGCCTGGATTATGTGCGTGGTTTTTCGAGCGAGTTCTTGGGACAAGTCAAGGATATTTCCACGCCTTCGGTCGAAGCCATCTCGGCAAACCTCAATAACGGCATTGAGGTGTCGCTGGGCGATTCGGACGATATCGCCAAGAAGGAACGCGTAGTCACCAAGTTGCTTTCGCAGGTAGAGGGCGTAACGTATATCAATGTGCGCTCTCCGGGCAACTACACATTTAGGAATGCTCCGACCTCATAGCGCTGGTTGATGCTTTGTTGAGTGGCCATACCACGCCGTTTATCTGGTTTGTTTGGTTTTCACGGTCAATTATTTGACTGATACGTTCATAATGTGCAACCATAATACGGTTTACCTTTGCATTTACTTTCAACCTGAAGGTTAATGTGCGCAGGGGTCGACCCATGCTATGGCTATAACCTTTGTTCGGAGGACCGACATGCACGAGACAGAGATCAACAACTACCTTGCCGTCATTAAGGTGGTCGGCGTCGGCGGCGGCGGTACCAACGCGGTCAATCGAATGATCGAAGAGGGCATCCGCGGCGTCGAGTTTGTTGCCATCAACACCGATGCTCAGGCACTCGCGATCTCTGATGCCGATATCAAGGTGCACATCGGCACCGACCTTACCCGCGGCCTGGGCGCCGGCGCCAACCCCGAGGTTGGCCGCAAGGCTGCCGATGAGTCCCGCGACGACATTGCCGAGGCGCTCGCTGGCGCCGACATGGTGTTCATCACCTGCGGCGAGGGCGGTGGCACCGGTACCGGCGCTGCTCCCATCGTTGCCGATATCGCGATGAACGAGGTCGGCGCACTGACCGTCGCCGTCGTGACCAAGCCCTTCACCTTCGAGGGCCGCAAGCGCAAGAAGAGCGCCGAGGAGGGCATTAAGACCCTCTCCGATTGCGTCGATACCATGATCGTCATCCCCAACGATAAACTGCTCGACATCGCCGAGAAGAAGACTACCATGCTCGAGGCCTTCGCGATTGCCGATGGCGTCCTTTCCCAGGGCACCCAGGGCATCACCGACCTCATCACCGTCCCCGGTATCATCAACCTGGACTTCGCCGATGTTAAGACCATCATGAAGCAGGCCGGTACCGCCATGATGGGTATCGGTACCTCTTCTGGGGATACCCGTGCCGTCGACGCTGCCCAGCAGGCCATCTCCAGCCCGCTGCTCGAGAGCTCCATCGATGGTGCCACACGCGTGCTGCTCTCCATCGCCGGTTCCAAGGACCTGGGCATCCAGGAGATCAGCGACGCCGCCGACGTTGTCGCCAACGCCGTCGACCCCGAGGCCAACATCATCTTCGGTACCGTTGTCGACGAGTCCCTGGGCGATCAGGTGCGTATCACCGTCATCGCTACGGGCTTCTCCGACTCCAACGTCAACCGTCAGGACGAGCTCTTTGCTGCTCAGCAGTCTCAGAGCAAGGCCGCTGCCTCCGCTGAGCCGCAGCGCACCGCTCCGGCCACCAGCCCGGCTCAGGCCGCTCCGACCCGCAACGTCGGTGGCACCGAGCTTCCTAACTTCGGCAACGATCAGTTCGAGCTTCCCGACTTCCTGAAGCGCGGTAGCTTCTAAGTCGTTCTTTGCATTGTTGCTCACGGGGGCGTGTCCGTATGGACGCGCCCTTTTTATTTCGACTTTGTAAACTAGAACCTCCAATCTCTTTACGTTCCCTTTACGATTGCCTCCAGTGCAGCAGGTATTCTTTTAGAGAAGTATGACAGCCGTATAAACGCGGGCTGTAGCGGCGATGCCGCGGTACTTGTGTTATTAGGAGGCTTTAGTATGGCAGCACGTGCGGACAACGTTTCGCGTGTCGACCATGATGGAGTTACGTTGGTGGAAGGCGCGACATCCGATGTTCGCTTTGCCTTCACCGAGCGCGCCGGTGGTGTTTCCGAAGATGCGTACTCCTCACTCAATTTGGGCTCGCATGTTGGCGATGACCCCTTTGCTGTTCAAGAAAATCGTCGTCGCGTGCTCGAGGCTATGGGTGCCGCCGAGTGCGAGCACAACTTGCTCGTTCCCAATCAGGTCCATGGTGACCATATCGTTGCGGTGACCTCGAACGGCGCCGATGACCTTGAGGACGTCCGCGAGCAGATTGCCGAGGGCTGCGATGCCATCGTCTGTACGGCGCATAACGTACCCGTGCTGCTCTGCTTTGCCGACTGCGTTCCCGTGGTGCTGGTGGCCCCCGGCGGATTTGCCGTGGTGCACTCCGGTTGGAAGGGCACGATTGCACGTATTTCCGCCAAGGCGTGCCAGGCGCTTTGCGATGCTGCCGGTTGCGATGCGAGCGACGTTTCCGCCTATATCGGCCCCCATATCTTGGGTGACGAATATGAGGTATCCCAGGAACTCATGGATCGCTTTGCCGCCGAGTTCTCTTGCATCGATGCGAATACCTCTCGCATGCTCGATCTTTCCGCTGCCATTCGCGAGGCGCTGGTAGATGTCGGTGTCGACGCGGATAATATCGTGGATACCCAGCTTTCGACCGTGCGTCAGAACGACCGCTTTTATTCCTACCGTAACGAGGACGGCACCTGTGGGCGCCATGCTGCGATCGGCGTGATGCTATGAGAAAGATCGTATCGGTCCTGAGCGCCGCTGTGCTTACGCTTACGCTGTGCGCCTGTTCTTCGGGATCTTCTAGCTCTTCCATTACCGTGGCCGGCTCCACGACCTGCCTTCCTATCGCCGAGATTGCGGCCGAGGGCTTTAAGGAGGAGACCGGCATCGACGTGCTCGTTTCCGGTTTGGGTTCTTCCGCTGGGATCGAGGCCGTCAGCGCCGGCACGGCCGATATCGCCAGCTCCTCCCGTGGACTCAATGCCGACGAACAGGATCTGGGCCTGACTCCCATTGTCATTGCCCACGACGGTATTGCGGTCATCGTGAACGACGACAACCCCGTCGATAACCTCTCGACCGAGCAGCTCCGCGATATCTACGCCGGCAAGATTACCAATTGGAAAGAGGTCGGTGGCGAGGACCTGAGGATTCAGGTCATCAACCGAGACGAGGCGTCCGGTACGCGCGAGGCCTTCCGTACCATCGTGATGGATGGCACGCCGTTCGATCGCCGCTCGGCCGTTCTTTCGGGTACGGGCCAGGTGCGCGACGTGGTATCTCGTTCGCGTGGGGCCATCGGCTACATTTCGCTGGGCTTCGTCGATAGCCTCAACGCCAAGACCTCGGTCAAGGCCGTCTCGGTCAATCATGTTGAGGCGTCCGAGAAGACGGTCGCGAGTGGCGGCTATCCCATCTCGCGCGACCTTTACTTCTTTGTGAAGGGTGTGCCTTCGCAGCAGGCGCAGGATTACATCGACTATGTGACGTCCGAAAAGATGGACAAGCAGATTCGCGAGGCGGGCTTTATTCCCGTCACCAACGACGAGAAGGGGAGTGAGTAGCATGGAAGCACAGGAAAACTCCCAGACTGAGCAGAATGTTCAGACGCCCAAGAAGCGCGAGCTGGCGCTCGTATCGCGCAGTACCTATATCAAGGAGAAGGCGCTGCAGTGGATCTTCTTTGCCTGCGCGTTCTTGGCGGTCGTTACCGTCATCCTGATTTTTGTCTTTACCACGTACTCGGCGCTGCCCGTCTTTACTGACATCGGTCTGGCTGACTTCTTTAGCTTTACGTGGGCGCCCTCTGAGGGCCACTACGGCATCTTGTCGCTGCTTGTTGGCTCGGGTCTGGTGACCGTCGGTGCGCTCGCCATGGGCGTGCCGCTGGGCGTGGGTACGGCCGTTTACCTGGTCGAGATTGCCAGCAAGCGCGTGCGCAAGCTCATCAGCCCCGCCGTTGACCTGCTGGCGGGCATACCCTCCATCATCTACGGCTTCTTTGGCATGATCATCATCCGCCCGTTTATCGCACAACTGACCGGCGGCCTTGGTTTTGGTGCGCTGACGGCGTGGTTTGTGCTCGCCATCATGATCGTCCCTACCATCACCACGCTCACCATCGATGCTCTCAATTCCATTCCCATGGGCATTCGCGAGGCATCGTATGCCATGGGCGCCACAAAGTGGCAGACCATCTATAAGGTCGTGCTACCTGCCGCGAAGCTGGGTATCGTTGATGCCATCGTGCTGGGTATGGGCCGTGCCATCGGCGAGACCATGGCCGTGCTCATGGTCGTAGGTAACGCCCCGGTTATTCCCGACAGCATTGCGAGCCCCATCTCGACGCTCACGAGCCAGATTGCGCTCGACATGAGCTATTCCTCGGGTCTGCACCGCTCGGCGCTGTTCGGCATGGGTGTGGTCCTGTTTATCATCTCCGCCACGCTGGTGGGTATCGTTCGTCTGATTTCCAAGAAGAAGAGGGGGTAGGCTATGTCCGATTCCGTTGACACGACGGTCGATACGACCTCGTCGCGCGAGCGCATCAAGCGTGCCCTTTCCCACGGCAAGAAGGGCCGCATCAACAAGGACCTGTCCAACAAGATCATGCTTGGCGTGTTTCGTGCCGCTGCCTACATCACCACGCTGGTGCTGGTCGCTATCATCGCCTACGTGGTCATCAACGGCCTGCCACACATCTCGCTCGACTTTATCTTCGGTTGGCCCCAGGGCGTCAACGCCGAGGGCGGAATTTGGCCCACGATCGTCTCGACCGTCTACGTGACGGCGCTCGCCATGCTTATCTGCACGCCGATCGCTGTGCTGGCAGCCGTCTATCTGGCCGAGTACGCCAAGCAGGGCAAGGTCGTCGAGCTCATTCGCTACGCTGCTGACGCTTTGGCCTCGGTGCCCTCCATCGTTATGGGCCTGTTTGGCTACGCCTTGTTTGTCGAGGCTATGGGCCTGGGCCTTTCGATGGTCTCGGCCGCTCTGGCGCTCGCGCTCTTGATGCTTCCCATCGTCATGCGCACCACCGAAGAAGCCATTCGCGCCGTTCCGCGCTATATCCGTTGGGGCGCGTACGGCCTGGGCGCTACCAAGTGGCAGGTCGTCTCCAAGATCGTGCTTCCTTCGGCCTTTGGCCGCATTGCCACGGGCATCGTCCTTGCCATCGGCCGTGCCATCGGCGAGACCGCCGTGGTGCTCTACACCATGGGCCAGGCCATCAATCTACCTATTTCGCCGCTCGATTCCGGTCGTCCCATGACCGTTCACCTGTACCTGCTTGCCAACGACGGCATCAACATGAACGCAGCCTACGGCACCGCGCTCTTGCTGATGGTGATCATTTTGGCCTTCAACCTGTTTGCGCGCTTCCTGTCGCGCAAGCGTCGCTAGTTAAGGAGTCCCATGTCCGTTTATCAGTCCGCTCCCGCGTTGGAGCAAGCGGCCATTACGGCCAAGGATTTCAACTTTTGGTACGGTGACTTTCATGCGCTGACGGGGCTTGACCTCAACATCGCCAAAAACGCCATCACCTCCTTCATTGGCCCTTCGGGCTGCGGCAAGTCGACGTTTTTGCGCTGCATCAACCGCATGAATGACCTGATTGAGGGCGCGCGCGTCGAGGGCACCATGACGCTCGACGGCAACGATATCTATGCCGAGGGTGTCGATCCGGTCGATCTCCGTCGTCGCGTGGGCATGATCTTTCAGCAGCCCAACCCGTTTCCCAAATCCATCTACGAGAATGTCGCCTTTGGCCCTCGTCTGCAGGGCGTGACTAGCAAAAGCGACCTCGATGACATCGTGGAAGAATCGCTCAAGCGCGCCAACCTCTGGAAAGAGGTATCCAATCAGCTCAACAAGGATGGTTTGGCGCTCTCGGGCGGTCAGCAGCAGCGTCTGTGCATCGCGCGCGTGCTTGCGGTGCAACCCGATGTCCTCCTGATGGACGAGCCCTGCTCCGCCATCGACCCCACTTCCGTCTCTAAGGTCGAGGATCTGATGGCCGAGCTGGCGCCCGAGATGACGATTATCATCGTCACGCATTCAATGCAGCAGGCAGCTCGTATCAGTGACTACACCGCGTTCTTCTTGCAGGAAGTTGCCGGCGAGCCCGCTACGCTCATCGAGTATGGTCAAACCGACGCGATCTTCACCAGCCCGGTGGACTCGCGGACGGAAGACTATATCACCGGCCGCTTTGGCTGATCGGTGCGACTAGTCCCAAGCCGATCGGATCTGGTCCGGTGCGTATTCACTGTGCGGGCGGCATGACCGCACCCAACTGATTGGAGTGAACCATGCGCAAACTGTTTTCCCGTCAGCTCATCGAGGCCCGTCACGAGATGCTGAGCATCTACGAGGCCGTCGATCTGGCCCTCCACGATGCCGTGAAGGCCTATGTGACCGACGACCGCAAGCTCGCCACCAAGACCAAGAAGCGTACGCTTTCGATTGACGCACGCTGCGCCAACCTGGAGGCCGTCTGCTACAACCTGATTGCCACGCAGTCACCGGTCGCCTCCGACTTCCGCTTGCTGCAGACGATCATCTACGTCGACTTTAACCTGCAGCGCATGACCGATAAGGTTCGCCAGATTTGCCGCGCCACGCGTCATATGATCAAGGCCGACATCTCGCTGCCCAAGGAGCTTGTCGGCACGGTCGAGGCCGAGGCTGAGGCCGTCTACCAGGTGCTGGGCTCTTCGCTTTCTGCGCTCGTCACCAACGACATGTCCATCATCTGCAACTTGGCCGTCGAGGACGAGCCAGTGCACGCCGCCTACGAGAAGTTCTTCCGCACCTTATACCGCATGGACACGGGCGATTTTATGGACGACGACAGCAACTATGACGACCTGCGCCGCGCCATCATGGTATCGCGCTATCTCGATCGCATCGCCTCGATTTCCATCGATGCCGCCTGCCGTCTGACCTTCCTGTTGACCGGACAGCGTATGACTGCCGGTGATATCGCCTGCACTGATGAGGATGAGCTCGAGAGCATGCGCGTGCCTTCGGGCGAGGGTGTTATCATGAGGCCCGCCGTCGATGCACGCTACGTTGCCAAGGTGCCCGTTAACGAGGTCAGCGAGGGTCTTCGCTACCTGCTCGATCATCTTGAGGATGAGGACGATGGCGAGGACGACGAGGAGTAAGTAACCCCGTTCGTCGAAAGATTGTAAATACCTAAGTGAGCGCGGCCTTGCACATGCGGGGCCGCGCTCTTGCGTTAGCATGGGACTACTTGTTTGGCTGTCAGCGGAGGCGATTGGCAATGGATAACTATTTGGACTTGATGCGCGCTCGCCGCGAGCAGATTCTGGAACGTTTTTATGCGGCGCTCGATCGCGCGGGCCGTCCCCACGACGCCGCGCGCCTCATTGCCGTGTCCAAGACCGTTGGTGTCGATGAGACCGTTGCCGCCATCCAGGCGGGGTATCGCCATTTTGCCGAGAATCGCCCGCAGGAGCTGGTTCGCAAGCTCACAGGTTTGGCGGAGCATCCGGAGCTGCCCGAGGTGCGCTTCGATATGATCGGCAACCTGCAGACCAATAAGATCAATGCGGTGCTGGGCTCAGCCGAGCTGATTCACTCGGTGGGTTCGCTGCATCTGGCGCAGGCGATCTCGAGCCGTGCTGCCCGCAAGATTGAGGCAGGCGAACTCGCCGGCCCCCAGCGTGTGCTCATTGAGGTCAATGTGAGTGGTGAGGAGTCGAAGGGAGGCTTTTCGCCCGATGAGATTCGCGCCGCCGCGGGTGAGCTTGCGGAACTTGAGGGAATTTGCGTACAGGGGCTTATGACTATGGCGCCCCGGGGGAATAAGGATGTGGCACGCCGCACCTTTGCGGGGCTTCGTGAGCTGAGGGATGAGCTGGAGGCGGCGCATCCCGATTTGAACCTGCCTGAGCTTTCCTGCGGCATGAGCGAAGACTTTGAGCCTGCCCTTGAGGAGGGCTCTACGCTCGTTCGCCTGGGCAGGGTAGTATTTAGCCCGGAGTTTGCAGTAAAATAAGGCTCTGAAGTGCGCACTGATTATCGGGGCGCCTGCACTAAACCGCGAGAGGACACAACCATGGGCTTCCTTGACGAGATTAAAAATAAGATGCACCTGGGCGGCCAGCAGGGTTACGACCAGGGTTATGGCCAGGACGACGACTACGGCTACGATGATGGCTATGACGATGGCTATCAGGGCAACGGCTACAGCGGTGCTTCGGGCGAGGGCTTCTACACCCAAGACGAGCCGAGCAACGGCCTGCTTGGTCAGACGCGCCGTGGTGAAGCTGAGTCGGTTGCCGTGTATACACGCTCCGGGCAGCTGGTCGGCGATGACTCCCGCCATGCCACGACGTATAACCCGCCTTCGCGCTCGCAGGACAGTGTTGCGAGCGGTTATCGTCCTGGTGCCTATGACACGCCGTCGAGCTACGCCGAGAACACCCGCGCCCGTGCCGCCGCTGCGCCTGCGCCTGCACCGAGCGATGCCTCGGCCTATGCGAGCAATATCATCAACGCCACACCGCAGCTGCCGGCCTATGTCCTGCGCCCCGAGAGCTATGACGACGTGGAGACCGTGGTGCGCCGCGTTCGCACCAAGCAGCCTGTCGCACTGATTTTTGTGGGCGTACGCACCGAAGTTGCCAAGCGCGTCTTGGACTTCTCTTACGGCTTTGCCTGCGGTCTGGGTGCCACGGTCAAGGAGGTGGGCGACCGCGTGTTCATGGTGCTGCCCGCCGGTTGCGAGGTCAAAGATTCCGATCTCAAGAAGCTTCGTGCCGACGGCTACCTTAAGTAAAGACAAGACGAGGAGATTCCCATCAACATCTACACTATCGTCCAGCTGGTCAATACGCTGTTCAACTTCTATTCCACGCTCATTGTCGTCTACTGCTTTATGACGTGGATTCCCATGAAGCAGGGTGGTTTGCTTCAGGATATTGCCGCGGTGCTTGATAGCGTGTGCGGTCCGTGGCTCAACCTGTTCCGTCGTTTCATCCCGCCGATGGGCGGTATCGATTTTTCGCCGGTCGTTGCGATTATTGCGTTGCAGTTGGTGCAGAGGCTGGTTCTGCAGCTTCTTATAGGTATACTCGTGTAGAACTGTCTTAGTAACTTACGTCGGGCGTGTAGCGCCGAGGCGATGAAAAAGGAGACTTGTTATGGCTATTACCCCTGCAGACATCCAGGCTCAGACTTTCTCTGAGGCCAAGCGTGGCTACGATCCTGCTGAGGTCGACGTCTTCTTGGAGACGCTGTCCTCTGAGGTTGACGCTATGCTCGCTAAGATCGTCGACCTTAAGGGTCGTCTGACTGCTACCGAGCAGCAGCTTGCCGATGCGCAGGCTCAGCTTGCCCAGGCTCAGGATGCCCCCGCCCAGGCCGTTCCTGCCGCCCCCGTGGCTGCTCCCGCCCCTGACTTCTCCGCTCAGGAGCGCCAGATTTCCGCCGCCCTGATCGCTGCCCAGCAGACCGCTGAGACCATCGTCAACGATGCCAATGAGAACGCTGAGCGTATTCGCAACGAGGCTGACGCCAAGGCCCGCGAGGTTATCCGCCAGGCTCTGACCGAAAAGCAGGCTGAGCTCGAGGAGATCGATCGTCTCAAGGCTTCTCGTGAGGAGTTCAAGGCCGAGTATCTCAAGCTCATCCAGCACTTCATGGACGATGCCCAGAACTCCTTCCCGGCCGACCTCATGGCCTCCACGCCGGTCGGTTCTGCCGCTTCTCCTGCGGTGACTGTTCCCGCCGAGCCGCTGCCCGTCGCTGACCCGGTTGTCCCCGTGGCCGATCCCTTCGCCCCGATCGACAACTTCGCTGCCGACGACCTGGACTAACATTCGGCCTACAATTTAGTGCCTAGAAAGGACCCGCAGCTTGCGGGTCCTTTTTTATGACTGTACCGGGGCGCGCAACATAAAAAACCGAGCCCTGCACATAGTGGCGCAGAACTCGGCGAACCGGTGAGCGGTCAAGGATAGGTTTTAGGGCATGTCCCAAAATCTACTTGAGGAGGAAGTCGGAGAGGGGAATGGTACGGGCCTCGCGATGCTCGGAATCGGCGATGTGGTCGGCAGGATATCCGCAGACGAGCATGTGATAGGGATAGACGCCCTCGGGCAGGTTGAACTGCTCCTGTGCCACCTCGGGCTTAAAATGGCATACCCAACACGTTCCCAGGCCCTGCTCGGTGGCCTCCATCATCATCTGATCGCACACTATGGACGTATCGATTTCACTGGAATTCATCTGGTCATACGGGCGCACCCAAGCGTCTTCGGTAACGCTACAAATAAGGAAGATGAGCGGAGCGCCAAAGATAGATCCATCACGAGCAAACCGAGGCTGACAAGCAGCAGCCTTCTCCAGAAGCTCAGGCGTATCCAGCACCATCACACGAGAAGGATGATTATTACAAGCAGAAGGAGCAATCCGCCCAGCCTCAACAATGGCATCCACCACAGCCTGCTCCACAGCCCGATCTTCAAACTCACGACAAGAATACCGACCCCGAGCCAGATCCAAATAAGACATACAAGCCCTCCAACAATTAAAAATCAAACAAACCCAAAGTAACCCAAACAGTACCCAAAGCAGCAATCAGCCAATCGCTCATCGAATACCAAAGTAAAACCCCGAGCAATCAAGGGCCATCACAGCAAAGGCCCCACCACGCTCAATCCCTCAGCCAAAGTTCCCAATGGTGGTACGTAAGGGAGCGGGCCCGACCACTAATACCTTTTGAACGACTCTGCTTGCAGCCGGAGTGAAAAAGGTATTAGTGGTCGGGCCCGCGACCGGTGGGATACGTACCCCCAATTAACTGTTCTTCATGACAATCGAATCCACAACATCGGCCACATTCTCGCAGCAGTCGGCGCAGTACTCCAGGAAGGCGTAGACGTCACGCCAAGCGATGACCTCGAGCGGATCCTTGCCGTTAACGTGCAGGTTGCGCATGGCGTTGATGTAGAGCTCGTCGGCCTCGGACTCGATGGTGTTGATTTGGATGACGAGCTCGCGCAGCGTTTTGGACTTGCGGTAGTTGGGAAGCTCGACCATCAGGTCCTTCATGGCGCGGCAGGCGTCAGTCACCTTGTGGGCGATGACGATGGCGTCGGGATGGATGCTCTGAATGTTGGTGAAGTAGACGCGCTGTACGACGCCCTCGATGCGGTCGAGCACGGTGTCGAGTGAGCAGCTCATCAGATCCAGATCCTCGCGCTCGAGCGGGGTGATAAAGGCGGTGAGCAGGGCGTCTTCGAGTTCGTGGTGCTTCTTGTCTGCCGCATGCTCAATCGCATGCATCTTATCGAGCATGTCGTGGATCTGCGCGGGGTCGAAGTTCTCAAAAATCTTGGTGAGCAGCTCTGCGGCCTGGACGGAGAGGTCGGCGCAGGCGACGTAGTTGTCAAAGTAGAACGAATCGGGTTTCTTTGCCATGGGTGGGTCCTTTCGAGGCGAAGACGGGTGGGCGAAGTGTTGCGGTCCGGATGGACGTTCGGTTTGACTAGAGGAACATCATGAACAGCTTGGCCATGACAAAGCTGATGAGTCCGCAGGCGGGGAAGGTGAAGAACCAGGTGAACATCATGTCCTTGACGACGCCGAAGTTGATGGCCGAGAGGCGCTTGACGGCACCGACGCCCATGATGGCGCAGGTTTTGATGTGGGTGGAGGACACAGGGATGCCGGTAAGGGTGGCAAGCAGCAGGTTCGCGGCGCCCGCGAGGTCGGCGGAGAAGCCCTGATACTTCTCGAGCTTAACCATGCTCTGGCCGACGGACTTGATGATGCGCTCACCGCCCACGCTGGTGCCGATACCCATGGTGGCCGAGCACAGCAGCATGATCCAGATGGGGATGCCGGCATCGCCGACGCTGGTCTGGCCGTTTGCGAAGGCCACGCCTAAAAAGAGCACGCCGATGAACTTCTGTCCATCCTGCGCGCCGTGCATGAAGCTCATGGCCGCAGCGCTCGCGATCTGAGCGTATTTAAAGAAGACATTGGCACGTCGCCTGTTGGCGGCGGCGAAAAGAATCGAGACGAGTTTGCACAGGACCCAGCCCATGACAAAGCCCAGGCCGATGGAGAGCGCCAGGCCGTAGATGACCTTCATCCACTCGTGGACGTTGACGCTGCTCGCGCCGCCGAGGGCGATAGCGGCACCGGTCAGGCCGGCGATAAGGCTGTGGCTTTGCGAGGTGGGGATGCCAAAACGCGATGCTGTGGCGCCGTAGACGACGATGGAGAACAGCGCCGCGCAGAGGCACGCGAGCGCCATGGTGCTGTTTCCGCCAAAATCGACGATATGCGAGATGGTATTGGCGACGCTCGCATTAAAGTGCGTCATGATGAGCACGCCGAGGAAGTTGAATGCGGCGCTCATGAGAATGGCGGCGCGGGCGGGCATGCAACGCGTAGTGACGCAGGTCGCGATGGCGTTGGGCGCGTCGGTCCATCCATTGACGAAGATGGCGCCGAGCGCGAGGATCACGGTGACGGCAAGGACTGGGTTCGACACAATTTGGCCGAGGAAGGTTGAGAACGTTACGTCCATATATGGGCTTTCTCGAAGTTTGCAGACACGTTACAAAAACATGATAAATCGTATCACCTCCTGCGGGTCTCTTTACCGAGTTCTGATGGGAGAAGTGAATTTTTTGGCACTAAAATTGAATATTAGCCCTGTTGACCGCGGGTGTTCTTTTTGCTATCACGCCATGCGGACACGCGCGTTCGCTCCGACATTCCAAAACCACAGTCTGTTCGCTTTACAATATGCAAACATGCGTTCGATAATAGGAGGTATGGAATATCGACAGACAGATGGCAAAACTCGGCGCGTGCACAAGCAGTATGTGGACGTCGTGGCTCGCATCCTCGCGGGCGGACAGGTCGTGCCGGTCACCGTCTGCTGGGTCGACGGCCGTTGTTTTACAATCGACGAAATTATCTCGACCACCGGGTTTGGCCTGACGGTTCACGGCATCCGTACGGCGACCTATAAGGTGCGTTTTGGTGGGCATGCGACCGAGTTGTATCTGGAGGACCAGACGCGCGAGCGGGCGGACGGCTCGCAGGCGCACGTGATGCGTTGGTGGGTCTGGGCCTTTGATCGTACGCTCGAGGGCGAGCGCCGTAGGTAAGGACGTACGGCATTCGGGTACAATGACAGGAATCTTGTCACCTGCTGTGCCGTCTTTCACGGCACTTTTTGAAAGGACGAAGTATGAACGATATCCAGGGCTATCAGAACGGCCCCATCGAAACCGGCGCAAGCCGTGCCAAGGAGATGTCGCCGCGCGCGTACAACCTTGTCATGTCTGCCCTGATCTTTTTGGGCTTTTGCGCCATGGGCGCCGGCGCTTACTTTACGAGCACCATGTCGTTTGCGCGCATGATGATGAGCGGCGCCGCTTTGCCGCTGGTCTTTGGCTCATTTATTTTGACTATTGTCGGCATCGTCATGATGTCGGCTGCTGCCAGCAAACAGTCCGTGGGTCTGTCCCTTGTGGGCTACGTAATCTTTGCGAGTACCTTTGGCCTGACCGCGTCGTTTGGCCTTGCCAACTACGACCTGCCCACCATCAACACTGCCTTTATCGCCACGGCCGCCATCACCTTTGTCTTTGGCGCGCTTGGCGTGACCTTCCCCAAGTTCTTCCAGCGTGTGTATGGCATTGGTTTTGGCATCCTGCTTGCCACGATTCTGGTCGAGATCGTGCTGATGTTCATGGGCGTTTCGCAGTCCATCACCGACCTGATCGTGATTGTGGTGTTCGCCGGCTTCATCGGCTACGACACCTATGTGGCAACGACGGTGCCGCCCACGCTGCCCAACGCCGTGCTTATGGCCTCTAACCTGTTCGTCGATATTATCAACGTGTTCCTGCGCATTCTGAATATCCTCGGCCGTCGCGATTAAAACGCGGCATTGCGACGCTTCCTGCCGGACACGGTAAAACGATGCAAAAGGCGGTCCTTCGGGGCCGTCTTTTTTGTACGCGGCGGGGTATCATGGATGGGAAAAGCCGATAGCGGCAGCGACAGGAAAGGTGGCCACGTATGGCAGACGTCGACAACAGGAACCGTAACCGCAGGTCCAACCGAGCGGGTCAGCCCAATCCCAAGCGCGAGGCCCGTGCCAAGGCCGCCGAGCGTCACGTGGCAACTGTGTCCGAAGCGTGCGCCAAGGATATCGAGCGTTCGCTTGCCGGTGTTCGCGAGTTTGACGGTATGCCTGCCGGCTTTGTCGCGGCGATGAAGGCCAAGGTTCAGAGTGCTGTGGCCGCCGAAGAACAGGTTGCCGAGGACGTCGAGGGCGCGGAGGCTGCCGAGACCGAGGCGGCGCCTGAGCCCGTCGAGGAGCCTGCCGAGGAAATCGCCGAAGCTGAGTCCGCGCCTGCTGAGGAGCGCGCTCCGGTTCTGCCCGAGGTCACCGTGCTTGATGCCTCCGCCACGCAGGCTATCCTGGACAACGGTCGTGGCTATGCGCAGTTCTGCGACATGGTCGTGCTCGCCTTTGCCTCGTTCACCAACCCGGGCGGTGGCTATATTCAGGGTTATCTGGGCCAGGAGGCCACGCTGTGCGCCGATTCGTATCTGTACAACGTTCTCGATAAGCAGCGCAAATGGTACGGCGAGAACCGTCGCCGCAACATCAACTGCGAGCTTTACCGAAACCGTGCGCTGGTGGTGCCTGCGGTGCGCTTCGACCGCAACCACGTGCATGCATACGCCGACGTGATCGTGGCCGCCGCGCCCAACGTTAAGCGCGCCCGCCAGGAGTATCGCGTGAGCGACGATGCTCTGCTGGATGCCCTGCGCGACCGCATTCGCTTTGTGCTTGCCATCTGCGACGAGCTAGGTCGCGAGAAGCTCGTGCTGGGCGCTTGGGGCTGCGACAACAACGGCTTTGACGCAGAGGCCGTGGCTGAGCTCTTCCGCAAGGAGCTCGCGTCGGGCGACTTTAAGGTCAAGCAAGTCTTCTTTGCCGTGCCTTCTACGCGCTGGGATGAGGATTTTGCCAAGTTCGAGCACGTGCTGGCAAACTTCCCCGAGCGCAACGAGGAGTCCTATGCCCAGGTTGCCGCTCGCGCTGCGGCAGCTCGCGCCGCCGAGCAGGCCCAGGCTGCTACCGAGGATGATGAGGACGAGGACGATTGGCGCAAGTACCTGTAATCGGTACGTGCTGACAGATAGGTCGAGCCGGCGGGAGGGCTGCTCCCGTCGGCTTTTTACTGAGCGAGGGGCTTACGATGAAAAACGTTCTATGCTTTGGCGACAGCAACACCTATGGCTATGATCCGGCTGGTATGCGCGATGGCACCGCGGTGCGCTATGCGCAGGATGTGCGCTGGTGCGGCGTGGCGCAGCGTGACCTGGGCGATGGCTGGCATGTGATTGAGGAGGGGCTCAACGGCCGCACGACGGTGCGCGACGATATGTGCCATCTGGACACTAACCTCAACGGCATTCGCGCGCTTCCGATGCTGCTCGAGGCCCATAAGCCGCTGGACGCCATTGTGATCATGCTGGGCACCAACGACTGTAAGACGGTCTTTAACGTGACAGCTTCCGATATCGCCCGTGGCGCCATGGCGCTGATTCGCGCCGTCCGCGCATTTCCGTGGGCCGACGCTGCGCCTTGTCCACGCATTCTGCTGATGGCTCCTATCAAGATCAAGCCGCAGATCGCCGATGTATATATGACCGATTTTGACGAGCATTCCGTAGAAGCCTCGGAACATTTTGGTGAGTACTACGCGCATGTGGCTGAGCAGTTTGGCTGCGACTTTTTGAATGCCGCCGACTTTGCCGAGCCGGGCGATATCGACTATCTGCATATGATGCCCGAAAGCCATGAGAGCCTGGGTCACGCCGTGGCAGCCAAGCTCCAAGAGATGCTCGGAGAGTAGCGCGACCCCAAGCCACCACAGAAGTTCCCCTTGCGGCGGCTTGTTTCGTTGCTTTGTCTCGATCTGTAACAGTTGTAAGGCCGAAAACGGGCTAGATGTTACAGATTGAGATTATTTAGGTCGATATCGGTCGTTTGTCTCGATCTGTAACATCTAGGGTCGATTTCGCCGAGTTACTGTTACAGACCGAGATTATCTTCTCAGCGGAATTTGAATGTCTCAATCTGTAACAGGTGGGCCGAAAAATGGACTCTAACTGTTACGGATCGAGATGTTTGTGGGAACCACCGCAAAGGTGCCTGTCCCCTTTGCGGTGGTTTTGGGCTGTGAATCTTAATACTGCCACATGTGGTTGACGGGGCCGGAGCCTTTGCCCATGTCAAAGCCGGCGGCCAGAGCGCCCGTTAGGTATGCCTTGCCGGCGTTGACAGCGTCGGCAAGATCCATGCCCTGAGCCAGCGCGCAGGCGATGGCGGACGAGAGCGTGCAGCCGGTGCCGTGCGTGTTGTCGGTCTCGATGCGCTTGTGGCGGAACCACGTGGTGAGTGGATCTCCCAGATGGTTGCCCTCGTCATCGAGCGGTGCGGGCTCTGCTAGTACATCGTTGGCCTCGTTGACAAAATGCCCGCCCTTAACGAGGGACGCGCAGCCAAAGCGGCGGGTGAGGAGCATGGCGGCGTTTTGCTGCGTACGCTCGGAGTCGACCTCGTAGTCGAGCAGGGCCATGGCCTCGGGAATATTGGGCGTGATAACCGTCGCTAGCGGGAACAGGCGGCGGGTGAGCGCCTCGGCGGCATCTTCGGCAATCAGCCGTGCGCCCGAGGTGGCTACCATGACGGGGTCGACTACCACGTTTGTCGCGTTCCAGGCACTCAGGCGGTCGGCGATGACATCGATAATCTCGGCAGAGGAAACCATGCCGATCTTGACGGCGTTGGGGCGGATATCGTCAAAAACGGCATCGATCTGCGCCGCGACAATATCCGGGGAGATGTTCTGCACGGCGGTAACGCCCAGTGTGTTTTGCGCTGTGATGGCGGTGATGGCCGTCTCGGCATACAGGCGGTGCGCCGTGATGGTCTTGATGTCGGCCTGAATGCCGGCGCCACCGCTGGAATCGGATCCCGCGATGGACAGGACGGTAGGTACCTTACTGCGATCCATGTTCGCTCCCTTGTTCGGTCGGAATTAAATGGGTCTTTAAGCCAGCATTATAAAGATGCCCGGGCCGACTCTATGTCGAACCCGGGCGGGCGATGCAATCTTTACGCAAATGCAAGCAAATGTTCACACGTCAACAATTGACAGGCACCAGCTCGCCGCCAGAGGCGGCCGCGGCGACAGGGTTAGTTCTCCATGCCAAGATCAATCGTCGTGCCTTCGAACACCTTGTTAACGGTGCGGACAGCACACATCTTGCCGCACATGGTACAAGTACCCTCAGTGGCGGCAGGGGATTCCTCGTAGCGCTTCTTGCCGGTGACCGGGTCGAGAGCACACTTCCACATGGCATCCCAGTCGAGTTTGCGGCGTGCCTGGCCCATCTTGTCGTCCATGTCGCGGGCGTGCGGCACCTTCTTGGCGATATCGGCGGCATGTGCGGCGATCTTAGTGGCCATGAGGCCGTCAAGCACATCCTGGGCGTTAGGCAGGCATAGGTGCTCTGCCGGCGTCACGTAGCACAGGAAGTCGGCGCCGGAGCTTGCGGAGATGGCGCCGCCGATGGCTGCGGTGATGTGGTCGTAACCCACGCCGATATCGGTCACCAGCGGCCCCAGCACATAGAACGGGGCGTTGTGGCACAGGCGCTTCTGCAGCTTCATATTGGCGGCGATCTCGTCGAGCGCCATGTGGCCCGGTCCCTCGACCATAACCTGGACGCCGGCGGCCCAAGCACGCTTGCACAGCTTGCCCAGCTCGATCATCTCGGCAGTCTCGGTGGCGTCGTTGGAATCGTAGAGACAGCCCGGGCGGCAGGAGTCGCCGAGCGAGATGGTCACGTCGTACTCGTGGCAGATTTCGAGCACCTCGTCGTAGAACTCGTAGAACGGATTCTCGTTGCCGGTGACCTCCATCCATCCAAACAGCAGCGAGCCGCCGCGGCTGACGATGTTCATAAGGCGGCCGGTCTCCTTGAAGGTTTTGATGACCGATTTATTGATGCCGCAGTGGATGGTCATAAAGTCCACGCCGTCCTCGGCGTGCGCGCGCACGACCTCGAGCAAATCGTCCTTGGTAAGCTTGACCAGCGGCTTTTCCATGTAGCCGATGGCGTCGTACATGGGGACGGTGCCCACCATGAGCGGCGTCTCGTCGATGAGCTGCTGGCGGAACTGGCGTGTCTTGCCCGAGTTGGAGAGGTCCATGATGGCGTCGGCGCCAAAGTCCTCGGCGATCTTGACCTTCTTCCATTCCTCTGCGGCGTCGGCCTTGTCGCCCGAGATGCCCAGGTTCACATTGACCTTGGTGGACAGGCCCTCGCCGACACCAATGGCGCGCATGCCTTTTTTGATATGCACGATGTTGGCGGGAATGGCGATGCGGCCGTCGGCCACGCGCTCGCGGATGTACTCGGGGTCGCGATGCTCGCGCTCGGCGACTTCCTTCATCTGCGGTGTGATCTGCCCGGCGCGGGCGAAGTCGATTTGCGTGACGAGCTTGGGCTCGGTCTGTGTGCTCATTGGCACGGCTCCCTTCGTTGGCATTACCCATATCAGGTTTGCGGGTCAGGGCGGGCGCGCCCAATCTCAGCCTGCCGTCTTGTCCTGCAAGCTCCCCGTTATGTCATGGGCTCAAGTATAGCCTGAATGGGTACGATTGGCCTAACGAGCGTGCCTGTGAGGAGGCGAACATGGAAGACAAGCATCTATATCGTGAGACGCAGTGGGATGTATCGGCCGAGGAGAGCCGCGCACACCATGGGTTGGTCGCGATTGGTTTTGCGGTGCTTGCCGTGCTGGTGATTGCCTTTTGTATCTGGACGTTTGGCGGTCGCGGCGGCGCTGTATGGGAGTTCGAGGCTGATGATGGCCTACCGATTATGACGGTGAGGAGTACCGGCGGTAATGCCAATACGCTCGCCATTCCGGGCGATTATTGGTACCCGCGCGATGAGTTTGTGCAGTTGCAGCTGAGTGGTGGGTCCATTCCAGGTGAAGAAATCGAACGCGTGACGTTTGACGCGGCGCTCAAAACGCTGACGGTGAAGCTCAAAGATCAAGGAGATGTGCCCACGACCATGGATATCGCCCTGACGGAATGGCGTCTGGAGCCTCCGACGGGTGTTGCGGTTTCCGAGGTTGAGCACGTCAAGATTGTCTATCAGGACGGTTCGACAAACGGGATTGCAAAGGCCGACGGTCTAGCAGAATAGGTGTCGAGCCTAGCCAGCCAATTCATAAAAGTTGCGGTGGAATAGTTCCTGATTGTGCGATAAAAGGCTCAAATAGGAACTATTCCACCGCAAGTTATATAGAGAAGGCTGAGCGGGTCAGTTTTGGGTGGCGGGTCTAGAGCATCTGTTCGTTGATGAACACGAGGGTGCCTGGGTATGAGATCTCGGGGGCGTGGCGATAGCCGATGTTGAACTCGGTAAGACCGGCGGCGTCCTCGAGCTTGTTTTCTGCCATCCAGCGCACCATGGAGCCGCGCGCCTTTTTGCTGGCGGTCGAGCGCTGGATGGGCTTGCCGTTGCGGACGCCCTCGCCAAAGAGACACGTGACGACCGTGACGTCGGTGGTGAGGCGGGTCAGAACGGCTTTGGCGTATTCCACGCTGGCAAGGTTGACGATCGTAGCGTTGGAGTCTGCCGGAGCGATAGCCCGTGCGAGCCTGTCGCCCCAAAACGCGTAGAGGTCTCGGGCGCCGTCGACGGCAAGCTTCGCGCCCATCTCCAGCCGATACGGTTCAACGGCATGGAAGGGGCGTACGCATCCGTAAAGGCCCGAGAGGATCCAGAGATGGTTTTGCAGCCAGTCGAGCTGTGCGGCATCCATGACCTCGGGTGCCATGCTTTGGTATTGGATGCCGTGGTAGGACATGACGGCGGGGGAGATTCGACGCGCGATATCGGGATCGGCGAGGTCGGCATCGCTCAGGACGGGCATAAATTCGTGAAGCGTATCCAGGCACGTTGTAAGCAGCCTGTCGCTCACGTTCCATAGTGTCTGCAGGCCGCCGCTGCCTTCATCCCGTTCGATATCTAGCAGTGCGCGGTGGAGGCGAGCCGTCTCGTGCGCAAAAGGCGGAATGCCCAGGACTTCAAAAGCATCTTGGGCCGCGCGCATCTGTTTGGCGGGCGAAATGATGACCTGCAGCATGGACTCTCCTCTGCCAAAAAAGGAAGTTGCGGTGGAATACGGTCTGTTTTGGCCGTGTATGAGCCAGTTTAGTCCGTATTTCACCGCAACTGATGAAGGGTTGGTTAGGCGCGCTCGAGGAAGGCTTTGTACCCGCGATAGGCCTCGTAGATATCGGCCTTGTTGGCGACCTCCCACAGGGCGTGCATGGACAGGACGGCAACGCCGGAGTCGATGACGTTCATGCCATACTTGGCCATGATGTAGGCAATGGTGCCGCCGCCGCCCGCGTTGACGCGACCGAGCTCACAGGTCTGGAAGTCCACGCCGGCCTCGTCCATGATGTCGCGGACGAGGGCCACGTACTCGGCATCGGCGTCGTTGGAGCCGCCCTTGCCGCGGCTGCCCGTGTACTTGTTAAAGCACAGGCCGCGACCCATAAAGGCCGCGTTCTTGGTCTCGAACTTGCCGGCATAGCCCGGGTCGAAGCCGGCGGACACGTCGGAGGAGAGCATGCGGCTGCGGGCGAGTGCGCGGCGCAGGGCCAGCGGGCTATCCTCGCCGGCGAGCGTCATGATCTCGGCGACGGTGTTCTCGAAGAAGCGGCTCGTCATACCGGTGGCACCCACGGAGCCGATCTCCTCCTTGTCGACGATGAGCGTGATGCTCGTGCGCTCCACGTTGGCGACGTCGATCTGGGCGAGCATGGAGGGGTAGGCGCAGACGCGATCGTCGTGGCCATAGCCCAAAATCATGGAGCGGTCGAGGCCCATGTCGCGGGCGGGGCCGGCGGGCACGACCTCGATCTCGGCGGAGAGGAAGTCCTCCTCCTCGACGTCGTACTGCTCCTTGAGGATGTCCAGGAACATCTGCTTGACGGGCTCCTTGGGGGCGTCCTTGTCGTCCCCATCGAACTTGACGGGACGGCCGCCCACGATCACGTCGAGGATCTCGGCATCGACGGCGTCCTTGGCAGGCTTGGACATCTGTTCGCTCGAGAGGTGGATCAGCAGGTCGGAGATGGTAAAGACCGGGTCGTCCGCCTTGTCGCCGATATTGATGTCGACGGTGGTACCGTCCTTTTTGCAGATGACGCCCACGAGTGCGAGCGGGGAGGCTACCCAGTGGTAGCTCTTGACGCCGCCGTAGTAGTGCGTGTCGAGGTAGGCCATGTCGCCGGCCTCGAAGGCGGGATTCTGCTTAAGGTCCAGGCGCGGCGAGTCCACGTGGGCGCCCAGGATGTTAAAGCCCTGCTCAAGCGGGGCGGTGCCCAGGTTGACGAGCATAAGGTCCTTGCCGTGGTTGGCGGCGTACACCTTGTCGCCTGCCTTGAGCTCGCGGCCCTCGGCGATCACGGTCTCCAGGTCGACGTATCCCGCCTCCTCGGCCATCTTGATGCCGGTCTTGACGCACAGGCGCTCGGTCTTGTTCTCGCTCAAAAACTGCTTATAGCCGCGGCAAAGCTCCTCGAGCTCCTCGACTTGCTGTGGCGTGTACTTTTTCCATGCGCAGGGACGCTCCATGACGCAGGCTCCTTTCGGATCGATCGTGCTGGTTGATGTACCGTGAGCCATCGTATCACGCGCGGGCCCGCGGCGGCAGGGAAGCCTGATGTGCGGTGGCCGCGGGGCGGGGAGCGTGTAAACTGGTGTGAGCAAACCGTGCCCAGCCCAAAGCGAGGTATTCAATATGTCTGACAAGCGCCGCACCTTTGCCGTTATCGACGGCAACTCGCTCATGCACCGCGCCTTCCACGCCGTGCCGCCCACCATGAATGCGCCGGACGGCCGCCCCACCAACGCGATCTTCGGCTTTCTGAACATGTTTCTCAAGATGATCGATGCCTTTAACCCCGACGGTGTGGTCGTGGCGTTTGACAAGGGCAAACCGCGCGTGCGCATGGAGATGCTGCCGCAGTATAAGGCGCAACGCCCGCCCATGGACCCCGATCTGCATGCGCAGTTTCCGATGATCAAGGAGCTGCTCACCGCGCTCAACGTGCCGATTCTGCAGTCCGAGGGCTGGGAAGGCGACGATATCCTGGGAACCATGGCGCGCCTGGGTGAAGAGGCCGGCTGCGACATGCTGCTGGTGACCGGCGACCGCGACATGTATCAACTCGTGACCGAGCACGTCAACGTGGTCTCGACCCGCAAGGGCCTGTCCGACGTGGCGATCATGACGCCCGAGAGCGTGGACGACCTGTATCACGGCATTACGCCGGCGCTCGTGCCCGATTTTTACGGTCTAAAGGGCGATACGTCGGACAACATTCCCGGCGTACCGGGCATCGGCCTCAAAAAGGCGAGCGCGCTCATCGCACAGTACGGCAGCTTGGACGAGGTCATCGCGCATGCCGACGAGGTCAAGGGCAAGATGGGCGAGAACCTGCGTGCGCACATCGACGATGCGCTGCTGAGCCGCAAGGTCGCAACCATTCGCACCGATGCGCCCGTCGAGCTCGACTTTGACGAAACGTCCTTCCCGGCGTTTTCTGCCGACGAAGTGTCCGCGGCGCTGGGCACACTTGGTATCACCGCCATGCAGAACCGTTTCTTGGCGCTGGTCGGCGGCGAGGGCGGGGCTGCTGCTGCCTCCAGTGTGGTTGAGATACCTGCTATGGTTCGCGCAGCCGCCGGCGATGCCGACGCGCTTGGTGCCGTTGCGGCTGAGGTCTCCCGCGCGATTGATGCCGGCGAGTGGGTCGCCGCCGTGGTGGACGACGACAAGGAAGAGGGCGCGCTCTTTGGACTGACGCGCACGCTGTGGTTGGCGACGTCCAAGGGCCTGTTCGCGCTCGAGGAGGGCGACAGCTGTGCGGCGGCTGAGGTTGAGGGCTTCAACTTCGTTCACGGCGTGATTGCCGGCGTGCTCGCGCGTCTGTTTATGGAGGGTCGCGTGGCGAGCCCGGATATGAAGGCGCTGTTGCACGAGCTTTCGCCCGTCGATTCTTCTGAGCCCGAGCTCATGGATCCGCTCGCTACCGATTCCACGCGTATCTTCGATACCGTGGTCGCTGCCTATCTGCTGGATTCCGATCGCTCCGAGTTCGATGAGGCATATCTTGCCGATACGTATCTGCAGATGGCGCTGCCTGCGGCGCGCGGCGCAGAGGGTGCCGGTGAGGACGCTCCGGCGCCTGCCGCCCGTACTGCGGCTCTGACGCTGGCGCTCGTGGCACCGTTGCGCGAGTGCATGGCCCGTGAGAATGCCGCCAACGTGTTCGATGGCATCGAGATGCCGCTCGTTCCGGTACTTGCCAAGATGGAGCGCGCGGGCATGCTCGTGGACCCCGACCGTCTGCACAGTCTGTCCGAGGGTCTGGCGACCCAGATTACCGAGGTTGAGCGCAGTATTCGCGACCTGGCGGGTGACGAGACCTTTAATATTGGCAGTCCCATGCAGCTGTCGCACGTGCTCTTTGATGTGATGGGGCTTCCGACCAAGGGCCTCAAGAAGACTAAGCGCGGCTATTATTCGACCAACGCCAAGGTGCTGAGCGACCTTGCGCGTGACCACGAAATCGTGCGTCTGATCTTGGACTGGCGTGAGAAGTCTAAGATCAAGTCCACCTATCTGGACACGCTGGGCCCGCTACGCCGTGGTGACGGTCGCGTACACACTACGTACAACCAGACCATCACGGCAACGGGGCGTCTGTCCTCGAGCGACCCGAACCTGCAGAACATCCCGACGCGCTCGGAGCTGGGTCGTACCGTCAAGACGGCGTTTTCGGCAGGCGAGGGAAGCGTCTTTTTGGCGGTGGACTACTCGCAGATCGAGCTGCGTCTGCTGGCGCATCTCTCAGGTGACGAGCACTTGGTGCGCGCCTTTAACGAGGGCGAGGACTTCCATGCCGAGACGGCGGCGCGCGTGTTCGGTGTGCCGGTGTCCGAGGTAACGCCCGACCTGCGCAGTCGCGCCAAGGCCGTGAACTTTGGCATCGTGTATGGCCAGCAGGCCTACGGCCTGTCGCAGTCGCTGCATATCTCGATGGCCGAGGCACGCGACATGATCGACCGCTACTACGAGGCCTACCCGGGCGTGCGCACGTTCCTCGACAACGTGGTGGCACGCGCCAAGCAGACGGGCTACGCCGAGACCATGTACGGCCGCCGTCGTCATATTCCGGAGCTCAAGGCCAAAAACCCGCAACTCCGCGGCTTTGGCGAGCGCACGGCCATGAACCATCCCATGCAGGGAACCGCCGCCGACATCATCAAGATCGCGATGGCCCGCGTAAGCCGCCGCCTGGAAGAGGAAGGCTTTGCCGCCCACATGATCCTGCAAGTGCACGACGAACTGGACTTTGAGTGCCCCATCGACGAAGTCGAGCGCCTAACCACCATGGTCCGCGACGTCATGGAGCACGTAGTAGACCTCCGCGTCCCCCTAATCGCCGAAGCCAGCACCGGCATAACCTGGGCCGACGCCAAATAGGGAAGTGCCCACAACCCTAAAGTAACCAAACCAGAAGGGGGCTCCTTGCCAACAAGGAGCCCCCTTCGTTCAATTAAATTCAGCCTAAGTATCTAGACACTCAAGACGCCATCTAGGCGGCAAACAAGTAAACCTAGGGCCTGGCCGGGCGGCACAGGTTAACTTTTCGTAGATTCCGCACGCAAAGAAAGCCACTTAATGTGGCTTTCGTCTTGCGCAGGACCTGACCGAGCGAAAAGTTATCCTGTGCCGCCCGGCCAGGCCCGATGGGACGGCTACCGGGCCGCCAAGATAGCGTCGATGAGCGTCAGTACGCCCCCGTCGTTGTTGCTCGGAATGCGCCACTTGGCGTGCGCGTTCATGTGCTCCTCGGCATTGTCCACGATAAAGCTATGCCCGACGCGCTCCAGCATGGGGATGTCGTTGTACGTATCGCCCACGGCGGCGGCGTCGGCGATATCGATGCCCAGGTGTTCGCACAGGTGCGCGACGCCGGCGCCCTTGTCGACGCCCAGGTTCATAAAGTCGATCCACTCGCGCCCGGCGTTGGTGACGTAGAGCTTGTCCGAGAACTCGGGGCTATAGGTCTCGCGGAAAGCGGGCTCGGCGTCGTAGCCTGGGAAGAAGACCGAAATCTTGTTGGACTCGAAATCGATGCCCTCAAAGCTGTCGACGTAGTTGATTGTGTTGTAGTAGACGCTGATCTCGTCGTGGTATTGATGGTCGCGGGCAAGCACGTAGAACTCGTCGAAGCAGCACAGGACGGGGACAGCGCGAGGATCCTCCGAGGCACGGTTCAAGACCTGCTGATACAGCTCCACGTCAATATTGCTCTTATAGATATAGCTGCCGCGATAGATCACGCAAGCTCCGTTGTCGGGACAAAAGGCGAGGCGGTTCTTGATGCCCTCGAACATCTCCTCGAGCTTGGGGGCGGGACGTCCGCTGGCGGGGCAGAATACGATGCCGGCGTCGGCGAGCTTGTCCAGGCGCTCATCAAGACCCTGGGGCAGCACGCGCTCGTCGGTCAGCAGCGTCTTGTCCATATCGACGGCGAGAATCTTAATGTTTCCGATATTGGCGTCCGATTCGTAAGTTTGCATAAAAATGCGCCTTTCGTTTCGAGATTGTTTCAGACGTTATAACCATCAACTAGTAGTCGAGCGTATTTTCGCAGGAATGGTGCGTATTTGCACCACGCTTCACAAAGTAATGAAAAAACTTTTCAGAAATTTGAATTTGTCGCTTGTGCTGCGGGCACTTTAGCGTAATATAGCGACCATCGAAAACGGAGACGGAAAACAACCGCTTACCGAGTAAAAGGTACCGTTTACGATATTTGAATTGCGCCCGGCGATACGTGAAAGGAGAGGCAGATGCAGTTCGTAAAGATCATCACCACTGCAGACAATGCCATCCGACGCCAGTGCGCAATTTCCCGACGACGATAACAATCGTCTCTGTCCGCATGGGGCGAATTGCCTCAACAGAGTCATTTTGAGGTCGTTGGGTCTTAGCACGACATAGCCGCATGTTTCTAGGGCATGCCTGTGATGCATTCTGCTGAATAACCTGATATTGCACGGTTTTTGACCTCAAGGTGACTTGCAACTGACCGATGTTCTAACTAGCTACCAAGGGCGAAAGGAAACAGCCATGAGCAAGGAAAAAGTCGTTCTCGCATATTCCGGTGGTCTTGATACATCCGTATGTGTCAAGTGGCTCCAGGACGAGAAGAATCTCGATGTCGTTTGTGTCTGCGGCAACGTGGGCCAGGAAGAGACCGGACTGGATGCCAAGAAGCAGAAGGCGCTCGACCTGGGCGTTCTCGATTGCCAGGTGCTCGACCTGCGCGACGAGTTCTCCGATGAGTTCCTGACCAAAGCCATCGCAGCAAACTCCATGTACGAGAACAAGTACCCGCTGCTCTCCGCCCTGTCTCGCCCGCTGCTTGCCAAGAAGCTTGTTGAGGTCGCCCACGAGTTTGGCGCGACCTACGTCGCCCACGGCTGCACCGGCAAGGGTAACGACCAGGTCCGTTTTGAGGCCGCCGTCAAGGCCCTCGACCCCGAGCTCAAGGTTATCGCCCCGGTTCGCGAGTGGGACCTGAAGTGCCGTCCCGACGAGGTCGCCTATGCCCACGCCCACAACGTGCCGGTTCCCGAGGGTGCCAACGACAACCCCTACTCCATCGACGACAACCTGTGGGGTCGCGCCATCGAGTGCGGTCACCTGGAGGACCCTTGGAATGAGCCGCTCGATGACGCTTGGGTTATGACCAAGAACCCCGAGGACACGCCTGACACCCCGACCTATACCGAGATCGAGTTTGAGGCCGGCAAGCCTGTCGCCGTCGACGGCAAGAAGATGAAGCTCTCCGAGATCGTCATCGCCCTCAACAAGATTTCGGGCGACAACGGCTTTGGCCGTCTTGACCTGGTCGAGGATCGTCTGGTGGGCCTCAAGAGCCGCGAGTGCTATGAGGTTCCCGGCGCCCTGACGCTCATCACCGCCCACAAGGCGCTCGAGGACATCTGCGTCGAGGGCGACCTGCTCAAGACCAAGATCAAGCTCGAGCAGGATTGGGCCACCGCCGTGTACAACGGCCAGTGGTACAGCCCGCTCAAGAACGCGCTCGACGCCTTTATGGCCGATACCCAGAAGTTCGTGACCGGCACTGTCCGTCTGAAGTTCTTTAAGGGCAACTGCCATGTCGTCGGCCGCAAGAGTCCCTTCAGCCTCTACGACTACGGCCTGGCTACCTACGACCGCGACACCACGTTTGACGAGAAGGCCAGCGCCGGCTTTATCGAGATCGATACGCTGTCGCTCAAGACGTGGGCAAAGGTCCAGGGCCCCAGCTCTGCTGCCGCCCAGGCCTAGCGCCTCCTTCCCTTGGTATCCGCGCGGCCCATCCGCGTGATACATAACGGGCGCACGGGGTCCCTACCTTTCGTTATGCTTGCTGACACTTCTTAACATCGGTGGCCCCTACGTTCCGCCCGCATATATGATGCCGCGACTGTGGCTGAGTCCGAGCCCCGCCGGGGTTGTCCGGCGGGGCTCCTTCTATCAATTTGGCGGCTCTGCGCCTATATATGAGGAGTATCCATTATGTTCAATGCTATCGCGCATGCTTTACTTGCCCTCGCGCCCGAGTTCGATGCTGCAAGGGTCGAGGACGTCCCTATGAGCCTGAAGGCCTGGATCGATGGTTCGCAGGGCAACATCCGGAGGGAGACGTTGGGCGCCAAGTGCATGGCGCGTCACTTCTTTGCAAATTAGCTACATGGCACCGCACACGGTGGGGAATGTGTAAAACTAGCGGTTGAAAAATCGCTTTAGCGATATGGCGCATTGCTTTGGGCGCTTGTTTTGGTATTTGGAGAAAGGGGACGGTTCCATGGCTCTTTGGGGCGGTCGTTTTGAGGCAGGCGTGGCCGAGGTCACGCAGGAGTTTGGGGCGTCGCTGCCGGTCGACAAACATCTCTATAAGCAGGATATCGCCGGCTCTAAGGCGCATGCCAAAATGCTGGCGGCCCAGGGCATCATCAGTGCCGAGGACGAGCAGGCGATTGCCAAGGGCCTGACCGGAATCGAACAGGATATCGATGCTGGCAACTTTACCTTCGATATCAACGATGAGGACATTCATATGTCCATCGAGAGCGAGTTGACGCGCCGCATCGGCGAGGCCGGTAAGCGCTTGCATACCGGCCGTTCGCGCAACGACCAGGTGGCGACCGATACGCGCCTGGGCGTCAAGGCGCTGGCCAAGGAGCTCATGGAGGCCAATCTTGAGCTGCGCCATGTGCTGGTGGATGCGGCTAAGAAGTACGACAAGGTGATTCTGCCGGGCTACACGCATGTGCAGCACGCTCAGCCCGTGCTGCTCTCGCATCATCTGCTGGCGTATTCCTGGATGTTCGCGCGCGACTTTACGCGCCTGAAGGCCGCCTTTGATGCCGCCGACAACTGCCCGCTGGGTGCTGCCGCGCTTGCCGGTACGAGCTATCCGCTCGATCGCCAGATGACGGCTGCCGAACTTGGCTTTGCGGGCGTGATTCCCAACTCGCTCGATGCGGTTTCCGACCGTGATTTCCTGCTCGATCTGCATTACGCCGGATCCGTCATGGCGATGCACCTGTCGCGTCTTTCCGAGGAGATCGTGCTGTGGTCGAGCTCCGAATTTGGCTTTATCACGCTTTCAGACTCCTACTCCACCGGCTCGTCTATCATGCCGCAGAAGAAGAACCCCGACTTTGCCGAGCTTATCCGCGGCAAGAGCGGTCGCGTGTACGGCAACCTGGTGCAGCTGCTGGTAACCATGAAGGGCTTGCCGCTTGCTTATAACAAGGACTTGCAGGAGGACAAGGAGAGCGCGCTCGATACCGCCCATACGCTCATGCAGTGTCTGTCGGTTATGGCCGGTATGATTTCGACTTGGACCGTCAACGAGGATGCCATGGCGCGCGAGTGCGGCGTGGGGCACCTTGCCGCCACCGATGTTGCCGATTACCTGGCTAAGCGTGGTCTGCCGTTCCGCGAGGCACATGCCGTGGTGGGCCATCTGGTCCTGATGTGCGAGAAGCGCGGCTGCAATCTTGAGGACCTGCCGTTTGAGGTGTTCCAGGAGGCAAGCCCGCTCTTTGAGCGCGACATTACCGAGGCGCTCGATATCCCGTCGATTGTCGCCGCGCGCACGACCGAGGGCGGCACCGCTCCTGCCGCCGTTGCCGTGCAGTTGCAGCGTGCCGAGGCACAGCTCGTGGCTGACGAGGGCGTGTTTGGATCGCTGACCAAGGTCGTCGAGATGGGTCACGGGGCAAAGTAGAGGTTTGGCTGAAGCCGTTTTGGCCATGTATTGATAAATCGTTTTCGCTTTACGGGCGCCTGCTGATGTGGGAGCCCGTATTTTGTTGCTATGGGGGAGGGGCTTGTCGAGAACTTCTGTAGGACCTTTGGGCAGGTTGTGAAGGGGATACGTTCGCGGGCGGCAACCGACCGCCTGCTCTGTTCGGCGCGGTTGATGGGCGGTCGGATGGTACTCTAATCGGGCTTCGAAACAGAAGTGACACATATGGAGCGCTTTAATAAATTGCAACGTTTCAATAAACAGCTTTTTGTTTAACTGCAGCTAAAACTCTGTTACGATGCAGTCCAGGCGGGTGCCGGAATGGGACTTGGGCACGCGCGAACCTACTTGAAAGGCTACTTTTATGGCTATCGAGAAGACCTTCATCATGATTAAGCCCGACGCCGTGCGCGACCGCAAGATCGGCGAGATCGTTGCTCGCATTGAGCGCAGCGGCCTTGTCATCGAGCGCATGGAGATGACCACGCTCGAGCGCGCTACCGTCGAGGAGCACTACGCCCATCTGGCCGACAAGCCCTTCTTTGGCGGTCTCTGCGACTTTATGACGAGCGGTCCGGTCGTCAAGATGGTCGTTTCCGGTCTCTCCGCTGTTGCTAAGATGCGCACCCTCATGGGCGCTACCAACCCGCTTGAGGCTGCTCCTGGTACCATCCGCGGCGACTTTGCCGTCGATGTCAACGCCAACGTGATCCACGGCTCCGACTGCCTGGAGAACGCCGAGATTGAGATCAAGCGCTTCTTTGGCTAAACCAGCTTTGACTCCTTAAAGCTGTTAGCGTGTGGCTTGGGCGCCGCGGAACTCCATCCGCGGCTCCCTT
>UQKW01000018.1 GCA_900541885.1 uncultured Collinsella sp.
GGGTCAGCCCGTGGGAGGCCAGGGCGCCGCTGACCGGTGGACGGCACCGAGCCGTGCGCTTGAACTTAGAAGGGGGAGGCCTCGCGGCCTCCCCCTTTTTTGCGTTTACGGGTTTTTGTCTCACATAGTGGCTGTGTTTTATAACCCTCGTTTGTCGCATCTTCTGTGAACGGGCTACAATAACTTAGTCTGTGCGATATGGAGGTGAACATGGCTGAAGCTGGTATCGGCGTTGATATCGTCGAGATTTCCCGCATGAAATCAATTCTTGAAAAGACGCCGTCGTTTGCTCGGCGTGTGTTTACCGAAGAAGAGCGTGCGTATTGCGATGCATCATCGCGTCCCGCTGCTCACTATGCGAGTCGCTTTGCTTCGCGCGAGGCGGTGCTTAAAGCTCTCGGCACGGGTTTTAGTCAAGGCGTGGGTCGCAAGGATGTTTCGGTAACGCGTGATAAACTCGGCAAACCGAAGGCGCTGCTTTCGGGCCGTGCTCTCGAGATCGCTCAAGAACTGGGTGTTGTTGAGGTCGCTCTTTCCATTACGCTTACGGGAGACTTGGCCGTTGCGAATGCCATCGCGATTACCGAAGATGCTCGACCTAAGCCAAAAGATGAAAAACTGAGCACCAAGAAACGCGTTGCGCAGACATTTAAAGAGGCTCGCTCTGTTTTAGATGAGCTTGAGCAGCTGCAGAATTCAGCATTGACGGAGCACCTGGGCGATGCTTCGCAAGATACGCTAGGAGCATAGATGAAACCGGTTTTGAGTACCGAAGAAGTCGTTCGTCTCGAGGATATCATCGAACGAGAAGGGACTTCGAAGGCCGAGCTTATGGAGCTGGCGGGTGAGTTTGCCGCCAACGAGGTCTTGAAGCTCAATCCCGATCGGGTTCTCGTTCTGGTCGGTTTTGGTAATAATGGCGGCGACGGTTGGGTTGCCGCCGATATCCTGAGCCATAAGGGTGTGGACGTGGATATCGTTTCTCCGGTTGAGCCGGATGAGATTCCTGCTGCTCTGGCACGTCATGTTGCTCGTCGTACGGCCGGCCGCGATGTGCACGTTTGCGTCGGCCCCTCGCGTGATGAACTCGAGGTTTTGATCGATAAGGCCGATGTTGTTGTCGATGCCATTTTTGGTACCGGTTTCCACGGGAATCTGCGTGCGCCGTTCTCCATTTGGATTCCTACGGTCAATGAATGCGCCGATTGTGTCGTATCCATTGATGTCCCCTCGGGCCTGAATGCCGAGACGGGCGTTGTTGATGACGACTGCATTCGTGCCGAGCATACGGTGACGATGATTGCGCCCAAGATTGGTCTGTATAGCGCTGATGGCCCTGAGTATGCTGGCGATTTGATCTGCGGCAATCTTTACGACCGTCTTGACGAGGTCATCGATGATGTCGACCACGCCGCCGAGATTGTCGAGCCCGGTGACTTAGTTGATTACTTTGCTCCACTACCTACGAATATCGATAAGTATTCCCGTGGCTCTGTGCTTATTGTCGCCGGATCTGCGCAATATCCTGGTGCTGCCATTATGGCGGCCAAGTCTGCAGCTCGCGCGGGTGCTGGTTACGTGGCAGTCGCGGCTCCTGACGCCTGCGCCAATCTTATTCGCATGGCACTTCCTTCGATTCCCGTCTTTGCTATTCCGTCTGATTCCCGCGGCTCCTTTGGCGCCGCTGCGCGCATGACGGTGTGCGAGATTGCAAAGAAGTACAGCTGTGTACTGTGCGGTCCCGGTATGACGACATCTGCCGGCGCTATGCAGGTGGTTTCGGGCTTGCTCGAGCTTGATGTGCCGCTTATCTTGGACGCCGATGCACTCAACTGCCTTGCTAAGATTGCCATTGACGGTATTGATAGTAATCCCGAGATGTATCGTCGCGAGCAGCCGTTGGTTATGACGCCGCACTATCGTGAGCTTTCGCGTCTGGTTGCCGGCGACGAGGTGAACGACCTTGGTACCGCGATTGCGGCCGCGCAGAAGGTTGTCTGGGCTGCAGGCTCCGACAATCTGGTGGTCATTGCCAAGGGGCCGACGACGGCTATCTGTGGCGTTGAGCGTGTGCTGCTGCCGCTCTCGGGTCCGGCTTCTCTGGCAACTGCCGGTTCGGGTGATGTTCTCGCGGGTATTTTGGCCGGCACGCTTGCCACCATGCGCGACGAGATGGATCGTTGGGAGTTGCTGTATTCGTACGCCGTCGCACTTCACAGCTACGCCGGTTTTGCTGCGGCGACGGAGTATGGTGAGAAGAGCGTCATCGCGACCGATCTTATCGACTTGATCGGTCCTGCCATGGAACTGGCGGCAAAGGATGCGCTCGAAGATCTGGGAATCATGGACGAAGGGTCGGATGACTAATCATGAATAAAGCCGATTTGACGCGCTGGTCCTGGGTCGAGATCGACCGCGGGGCGCTCCGTCGCAACACGAGGGCCTATAAGAACTTGCTGAATCCACGTCAGCGCCTGTGCTGCGTGGTCAAGGCCGATGCTTATGGTCATGGAGCTGTTGAGTGCGCCAAGATCATGTATTCGGCCGGTGCCGACATGTTTGCCGTGGCGACGGTTAACGAGGGCGTTGAGCTCCGACAGGGCGGGATAACGAAACCCATCCTCATCCTAAGCGAGCCGCCTATCGAGGCCATTCCGACGTTGCTCGAGTTTGATATCATGCCCTCGGTCTATACGTCTGACTTTGCTCTTGCGTATGGCGAATGTGCCGTCGCGGCGGGCAAGGTGGGCAAGTATCATCTCGCCATCGAGACGGGCATGAACCGCATCGGCGTACATTACACGCAGGTGCTCGACTTTGTCCGCGGTATAAATTTCCATCGCGGTATTCAGTGCGACGGCGTATTTACGCACTTCGCCACGGCCGATGAACCTTCGGGCTGGGACTACAAGCTGCAGTGTCAGCGCTTTACCGAGGCCGTTCAGGCCATTAAGGATGCGGGTTTTGAGTGCGGTATCGTGCACTGCGCCAACACGCCGTCCTCGATGCTCGACCCCTCGATGCATTTTGATATGATCCGCGCCGGCATTGGCTTGTATGGCATGCAGCCGTGCGAGCTGAGTGGCCGCGTGATGCAGCTTGATCCCGTTATGAGCGTCCATGCGCGTGTGACGCGCGTGGCACACCCTGCGATGGGTGAGGGCGTGGGCTACGGTTTTACCTACCGCGTACCGCGTACGCGCGTTCAGATCTGCACGCTGCCGATCGGTTATGCCGATGGCCTATCGCGTACGCTTTCCAATCGTATGGATGTGCTGTATCGCGGCGAGCGTGTGCATCAGGTTGGCAATATCTGCATGGACCAGTTTATGGTCGCCATTCAGTCCAACCCGGCACACGAGATTCCCGAGGCCGAGTATGGTGACGAGATGATCATTGTCGGCCGCGATGGCGATGCCGAGATCACTATGGACGAGATGGCCCGACTGCGCGGAACGATTAACTACGAGGTCGCCTGCGGCTTTGGCATGCGTCTCGACAAGGTCTACGTGTAGGAGCCGCTATGGGCGTCATGCACATCCCCGGCCATACCCATCAGGCACCACGTGAGGTCGCACTCGAGGAAATTGAGGCCGTTCTGGGCGATTGTCACCTCTGCCAGCTCTACCAGTCGCGTCACAATATCGTGTTTGGCGTGGGAAACCCCCGCGCTCGCGTGATGTTTATTGGTGAGGCGCCGGGCCGCAATGAGGATTTGCAGGGCGAGCCCTTTGTGGGGGCGGCAGGCGAGGACCTCAACGGCATTTTGTCGCTGGCGGGCCTCAAACGCGAAGACGTCTACATTGCCAACGTGCTTAAGTGCCGCCCGCCGGGAAACCGCAATCCGCGTCCCGAGGAAGTGTTGGCTTGCTCGCCGTTTTTGCGTGAGCAGATTCGAAGCATCTGGCCCGATATTATCGTGACGCTCGGCAACCCCGCGACGCACTTTGTGCTTAAGACCGAGATTGGCATTACTAAGCTGCGCGGCAGGTTCCACCAGATGGGGCATTTTGTAGTAATGCCCACGTTCCATCCGGCAGCAGCGCTGCGCAATCCGGCGTGGCAGGAGCTGCTGGAGGAAGACTTTAAGATGCTGGGCGACTATCTGGAGCGACATCCCGCACCAGAGGACGTCTCGGAATAATAAGGAGCATATATGTCCCTGGAGCGCCTGGGGGTAGGTACTTACAAAACGACTTGCGCTGCCGATACGGAGTACTTTGGCGAGCTAATTGCACCGTGCCTTGAGGACGGCGATGTGCTCATCCTGACCGGTGGCCTGGGAGTGGGCAAAACTCACTTTACCAAGGGCGTCTCGCGCGGGCTGGGCGATGGGCATATGGTTACGAGCCCTACGTTTGCGCTCATGGCCGTTCACGATCAAGGTCGTATTCCGCTGTTTCACTTTGATCTATACCGCCTGGAGCATGCCTACGAGCTCGAGGATACGGGCATTTTCGATGTGCTGGGCTATGAGGGTGCTTGCCTGCTGGAATGGGGCGAACAATTCCAGGACGAGCTGACGGATGAGTATCTTTCGGTGACGCTCAAGCGTGATGAGGGCGACAGCGATGTGCGAACGATAACGCTTGAGGCGCACGGTGACCGCGCAATGGAGCTTTCCCATTTGATTGATAGGGCTGTACAAGATGAGCTTGCATAACGACAACGCGCTGGTGGTGGCGCTCGATACCTCGACCGACATGCTTGCCTGCGCGGCAAGCTGGATTGATGGGCAGACGGGCGAGACGAAGCTCGTGAGTGGCGACCACATGTGTCGCCGTCACGCCAACGTTGAGCTCGTGAATACCGTTGATGGCGTGCTGGCTCAAGCCGGTCTGGATCGCAGCGATGTTGGTTGCTATGTGGTCGGCCGCGGCCCGGGGTCCTTTACGGGTGTGCGCATCGGCATCTCCACTGCCAAGGGCCTCGCGCGTGGTGCCAATGTTCCGCTGCTGGGCGTGTCGACGCTCGACGCTTGCGCTTGGACGGCGTGGAAGGCTGGCGTGCGCGGCAAGCTTGGTATCTTGGCCGATGCTATGCGCGGTGAGGTATATCCGGCGCTGTATATGCTGGTTGATGAGGGTCCCGAGCGTCAATTTGAGCGCGAACACGTGGTCAAGGCCGCCGTGGCGCTCGATGAGTGGCGCCGAGCAGCGGACTGGGACCAGGTTCAGCTGACCGGTGACGGTCTCGTGCGCTATGGCAAGCTGCTGGGTGAGGACGAGACCGCCCGCTGCGTGGAGCGCGACCTGTGGTGGCCTTCGGGCGAGGGCTTGCTGCTCGCGCACGCTGCGGGTGACGGCGATCCGGCCCGCGTCCTGCCGATTTACACGCGCCTTTCGGATGCCGAGGAAAACGAGCGCAAGCGTCTTGGTCTTGCCGAGAGTGCGCAGAGCGGAATTACGGGCGTTGCCGATGAGCTCGCCGGTCGTCATCTGCAGTTCCGTCCCATGGGCGCGGCGGATGCCGAGGGCGCGAGCGCGCTGGAGGCTGCCTGCTTTGAAGGTGCCGGACACGAGGCGTGGACGCCGGGCATGTTCCTGTCCGAACTGGGCGAGGACGTCGCTGCGCCGCGTAGTTGGTGGGTGGCACACGACGACGGCAAGCTACTGGGCCTTGCCGGCGGTATGGTCGTGGACGGTGATGTGCAGATTCTGGATGTCGCCGTCGACCCGGCACATCGCCGTGAGGGCATTGCCCGCAAGCTGCTGTCGCATGTGAGCTATGATGCCCAGATGCTCGGCTGCACCACGGCTTCGCTCGAGGTCGAGGACGGCAACGAGGGAGCGATTGCGCTCTATAACGCTCTGGGCTTTACCGAGGCTGGCCGTCGCCGCGGCTACTATGGTGCCGGCAAGGACGCCATCGTCATGACGGCCCCGCTGCCCCTGGTGCTTCCGGTCGACAATGCTTCGCCCGAGCCGACGGCGGCAGAGCAGCGCGTGTGGCCGCTGCCTGCGCCTGGGCGCTCCGAGGGGGAGCGTGCCGAAATTGAGCGCCGCCGCCTAGTGCTCGCTATCGAGAGCTCCTGCGACGAGACGGCCGTGGCGATTATCGATGCGGATGGCAATATGCTGGCCAACCAGGTGTCGACGCAGATTGATTTTCACGCCCGCTTTGGCGGCGTGGTGCCCGAGATCGCCTCGCGCAAACACGTCGAGGTGATTGTGAGTGTCGTGGATGCGGCGCTCGAGGATGCCGCAGCATCGCTTGGTCTTGAGGATGGAGCCATTGCCCCCAGCGAGCTTGCCGCCGTGGGCGTGACACAGGGTCCGGGCCTGGTGGGCGCGCTCGTGGTTGGCGTCGCCTTCGCCAAGGGCTTTGCCTACGCTGCTGGCAAGCCGCTCGTGTGCGTCAACCATCTTGAGGGTCATCTGTTTGCCAACTTGCTGGCGCAGCCCGACCTCAAGCCGCCGTTCATCTTCACGCTTGTCTCGGGCGGGCACACCATGCTCGTGCACGTGAAGGCATGGGGCGACTACGAGGTACTTGGTGAGACACTCGATGATGCTGTGGGCGAGGCCTTCGACAAGGTAGCCAAGGCGTTGGGTCTGGGCTATCCCGGTGGCCCCATCATTTCCAAGCTGGCCGAGACGGGCAACCCCAAGGCGATCGATTTCCCCCGTGCGCTTAACAGCAGGGGAGACTATCGCTTCTCGCTTTCGGGCCTTAAAACCGCTGTGACGCTCTACATTGAACAGGAGACCAAGGCCGGGCGCACGATTCACCTGCCCGATCTGGCGGCTTCGTTTGAGGCGGCTGTCTTTGACGTGCAGTACAAGAAGGCCAAAAACGCATTGCACGCTACCGGATGTAAGGAATACTGCATCGGCGGCGGCGTCTCGGCCAACCCGCATCTGCGCGAGATGATGATCAAGAAGCTTGGACGTCAGGGGATTCGCGTAACGGTGCCGCCCTTGTCTGCCTGTACCGATAACGCAGCCATGATCGCGGAGGTCGCCCGCCGTAAATTCGACCGAGGTGAAATCTCGCCGTTCGACGTCGACGCCGATCCGAACATGACGCTGTAGCTGGTACGGCGCGGTCCCCGGACGGAGGGGCCGGATATAAGGTTTCCTGCTCTACAGTTCTGCGCAAGACGAAGGCCACATTAAGTGGCCTTCTTTGCGTGCGGAACTCGCGATGAACTTCGTGCCCCGCCGTCCGGGAGGACGCCTCTTTATTGATGGGAGGCCTGATAGGTCGATGGTTCCGTGCCCGGATGCGTCCAAAGTGGGACGGGCTTTCCGGATGGGCAGGCTTTCGGAAAATGCATCCCGGAATTTGCGCTCAAAGTGGGATGCGGTTTCCGGTTGAGGGTCTAAGGGGAAAGTGCGTCCCAGAATCGACGCTTGAAATGGGATGCAGTTTCCCGATGAGGCACTCGACGGAAAATACATCCCAGAAATGGCCTTTGAGCTGGGATAAGATTTCCGCGGCATCTCGGATTCTCAAAAATGAGACACGCCGTTGGCGAAAATGAGACACGTGATATCGGGCATCGGATGTATCATTTGCAAAAATGAGTCCACTCCACTCGAATAAAGCGAGGTCCCTCATGTACGTTCCACACCCCCGTATCCGTAGGCTGTCGAAAATCCCGCTTGTTGGGACGGCGGCGCTTGCTGCGTTGATCGCCACGAGCGTCGCCTGCTTCACGGCCACGCCCCAGGTTGCCCAGGCGGCAGACGCGCCCGCAATCACCGATATGACCGAGCAGGACTATAGCGATTTGGGCCTGGGCACGAGCGAGGACATTCCGGCCGATACCGTTGGCCCCTACTCCACCACCACTCCTACGACGTTTGCCACGCGCAGCGAGGTCTATATGGCAGTTAACGGTAGCCATGGCAATCGCTACACTCTGCGCGACAAGCTCGAGAACGTCGAGCGCGGCGATCTTGGCGGCAGCAGCAAACTCACCGATGGCTATGGAAGTGTGTGGGGCGCCGCAAAGTTCTGGCAAAATGTCAACAGCTTCGATACGGGTAGCGACCTCTACAAGCACAGCGATTACGGCGGCGGCGACTGGTCGTACCTAAGCAACAATGGGTCATCAACAGTGCTTGCCAACGAGAACAGCGACTTCTCGGGCATTCACGCCACGAGCGTCGAGTTCTGCAGCGACGCCAAAACGGGCAAAAAGAGCCGCGTCGCCGAGCTTCGCGCCTATGGCGACAGCTCCTCTACCACGATCGACGGCAAGTCGTACTCCGGAAAGATCGAGCTGGTCCTCTTTTCGTTTGCCAACGGGCGCACGCGCAAGCTCGATACACGCCTGCCGGTGACGGTCAACACCAATATGATGTACGAAGGCCGTTTTAAGTATCTGGATGCCGGTTATCTGCAAGAGCACGATGCCGTCTTTGATGTCGAGGCGGGCGATGTCGATGGCGACGGTGTGGACGAGCTTTTTGTCTACGCGGGTTGCTATGTCGACGAGAACGGCGTGCGCAAGGCCGTAGTCGACATGTACGACCTGGAGGGCGGCAACTGGAAGCAGAGCGTCGTTAAGATCGATGCCGGTAACGCCGCTGACTACACCACGCACAACAAGGGCGGGAACGATTCCTGGACGCAGCTTCAGTCAGCTCCTGTCGTTTCGCTGGCGGCCGGCGACCTCGATCGCGATTTTTGCGATGACCTCGCCATCGTGGTCTCGGCACCCTACGGCAAAAAGAATATTGATAAGTCGACGCATTGCGAGCTGTTTTCGTGGGATGCATCCAAGGGTGCGCTCGTCCATGTCGATGCTCTGGGCGACGCGGGCGCAATCTCCCTCTCCGCGAACGGCAAGACCATGGTCGCTGCGAATGCGACGTTCGGCACGTTTGCCGCCTACGATGAAGAAGGAAAGAAGACGGGTGAAACCGTCACGGGCCTTATTCTTGCGGGCTATGACTGGCAACGCAGCGCTTTTGATTACGGCGCTTCTGACGGCAGCAAGGGGCTGTACGGCGCGCTGTACCGCTACGCGTATTTTGACTCGGAGTCTGGCGAGTTCAAGCTTTCCGATTGCAAGGAATACAGAGACGGGCTCCTCGCCTCCTATGGGCTGATGCATGTGCCCAACAGCGCATGGAAGGATAGCGCTCAGGATAAGCGCTATCCGTGCACCTTGGCGCCTATTGCCCTTGCCACTGCCAATCTTGACGGCCTGTCCGAGCAGCTGGCGGTCGACGAGGTGCTCGTGGGCGGCGATGTGTTCCGCGACTTTGCCTGCAACACGGCACAGAGCGGGGCTCAGGGCTTGGGGTCCATGGTCGGAACCATGAGCATGAGCGGTCAGCAATACAACAGCAGCAACAAGCATGACCACAAGGGTATAGAGCAGGTGTGGATCAGCGACGTCAAGGCGGGCAGCGTCTCGGGTTCGGACCGCTATAACGAGAGCTTTATCGCCGTGGTGGGCAAGCACCGCGACGAGGACCTGCGCAAGAACGATGACTACTATTGGATGACCGCCTCGCATTTTTCGCTCGACGAGAACGGAAAGGTGCGCCGCGGCGAGGAGCAGGTGATTAGCGAGAGCAACCGTCGCGGCACTACCTACGGCACATTTATCTCGCTCGCGCTGCCCGATGTCGACAACGACAGCGTCAAGATCACGTACAAGGACCGCTACAAGGTCTATACCAACCCGCGCGTGCTTGCCGTGCTGCAGGATGCGCCCTATGTTGAGGATCTGGAGCAGGCATACGGCTATCTGGTGTTGGGCGGCACGTCATACGGAGAGGAAAAGGGCACGGGGACATCCCAGGGCTATACCATTGGCGCCGAGTTGGGCGTTGCCGTCGAGGTGCAGACCGGTCCGCCCCTGGTCGCGATGAATGCTTCAGTCGATTTTGCCGCCGAGGGATGCTATGACTACCGGAGCGAGCGCACGGTCAGCGCAAGCGTAAGCTATGAGTCGCATGCCGGCGAGGGTGACAAGGCCGTGCTCTACACGATTCCGATGGTCTATTACGAGTATGAGATCGAAAATGAGGAAACTGGTGGCAAGGGCGTGATGGCGGCGCCCGTGTCGCTCGGCGCGCAGACCTCGGTCGTTAATGTCGAGGCCTATGACCGCATTGCCAAACAGCACAATATGACACCGCTCAGCTACTTTTTGACCAACCGGTCGGGAGAACCCGGAACCTATCAAACGACGCTCAACGGCGAGACTCCCGTTGGGGATTCCTTTGGCCTGGGCAAGCCTGGCGTAACGCGCGCCTACACGCACGATGGGTTTAACGGCGCCGCCGCGCAGTCGGGGGCGAGCATTGAGCAGACCATCGAAGTCGAGGAGGGCAAGGAGCAGGAGCTCGAGCTCGGCTTGACGCTGAACGGCAGCGTTGTCATGGGCGCGAAGCTCGCAAAGCACGAGTTGTTTGGCGGCCTGTGCTTTGGTGCCAACGCCGGCTTTACTACGGGTAACTCCTCGAGTGAATCGACCGAATACGGCGGCACCGTCGACAACCTGCCCGAGGCCGCGCAGGGCAAGTACGGTTTTGTGTGGCGTCTGGGCGTCAACGCGGTGGATGTCGACAAGTTCGAGGCAGACTCGGGCGACAAGCTCGGCACCAAGGACACCGACCAGTTCTGGATCGTGGGCTATGACGTTAAGGACGTCGAGATGCCCGACGCGCCGGCCGTGACGGGCTTTACGGCAAACGCCGTCGATTCGACCAGCGTTACGTTTAGCTGGGACGATGTACTCGCAAACAAGAGTGGCTTTAGCTACGGCGTGGGCATGCTGCAGAGCAATGCGGCGGATGCGGTCGTCAATAGCTGGAAGATTGCCGACAACACGCAGACCTCGCTCAAGTGGGATGGGCTGCAGCCCAATACGGAGTATCGATTCGCCATCGCCGCCGTTAAGAATGGATCCACGACCGAAACAGGTATTCGCTCGGCAATCATCACGGTCAAGACCATGCCCGATGGCATGACGATGACCGTGAGCGGACCTGCGGCGGATGCTGCGGAGGGGTCGGATCTTGGATACGACTCTTCGGTTGAGCGCACGGCGGGAAGCCACCTGACGCTCTCGGCGATTGGCCATGTGAAGCAACTCGGTGCTGACGATAGCGAAACAGGGCTGGCACCGACCTATATGTGGTACCGCAAGGGCCGCGGCGAGACCGAGTTCAAGCGTGTGGCTGCCGATGGCAACCTCGCAGCCGGGACGGCCTCGACGCTTGGGATTGACCTGACCGCAGATGATGACGGCGCGCAGTACTACTGCCATGTGGGTTACAACGATGTTGGCCTCGATACCGGTGTGACGCTCGTGAATATCGCGACCGAGGAGACAGCACCCACAACGGTGAATGCCACCCCGATCCGCACGCGCCGCCTGTTCTCACAGGCAAGTGCGGGCGCCAAGAAGTTCTTGGACCATACGCTGGTAAACACTGCCGGCCCCACCGACTCCGAAGGCTCAAAGGACCCCGAGACTCCTGAGACCCCGACGAACCCGGACAAGCCCAAGTCCGACAACGGAGCTAAGACCGACACCAAGGTCAAGACTACGACCACAGCGAAGAACCTCGCAAACACCGGCGACCAAACATTCGCCCTAGTCGCCACCGCGGCAGCAGCGGGAGCAACGCTCGTAGTGATAGCCCTCATCATGCTGATCAAGCGCCGCAAGACCCACTAGTAGCCAGTCGAACATATCGACAACCCAAAAACCCGGGTAGCCAAAAAACAGGCCACCCGGGTTTTCTGTTGAGTGGAGACTCCGCAAGCGGAAACTGCATCCCACAATTAGTGCCCGGAACGGGACACATTTTCCGTCAAGCCCTCATCCGGAAAATCCATCCCAGTTTGAGCGCCCAGACCGGGACGCACTTTCCCAAAGGGTCCTCAACGGGAAACTGCGTCCCATAATTAGGCCGGGAAATGGGATGAACTTTCCCAATGAGAGCCAACCGGAAAATACATCCCGGAATCCAGCTGAATAGTGGGACACACTTTCCCAATCGGGTCCCAAGCGGAAACTGCATCCCATTCCAGACAAGAATTCCGGGACACACTTTCCGCAAACAAAGAAGGCCACATGACGTGGCCTTCAACTTATATATGTTCGGCGATACACCCAAGACAAGCCACGCCCCAACATCAGGGCGTCTGTCCAGGCGGAGGCATATAAGGTTCATCGCGAGTTCCGCACGCAAAGGGGGCCACTTAATGTGGCCCCCGTCTTGCGCAGGACTGTCCGAGCAGGGAACCTTATATGCCTCCGCCCGGACAGACGTTTCAGTTATGAACTCGCAGCTAGTCGCTACTTGATCTTGGTCGTGCCCGGCGCCAGGTTGGGGTCGGTCTCGTTGGCCTCGGTCTGGAAGTGCTCTGTGTACACGTTCTTGCCGTCGCGGAACATCTCGTAGTACTGCATCTTTGCGTAATCCTCACGCGCCTTGGTGGCGGCTGCGGCAGCGGCGTCGTTGCCGGTGACGTTGGAGGAGAGCGCCCAGCGCAGGCTGGCGTCCTCGTAACCCACGGAGTTGATAGCGGGCAGCGACTCGCGCAGCGTCATGTGCGCCTTCTGGTAGTCGGTCAGCGGTGCGCCGATCAGCTGCATAAGCTGGGTGGACAGGTAGTTGGTGGACAGGTCGTCGGTCTCACTCGTCTGGTCGCAACCGGCAACGTCGTAGTTAGCCCAAATGATGTAGTCGGTCTGCCACAGACGTTCCTGGTGCGTGGCGTCGTCCTCTCCGGTAAACCACTTGTCGTTGAACTTGGACGGGAAGAACGGCTGATGGTCACCCCAGAACACCACGACCACCTTACGGTCGAGCTTGCTCAGGGCGTTGAGGAAGTAACGCAGCGCCTGGTCGGACTGCTCAATGCACGAGACGTACTCGTCGACATCGGACAGCGTGCCGTCCTCGATGGTCTTGGCGTCCAGGTCGGTCGTGTCGATGTTAAGGTGCATCTGCTTGTCGACCGGCAGCAGGCCCGTATCGTAGCCCGAGTGGTTCTGCATGGTCACGTCGAAGATAAACTGCGGATCGGCGTTCTGGTCGAGCAGCTCAAGAATCTTGTCGTAGGTAGCCTGGTCGGTCACCATGCCGCGCAGGGTGTCGGCTCCCTGGAAATCGTTGATGGACAGGAACTGGTCAAAGCCAAAGTCCTTGTAGACGTTCTCGCGGTTCCAGTTGGTGGCATGGTTGGGGTGCATGGCCGTGGTGGAATAGCCGAGCGATTTGAACTGCTCTGCCAGGTTCCCGGTCGTCTCCATGTTGTAGATGGTGTAGGGGTACACGCCCGAGCCCAGGTTGGCCATGGAGTTGCCGGTCATAAACTCAAACTCGGTATTGGCGGTGCCGCCGCCGTAGGCGCTCACGTAGAGCTTGCCGCGGCTGAGGCAGTTGGACAGGTTCTTAAAGTACTGCGGACCCTCGTAGCCGGCGCGCATGTTCTGGTAGATCGACAGATCCGAGAAGGTCTCGTTCATGATGGCGATGACCGTGGGCTTCTCGCTGTCGAACTGCTCCTTTGCGGCGGTGCGCTCGTCACTCTTGGCGGCGTCGGACTTGTCGTAGGCCTTGGCGTACTTTTTGAGCGTGGCCTTGGCATCGTCGACGGAGTAGTCGGCGGGTTTGGGCGGCTTGATGGACTGCGCTGCGCTAATGAAAGCGGGCAGGTAGCCCTCGCGCCAGTAGCTCTCGAGCGGGCGCCAGGTGTAGACGGTGATGCCGAGGGTGTTGTAGTAGTCGATGAGCGTGACATGCGCGGTCACGCCGCCCAGGCACAGCACCGCCACGAGCAGGTTGGTGAGCAGCATGCGCTTGGCGTTGGCGGCGCCCTTCTGACGGTGCGGTGCCACCAGGCCGGCGTACTCGCACAGCAGCATGGCGATGGCGGTAAAGCCCATGGACAGCACGCAGAACAGTGAGATCGAGAAGGTGTAGCCGGTGCCGGCGACCGCGGCGGCGGTGGAGATGGCCGAAAGGTCGCCCGGCTGGATGGGCATGGATTTAAACGTGATGACGAAGAACTCGGCAATGCCCAGGACAAAGAGGGCAAAGGCCAGGATCGCGGGAGCTGCGCCGTGGCGCTGGAACAGGAAGAACAGGCCGACCATGAGCACGGTGATGATGGCCCACTCGAGCAGGATGCACAGGGGGTAGACCCAGGTAAAGTCGTGGTTGGACGAGACCTCCATGCCCAGCAGCGCAAAGACGCCGGCGAGCAGCAGGCACAGGACGGCGGCGACGAGCGGTTTGCCCACAAAGGCGCCGCGCAGGCGGGCGAGCTTGCCGGTGGGGGCGGGGGCGTCGGGCTTGGCGAACGCAAAGACGCGCGGGGCGATGCGGTCGCGGGCGATGCTGGCCCAAGCGCAACCGGTGAGAATGGCATTGGTCAGGATGAGCACCACAAAGGCGAGCGGCTCGTTTTGGGCGACGAGGCCAATGGCGCCCCAGACGGTCAAGAAGAGCTGGAACAGGCCGAAGGCGACGCTCCAGGCGATGGCGCCCTTGGTGACGGTGCCCGACTGAGCGCGAATGGCCTTGGCCTCGCGCAAAACAAGGTAGACGGTCGCCGCAAGACCGATGAGCGAGATGGCGGCTGCGAACATGCTGAGACTCCTCACAAACTAAAACCTACGAAAGCGGGGGTTTACCCGATTGTTACCAAGATATGCGCAGCGTTTGAGGGCTGCGCACAATAACCAGCCATAATAACGCGCGGGTGTGGCGGTGTTGCGCAATGGAGTGTCGACCTGCGCGATAATGGACGGGAATTACACGGAAACGTAAAGGCTTCTTAAAGAAATGACGAGGATGAGGCGATGAGCGAGCAGGTTTGCAAGACGGACGTTGAGTGCTGCGGTGGACTCGCGGGCGTGGACGCCGGCGGCTATCCGGTCGAGGCTACGGGCAACGCGGTGCTGGACATCTTGGAACACCGTTCTTCCACGCGTGCCTTTGCGCACGATGACGAGGGTCGACCCGTGGCGGTGACCGACGAGCAGCGCGCGGCGATCCTGCATGCGGCGAGTCGCGCGCCGTCGGCGGGCGCCATGATGATGTATTCCATCGTAAGCATTCGCGAGCAGGCTACGCTGGACCGTCTGGCCGACCTGTGCGACCACCAGCCCATGATCGCCAAGGCGCCCTGGGCACTAATATTTGTGGTCGATTATGCCAAGTGGATCGATCTGTTTGAGCACGTGGGCTGCTTTGAGCCCGAGTTTGTCGAGCGTACGGGCAAGGCGCCCCGCCGCGCGCCGGGTTTGGGCGACTTTGCCATCGCGGCCCAGGACGCCGTGATCGCCGCGCAAAACGCCGTGGTTGCCGCCGAGGCCCTGGGGCTGGGGAGCTGCTACATCGGTGATATCGTCGAGAATGCCGAGGAAGTTGCCGAGCTGCTCAATCTGCCGCCCTATACCATGCCGCTATCGATGCTCATCATCGGCACGCCCCGTAAGGAGCGCCCGGCAATCGCGCACCCCGTGGTGAACCTGGTGCACGAGGAGCGCTACTGCCGTGCGGATGCCGCGACCATGGACGCGCAGGTGGCCGAGATGGATGCGATGTTTCGCCCGCATGCCCGCGAGGTGGGGGAGCGCGTCGTGGACATCTATACCCGCAAGCACACGAGTCCCTTTATGGCCGAGATGAGCCGATCCATGGAATGGTGGTTCAAAAACTGGCTTGGAAAATGACGAATGTGACAAGGGGGCAGCCCCTTTGTTACATTCCATATCGCCGCGGTAGCTTAAAGACTGTATAAATCTTTATCTAGCTGGGAAAACAGTGCATTAAAACATGGGCCGATTGCCTATAATCCCTTCGAACATTAAAGTTGGGAGGAAACCGGCTTATGGAACAAAAGGCCAAGGAGGCAGCCTCGCACGCTGCGATTCCTGTGAGCATCTCGGCGATGCTCGTCACGCTGGGCGTGGTGTACGGCGATATCGGCACCAGCCCTATGTATGTAACCAAGGCGCTCGTTGCCGGCAACGGCGGCATCGGAAGCGTGACGGAGGAGTTCGTGCTTGGCGCGCTCTCCCTTGTCGTGTGGACGGTCACGCTGCTGACCACCATCAAGTATGTGCTCATCTCGCTGCGCGCCGATAACCATGGTGAGGGCGGCATCTTTGCCCTGTACAGCCTGGTCAAGCGCTGTGGCAAGTGGCTTATCATCCCCGCCATGCTGGGTGGCGCCGCGCTGCTCGCCGACGGCATCCTGACGCCGGCCGTTACCGTTACCACGGCCATCGAGGGCCTGCGCACCATCCCGGCGGTCCATGCTGTGTTGGGTGACGATCAGGGCCGTGTCGTGGCCATCACGCTTGCCATCATCATCGCGCTCTTCTTGGTACAACGTATCGGTACGGCCAAGATCGGTCACGCCTTTGGCCCCATCATGACGCTGTGGTTCCTGTTCTTGGGCGGCACGGGTCTGTTCTTTGTCTTCCAGCACCCCGCGGTGCTGCTGTGCCTCAACCCGCTGCGTGGCATCGGCTTTTTGTTGAGCCCCAACAACCACGCGGGCATCATGATTCTGGGCAGCTGCTTCCTTGCCACCACCGGTGCCGAGGCGCTCTATTCCGACATGGGCCACGTGGGCCGCGGCAACATCTACGCCACCTGGCCGTTCGTTAAGTGCTGTCTGCTGCTTTCCTATATGGGCCAGGGCGCGTGGCTTATCAACAACGCCGCCAACCCCGAGCTCATGGGTATCGCCGACCTCAACCCCTTCTACCAGATGCTCACCCCGGGCCTGCGTCCCTTTGCCGTCGGCCTTTCCACCGTCGCGGCCATCATTGCCTCGCAGGCGCTCATCACCGGCGCATTCTCGCTGGTGTCCGAGGCCAGCCGTCTGGACCTTATGCCGCACATGCAGGTCTTCTATCCTGCCGAGACCAAGGGCCAGCTCTACATCCCCATGGTCAACAACGTCATGCTCGTGGGCTGCGTCATCGTGGTGCTGCTGTTCCAGAACTCGGCGCATATGGAAGCCGCCTACGGCCTTGCCATTACGCTGACCATGATGTGCACCACGCTGCTGCTCTTCTTCTACCTGCACGAGGAACGCAAGCTCAAGGTTGCTCCGTGGATCTTCGTGGCCTTCTTCCTTTTGCTCGAAGGCTTCTTCTTTGTGAGTTCGCTCACCAAGTTCTTCCACGGCGGCTATTTCACCATCCTTATGGCTGCACTCATCATGGGCATTATGGTGTGCTGGTACAACGGCACGGCGGTCGAGCAGCGCCAGTTTACGCTACTGCCGCTGCGCAGCTACCTGCCGCAGCTCAAGCGCCTGCGCGACGACGACCGTTACGAGCTCGTGAGCGACAACATCGTGTACCTGACCAAGGACACCCATACCGACTACATCGACCGCGATATCGTTTACTCGATCTTGGATAAGCATCCCAAGCGCGCCCGCGCCTGGTGGTTTGTGAATGTCGAGACCATGGACGAACCGCACACCTTTGCCTATTCGGTCGAGACGTTCGGCACCGACTACGTGTTCCGCGTGCATCTGTACCTGGGCTACAAGATCAACCAGCGCGTCAATGCCTACCTGCGTCAGGTTGTTCAGGACCTGGCTGCCACCGGCGAGCTGCCGCCGCAGACGCATGACTACTCGGTCTACAAGGATCCGGGTAACATCGGCACGTTCAAGTTCGTCCTGATCCGTAAGCTTCTGGCGCCCGAAAGCGATGTGGAGCCCAGCGAGCGTACGGCCATCACGCTCAAGTACATCATCCGCCGCGCCGCCGGCACGCCTGCACGCTGGTACGGCCTGGAGAACTCCAACGTGAGCTTTGAGTACGTGCCGCTGTTCACCAAGTTCAAGGCCGTGAATAAGATGCAGCGCCTGGCTCCCAACGAGCGGCCGTAGGCGCCGACAGGCTGCACGGAGTTGGTTTTCGATGGGCAAGATTGAGACCGAGGAGGCAAACATGGACGCAAAGATGCTTGATAGCCGCGAGGTGGTTGCCGAGATGGTGCGCGAGGCGCGCGCCGACGCCGCCGAAGATCGGTTCTTTACGAATCGTGCCAGCATGGACATGGCCGATCGCGTGATTTCGATCGTGGCACTGGTATTTGGAGCGGTGTGCGTGTGCGCCCTGCTCGCGCACGTGCTGTTTGTCTAGCGACTGCCGGTCGTAGAAGGCTTTACACTTGGAACCACCACAAGGGGAAACCACCACAAGGGTGCCTGTCCCCTTTGTGGTGGTTTTTGTTTTTGAGAGAGGGGCGGGACGCTGATGGACGTCCGTACGGACGGCGATATTGCCGATAGCTTTTGGTGGCGGCGCACAACGCTGACGCGCCGCACTCCTCTGTATGACGCCTGCGTATCGGTGGGGCTGCTGGTCGCGGCGACGATTGTGGGCGCGCTGCTCGACCATCCGGGTCTCGCGCCGAGCATCATGATCGTCTATGTGTTCGCCGTTCAGCTGTGCGCATTCTTTACCTGGAGTCGCCTGTATTGCTTGCTGAGCTCGGCTGCCGCCGTGGCGCTCTACAACTTTTTGTTTGTCGACCCGCGCTACTCGCTGTCGCTTATCGACCGCGGCTATCCCGGCATGTTCTTCATCATGTTCGTGGTTTCGCTTGTGTCGAGCTCGATTGCGTTGGCCCTGCGCCGCGCCTTGGCACAGGCTGCCGCCAGCGACCGCCGCACGCATATGGTGCTCGAGACCAACCGCATGCTGCAGCGGTGCGCCGATCAGCATCAGATCGTTCACGCCATGGCCACGCAGCTGGCGCGTCTTTCGGGCTGTCCGGTCGTGTGGTACAGCGCCGACGCCGAGGGCGATGACCTGCTGCCGCGTGCGACGTACACGGCCGTGGGCGATGCCGCCCCGGTGCACGAGCTGGCGCCGCAGATGCCGCCGCGGCTCTCGGCGTCCGCCTATGTGGGTACGCCGCTCGATGCCACCTATGGCGGATCGGCGTTTTATGGCATCTACCTGACGGTTCGCACAGGCGACGGCTTCGTGCGCTCGGGCGACCCCGCCTCGGTGGTGGGCGTGCTGGCTATCGTTGCCGAGCCAGACGTGCTGACACATGAGGAACGGACACTTGCCGATGCCATCGTGAGTGAAGGCGAGCTGGCGCTCGATCGCGCCCGCGCCATGGAGGCCCGCGAAGAAGCGGCGGTGCTCGCCAAAAACGAACAGCTGCGCGCCAACCTGCTGCGCTCCATCTCGCACGATCTGCGCACGCCGCTTACCAGTATTTCGGGAAATGCCGACGTGCTGCTCGATCAGGGCTCGACCGGCACCGCGGTGCTCGATGCCCAGACGCGCCGCGGCCTGCTTCTATCCATTCGCTCGGATGCGCTGTGGCTCAACGCCACCGTCGAGAATCTGCTCGCCATCACCAAACTCGAGGGTGGCGGCATGCATCTGTCGACTACGCTCGAGCTTATGGACGATATCGTCGAGGAGGCGCTGCGCCACGTAAGTCCGGCCGTGCGCGAGCACGACCTTAAGGTGGTGCCGTGCGACGAGCCGGCGCTCGTTAACGTCGATGCGCGCCTGATGGTGCAGCTGGTGGTCAATCTGGTGAACAATGCCATCACCTATACGCCCGCAGGCTCGCATATCGTGATTTCGATTGGCGTCGACGATGGACGCGTGGCGTGCTCGGTGGCCGATGACGGCCCGGGCATTGCGCCCGAGGACCGCGAGCGAATCTTTGAGTCGTTCTACACCGCCAACCACGGTTTGGCCGACAGCCACCGTAGCGTGGGCCTGGGACTTTCGCTCTGCCGCTCCATTGCATTGGCGCATGGCGGTAGCATAGAGGTTGCCGCGGCGGACCCGCACGGCTCGGTCTTTACGATTGAGCTTCCCGTCGCCGACGTTTCGTTTGATAGGGAGTAACGCTGTGCCGAACTCTGCCGTAAAACCGCTCATCTTGGTCGTTGAGGACGACCCCGCCGTTCGCAACCTTATCGTTGCCGCGCTCGAGGCGCACGGCTTGCGCCATATGGCCGTGGAGACCGCCCATGCCGCTATTGCCGCTGCCTCGTCGCAGGCGCCGAGCATCGTGCTACTCGATCTGGGCCTGCCCGATATGGACGGCGTCAAGGTGGTGGAGTCGGTGCGCGCATGGTCGGGCATGCCGATCATCGTGGTTTCGGCGCGCAGCGAGGACGCGGACAAGATCCGCGCGCTCGATGCCGGAGCCGACGACTACCTGACCAAGCCGTTTTCGGTCGAGGAGCTGCTCGCGCGCATTCGTACGACACTCAGGCGCCTTTCGTATGCGCAAACGGGCGGCGTTGCCTCCGAGGGCTCGTTCGATACCGGTGAGCTGCATATCGATTTTGATGCCGGCATCGCCACGATGGATGGCGAGGAGCTGCATCTGACGCCGATCGAGTACAAACTGCTATGCCTGCTGGCGCATAACGCCGACAAGGTGCTCACGCACCAGTCTATCCTGCACGAGATTTGGGGCACGGCAACCAAGAGCGACCTGGCGAGCCTGCGCGTCTTTATGGGCACGCTGCGCAAGAAGATCGAGTCCGACCCCGCGCATCCGCGCTACATCCAAACCCACGTAGGCATTGGCTACCGCCTAGTTACCCAAGGCTAGATCGCCAACCACCGTCCCAATATGAGTTGCGGTGAAATACGGTCTAACTTTGCCTAATTCCAGGCAAAACAGTCCGTATTCCACCGCAACTTTTTTATTTGCCCTTGGGCTTGCTGGCGTAGAACTTCTTCTTTTTGAGCTTGCCGGCAGGAGAGGGTTTGCCGGCAAAGTTCGACTTGCCGTTGCCGGCCTGCGCGTGCGCGGGTACTGCCGCACGGGGCTTGCGGGCCTCGGGATTGCGCAGTTCCTCGGTTCGCTCTGCAATCTCCTCGGCGCTAAAGCCGACCTCGGCCATGGCATCCTCGATGGGCAGGCGGCGCACGATATAGCAGTGGTGCACCTTCTGGTTGCGCGCGAAGTCCTCGGGGATGGTCTGTGCCGTAATGTCCTCCAGCACCACGCCCGCGCGTGCGAGCTTGCGCGTCTCGGGACGGAAGCCACGCAGGTTGCAGCTAAAGATGGCATGTCCACCCTGTGCGAGCAGGCGCGATACGCCGGCCAAAAGCTCAACATGGTCGCGTTGGACATCCCAGGTACGGCGGCCCATCTTGGACGAGTTCGAGAACGTGGGCGGGTCGACAAAGATCAGGTCCCAGCGGTTGCGCGTCTGGCGCTGGTCACGAATCCAGGCGAGCACGTCGTCGCGCACAAAGTGATGCTGCGGCCCCACAAAGCCGTTCTGACGCATATTGCGCTCGGCCCAGTCCAGGTAGGTGTTGGAGAGGTCGACCGTCACGGTCTCCTCGACGCCGCCGTCCGCCGCGTAGCAGGTGGCGGTGCCGGTATAGGCAAACAGGTTGAGGAAGCGACGCGCCTGCTTGGCGTGCTCGCGCACCAGGTTGCGGGTGACGCGGTGATCCAGGAAGATGCCCACATCCAGATAATCGTCAAAGTTGACGGCAAAGGTGAGTCCGCCCTCTTCGATGAGCGGCAGGCGACGGCGAGCGATGTTGGCGCGCTCGCCTGATGCGCCCTTACCGGCGCCCTGCTTGCCGTACTGCGAGCCGCCACGCGAGCGCATGCGGGCCTTGGCGTGCACATGCTCGGCCGGAACATCCAGGATGCGCGGCGCGATGGCCAAGATGTCGAGCATGCGGGCCTGGGCTAGCGCGGGATCGATGGTCTTAGGCGCGGCGTACTCGGCGATGACGAGCCAGCGGCCCGGCGTCTGCGGGCAGCCCTCGTACAGATCGATGGCGGCGGAGTAGTCGGGTAGGTCGGCATCGTAGACGCGGTAGCAGCTCACGCCCTCGCGCTTGGCCCACTTGCGACGCAGACGGGCATTCTTACGCAGGCGGTTGGCGAACTGCTCGGACTCGGGGATGAGCACGGGCAGCGGCTTGCCGTCGCCCAGGTCGAGCATGGCGGCAGGTTCGGGCATGGGGGTGTTGGCGGCGTTGTCGTTGACTTCGTTGGCATCCGCAACCTCGGCCTCGGCATCCGCACTGGTCGAAGCCTCAAACGCCGCGGCGGCGTGGTCGAGCGAGGGCCAAACCTCAATAGTTGCCTCCTCGTTATTGGGCATGACGGCGATCGAGCGCTCGGGCTCGGCGTGGAGCGCGCGGGCCAGCAATCCATCGCGGGTGAGCGCGGCGACCGGCGCCGCGGAAAGCTCGGGCGCGCGGCGCAGCTCACCGACCAGCGTCATGGCGTCGTGCATGAGCGAAAGCGGGGTCTCGGTGGTGTCCGCGACCACGGCGGCACCGGCGACGGCGCCCGCGTGGTCCAGCACGGTGGCTGGCTTGGCAGCGCAAAAGTCGACAAAACGCTTGTAGCCGGCGCACTTGACCATGCGCTCGGCAGTCTTGCGGGCGGCGGGGTCAATGTCCACGGCGACGATGCGCGCCTGGCGCTCACGCGCCGCGGTCTCGCGCTCGCGCGCCTCGGCAAGCAGCTGCTCCCACAGGGCGGCGTCGTGCAGCTGCCAGCCCTCAAAGCCCCAGCGCTCGCGTGCGGCGCCCGGGGCGCGGTCGGTCAGAATGTTCACGGCCTCCAGCAGCAGACCGCCGCCGGCGCACGAGGCGTCGATCAGCGTAGGCAGCGCTTCGTTTTCGTAATCATCGGCCGTCAGCTCGCGCTCGCACAGTGCGGTCCAGCCGACCTGCGCCAGCACCAGGGCGGCGTAGTCGGGGCGCAGCACGTGCGCGCCCTCGCCGGCGCGGGTCGCTGCGGGCGGCAGGCGTTTGAACAGCGGGTCGCCTGAAAGGTCCAGGCTGATGCTCGCGCGGCGCTGGCGCAGCGAAAGCAGCAGGTGAACGTCGGGGTCGGCAGCATCGACGTCGGCGCGACGGCCCGTGGTCTCGGCCAGACGGTCGCACAGCGCGTCTTTGGCGCGCAGGGCCGAGAAGCGCGTGTTGCGCAGCTGCTCGGTCACGCCGCGGGCTGTGATGGCGATGGTGGCGCCGGGGCGGACGATGCTCTCCCAGGCGATGTCGTAAACGCTATCGTACAGTTCATCGGCATTCTGCGCCTCAAAGCGCCCGAGCACCACGAACACGCGGCTCGCCAGGCGCGACCACAGGCATGCTCGGTAGCCTTGCTCGAGCTCGCCCTCAAATGTAGCGCGGCCCTTCAGCCGGCGAACATGCGAAAGCCCGAGGCGTTTAAGCTCATCGGCGAGTGCGGACTCAAAGCCCTCGGGGCAGCTTGCGTAAAATTCCATGGGTGACCTCTCTGGTTGCGTCGCTTCATTATATGATGGATGCTTCGTTTGCCCTTATCCTCGAAAGGAACCCATATGATTGATGCGTGCCCCGATTCCGCCGTGCTCTTTTTTGACGTGGACGGCACGCTGACGTCGTTCGATCCCGACGATATGACCGATAAGGACTTTTCGGCGGTTCGCCCCTCGCAGATGGTCGTCGAGGCGTTTCATCGTCTGCGCGACGCGGGGCACAAGGCGTTTATCTGCACGGGTCGCCCCCTGTGGCTCATCGCGGACAGCTTGCGTGCGCTCGACCCCGCGGGTGTCGTTGCCATGGCGGGCGCCACGCTCGAGGTCGAGGGCCGCGTGGTGCATGAGGACTGCTTTGGCGAGGACGTTATCGAGGAGCTTGCACGCCGTATGGCCGCGGCAGGGATTGAGGCCTTTTTCGAGACCAACGTGGCTACTTTTGCCCTGGAACCCGCGGGTGTTGAGCAGTCGTCTCTGATCGGCACTTCTGTGGTGCACAGCGCCGAGGAAATGCGCGTCGACGGCAGTCTGCGCGTGGGCAAGGTATGCCTCAATGTGCCCAGTTTGGCTCGCGTTGCCAACGATGACGGCTTTATCGATCGCGAGTTTGAGCTGTGCAATACCGGTGGTCGGAATCGCGAGCTGAGCCCCAAGGGCATCAACAAGGGCGTGGGCGTGGCGCGAGCGCTGGCGTATCTGGGCCGCGAGGGAAATGCGCGCACCTTTGGCTTTGGCGATTCGGGCAACGACCTGGGCATGCTCGCTGCCGTCGAGACGGCTGTCGCCATGGGCAACGCCATGTCCGAGGTCAAAGCGGTCGCCGACTACGTGACTGACGATGTCGCACACGACGGCACCGTCACCGCCATGCAGCATTTCGGCCTCATCTAATGAATCCCGCATTCTGACGTTTGCCTAAACTGCGGCTCTTTGCTTTTGCATGCTCAATCGATTTATCAAACCAAACACTAAAGCGTTTATACCGTTCGCCGAGAAGATAAAAACCCGCAGCTCACGCCTTGATAAACATAGGTAAAGTGTTTAGCAGTTTATCGGCCGTATGCTAACGAAAGGAATCAGGCAGATGGCAATCAAGGTGTTCGCTGACGGTGCAAACCTCGAGGGCATGCTCGACATGTACGAGAACGGCAACGTTCAGGGTTTCACGACCAACCCGTCCCTTATGAAGAAGGGTGGCGTGACGGATTACCGCGCGTTTGCCAAGGAGGTTCTGGCTCACATCACCGATGTGTCCGTCTCGTTTGAGGTCTTTGCCGATGACGTCGAGACCATGGAGGTCGAGGCCCGCGAGATCGCTACCTGGGCCGACAACGTCTACGTCAAGATTCCGTGCGTGACCACCAAGGGTGAGTCCACCGCCGAGCTGGTCCGCAAGCTTTCGGCCGATGGCATCAAGGTCAACGTCACCACTGTCTTTACGCCCGAGCAGGTCGACGAGATGGTCGAGGCCGTTGACGCCGAGACGCCGTCCATCATCTCGCTCTTTGCCGGCCGTATCGCCGACACCGGCGTCGACCCCATTCCGTTTGTGACGGAGTCGGTCAAGAAGGCCGCCGCTAAGCCCAACTGCGAGGTCCTGTGGGCGTCCACGCGTGAGCTTATCAACATTTACCAGGCCGAGGCCTGCGGTTGCCAGATCATCACGGTGCCCAACAGCATCCTGGCCAAGCGCAAGAACATCGGTCGCGACCCGTACGAGGTCTCGCTCGACACCGTCCGCGGCTTTGCCAAAGATATCGCGGCACTCGGTTTCCATATCCTGCCGTAACGTGAGCACTGGCTGCTCCGAGGGTTGTTCGCCCCGGCCTTTCCTTTCCTCTATCGCTCACTCGCTTCGCGAGGGTCGCGCCAGGCAAAGGAAAGGCCGGGGCTGCCGACACGAACTTGCCAGTAGGTTGGTGATTGGTTTCCATATCCTGCCGTGGGCAAAGGTACCCCCGCCTGCGCCGTGCAAAATTGAGAGTATTCAGCAAGGTAAAGGCTTTTACCAGCTAGATAAAGCACGGAACAGCCCCCGTTTTGGCTCTGACGACGCTAAAACGGGGGCTGTTTTTGCTTTTTCGCCTCTGAGGGGCATCCGGAACGGCGGAATTTGCAGAATACTCGCGATTTTGCACGTCGCTACCGGGGGGACCCTTGCTTTGGCGGTTTACTTCCCCTGCACCATGGTCAGGGAGATCTTTTTGCGGTCGCGGTCGACCTTCTCTACCCACACCTTGACCGTGTCGCCGACGCGTACCACGTCGCTCGGGTGCTTGACAAAGCGGTTGGCCAGCTTGGAGATGTGTACGAGGCCGTCCTGGTGCACGCCGACGTCGACGAACGCGCCAAAGTCGACGACGTTGCGCACCGTGCCCTTGAGCTCCATGCCGGGTTCCAGGTCGTCAATAGAAAGTGCCGAGCGGCTAAAGACCACCTCGGGCGCATCGTCGCGCGGGTCGCGGCCGGGCTTTTTGAGCTCGTTGACGATGTCGATGAGCGTGAGGGTGCCGCAGTCCAGGTCGCTTGCCAGCGCCGAGATGCTGCCCAGGCGGCGCTCGATATCGGGCACGCCGCCGCGGCTGAGTTCACTGGCCGCCACACCGGCGCGCTCCAGGACGGACGTGGCCACCTCGTAGCTCTCGGGGTGGACGCTTGTCGCGTCGAGCGGGTTCTTGCCGCCGCTGATGCGCAGGAAGCCCGCGGCGTTGAGATATGCCTTGGGCCCCAGCTTGGGGACCTTCTTAAGCTGGCGGCGATCGGTAAAGGCGCCGTTTTCCTCGCGGTAGGCCACGATGTTCTTGGCCACGCTCGGCGTGATGCCCGATACGTATCCCAGCAGGCTCGCGCTCGCGGTGTTTACGTCGACGCCCACGCGGTTGACGACGTCCTCCACCACGTGGCCCAGGGTGCGCGAAAGCTCTGCCTGGTCAAGGTCGTGCTGGTACTGGCCAACGCCGATGGACTGGGGCGGAATCTTGACGAGCTCTGCCAGCGGGTCCTGCAGGCGGCGGCCCAGGCTCATGGCGCCGCGCACGGTGACGTCCAGGTCGGGATACTCCTGGCTGGCGAGCTCGGAGGCGGAGTACACCGACGCGCCGGCCTCGTTGACGATGGTATAGCGAAGGCTGGGCGCCTGCTCGGCAATGAACTCCGAGACGACTTCCTCGGTCTCGCGGCTGGCGGTGCCGTTGCCGATGACGATGGTGTTGACGCCGTCCTTCTTGACGAGGCGGGCGAGCTCGCGCTTGGTGCCGGCGACGTCGTGGCGCGGCTTGGTGGGATAGACCACGCCGTGGTCGAGCAGCTTGCCGGTCTCGTCCATGACGGCGACCTTGCAGCCGGTGCGGTAGCCCGGATCGAGCGCGAGCACGCGGGCGCCGCGCACGGGGCGTGCCGAGAGCAGGCCCTCGAGATTCTTGGCAAAGACATTAATGGCCTCGGTCTGGGCGCGAACGGTGAGCTTGGCGCGGGCCTCGCGCTCCAGCGAGGGGGCCATGAGGCGCTTGTAGCCGTCAGCGATGGCGGCGTCAAAGACGGGCGCGAAGACGCCCTGGCGTCGGGGCCAACGGCTGCCGAGGCGCGCCGTGGCGGCAGCGCCGTCGACGTTCACGCGCACGCGGAGTTTGCCCTCGCGCTCACCGCGGTCGATAGCCAGCACGCGGTGGTTGGGAATACGGCGCAGCGGCTCATCATAGCTGTAGTACGGCTCGTAGGGGGTCTTCTCGGCGGGGTCGGTGGCCTCGACGATGATGTCGGCGGTGTTTTGCGTAAAGGCGCGCAGGTCGGCGACGTTCTCGGGGTCTTCGGCCACCGTCTCGGCCACGATGTCCGCCGCGCCGGCGAGCGCCTTCTCGGGCGTGTCGAAGCCGGCTTCCTCGTTGACGTAGGCCGCGGCGGCGTCGAGCGCGCTGCCCTTGGCGGATGCCTGCATGATGATCATGTTGGCAAGCGGCTCCAGACCTGCCTCGCGGGCCTTCTGCGCGCGGGTCATGCGCTTTTTGCGGTAGGGCTTGTAGAGGTCCTCGACACGCTGGAGCTGCGTGGCCTCGCGAATCTGCTGTTCGAGCTCGGGCGTAAGTTTGCCCTGGGCGTCGATGAGCAGAATGACGTCCTCTTTGCGCTGTTCAAGATTGCGCAGGTAGGACAGGCGCTCGTCGAGTGCGCGCAGGGCGACGTCGTCCATGCCGCCCGTGGCTTCCTTGCGGTAGCGCGAGATAAAGGGGATGGTGTTGCCCTCGTCGATGAGCTTGACGGCCGCCTCGATGTTGGCGGCCTTAAGGTTGAGCTCGTGGGCGAGCTGGGCGATAAGATCCATGGGACTCCTTGCGTTTAAGGTGCGTTTGCAGCACAGGGCTACCAAGGATACCACCCGTCCCAAAAGGCTGTTTTGGGGCCGCGCCACGAAAACGGCCTATCTACTACGTTTTACCCGTAGGGGCTGACCATACCTGGGTTTTCCGAAAGTCGGCAAGCCGTTTACCTGCGGTTTTTATCTCGCGAAATTCGGCATGCTTGAGGGCGATCGGTTAAACGTAGTAGATAGGCCCATTTCGTGGCGAACGAATCAGACTGAGGCGCAAAATGGCCCCCGCCCCAGAAAAATCGTCGGCAAGGTAGCAAAATGCCCCGCGGGCAGGAGGCTGCTCGCGGGGTAAAGAAGAGGGGCTTGTTGGCGGCGGGCCAAGGCGCTCGGCGGGGAGTCTGCCGCGGCTCGCCCTAAAGCATTACAGCTCGACGAGCTGGCCGGTCTCGGCGGCCTCCTTGATAGCGTTAAGCAGCGTGAGCGTCTTGACGTTATCGGCGGGGGTCACGACGGGCTCGACCTCGCGGCGGACAACCTTCACAAAGTGCTTGAGCTGCATCTTGTGCGGCAGTGCCGGGTCGACGGCCGGAATCTCCATCTGCAGCGGCTTGTGCCAGTTGGAGGCGCCGTCGTAAGAGAACTGGTGCAGGCGGGGCAGCGACAGGGCGCCCTTAGTGCCGCCGATAAAGTAGGCGTCGGCGTCGAAGGGGCGGTACTGCGGATCCTCGCGAGCGGTTGCCTCCCAGTTCCAGGGGCTGGCGGTGGCGTCGGAGATGGTCATGCTTGCGAGCGCGCCATCGGCAAAACGGACGTTGACCACGGCGGAGTCCTCGGTCTCAAAACCGCGGGCGGCGCTGGACTGCATACCCTGGACGGCAACGGGCTCGCCCAGCAGGTAGCGGAGCAGGTCGACGTCGTGAACCAGGTTGACCAGGATCGGGCCGGCACCCTTCTTACGGCGCCACTCGACGTCGAAGTACTCGTCATTCTTATAGATCATGTAGTGGAAGCTCGATACGGTGAGCTTGCCCAGCTCGCCGGACTCGATGATCTCCTTGGCCTTGTTGACGAAGGGGTTGTGGCGACGGTGCTGGCCCACGAGCACGGGCACGCCGGCGGTCTCGGCCTCGGCAGCGAAAGCCTGGGCATCCTCCAGGTCGTTGGAGATCGGCTTTTCGACCAACGGCACGATATTGCGCTTCACAGCCTCGCGAGCAACGCCCAGGTGCAGGTCGTTGGGGGTGGCGATAATGACGGCCTCGGGCTTGACCTCGTCCATCATCTGGGCGTGATCGGTGTAAAACGGCACGCCGGCGGCCTCGGCCGTGGCGCGGGCGCCCTCAAAGGCGTCGGCGATGGCGACGAGCTCGGCCTCGGGCTCCTCGGTGACAAAGCGGATGTGGTTGCGGCCCATGGCGCCGGCGCCGATAACGGCAATGCGGACGGGGTTGAGCTCAGACATTTCGACTCCTTAAATACTGGTGACCGGTGGAATGCGACAAAGGGGCCGTCCCTTTGTCGCATCGGTAAAACTAGGCGGACTTCTTCTTGCTGTCGGAGACCATCATGTAGACGGTGAGCACGACGGCGATGGCGGCGATCACAATGGCGCCGTAGAAGGACTGCTGGTAGGCGGCGCTGCCGGCCTCGGCGTGATACAGCACGGCGGTGATGGGCTGGCTGATCCAGGTGGAAGCGGCATAGCCCAAAAACATGATGCCGTAGTTGACACCGATGTTGCTGGTACCAAAGGCGCCACCGGTGAGCGGCGGGTAGATGACGAGCAGGGCGCCAAAGCTAAAGCCGAGCAGGGCGAGCGCAACAAAGAACATGGCCTGCGTAAAGCTCATCGACATGATGACGAGTGCGACGATGGTGACGACAAGGCTGATGAGCAGCGACTTATAGGCGCCGAGCTTGTCGATGATCTGGCCAAAGGACAGACGGCCAACCAGGTTGGCGCAGGTGTTGACGGAGACCACCACACCGCCGAGGGCGACGGCCGCGGCGCTCGTGGGGTCGGCGAAGAGCTGGACGGCGGCGATGGAGGCAACCTTGCCCACGAGCAGGGTGCCCGCGGTGGCGGCAAAGGCGAAGGTGACGATGAGGACCCAGAAGCGCGGGGTCTTGACCATCTCGCCCGGGGTGAGGTCGCCGAAGGTGCCGGCATGCGCGCCGCCCTTGGGGGCCTCGAAGCCCTCGGGCAGCCAACCGGCCTCGGGGGCCTTCAGGAACAGGGCGGAGGCGGCGATCATCACAAAGAAGATGACGCCGAGCGCCTTAAGGGCGCCAAAGATGCCCAGGCTCGGGATGAGCAGCGAGGCGAGCACCGGGGACAGCACAGCGGGACCGGCGGTCGAAGCGGCCAGGGTGATGCCGGAGGCGAGGCCCTTCTTGTCGATGAACCACTTTTGGCCGGTGGTGAGCGCCGGGTTATAGCCCAGGCCGTTGCCGATGGCGGCGACAAGCGAGAACCACAGGTAGAATTGCCACGGCTCGGTGACGGTGCCGGACATGAACCAACCCACGCCGTAGCACACGGCGGCGGCGATCACGACGTTGCGCGGGCCGATCTTATCGGAGATGCGGCCGGCGAAGATGCCCGTCACGGCCATGATGGTCTGAAAGACCGGGAAGGCCCAGGTAAGGGCGCTGGACCACTCGGGGTAGACGGCGAGCAGGTTCTTGCTCACGACGGAATACAGCGCGATGGAGCTGATGAAGAACATGGTGACGCATGCGGCGGAAAGCACGACGGCGCGACCCTTGTTGGAGTTGGTGGAAGCCATTGGACTCTTTCTGATCGATACGGGGGAGGAGCGGTCGTATCCGCGGGACCTCCCTGTCAGGTTGGTTTACTGGTCAGTCGGCTTGGCGACGCCGGACTCATCGGACCAGAGCTCGACACCCTTGTTCTTAAGGTAGTTGTCGGCATAGGCGCGACGGCCGCCGGGCTTGGCGGTGAGGTCGCCCATCATGTTGGAGAAGCCGCCATCGACCTTGATGGCGTCGCCGGTGGTAAAGTCCGAGCGCTTGGACGCCAGGAACATGACGGCGTTGGCAATATCGCTGACCTCGCCGATGCGGCGCGTGGCGATCAGACGGCTGCGGCTCTTTTCGACCTCGGGGTCGGCGTAGAAGTTGGCCGACATGGGGGTCTTGACGAAGCAGGGTTCGACGCAGTTGGAGCGGACGCCGTAGGGGCCCCACTCGGCGGCGAGCATCTTGGACATCATGTTCACGCCGGCCTTGGTGGAGCTGTACACGCCCGAGAACGTCTCGGGGGAGTGGCTGGCGACGGTCGAGATGTGCACCAGGCGACCCTGGCCGGCCTTGATCATCTCGCGACCAAAGCGCTGCGAGGTGATGAAGTAACCGGTGAGGTTGACGTTGAGCACCTGCTCCCAGTCGCTCAGCGGCAGGTCCTCCATGGCGGCGAAGCGCAGGATGCCGGCGGTGTTGACGAGGACGTCGACGCGGCCGAAGTTGGCGATGGTGGCGTCGACGGCAGCCTGAACCTCGGCCTCGTCGGTGGCGTTCATCTTGTAACCCTCGGCGTGGATGCCAAACTCGGCAGCGAGGTCGGCGGCAGCGGCCTTGACCTTCTCCTTGTCCAGGTCGAGCAGGACGACGTTGGCGCCATTGCGGGCGAACTCGCGGCAGATCTCGGCGCCCATACCGCCGAGCGCGCCAGTCACGGCGCAGACATCGCCCTCGAGCTTAAGCCAATTGCTCATAGGAACTTCCCTTCTTGTGCCTCCCGGTGGGTCGCTCCCATTAACCGACCCACGTGGTTTTCGCTGGTTATCGTATGCTTTGCATTTGCGCAGGTGAATTGCATATTTGTTAGAATGGCGTTAACCGTAGGTTTACACCGTGCGATGCAGTTTTTCTCAATTGAGCGCGTGACCTGCGAAAACAACCCCCTGTGGCATCATGTGGCCACAGACGCGAAAACGGGAGATTGACGTGTACGATCGACGACTTGAGGCCATATCGGCCGCCGCGGAGCTGGGAAGCTTCTCGCGTGCGGCGGCAAAATTGCGCGTGTCGACCCCGGCACTCGTCAAGCAGGTGTCGGGCTTCGAGGCCGAGTTCGGCATCACGCTGTTCGAGCGCTCGCACTCGGGTGTCAAGGTGACGCCGGCCGGCGCCCTGCTGGTGGACGACGCGCGCTCGATCATGCGGCAGTCCGAGGACGCGCTACGCCGTGCCAGACGCGCGGCGGGCGATGGCGGTGCCGTGCGTCTGGGCGTGTCGATGATGTGCCCGGGGCGCCAAACGCTGTCGATGTGGTCGGACATTCACGATCTGGAACCGTCGCTGCGATTTGAGATCGTGCCGGTAAGCGACCTCTATGACGAGCGCGAATCCGTCATGCGCAGCCTTGGTCGCGAGGTGGATGTAGTGCAGTCGAGTTTTTCGACCCCACGCTGGGGTGATGCCTGCCAAAAGCTCCGCATCGTTAACGTGCCGTTTTATATCGACCTGCCGCGTACGAGCCCGCTGGCGCGTAAGACGCGCATCACGGTCGCCGACTTGGAGGGCATGCGCCTGCGCGTGCTCCGCCACGGCAACGACGCAATGGACAGTCTGCGCATCGACCTTCTGGCCGACGGCGGCGTTGACGTGATCGACGTGGACAGCTTTGACTTTGCGCTCTTTAACGAGGCGGAGGAAAAGGGCGACGCGGTGCTCACCTGCGGGGCGTGGTCGGGGGTGCACCCGGCCTTTGTGGGCGTGCCGTTCCTGTGCGGCCGTGAGGTGCCGGTCTTTTTGCACTATCCGCTCGAGCCCACCCTCCAAGTCCAAAAATTCGTCAACGCCATGGCCCAGCTTCTCACCTAGCTCACCTGGGACGGGGCTCTTTTGGCTACTTTTGCCGTCCTACCTGCGCAATGCGAAAAATGAGGTGCGAAAAATGACTCCAAATCGGTCACGTATAATTTTGCTTTTGCCCTGAGCTGGTTGTAGAATGACAAGGCCTAAACGAACTACTTGTGCAGCTTGCTCGAATGCTCGGGCTGCGGCTGGGGGGGTGCGCCCGTGCAGGGTCCTTTCGGTCATATTGCGTCGATGCGCCGCAGCTTTGTGATGTTGCTAGCGGTCTTATGTGCGTTCGTTATGGTCGGGGGGGGGTTGCCCTCGCGTGCGTACGGTGACGATGGCAACCTTATAGCGAACCCAACCTTTACCAACCAAGCTTCTGGTTGGTCGACGACCTCTCCGAGAAAGAGAATCGGCGAGGCGTCGCACCTCGACCTCCCCACGAAGCTCCTCAACGGTCAAAGAAACCTCAAACAAGCTAACGGTAATCACTTTGCGCTTGCGTGGAATCTTAAGCCACAGGATACCGATGCTTATTTTGAACCCGGATCAACCTACACCACCTTTTCCACCCAGAGCGGCTCCACGTACGAGTGGGGCCTCAACCATCGCGCCGCAACCGAACATGACGTGCTGATGCTCACGATGGGTCCTCAACAGGCGAATCTGTCGGTTAACAACGCAGGCCAAGACCAGCTCATGCAGCTGCGGACTTGGCTTAAGGCGCAGGGCAAGATGCCCCAGGGAAATACCGTTGAGCAGTACACCGTTTACAGCGATTCCTTTGCTGCAAATGGCGGCTTTGCTGGTAGCAGCGCCGACGGATCCCACTTCTCGTTTGAGCAGGGCGACGGTCGCATTGCGCTTTCTGTGTGGCTCGTAAGCTCTAACGGACAGGGTTGGTTCTCATTTGGCACCAACAGTACACACTATTATCGAGCGCTTCCCGAGCAAGACGATGAGTTTGCCTATCGGGCAGTCTATACCGCAGCGTCCGAAAATACGATGCTTGCACTAACTTGCTACGATTCAAATCTTACGGGGGCAAACGAACAATACCGGGAGTGGTTTGGCAATCTGGTCAATGACGTTCACGTGGAAAAGCAGGGCACGCGTGACATTTATACTGACTTTGGCAAGGTATATCAAGAAAATTCGTCCGAGACCATGACAACGCTCACGTGCTATGCGTTCTCGACCTCGAATCTTAAGAACGAGAATACGAACATTGCTAACGGCAGCTTTGAAGAGGATATACATCTAGGGAACCAGAGGCCCAGCAAGTTTACGTTGTGCTCGCCCCATTGGCGTACGACCGAGACAGACCATCGTATCGAGATCGTTGCCCAGAACGACTACTATATCGACCCAGCTGGGCATTCTGTTACGTTTACGCCCTCCGATGGTGACTATGCAGCCGAGCTCAACGCACACGAGGCGAGTTCGCTCTACCAATATGTGACGACCGAGCCGGGAAAACAGTACGAGTGGGGGCTCGACCACCGCGGCCGCTCGGGTCGAGACGCCATGGCCCTTATCATCGGTCCGCGACAAGAAAACGAGCCGTACAAGGACAATCAAAAGGCACTCGATCAGTACCAGCAAATTGTTCAATGGATTCAAATGAGCGTCGATAACTATGTCGGCTTGGATGTGGCCAATTTTTCCCAATCGGGCTGCAGCAAAAAGATCATCCTGTATTCAACCAAGTTTGACAAAGTGGGCGGATTTGCCAATGCGTCCAGCGGAAGCGCGTTCTCATGGACGGCCGATGCGGAACATACCGAAAAATGGTGCGTGTGGATCATGGCGTCCGAAAACGACGCTTGGGCTTCCTACGGTTCCAACGCGCTCGAGCACAATAAAAAGGTCGACTACGACTATACCTACACCATTCCGGATGGCCAAAACCAGAGCGTCTTTGCTTTTGTGGCCTACAACACGGCCAACGGGAGCAATTCGATCGGCAACTTCCTCGACAATATCTCGTTTAGGGAGTTCTATCGCATCGAGACGTACACGACGCCCAACGGAAGCGGAACGTATTTTTATAACTCCGACAACGAGACAGCGGACTTTACGTATGCCAAAAACTACGTAGGTAAACAGGAGAAGAACTCCTACTTTATGGTCGATGCCAAACGCGATGACGGGGCAGTCTTTATCGGTGCTTTTGTCAACGGCGAGTTCTATTCCGCAGACGACGACGCACATTGGACCAGATTGGAAGATGGTACCTATCGCTTTGAGGTCGACAAGGTCACAAAGCACTACAAAGTGCACCTCGTGTTTTCCAAGGCAGGCGTTCAATACGATGTGAACGGCGGCAAAGCGTATCACTACGATCCGTACAATGAGTCCACGGGCGATTTCGTACAGCTTTCTGGCGCTGGAGCGAGCTATACCTCCCATGCTGCCGTTGGACAAAACGACGACTGGAAGTTTATGGGCTGGGAGTACGCGGGCTCGGGAAAAGCCGTTCGCTTCGATGCCAAACACACGGTGACCCATACAGCTCCCGAGGGCACCACGGATTCCGGCACTCTTACCATTAAGGGCAAGAAGGTCAATCCGGATACCGGTGCTGTGGGCGATGCGGTAACCGTCGAAAACATTCCCGAGAGCCAGGGCGCGACGTTCGTGGCGCAATGGAAGTATCGTCAGGCCTTTGTTGCCCAGCTTAAAAATGCCGATGGCACGTGGAGCAACGTAACGACGGGCGGCACGGTCAGCTCCAAGCTTAAGGGGGCAAAGGGCTCCATCGATGCCGGGGATGGCTCGGGCAAGGACGAGGACGCGTACAAAAAATCGGGCGTTGCCTACTTTGTGGATGACGGCACGTTTGTGGAGGCGGTGGCCGCTCCCAAGGAGGGCTATCACTTTGAGGGTTGGTACGACCTATCGAATCCGGACGCCCCGGAGCTGCTGTCGTCTTCACCCACCTATACGTACAACGTAAAAGATCGCCATACGGGATGCGTATACGCACGATTCACCCCGCGCACCTACACACTCAAGGTTTCCAAGAGCGTTACGGGCAATATGGGCGACAAGCGTGCCTACTTTAAGATGACGGCGACCTTTACGGGCCTCAAGGCTGGTCAGACCTACGCCATCGAGTATTCGGATGCGTCTGCCCAAGGCAGCCATGCGCTCGTGGCGCGACCGAATGATCGGGCCGAGACCGTGGAAAACAAGACGGCCTTTACGGCCGATGGCCAGGGCAAGGCGACCGTGCCGTTTGCCGTTAAGGACGGCCTGACCGTTTCGATTAAGGCGCTGGATTACAACGCGGTCTATACCGTGAGCGAAGACGATTATTCGTCGTTGGGGTACCACGCCGAGCTTACGGGTGCGAGCGGCACGCTCAACGGTCCGCGTGTGACCGTTGCCGTTGAAGCTAAGGCCACCAATTCCCGACAGGTCGCGGTGCCTACGGGTATTACGCGCAACCCCATCTATGCCCTGGCGATTTTGGCCGCCGGCGTGCTGTTGGCTACGGGCATGGTTGCGCTGCGTTTACGCCGCGGCTCCAAGAGGGGCGGGCGCCTATGAGAAGACATGGCGCCAGCAATGCTGGTGATGGGCCAGCCGCACGAGCGGCCCCGCAGGGAAGACCCCGGGGCTCGCGGTATTCGGCCGCGTCGAACATGAGGTTGGGCGCCCATGCGGCGCCAGATCTGGGAGAAGCGGACGACCGGCGCGATATCGTGGGTTTTCTGGCGCGCTTGGCATTTTTTGTCGTGACGCTCTGGCTGCTCTTTGGCGTGGTCTTGGGCGTGGGTGCAGTCACGACTGGCGAGATGGCCCCGCGTATCTGTTCGGGTGACGTCATGCTCTACTGGAGGTTCAGCCAGAGCTTCAACGAGGGTGACGTGGTGGTATACACCGCGGATGGCGCAGAGCGCCTAGGCCGCGTGGTTGCCCGTCCCGGTGATGAGGTCACGATTACCGAGGAAGGCGAGCTCATGGTTAACGGGGCTGTTGTTGTGGAAAGCGACATCACCACGCCGACGCCGCGCTATGAGTCTGCTGTGGACTATCCCGTGCGCCTGGGAACGGATGAGTTCTTTGTACTGGCAGATTTGCGTGAGGGCGGCCACGACAGCCGCCTGTACGGGCCGATTGCCCGCTCGCAGATCAAGGGCAACGTGATCAGCGTGCTGCGCAGGTCGAACCTGTAGGCACGGAGATTGGTTTTATTAAGGGCATATGCCCGAGAGGAAGGATACAACATGAAAACTGGAAAGAGACGACTGACAGCATTTGCAGTTGTGGCTGCCACGATGCTGCTGGCTTTGGTGGGAGTTGTCGCGCCCGCGTGGGCGGAGGACAGTGCCGCTCAACCGCATCTGCCGGTAAAAGACAACAAGGTTACGATCACCTCGACGCTTACCATGAATGAGAATGCCGTGGTGCCTAATGCGACGTTTAACTATTCGATTGCGCCGGCGGATGAGGAGAGTGAGCTTACGAGCACGAGCGGTATGCCCGTTTATGCTGGAGTGACAGACGCCGTCACGCTTTCGCCGACTTCCGTTAATTTTTCCAACAAAGGCCTTACAAGCACAGAGAATACCGGTGAGAAAACTAAGACAATAACCGCCAAACTGAGTGCCGAAATTAAAACCTCTCTGTTCAAGGCTCCGGGTATCTATCGATATAAAATTACGCAGACGCCGTCAGGGCTGGACGGTCTCAACGTTACATACAAGGAGCTCTTCCTGGATGTTTACGTAGAAAACGAAGAGAATGGCGGTTCGGGCTATGTTGTTAAGGGCTGTATTCTTAGAACAGAAGCAGGCTCGGGCGAGAAGACCGCAGGTTTTTTGAACAAATATGTCACCCATAAGCTGACCATCACAAAGGTCGTCAAGGGCAACCAAGGTGACAAGAATAAGGACTTTAATTTTACCTTCACGATTAAAGGCGCTGACGGGGAGAGCTATGAGTACGCCACTGTGAAAAACGGTGCCACCACCATGAGCCAAACTCCAGCTACGTCGGGAACTGCGGTTACCGTAAGCCTTAAGCATGGGGAATCCGTCATCGTTTACGGTCTCTCATCGGAGGATAAATTCGCCGTAACTGAGGCGGATTATCATGGCGACGGTTATAAGACGTCGTACAAGATTGGTGATGGCACCAATTCGACAGAAGGTAGCTCTATTGTCGAGGAAGCTATCGGTGCTTACGACACCACGGTGATCTTTACCAACACCAAGGATGTTACCGTTCCGACCGATGTTATTCGGACGGTCGTTCCCTATGCGGCAATCGTCGCGTTTGCTGCCGTGATGGGCGTGGTCTTCTTCCGTCCTCGTCGTAATCGTCGTTAAAACAGCGAGGATTACAGCCGATGGAGCTTAAACGCATAGCTCGGCTGGCGAGAGCCGGCGACCGCGTGCTTACGTGGTTTGCCGGCTTTCTCGTGCTGCTCATGCTGCTGTACGGGGGCTATTCGCTGTGGGATACAAACAACGTTATGAACGGCGGGTTCATCAGCGATGAGCTGCTGCACTACAAACCCACCGGGACCAACGATTGCGCACGCCTGCAGGATCTGATGGCCAAAAATCCCGACGTTGTCGGATGGGTCACCATCGATGGCACCAACATCGATTATCCCTTCGTTCAGGGAAAAGATAACCAGGAATACCTCAACAAAAACGTGTTGGGGGAGTCCGCGGTTTCGGGAGCGGTGTTTTTGGATACGCGCAACAGCCGCGCGATGACCGATCCCTACAATCTGCTCTATGCGCACCACATGGATAACGGTGCGATGTTTGGCGATGTCGATCGGTTTCTAGACAGGGGCTTCTTTGACCTGCACCGCACGGGCACGCTCTACACAAAGGATGGGGCGTTCCGGCTGCGCATCGTTGCCGTGTGTTCGTTTGCTGCGAGTGATGACATTATCTTTGGGCCGGGAAACCTGGACCAGGCCTCGATGCAGACGCTGCTCACGCATATCTCGCAGACGGCGGTGCATGCGGACATGGATGACGTTGGCCCTGATTCGCGCATCATCGCTCTTTCTACCTGCAGTGATAAAACAAACGGGCGCCGAGCACTTATAGCAGAGGTCTTGTAGCTCATTGAATATTCCGATTAAGCTGCGCCCCATAGGCTGCATCAAGTTTGAGGCTCTCGGTCCATCATGGTAGAGTTGTCCGCGCGTGAATTTCGGCACACTGCGCGCTATCTGAGCTTTTACCGTTTGGAGGAGTGAGCTTGTGAATGCTTCTGTCGCCAAGAAGGCCAGCCAGGCGGTGCGCCTTCTGATGATGGCGCTCACGGCAGTTCTTATCTTTTTCTTCATCAATGTCATGTTGCTCGTCTCCGACATCCAGGGCACGGCGCGCGTGGTCAACTACGCCGGTCTGGTGCGCGGCACCACGCAGCGAATCGTTAAGCTCGAGGATGCAGGCCAGCCACAAGACGACCTGCTCAAGGCCGTTGATTCATACATTAGTGGTTTGCGCTACGGAAGCGACGACCTCAATCTCGTCCGTCTCGATGACGATGAGTATCAGGCAAAGATGACCGAGCTCGCGAGCTATTTTGACAAGCTTCGCACCGAGATTGCCCGTGTGCGCGAAGTCGGCTACGAGAACACCGACATCATCGCCATGAGCGAGGAGTTCTTTGGCATTTGTGACGATGCCACGAGGCTTGCGGAGGACTACTCCCAGGAGAAGGCCACGGCGCTCAATCGCCTTGAGGGTTTGGTGATTATCGACATCGTGGGCCTGGTGGCGACCTTTGCGGTCGAACTTGCTCGCGCGGTGCGCACTGCCGCGCTCAATCGCGAGCTGCAGAACAAAGTTTATCTCGATGAAGCCACGGGACTGCCCAACAAGAACAAGTGCGAGGAAATCTTGGGGCAGGGGCATCCCGTTTCCGCCGAAGCGCCTGTTGCGCTGTGTGTTTTCGATCTTAACAATCTGCATACGGTCAATAACAGCTTTGGCCACGAGAAGGGTGACGAGTACATCCGTTCTTTTGCCCAGCAGCTGGGGTGCGTGGCGTCCGAGACCTGCTTTGTGGGCCGCGACGGCGGCGATGAGTTTATCGCGGTGCTGTGGGATGCCGATCGAGCTGCCGTGGAATCCTGTCTCGCTCGGATTCGTGCGAACGTGAGCGAGTATTCCGAGGCTCACCCCGACATGCCTATCAGCTACGCGGTGGGCTATGCGCTTTCTAGTGATTATGATGAACCGCCCACGATGCGCGAGCTCTTTTCCCAGGCCGACAAAAACATGTACATCGACAAGAACCGCATAAAGATGGCCGAGCCAGCCGGGCCGCAACGCGAGGAACGGTAAGCCTGTAACAGAGGGCGGCTAATTTGAAGGCAGCTAAAAAGCCCCGTCCCAAAAAGACTGCCATGAAAAGAGGTCCTGGCCATTTGGCCAGGACCTCACTAACTTTTATTCCGTTCAAATGAGGAGTTGACTGCGCGCAGGGCTCCGTCTCGGGAGGGCGGCATTTTACCTCCGCGCGCAGTTTCGCAGCGCAGCGAGAATGTTTGAGCACGGAGGTAATATGCCGCCCTCCCGAGACGGAGCCCGTGGGTTTACCTACTCGAGCTCAAACGCACCCGTATACAGCTGGTAGTAATACCCGCGCTTGGCAATCAGCTCATCATGGCTGCCGCGCTCGATAATCTGCCCGTGATCCAGCACGCTGATCAGGTCGGAGTTGCGCACCGTGCTCAGTCGGTGCGCGATCACAAACGTGGTTCTGCCCTCCATCAGCGCATCCATGCCGCGCTGCACCAATGCCTCGGTGCGGGTATCGATGCTCGACGTGGCCTCATCCAAAATCATCGCGGGCGGGTCGGCCACCGCGGCGCGCGCGATGCTGATCAGCTGGCGCTGTCCCTGTGAAAGACCGCTGCCGTCGCCCTCGAGTACGGTGTCGTAACCGTTCGGCAGCATGCGGATAAACCCGTCGGCGTTGGCCAGGCGCGCCGCCTCGATGCACTGCTCGTCCGTGGCGCCGGGGCAGCCGCAGCGGATGTTGTCCATGACGGTGCCCGTAAAGAGATTCACATCTTGCAGCACCACGCCCAGGCTCCGGCGCAGGTCGGCCTTGCGGATCTTGTTGATGTTGATCCCGTCGTAGCGGACCTTGCCGTCGTCAATGTCGTAGAAGCGGTTGATAAGATTGGTGATCGTGGTCTTGCCGGCGCCCGTCGCACCAACGAGCGCGATCTTCTGCCCGGGCTCAGCTTCGAGCTCGATATCGTGCAGCACGAGCTTTTGGGGCACATAACCAAAGCTCACATGGTCGAACATAATATGCCCCTTGAGCGGCACGAGCCCGCAGCCGCCATCGTGATGTGGGTTCTTCCAGGCCCAGCGCTCGGTTCGCTCGCTCGTTTCGACAAGCGCGCCGTCCGCGTCCTCGCGCACGTTGACCAGCGTCACGTAACCGTCGTCGGACTCGGGCTTCTCATCCATGAGCGTAAAGATGCGCCCGGCGCCCGCAAGCGCGATGATGATCGAGTTGATCTGGTTGGACACTTGCGCTACGGGGTTCATAAAGTTGCGCGTGAGCGTCAAAAACGATGCGATGGCGCCGAGCGTGAACGTGTCGAAACCGGTAAGTCCCAGGTTGGGTGTCCCTGCGATGGCCATGTAGCCGCCGAGCACAGCCACCACCACATAGATCAGGTAGCCAAGCGCGTTCATCATGGGCATGATCGAATTGCCCACGTCCTGCGCGTTCGTCGCAGCCTTTGCCCAGGCACGGTTGAGCTTACCCATTCCGGTACGTGCGGCGTCCTCGTGACAAAAGACCTTGATGACCTTCTGCCCGCCGACCATCTCCTCGATGTAGCCGTTGAGCGCGCCGAGTGTATCTTGCTGCTCGATAGAAAACGCCCCGATGACCCCCGTGATGCGGCCCACGAACACGAGCACCGCCGCCATGAGCACGCAGACTACCACGGTGAGCCCCACGCTCATCCAAAGCATGCACACGAAGACCGCGACCAGCGTGAATGCCGAGCTTACGAGCTGCGAGAGCGACTGCGCGATCATCTGGCGCAGGGTGTCGGTGTCGTTGGTGTAGAGGCTCATGATGTCGCCGTGCGCGCGTGTGTCGAAGTAACGCAAGGGGAGCGTCTGCATGTGCGAGAACATATCGTCGCGGATGCGTTTGAGCGTGCCTTGCGCCACAGTAACCATCGCGCGGTTGTAGACGAGCGTGGCTGCAACGCCCACCACATAGACAGCGCCGATGGTGATGAGCGCGTGCGCAAGGCCCGTCCATATGGGAGCGTCGGTCGCCAAAAGCGGGACGATGTAGTCGTCGATGAGTGCCTGCAAAAACATCGACGACGCGGCGCTTGCGATAGCAGAGATCAGGATGCACGCGACGACGAGTACAAGTTGCCCTCGGTAGCAGGACATATACGAGAGCAGGCGCTTGACGGTTGCCATGTCGAGTTGCATCGCGGGCATGTCGGCGCCCGGTGCCGCTCCGTTTGCGGGGCGTTTATTCTGCTTACTCATCCTCTGCCGTTCCCTTCTGCTGCGACTCAAAGACCTCGCGATAGATATCGCTCGTGCACAAGAGCTCCTCGTGCGTGCCCACCGCGCTGATGCGCCCGTCGTCCATGACCACGATCTTGTCGGCGTGCATGACCGAACTCACGCGCTGCGCGATCACGATCTTGGTCGTGGCGGGCAGGTACTCGGCAAGGCCGCGTTGGATCTTGGCGTCGGTCTTGGTGTCGACGGCGCTCGTGGAGTCATCGAGTACGAGCACGCGCGGCTTGGCCACGAGCGCGCGGGCGATGCACAGGCGCTGCTTTTGCCCGCCCGAGACGTTGGTGCCGCCCTGCTCGATCATGGTCTGGTAACCGTCCGGCAGCTGGTCGATAAACTCGTCCGCGCAGGCGAGCTCGCAGGCGCGCACCAGCTCTGCATCGTTGGCCTCGGCGTCACCCCAGCGCAGGTTCTCGGCGATGGTGCCGCTAAAGAGCTCGTTTTTCTGCAGTACCATGGCCACCTGGCCGCGCAGCGCATCGAGGTCGTAGTCGCGCACATCGATGCCGCCCACGCGCACGGTGCCCGCGGTGACGTCATAGAGACGGGCGATCAGGTTCACAAGGCTCGACTTGGACGAACCCGTGCCGCCGATGATGCCCACGACCTCGCCGCTCTTGATGGTGAGGTTTACGTCCTCGAGTACGTTTTTCTCGGCCTTGCTCGCGTAGGCAAAGCTCACGTGGTCAAACTCCACGGAACCGTCCGCAACCTGCGTGACGGCGCGACCGGGCTCGGGGCTCGCGATGTCGCTCTGTTCGTTGAGTAGCTCGGCGATGCGCTTGGCCGAGCTCTGGGCAATCACGATGAGCGTAAAGACCATGGAGAGCATCATGAGCGCCATAAGGATTTGCGTGGCGTAGGTAAAGAGTGCGGTGAGCTGTCCTGTGGTGAGGCCGAGCGCGGCGTGGTTGATTTCCGATCTCAGCCGAACACATTAGGCGGACAGGCCGTTCCCGCAGCTAGCCGAACGCCCCCGAGGCCCCATCCGGGCCCCGGGGG
>UQKW01000019.1 GCA_900541885.1 uncultured Collinsella sp.
CGTTGGTGCCCATGAGGCCGTTGGTCTCCGAGAACGTCTTGAACGCCCTGCGGATGTAACTGGTGGTGGCGAAGGAGCCGTCCGGCCGCGACACGACGTAGCTGTCCGCGAGGTCGCGCAGGCCGAGGGCCGATGCCTCCCGGAGCCTCTGCGAATCGATCTCGTGGATCTCTTTCAGGAAGGGGAGCAGGCCCACCGGGTCGACGGGGATCGTCCTCAAGTCGTGGTTCTTGGTGTCCTTGATGAAGGAGCCCCTGTCCTTGACGTAGGCCACCGAGTGCCTGACCGTGATGAGCCCCGACTCGAAGTCGACGTCACACCAGCGCAGGCCGCAGACCTCGCCGATGCGCATCCCGGTGTGCAGGGCGAGCACGACCGCCCGCCTGAAGGTCGAGTCCGGCATCATCGAGGTCACCGAGTTGAGCTTCGGCACGAGGTCGGAGCGCAGCGCGTTTCTGGGCCTGGCAATGACCCTGGGCGCGAGGGCGCCGTCGAACGGGTTCCTCCCGATCGTGTCGTTGCTGCGCTTCAGCAGGACGGCGTAGAGCCGCTTGCCGAGCTTGAATGACTTGTTGAGCGTGTCCGGCGCCGTGCCCAGGGCGATCCTGCGCCTCGACCACGCGTTGACGTCGTCGGTCGTCACCTCGTTCACGGGGACCAGACCCAGCTCGTCTCGCTCGATGTGCAGGGCGCTGTAGTGGTAGTCGTCGCGGGTCGTCGGGGTGATCCTGTTCATCTCCAGGCAGAAGTCGATGAACTTCTCGAGCGCCTCGGAAAGCGGCAGCGCGGCGTAGTCATCCCGCTGTTCGGCGGGAAGCCCGGCGCCGATAGCGGCCCTCGCCTCCTCGGCCTCGGCGAGTTCCAGCTCGACCTCCGACCTGAATTCCGCGAGGACGCGCATCGCCGCCGCCTTTCCCCGCGCGCTCTGCTTCAGGCAGGGCACGCGGGTGTTCCTGGTCCTCTGGACCTTCTTCCCGGTCATCTCGTCGGCCACCGTCACGACAGCCTGCCATTTGCCCTTGTTCTTCCTCACGCCGCCGGCTCCGCATACGCGTAAGGTTTTATTGCTGCATTTCTCGTTCTGCATGTCTGCTCCTAAATCCGCAGTTGATTAGAAACAGGCGGGCCCACCTGCGGGAACCCGGAGAGGCGACGATTCGGGGCTCCTACCCCCGTTGATTAAATCATCGGCTGCACCGCGCTCCTCGAAGCCGAAAATATGCTATCTGGACAGACCGCGCTGAGCTGGTAAAATATGCAAATGCGGAAATGCGCTACTTGCGCTATCTGCGCGTGTTTTAACAAAATAAGCACAGGTCAGGGTCATTCTGACCTCGCTGGGGGTCAAGGGGTCGCTGGTTCGAATCCAGTCGTCCCGACCAGAAGTTTGCAGGTCAGCCACCTAGTGCCTGACCTTTTTTGTTTTAATCACCATGATTATTTTGCTTAAAGCAACAACGTTCCCGCTCGATGTAATCACCGAATCAAAACGTGTACATCAGCCACCAAAATCGACATTTTTCGACATGTTTGGAGGCTGATGTACACGAATGCGAAATCCCCGCCGCCTAAAAGCGCCCTCCACATGTCTGGACTCTCTATGCTTACGCTGGATAGACATCGCCGGAACGGGTATAGTATCGAAAGTTTTGTCGTTAACCAGCGGGGGAGTCCTGTGGGCATCAAAAAGAAGATCAAAAAGGAGCTTATCGGCACTTCCGATTACCCGTCGAATAAGATCTTTACGATCTCCAATTTCATCACCTTTACGCGCCTGATCCTCACCCTGGTATTTCTGTACCTGTTTGTGACGGACAACAACCGCGTCATCGCCATCGTTATCTACGCCGTTGCCGCCTCCACCGACTGGATGGACGGTCAGATCGCTCGCATGACTAAGACGGTCTCATGGCTCGGCAAGGTCATGGATCCCATTTGCGACCGTGCGCTGCTGTTCACCGGCGTCTTGGGGCTGGTGGTCCGCGGAGAGCTGCCCATCTGGGTCTGCGTGCTCATTATTGGCCGCGACATCTATCTGGGCATCGGCACGCTTATCGTGCGCCATTATCACCGTCGCCCCATCGATGTTGTCTTCCCCGGAAAGATTGCCACAGCGCTGCTCATGACCGGCTTCTCGCTCATGCTGCTCGGGTTCCCCGTTATTGACGGCCTGCATCTTTTACCTTCAGCCCTTACGGCCTTCCCGGGCCTCAACGGAAGCTCGATGCCCCTCGGCATCTTCTTTGTGTACGGCGGCGTGATCTTCTCCATGCTCACCGCTGTCATCTACTCCATTAAGGGCGGAGCGGCCATTAAACAGGCTCTCACGCATCCCGAGGACGAGGACATCGACTTTCTGAACCCTGAAATCGAAGACTGATTCGTTGGGGTATGATTACGTACGGTTCATTATTTGCGGCACGTCCGCGATAAGTTAGGGGTTGTCATGGACAACATGGTTAACAATATGCCTCAGAATGATAAGACTGCTGACGCTACCTGCGTATTCCGCGTGCCTTCAAGCGACGTCACCGTTCCCGACCTCATGGCCAACGTGCGCATCACCGCCCCCGTTCTGTCCATCGTCAAGGGTCCGCAGACTGGTGCCGCTTTTGAGCTCGAGGATGACGTGACCACCATTGGCCGCGATCCCGCGAACGGCATCTTCCTCAATGACATGACCGTTTCGCGCAGCCACGCGCGCATTATTCGCGAGGGCCTCGGCGCTCGCATCGAGGACTTGGGCTCGCTCAATGGCACCTGGGTCGACGGTGCCATCGTCAATGCAGCCCCGCTGCACGACGGTTCTTCCGTCCAGATCGGTACGTTTACGCTCATCTACCACGAGAGCACGCCGGAGCGCATCGAAACCGGTGAGTAGGGCATGGCCGAACGCAACTATCTGAGTATCGGCCAAGTCGTCAACCTACTTCGAGGCGCATACCCCGATCTTTCGAACTCAAAAATTAGATTTCTAGAGGATGAGGGGCTCATTACCCCTCATCGTACGCCTAAGGGATACCGTCAGTACTCCAAGGAGGACGTTGATCGCCTGGAGGTCATTCTGCACCTGCAGAAGACCCGCTATATGCCACTCAACGTGATTAAGCAGCGCTTGGAAAACGCCACGGACCTGTCAACGCTCGCTTACGAGGTGGGCTTGTTGTCCGATGTTCCGCTCAAGACGGAGCCCAAGGAGACTAAGCAAAAGCTGCATCCTATCGAGACCATTCCCGATATGCTGGGCGTCGAGATTTCGTTTATCCGCTCGCTCGCCGAGAACGACCTCATTCGCATCATCAAGAGTCCGCAAAATCGTGAGCTCGTCGATGGTCGCGATTTCCCGATCATCCGCTACTGCTCCGAGCTGTCACGCTTCCATATCGAGCCGCGCAACCTGCGTCAGTACGTGTCTTCCGCCAACCGCGAGTCCTCGATGTTTGAGCAGGTGCTCGTGAGCATGCTCGGCATGGACACCTCCGATGACGAGCGCGACGCCAAGCTCGAGCGTGCGTTTAAGAAGCTTCACGACCTGACGGAGGGCGTGCACACCGCGCTGCTCAAGAACCGCGTTTTTGAGTCGCTCAACGCCGTGGTCGAGGACGCCGACATCGATGCACTCGATGAGGAAATCACTCGCTCCGAGTCAACCAAGGCCAAAAACGAAGAGATAGGCGCGCCGGCTTCGCACGAGGATTCCCTCGTAAAGCCGCTCAAGGTCGTCACCCCTTCGCAATCCGGCACCGCCACCGCGGGCAAATAACAGCTGCCGCTTATCCGGCAACCCATTGAAAGGTCATGCAATGTACGACTTCGAATCTCAAATCGTCGACATCCCCGACTATCCCGAGCCCGGAGTCATCTTTAAAGACATCACGCCGCTCTTTGGCAATCCCGAGGCGCTCAAAGCCATGACCGATGCCCTCGCCGAGCACTTTGCCGGCATGGGAATCACCAAGGTCGTGGGTCCCGAGGCTCGCGGCTTTATGGTTGGCGTACCGGTGGCTGTAGCCCTTGGCGCCGGCTTTGTTCCCGCACGTAAACCTGGCAAGCTACCGCGCGAGACCGTAAGTCAGAGCTACGAGCTCGAGTACGGCACCGATTCAATTGAGATCCATGCCGACGCTATCAGCTCTAAAGATACCGTGTTGATTCTGGACGACTTGGTCGCGACGGGCGGAACCGTCGAGGCAACAGGTAAACTGGTGCGAGATATGGGCGCAAAGCTTGTCGGTTACGGTTGTATCCTTGAGCTTGCGTTTCTCAACCCGCGCGAGAAGCTCACACCGTCTAATGACGATGTGGAGCTCTTTAGCCTGGTGACGGTGGACTAGCCGTTACCCTTAGTTACTGGAAAGGAAGCTACATGCGCACAGCAAACACGAACAAAAACATGGCACGCTGCGCTGCTACGGCAACCCTCGCTTGTGTTTTGGGCTTGGGCCTCGCGGCTCCTGCCTACGCCGATACCGCATCCGACCTTGCCGCTGCTCGTACGAAGCTCGAGCAGATCGGTACCCAAACTCAGCAGATTTACGATGAGCTCGCCACGCAGACGCAGGCGCTCGATCAGACTGCTGGCGAGATCACGCAAAAGCAGCAGGAGATCGCCGATGGTCAGGCCAAGCTCTCGACCTATGTCGCCGGCGAGTACAAAACCGGCGGTCTGAGCCTGCTTCAGGTTCTGACGGGCGTCGATGACCTGAGCGATATGCTCAACCGTCTGTTCTACTACGGCAAAGTTTCCGATAAGCAGGCTCAGACCATTCAAGAGGTCAAGGAGCTCAAACAGCAGCTCACCGATAGGCAGGCCGAGCAGGAAAAGAACGTCGCCACCACGCAAAAGAAGGTCGACGAGCTTAACGCCCAGCAGGCTGAAGCACAGAACGTCGTAAACTCTCTGGATTCACAGCTGCAGGCTGAGCTTGCCGCTGAGGCCGAGGCCAACGCCGCGCTGCAGGCCGGCATCAACGCCAGTACCGCCGAGAAGGCCACGGTGAGCAACGAGACTGCCGGTGCGACCGAGAACACCAACAACGGTGGCCAGACCAGCAATAACAACAACCAGGGCGGCAACACTCCGGCTCCTACGCCGGCACCTGCTCCGACACCGCAGCCCTCCACGCCTGCCCCGGCTCCGACGCCTTCTGCTCCGAGCCAGTCCGTCGATGGCGGTTCTGTTGTCTCGCGTGCATACAGCAAGCTTGGTTGCGCCTATTCCTGGGGCGGAATTGGCCCGAACAGTTTCGACTGCTCTGGTTTTGTTAGCTATTGCCTCACTGGTCGCTATTGCCGCCTGGGCACCACGGGCACCTTTATGGGCTGGACGCGTGTGTCCGATCCGCAGCCCGGTGACGTTGTGGTCAACTCGTACCACACCGGCATTTACATCGGTGGTGGTCAGATGATTCATGCTTCCGACTACAACACGGGTGTTATCATCAGCTCCGTTGCCGCCGGCATGAACAACAACTACATTTTCGTGCGCTACTAAGTATTCAGATAAAGCAAACGGATATGGACCTCGTGGCTTTGAGTCATGGGGTCCATTCTTTTGCCTTTAGTGCAGTCCGCTATCTAGTTTTGAATACTAGATAGCGGCCCAATCGGTCTGCAAGATGGCTATAATTGAATGGGAACGATTAGAAAGGACCCTCTATGAGCTGGGCACTTATCTCCGATTCAAGCTGCAACCTCCGCGATTGGCAACCGATCGCACCCCATACCACCTTTGCATTTGCTCCCCTCAAAATTCGAGTGGGGGAGCGTGAATTCGTCGATGACCTTTCGCTCGATGTTCATGAGCTCAACTGCGCTGTTCAGGCGGAGACGGACGCTTCTTCGAGCGCTTGTCCCAGCGTAGGGGAGTGGGCCGAGCTCTTCAAATTGGCAGACAAGACCATCTGCATGCCGATCTCTGAGGGCGTGTCGGGCAGCTACAACGCGGCAGCCACGGCTCGCGATATGGTTCTTGCCGAGGAGCCCGACCGACAGATTCATCTAGTCAATTCACGCGCAGCTGGCGGCAAAATGGACCTCATTTTCTTGCTGTTCGACCGCTATCTTGCAAGCAATCCGAATGTCTCATTCGAGGATGCTTGCGCATACTTCGATAGCCTTGAGCAGAACAGCAAAATCCTCTTCAGTTTGTGCAATTACGAAAACCTCGCCAAAGCTGGACGTATCCCTAAGGCAGCCGGCGTCATTGCCAACAAGCTCAATATCCGCATTTTGGGCACAGCGAGTGAGGCCGGTAAAATCGAACTCGTCGGGCACACGCGTGGCGAAAAGAAGATGCTCAACAAGATTATCGACACTATGGAAGCCGAGGGCTTTACGGGCGGTGAGGTCATCATCGATCACGTTGAGAACGAAGCTGGAGCCCAGGCGCTTACTGATCGCATAGTCGAACATTGGCCCGGCTCCAAGACCATCATCATGCCCTGCAACGGCCTGGATTCCTATTACGCCGAGATGCACGGCCTGATCATCGGCTACGGCATGGGCGTAGCTTCGGGCAAATAAAGTCCAACCAAGCAAAAAAACGGGCGGGACAAAGCGACAGATGGCTCTTTGTCCCGCCCGTTTTATGCGTCGGCTAGCTATTAAACCCGTTGAACTTGAGATAGCTCATCAAGTAAGCCTTCGAAACAAAGGATGAAACCGCGCTGCGCACAAGCAGCGACTCACGCGTTACCTGATGCGCCGTATCGGGAACCGGCGTCTGCTCGACGGAAAACGCCGAACGAATCGATGCCTCGAGCTGATCAACCACATAATCGAAGGCCGTCGGGGCATCGTAGCTCAAACGCTGAATGTTAAAGAGTGCCTGCACCGCAGCAATAGGTAGCACCTGCTTAAAGATGCAGATAGCGATCAGGCGGGCAATCTGCTCGCGACCATATTGCTTTTTGACCGGAGCAGGCACCAGGCCGACCTTCACGTAGTTATTGATCATCGATGGCGTAATGATAGGCTGCTCAACGCAAATGGACAGCGGCTCCATCCACAGCGCAACATACTCAATGACCTGGTCGCGGTAGAGCGTCACATTGGGCAACTGGTCATAGCGCGGCAGACTCAACGTATTGAGTTTGCGCACGATATCGGACTGAATAAATGCATCGGGCAGCACAGTGGGCTGAATATCCTCAGGCTTAATGCTGACCGACGAATCAGACATCGGAATAATGTGTTTAACGTGGTTCATAAAGGTCCTCCGTTCATTTTCTATATTGTATTCTAGATTATCTAGTTTTGAATACCACATAGCCGGCAAGAAAAATGGCGGGGCAGTGCACTGATGCACTGTCCCGCCATTTAGTTAATAGATAACAACCTTACATAAGATATATTATCGTACTTATCCGCGGAGAAACGCGTATGCGCTAGTTGCTGCTATGGCTCCGTCAGAAACGGCGGTCACAACCTGGCGTAAGCGCTTGGAACGGATATCGCCAGCGGCAAATAGACCTAGCGTGCGGGTCGCCATGGAATCATCAGTAACAATACCGCCGTCCGGCGCCAAATCAACTAGATGCTCGACAAGTTCGGTATGGGGTTGCGTTCCGGTAAAGACAAAGATGCCAAACGAGCCGGGCTCAAATGACTCGGTATGAGTCTCACCGGATGCATTGTCCTTAAAGGTGATCGTCGTTGGCATGGCTTCGCCCGAGAGCTCCACAATACTAGTTTGGTACCTAACTGTAATATTGTCCTTTTCGAGCACCTTCTGAACAACACCATCAGGCGCACGAAACTGATCGCGACGCAGCACGATGGTCACGCTGCTGGCGATTTCTGACAAGAACAGAGCTTCCTCGCAGGCGGCATTGCCGCCGCCGATGACAAAGACCTGCTTGCCGCGAAAGAACATGCCGTCGCACGTCGCGCAATACGAAACGCCGCGACCGCGATACGTATCCTCGCCAACAAAACCAGCAGATCGCGGCGTGGCACCCATGCAAGCGATAACGCTCGAGGCCAACGTATCGCCCAAATCGTGATGCACCGTAAACAGCGCTGTATCGGCATCGTAATCGATACCCGTAACCATGCTCCATGTAACCTGTGCTCCCAGGCCCTCTGCATGCTGCTGAAAACGCTCGCCAAGTTCGGCGCCACTCAAGAGCGGAATGCCCGGATAGTTCTCGACCTCATTGGTTGTGGCGATCTGTCCTCCCGACATGCCCTGTTCAATCACGGTCGTCGTTAGGTTGGAGCGCGCAGCGTAAATGGCGGCAGCATAGCCCGCGGGGCCGCCACCGATAATAGCAACATCGATCGGCTGATGGGTAGTCATGAAGAGACCTCCTGTCGAAAGATTGGCGTTCTTTGCGCTCATACCCAAATTTACGTGAACATGACACTCATGCACTACAATGATAAATCGCGTAACAAATCTGAAGGGGAGTTATCGATGGATCAAACGCAGACGAGCAATAGCGCTCCCCTGCCCATGCAAGCCACTCCCCAACCGGAGCAAATGACCGTTTCACCTGCACAAAAACCCCTAGTAACCATTGTGCACGCATCGGTTGGATCGGGCCACAAAGCCGCCGCCAACGCGATTGCACAAGCATTGGACCTTATCCGCGGCACCAAGGGAATCCCTGAGGATGTTGAGATCGAAGTCCTGGATATCCTCGATTTTGGACGCATTAGGTTCGATGGTAATAAAACAGCAGCTTCGTTTACCGGCGCCACGCGTCCCATATATGACCTAACCTGGCGATACACGTTTACGGGACATCTGCTCTGGGGCGGAGGCACGGCATGGTCACGTATTATGTTCCCTGCCTTCAACGAATATGTCCGCACCCGCAGGCCCATAGCCGTGGTCGCGACACACATCACGGCGGCCAACGTCGCTGTGGGTGCCCGCGTCATCACGGGTATCGATTATCCGGTCATCTGCGTACCAACAGACTATGAAGTCGAAGGCTTTTGGCCCCACAAGGACACCGACCTGTTCTGCGTAGCCAACGAATTTATGGCCGAGACACTTCGCCCCCGTAAAGTTCCCGAGACCAAAATCCGCATTACAGGCATCCCCATTCGCGCCGGGTTTGATACGGACTACAATCGCGAGGAAGAACTCGAGAAGTTCAATCTCCCCGCTGACAAGACCGTTGTGTTGGTGATGGCCGGTGCCAGTTTGCCTCAACCGTACGTTCGCTTTCGCGCGGAGATGGACCGCACACTCCCCTTCCTGCGCAGCTTCGAGGACATGCACTTTGTCTTTTTGCCGGGCAAGGATGAGGAATACGCCACCCGCCTCAAGACGCTCTTCGACGCCATGAAGCTCGACAACGTGACGGTACTGGACTACGTAGATGACATGGCGGCCCTCATGCACGGCTGCGACCTGGCAATCCTCAAATCGGGCGGGCTCACCGTCACCGAGTGCCTGTGCGCGCATCTGCCGATGATCCTACTGGGCAAATCATACGGTCAGGAAAAGGCCAACACCACGATGCTCACCGGCATGGGCGCCAGCATGCATGTCACCACCGCACGAGAGCTCATCGTTACCCTACGTCACCTGCACGACCATCCCGAATCACTCAAAGCCCTACTCATCAATGGCGAAGTACTACGCCGCCCCCACGCAGCCGAAGACATAGCCATCGCAACCATGGAGCTAGTAGGCAAGCCCCAAAAGCGCAAACGAGCCTTCTGCCGCTTCTACTGGGGCGGAAAACCTGCTCATATCAGGTAGACGAAAGTCCGCTGCTCAGCGGGAGCCGCCCATATATCATTCCATGCTCAAACATTCTCGCTGCGCTGCGAAACTGCGCGTGGAACGATATATGGGCGGCTCCCGCTGAGCAGCTACGTTTACGTGCTAGCAGTTACACCAGATTCCCTTCCAATAGAACCTGCAAAGGCGAAACCAGAAAACATAGATATAGAAAGGAGATGTCCCTTTATCGCATCGGCTTACTAGAAAAGTAAATATTGTTTCAAGCGAGTAGCCGCCCGCCCGCCTCTCACACATATCGTTCCACGCGCAGTTTCGCAGCGAGCGAAGCGAAGCGAGAATGTTTGAGCATGGAATGATATGTGTGAGAGGCGGGCGGGAGGGATACGAGCGCCCCTAGGCGACGCCGGAGGAGCCGAAGCCTCCGTTGCCTCGGTCGGTTTCGTCTAGTTCTTCTACTTCTATGAGGTTAACCGTGGGGACTTCTTGGATGACGAGCTGGGCTATGCGGTCGCCTTTGTTGATTTGGATGTTGTTGGAGGGGTCCAGGTTGATGAGGATAACCTTGAGTTCTCCTCGGTAGTGGGCGTCGATGAGGCCCGGCGTGTTAACTATAGACAGGCCCTGCTTGATGGCCAAGCCGCTGCGGGGCTGGACGAAGCCGGCGTAGCCATCGGGCAAGGCGATGGCCAGCCCAGTAGAGACCAGACGACGTTCGAAGGGCTTCAGAATGCAGTCCTCGTTGGAGCGCAGATCCAAGCCGGCATCGGTGGGATGGGCGTATTTGGGAAGCTCGACGGTGGGGTCGAGACGCTTTATGTTGACGGTAATGTTGGACATGGAATCACCTTAGCTTGTCGAGCTCTTGAAGAAACTCATCGACGTCTTTGAAATCGCGGTAGACCGAGGCAAAACGGATATACGCCACCTTGTCGATCTTGGCCAAGCGCTTGAGCACCATGTCACCCAGCTCATGGGACGTGACGGCCGTCAGCGTGCGAGAGCGCAGCTCGACCTCGATGTCGTCGATAATCTCATTGAGCTTCTTAGTGTCGATATCACGCTTGATGGTGGCGCGCATCAAGCCGACGAGCAGCTTATTGCGATCGAACCGCTGCTTAGTTCCGTCCGACTTAATGACCTCAATTGGATCTTCGCATCGCTCGAACGTTGTAAAGCGGTAGTTACACGAGCAACATTCGCGACGGCGCTTAATGGTGTTATTTGACTCCTGCATACGGGAATCAACGACGCGGGTATGTGCCTTACCGCATTTGGGACAGCGCATGGTACCTCCTCTTAAACGATAACAAGGGTACCATGCGCAGCGCGATAATGATTACGAACGAGCAGGAACCTTAAGATGCGCACCGGCGGCGAGCGAACCATGTTCCAGATGATTGACGTTACGGATCATGTCGGAAGTCTCTTGCGTGGAAAGGCCTTCGATAGGATATTCCTCGGCAAGCGACCAAAGAGAATCACCAGGCTGAACGCGAATAGTCTCGTAGGTAACGTTGGAAACGGACTCGGCATACGCGGCGTGACGAGCGCTAAAGACCGACGTAGCGAGGACAACGAAGAGCGTAAGCGCAACGGCAACGGCGACAATCGTCGGAACCTTCAGGGCAACGCGGGCCGGCGCAACTACAGCCTGCTGATTGCGAGCAGGCTTTACGGTCAAAGGCTGAAAGCCGGAGCGGCCACCCTGAACAACCGTAAAAGTGGGTTCTGCAGGCGTCTCGAGTTTAAGGGCAAGGTTTCCCTGGACCATATTCGTTGCGTTCATCATGTTCTCCTCTCGCGTGTTTTGCTGAGAACAGTTTTATCAAGCCGCGCGGACAAAAATGTCTAGCGCGAGAACGAATGTTCGGTTATTATTATCTTCGAACAGTTGTTCCTGTCAAGCAAAATTCGAACATTTGTTTGACATGGGTAGAGAGGATGCCCTGATGGCTCGCAAAATTACCAAGCGTCAGCAGCAAATTTACGACTTCATCAAGGAATATCAGCAGGAGAAAGGTTATCCGCCCAGCGTGCGCGAGATGGCTTCTGCCGTGGGCCTTTCCTCCCCCAGCACCGTGCACGCCCATCTATCTGCCCTGGAGGCGCGCGGGCTACTCAAGCGCGATGCCACCAAACCGCGCGCCCTGGAACTCTTTAACGAGGACGGTTCCTCTGTCTCAATTTCTAAATCTGACGAACCCACCGCACCTCGCGGAACGGTCTCGCTACCGCTCGTTGGTCGCGTCGCGGCTGGGATTCCCATTCTGGCCGAGCAGAATATAGAAGACACTTTTACTATCCCGACCGAAATCGCCACTGATCAGGGTTCCTTTATCCTTGAGGTGCATGGGAGCTCAATGATCAATGTCGGCATCTTCAATGGCGATTACATCATCGTCCGTGAACAAAAGAGTGCCATGAACGGCGAAATTGTCGTGGCCATGATTGATGGTTCAGCGACCGTCAAGACATTCTACAAGGAGCAGGGACGCGTACGCCTGCAGCCAGAGAATGACACCATGGAGCCTATCTATGCAACGAATCCCGCTATCTTGGGCAAAGTCGTCGGCTTGATGCGCCGGTTCTCGTAATGCAAAATCGCATCACCATCTTTGATACCGTCCGCGGGTTTACGATGATTTCAATGGCAGGTTTTCACGCTTGCTACGATCTCGCCTACCTGTACGGTTGGGATATGCCCTGGTTTACCCAGACTGTCTTTCAAGACATCTGGCGCGCCAGCATCAGCTGGGTATTTCTGTTTATCGCGGGTTGGATGTGCACCCTTTCGCGCAACAATATCAAACGTGCCGCCAAATACGCCTTAGCAGCACTCGTCGTCTGGTTGGTAACAACGCTTGTCTCAGTAGACGATTCGGTTAATTTTGGCATCATCTACTGCATGGCCGCATGTACCGGCATCGTGGCGTTGACCGATCCCGTCCTTAAGAGGATATCGGCGAGATGGGGCATGTCCCTATGCCTTGTGTTGTTCGCCCTCACCTGGAGCATCCCCAAAACAATCTACCCTGTCCCCTACCTGGCGTGGCTGGGATTTCCGAGCCCTGGGTTTGTTTCAGGTGATTACTACCCCATCATCCCGTTTATCTTTATGTATCTTGCAGGATACTTCGCCGCACATATAGCGCAGGGAATCGATAAGACCGTCCCTAGCTGGACCTACGCCAACCCCCTACCGGCGCTCGCCAGCCTTGGACGTCACGCACTCCCCTTTTATCTGCTGCATCAGCCCATCATACTGGGCATTTTGGAGCTCGCCTACTCGGTGCGATAACGCTCGAGCCGCGGCGCAATACGAGCCGGCAGCTTCGCCACAATACGAACGCCATCCTCGAGATATTCCTCGTGCAAAAGGGTTCCCTGCTCATGCACCAGCGTGATGAGGGCGCCCTCGCGATACGGGATATCAGCAGAGAGCAACACATCGGTGGCAGCCGCCTCGCGAGCAATGCGATCGACGAGATCGTCGAGCCCCTCGCCCGTTTGGGCCGAGAACAGAACGGCCTCGGGATAGCGACGACGGAAGCTCAGTCGATCAACGCTATCGAGAAGATCGATTTTATTGAATACGGTCAGCGTTAAACGCTCTCCAGCGCCGATCTCATCAAGCACGCGGTCGACAGCCTCCAGCTGTCGCTCATAGTCCTCGTCAGACGCATCTACGACTTTGAGAATTAGATCGGCACCCAACACCTCGGACAGCGTCGATTTAAAGGCATCGACCAAACCATGCGGCAGCTTTTGAATAAAGCCGACGGTATCGGTGATCGTCATGCCGCGACCGCCGGGCAGGTGATACGAACGCGTCGTCGGGTCGAGCGTAGCAAACAGCTTGTCCTGCGAAAGTACCGTAGAGCCGGTCAGGCGATTGAGCAACGTCGATTTACCGGCATTGGTATAACCGGCTAACGCGACGCGAAACGCCGGTGACTCAATGCGACTCTTGGACTGGACATCGCGACGCTGTTCAACCTGCTTAAGCTCACGACGAAGCGCGGCAATCTTATTGCGAATCAAGCGACGGTCAACCTCGAGCTGGCTTTCACCCTGGCCAAAGCGCGAACCGATGCCGCCGCGCGTCTGCTCCTTGGCAAGATGGCTCCACATGCCACGTAGACGAGGCAACAGATATTGAAGCTGTGCCAGCTGTACCTGTAGGCGTCCCTCACGCGTCTGAGCATGCAGGCCAAAGATATCCAAGATCAGTGCCGTACGATCGATAATCTTTACCGGCTCGCCCACGGCTTTCTCCAAATAGGATTGCTGCGAGGGCGTCAGGTCGTCGTCAAAGATAACAACATCGGCATCCATGCGATGCACCAGGCCGCACAGCTCTTCAACCTTACCGGAACCGATAAACGATTTAGGATACGGCTTTACCAAACGCTGAGACAAGCGCGCCACGCACCGGGCACCAGCCGTATGGGCAAGGCGCTCCAGCTCGTCAAGCGATCGATCGAGCGGCCATGCATTGTCGCGCCATTCAACACCAACCAAAATGGCACGCTCGGGCTCGGGTGCCGTGGAAACAAGAGGAAAACGAGCCATTAGACAGCCTCAATACGATGCAGGATGTCCTCAACGACCTCATCGATCGTAAACTCGTCCATATCGAACCACACGATACGGTCATCGCGTTTAAACCACGAAAGCTGACGCTTGGCATAGCGACGCGAACGCATCTTGATGAGTTCGCGAGCCTCATCCATAGAAATCACGCCGTTAAAGGCATCGATAATCTCTTTATAGCCAATCGCCTGCATCGAAGTCAGGGCATCTGCCAGCCCCTGGTCCATAAGACCGCGAACCTCATCGACAAGGCCCTGCTCAAACATCAGGTCGACGCGCAGGTTAATGCGCTCGTAGAGCATCTCGCGATTACGCGTCAGACCAAACCACAGAGCGTGATAATGCTCGCGCGGAACACTAAACTGCGACTTTTGCTGCGCGTAGGACACTCCATCATCGTGCATTTCGAGAGCGCGAATCACGCGGCGAACATTATGGGGGTGGATGACCGCAGCGGACTCGGGGTCGCGCTCGGCAAGCAGAGCATGCAGTTCTTCCTCGCCAATACGCTCGGCAAGTTCCTGATACCCCGCGCGACGATCGTCCTCAAGCTCGCCCGAGGGAAAATCCATCTCATCCAGGGCGGCCTTGAGATACAAGCCTGTGCCCCCGCAAAACACCGGTAGGCGGCCCTCGCCAAGCAAACGCTCAACATGCGCGCGAGCGTCAGCCTGATAAAGCGCCGCAGAGTACGCCACACCCGGCTCTACAATGTCGACGAGACGCAGCGGCGCCGTACACTCATCGGGCGCCATCTTTGCGGTACCGATGTCCATGCCGCGATAGATTTGCATCGCATCGCACGACAGCACTTCGGACGAAAGACGAGCCGCCAAACGGTCGGCAACACCACTCTTACCAACCGCCGTCGGACCGACGATCGCAACGGCGGAAAGACCTGCCCCGGGAGAAACCATTAGCGCGGCTCGCCCACAACGGAGCCGGACAAATACCAGGTCTTGGCAACGTCAACGTCAACATCAACGATCTTGCCAACAAGCTGATCGATGCTGTAACCCTCGGGGATAGGCGCATGCACGGTCTGATTCTTGGGACTCTTGCCCAGCAGGACCGCGTCGTTCTTTTTACTCGTTCCCTCAATGAGCGCCGGCACCACAGTATGAAGCTCACCCTGGTTGTACTCGTGCGCCGTGGTCTCGATAACCTTAACCAGGCGGTTGAAACGCTCGAGAATAACCTCATGCGGCGTAGGATCGTCAATCTCGGCGGCCGGGGTACCGGCGCGCTTGGAATAGATGAAGGTATAGGCCTGAGCATAGCGGACCGTCTCGGCAAGTGAGAGCGTCTGCTCAAAGTCTTCTTCAGTCTCGCCCGGGAAGCCAACGATAATGTCGGTCGAGAGCGCGATATCGGGCATGCGGTTGCGAATGCGATCGACCAGGCCCAGATAGTCCTCGCGTGTATAACGGCGATTCATCTCTTTGAGGATCCGTGTCGAACCTGACTGGACGGCTAGGTGCAACTGCGGCATAACGGCAGGCGTCTCGGCCATGGCGTCGATGGTCTCGGGGAGCAGATCCTTGGGATGCGAAGACGTAAAGAAGATGCGCTCCACACCCGTATCGCCCACGGCACGCAGCAGATCGGCAAAACGCGGCTTGCCAAACAGATCGCGACCATATGAGTTAACGTTTTGGCCCAGCAGCGTAATCTCACGCACGCCCTGGCGCACCAAACCGGTCACCTCGTCGACAATCTCCTCGAAGTGGCGACTTTTTTCGCGACCGCGCACGTACGGCACGATGCAATAGGTGCAGAAATTATTGCAGCCTGTCATGATGGGCACCCAGGCGTGATACTGGGTCTCGCGATGCCACGGCATGCTCATGGCATCCGTATCCTCATGCTCATTGGTGCGGATATGACGCTTACCATCAAGGAACGCCTCGGCAATGAGCTCGGCCACATGTGCGATGGAATGCGTGCCAAAGATGACATTGACGTTATCGACGTTGGTGAGCAGGCCCTCTCCATCACGCTGCGCGATGCAGCCGCCCACGGCAACCACACGCTTGCCCGAAGGCGAAGGCGGCAGGCTTTTGCAGGAATTGCACTGACCGTACAGGCGAGTATCGGCGGCCTCACGCACACAGCATGTCATGAAGACAACGATATCGGCATGCTCGGGATCGAGCGCCATGAGGCAGCCATACGAATCAAGCAGACCGCTCACACGCTCGGAGTCGTGCTGATTCATCTGACAGCCAAAGGTGCGGATAAAGTAGGTTTTACCGGCAAGAATATCGCGTACGGAACGCTGGTCCATGTGCATAAGTCCTAACGATGGGGAGCGAAACGAGGCAAGCAGAAGCTATGCCACAGGCTTAACATCATCCATGACGACGTTATCCATAGCAGCTCGATTGATCTGGTGAACGTAAATAGAAAGACGGATGGCCGTGCGCGACTCCCCGTTAATAAGGATGTCGGAGAACACGGGCGCGCAGGAAATATCAAACCCAGTTGGAATCAAAAAACCGCGCGCAATAGCCACGGCCTTTATGGCCTGATTGACCGCACCGGCGCCGACACACTGAATGTTGACGGGCACACCATCCTTGACCATGCCGGCGATGGCGCCGGCAACGGACGCGGGCGATGATTTGCTTGATACCTTCAGGCAATCCATGAAGAAACTCCTGCGTTTAAAAGTACGTTTTAACTGCAATAACTGTATCGTACCGAGTGGAGTCGGTAAAGGCACTATTCCTCTTTGGCAAGATCAAAGGTCACGGTGATTCGATCACGCGAAACACGGATCTTTGGGTCGCCGCAAAGGTTGAGATAGTACCGAGCGGCAAGGTCATTAAAGTCGCGCTCCACAGCACGCGAAAACTGTGCCATGTCATCCTTGGCAATACGTAGCCCGCGACGATCCTTTGCAAGATCGACAGGAGCTGGCGCATGCGAGGACGAATCACGCTCGCGCAGCAAACGCGCGGTCACACCGCGAACGGGCTTAATCTGCCCTGCCAAAATGCGATGTGCCGTGCGCTCGGACATCTCAAGACCCAAACCCGAGCAGATACGGATAAAGTCCTCGGCATCAGAGGCAAGGCCTAAACGATCGACAACCGGAAGCTCGCATTCATCATCGATGAACAGAAGACGCGACGTATCGAGCCGGGTAGATGCCTGAGCGTAGAGGGTAGCGGCAATCTCGGACGGAGAGCCCAGATAGACATCGCAACCACGCAACTCCTCGAGCGCAAACTCACAAGCAGCGCGAATAATATTATGCGGACCGCGAGCACAGACATAACGTCCGCCCTCATCCTTGACGGCCTGGGGCCAGCTGGACTGATCAGCACGCTCGCTGAGGCGGTCGGCCGCGACACTCACCTTAAAGGCTGAACCAAGATTGACACCAGACGTGACCACACGGGCCTCGTCGGTGTTCTGCTTGATCGAAAACAATGCCATGCCACGACCGTGAACGCCCCAACGGTCCATCTTCATGCTCTCAAGCTTGGAGGTAACGCGGGCATCGAAGATTCGCTCTTGCATATCCTGCGGAACGCCCGAACCGTTATCCAGAAAGACAAGCGTGCGGACGCCATCTTCCTTGGTCGTGGCGAGATAGACCTTGTCGGCACCGGCATCACGAGCATTACGGAGCATTTCGATGACGATATCCTCGACATGCTGAATGTCGTGCTTTGCCTGGCGCCGCTCGGCCTCCGAAACGCGGAGGCGGACATACCCCTCGCCAAGGTTCTCCTCGACGCGAAGGTTGCCCTCCCCCGACATCGACGCGATAAATGAGATGAGCTCGTTCGCGTCGCTCATGTTATTTAGCGATATCGACAGCGCGGCTCTCGCGAATCACGACGACGCGCACCTGACCGGGATACTCCATCTCTTCCTCGATCTGATGGGCGATATCGTGAGCCAGGACCGTGGACTGGGCATCGGAGATCTTGTCCGGCTGAACCATGACGTGGACCTCGCGACCGGCCTGCATGGCATAGGTACGCTCGACGCCATCATGGGAGTTGGCGATCTCCTCGAGCTTCTCAAGACGCTTGATGTAGTTCTCGGCAGACTCGCGACGGGCGCCGGGACGAGAAGCGGAGACGGCATCGGCGGCCTGCACCAGGACATCGAGCACCGTGTTGGGGTCGACATCGGCATGGTGAGCCTCGATAGCGTGGACGATAACGGGCTTCTCGCCATAACGACGGGCAAGCTCGGCGCCGATGACAGCATGCGGGCCCTCGACGTCGTGGTCGATTGCCTTGCCTAGGTCGTGCAGCAGGCCGGCGCGCTTGGCGGTCACTACGTCCAGGCCAAGCTCGGAAGCCATCACGCCGCACAGATCAGAGACTTCGAGGGAGTGCTGAAGCACGTTCTGACCAAACGAGGTACGGTAGCGCAGGGCACCAAGGGTCTTGACGATCTCGGGGTGCAGGTCATGGATGCCGGTATCAAAGGCAGCCTGCTCGCCAGCCTCGCGTACGCGCTGCTGAACCAGGTCGGCAGCCTTGTGATACATCTCCTCGATGCGGGCAGGGTGAATGCGGCCGTCGGCGATGAGGTTCTCGAGGGCGACACGGGCGGTCTCACGACGGACCGGGTCGAAGCTCGAAAGAACGACGGTCTCGGGCGTGTCATCGATCACGAGATTGACGCCGGAAACCTGCTCGAAGGTCCGGATGTTGCGACCCTCGCGACCGATGATACGGCCCTTGAGGTCATCAGAGGGAATGTGCACGGAGGTAACGGTGACCTCGGCAGTGTGGTCGGCAGCGCAGCGCTGAATCGCCAGGGACAGAATCTCCTGGGCGGTCTTGTGGCACTCGGCGCGAACCTGCTGCTCGGACTCGCGAATAATCGTGGCAGCCTCGTGAGTGACCTCGCCGCGAACCTTATCGAGGAGCTCCTTGTGGGCATCCTCGCGGGTAAGGTCGGCGATACGCTCGAGCTCGGAGGTCTGCTTTGCGCAGAGCTCCTCGAGCTCACGGGAGCGCTTCTCGACCTGACCGGCCTGGCTGGACAGCTGATGCTCGCGCTTGTCGAGAGCGTCGTTGCGGCGATCGAGGGATTCCTCGCGTTGCATCACGCGATTCTCGAGCGTACGAATCTCGTTCTTACGCTGCTTGTCCTCGGCCTCGGCGGCTTGCTTGTTCTTGATTATCTCTTCCTTAGCCTCGAGCAGAGCCTCTTTTTTGAGGGTCTCGGCCTGACGCTTTGCATCACCGATCAGGGACTCAGCCTGTGCGTGTGCCGACTGGATCTTTTCGTCGGCCTCGTGAAGACTACCCTGCTTGGCGGTGCGCATGTAGGCAATGGCGGCGATAGCACCCAAAACGATGCCAACGAGCGCTGCGATGATAGGCATGCTCACTCCTTTTTATGGATTCGTTACACAACTAAGCGAACCGTCCTTACGAACGGCTCGCGACATTTGAGTAATATGGGCGCAGCTTATGCGGGTCGGATACAGATAAACATATAAACAAACTCATCACAGATGAGCACATATCACAAAGCAAATGACGGTGTTTATCGTACGTTGAACCACAACAACTGTCAAATAAATGGCCCCGGCACGGCGGCTAAAACGCGGTGAACGGCAGGGTCACAAAACGCATACGCCTAAACCGCACATTCCTCGCGTTCGGCATCGAGACGTGCCTTAACGGCATCGGCGGCGATGTGATACGAGAAGCCCTTGCCCATCAAAAACCGAACCAGTTTTTCGAATCCGCGCGTCTCTGGAACACGCCGCTTGGCGAGCAGGGCTGACGCACGCGCCAAATCGTCTTCGACGGCAAAATAATCCTCGGGATAACCGGGAATGTCATCGAGCACGACATGACGGCGCTTGAGCTCGGTCTCGATTTTGCGCTGTCCCCAACCGCGCCGCTTGCGCTCCTCGATAAAGTACGAGCAAAAGCGGTTGTCGTCTAAAAAGTGATACTCGGTGGCGCGCTCGACGGCGAAATCGATCGCGGGCTGGTGAAAGCCGTAGCGAGCCAGCTTGTCACGGACCTCACCCGTCGCATGGTCGCGGCGCGATAGCATCTCGGTCACCATGGTAAGTGCACATTTACGCTCGATGAGCTGCACCGCCTCACGAAAGTTGTCCCAATCACAGGGAAGATCGGGGCGGTTTTTGACATACAGCCGCGCGACCCGCACGGGAATCCAAATGGACCGCTCAAAACCGCCCTCAAGCTCACAATCGATATGTGCGCAAGGCTTTTTGGACGCATACCCGCTCGAGAACGAGGAGGCCGCCTTCTTATCGGGAAAGACGACCGTGGCCTCGGTCACCGTATACGACATGAGCGTAACCGCTACTCGTCGTCATCATCGAGCATGGCGGAACCATCGATGGCGTAAAGCTCGTCAAACTCCTCAGGCGCAGGCTGATCGGTCAGCTCGACCTCGGACGGAGCATCGTCATCAAACTCAAGTCCACAGGCAAGGCGGACCTTATGCTCAATCTCGTCGGCACAATCGGGGTGTTCGCGCAGGAACGCCTTGGCGGCCTCGCGACCGTTGCCGAGCTTGTCCTCGCCATAGGCAAACCAGGAGCCCATCTTCTTGCAGATACCGCACTCGACAGCCATGTCCAGAATCGAGCCCTCCTTAGAGATGCCCGTACCGTACATGATGTCGAACTCAGCAGATCGGAACGGAGCTGCCACCTTGTTCTTAACGACCTTGGCGCGCACGCGGTTACCGATAACCTCGTCCTTAAGCTTAATGCTGTCGATGCGGCGAATATCGATACGTACCGAAGAGAAGAACTTAAGGGCGCGGCCGCCCGTCGTGGTCTCGGGGTTGCCGAACATGACACCGATCTTCTCACGCAGCTGGTTAATGAAGATGCACGTCGTGTTGGACTTGGACAGCGAGCCGGCGAGCTTGCGGAGCGCCTGGCTCATCAGGCGAGCCTGAAGACCGACCGTAGTGTCGCCGATTTCTCCCTCGATCTCGGCACGCGGGGTCAGCGCGGCGACGGAGTCGACGACGATGGCATCGATGGCGCCGGAACGCACGAGCATGTCAACAATCTCGAGCGCCTGCTCGCCCGTATCGGGCTGGGAAATGAGCACCTCGTCGATATCCACACCGATGCGCGCGGCATACGTGGGATCAAGCGCGTGCTCGGCATCGATAAATGCCACAACGCCACCCATTGCCTGGGCCTCGGCCAGGATCTCGAGCGAAAGCGTCGTCTTACCGGAGGACTCAGGACCGTAAATCTCGACGATACGGCCGCGCGGCACGCCGCCGATACCCAGCGCGGCATCGAGGGCCAGGGCGCCCGTGGGAATGGCCTCGACCTCGAGCTCGGGACCACCGTCGCCGTACCTCATGATGGAACCCTGGCCGAATTTCTTCTCGATCTCGGCCTTGGTGGTGGCGATCATCTCATCGCGCTCTTTACCCGTAGTGCGAGCATGAACGGTACGTACGGGACCTGAATTCTTGGCCATGAATAGCCCTCCTCTTAACAACCTGCATCGATAATAAACGAACGGCTGTTCGTGGTCAACCGTTCAGGCCAATCATATGCAGGCAGTCTTTCCAAAACCCAACCAAACGCCGACCAAACACTGACCAAATGCTTGACCACACAGGGCCAAATAAGAACAAAGAAGGCAAGAATACATCTATAACCAGCACAAACGCTAAATTTGTCAGAAGTCCCTATCTCCACAATTAAGGGGCCCGGAGGCCCCTTAAAACACGTCTATTCCATAGAGTTGAGCACAAGGGCAATGCGCCCCAATGCCTCCGCGACCGCATGGGCACGAACACACGAACGGTCGCCCTCATAATGGCAGCGCACAGAGTCCACAACCGGGACTTCCCCATAAGCCGCGCGATACGCCCAGCCAATATAGAAAGTGCCCGCCGGATCGCCCTCAGTGCCACCGCCGGGGCCGGCATAACCCGTTGCGCTCACTGCAATATCGCTCTGGTACAGCTCCAGCGAACCCACCGCCATCTCGCGCGCGGTCTGATGCGACACCGCGGTATAGCGGTCGAGCGTCTCCTGCTCAACACCAAGAACGCGATGCTTAATCTCATCGCAGTAAGTCACCGCACCGCCACGCAACACCGCCGAGGCGCCCGGGATATCCGCAATCGTCGAGGCGATCATACCCGCCGTCAGCGACTCAGCCGTCGAAACCGTCACGCCCCGAGCGCTCGCGCGCTCGACAATATCGCGCGCCAGCTCCTCATTGTGTGCGGAAATCTGCTCAAAAGAGACCGTCATACCCACCAGGACCTAGACCGAAAAGACGATCTTGCGGCAGTTCCAGAAGTACTGGGCGCCCGAGATAACGGTCAAGACAACGGCAACGGCATACAGGAAGCGCGACACCGAGTAGATGCCGAGCGTCAGCGCCACCGGGCCAAGGTGCAAGCCGGCCATAGCAAAAACGCACAGGTAACCGCAGATGGAGACCATCGTGGTTGCCGTCTTGTACTTGCCGAGCTTATCGGCCGCAACAACCACGCCGGCCGCACTCGCAACCATGCGAAGGGCGCTCACCAGAAGCTCACGGAACAGGATAATGAATACGGACCACACGGTCACCGCGCCAAAATCCAAGAACAGCAGCAGGGCCGAAAACACGAGCAGCTTATCGGCGATGGGGTCCAAGAATTTACCGAAGTCGGTGATCTCGTTGCGCGAACGCGCCAGATAACCGTCGACCTTATCGGTGCACGACAGGATCACATACAGAATGAAGGCAGCGGCGGCGAGCGGGCCGTCGAAGATGCTCCAATCCGTACCGGCAACACTCGTGTGAGAAAGCGCCGACACGATCATGAACACCGGGATAAAGACGATGCGAACGCACGTCACGATGTTGGCGGGCGTCCAAACACTCGTCAGTTCCTTATTGCTCTCGTTTGCCACGATGCTCTCCTACTCCACAACATGGCCGATAAGCTCATAGCAGAAGCTATCGGTAAACTCGACAGTCAGAATATCGCCCACAGATGCCTCGCTGGCATCCAGATGCACCGCGCCATCGGAATCGGGCGCCTGGAACCAGGCATGGCCGATCAGCTCGGCGCCGTCCTCGGTTTCTTCGATACCGTCGACGATCACCTGGGCGCGCTCGCCCACATGTGCGGCGGTGGCGGCAAAACCGAGCGACTCGGCCAGGTCCATGGCCTCCTGGGCGCGCTCGAGCTTGACCTCTTCGTCGACCTGACCCTCCATCTTAGCGGCCAGGCTGCCCTCCTCCTGCGAGTAGGCAAAGACGCTCGTGTAGTCAAAGCCGACGGTGTCCATAAAGTCGATAAGATCACGAAACTCGTCGTCGGTCTCGGTCGGGAAGCCGACCATGGCCGTGGAGCGAATCACGATACCGGGGATGCGCTCGCGAAGGTCGCGGAACAGATCCTCGAGCTCCTGGCGCGAACCGGAGCGACGCATGGCCTTGAGGATGCGCGCGTCGCAGTGCTGCACGGGGATATCGATATAGGGCAGCACCTCGGGCGTATCGCGTATCGTATCGATGAATTCGTCAGTCATGCCCTCGGGCTGCAGGTAGAGCACGCGGACCCAGACGTTGTGCGGGCGCACGGCCTCAGCGACGGCACGCAGCAGCTGTGCCAGATTGCGCGGCGAGCCCTCGGCGACGTCCTCGTCGGCAAAGTCGGTGCCCCAAATACCCGTGTCCTGGCCGATCAGCACGATCTCGCGCACACCGCCGGCAACCAGGTCGCGCACCTCGGAGATAATGCTCTCGGCATTGCGCGAATGATAGCGACCGCGAATGTAGGGGATCATGCAGAAGCTGCAAAAACGATTGCAGCCATCGGAGATCTTGACGTAGGCGACAGCGCCCTCGACAGTGCGCTTGACCTGCGGAATATAGGCTGCGATCTCACGCCCGACACCCAGTACGCCATCGATGACCGCCACGATGCCGTCCTCCTCGTCGGCCTTCACAAAGGCAGCGACCTCGGGCAGCTCGTCAGGCAGGTCGTCGCCATAGCGCGACGGCACACAGCCGCACATGACGATGGGGCAAGAACGAACGCCGTCCTGAACCTCGTTGGCGAGCTCGAGCGTGGTCTCGATGCTCTCGGACGTTGCGGAAGCAAGAAACGAGCACGTATTGACGATAGCGATATCGGCATCCTGCGGGTCGAATGCCTCCTCGTAGCCCGCGGCGGTCAAAAGAGAACGCATGCGGTCGGTGTCAACCTGGTTCTTAGCGCACCCGAGGGTGATGTAGAGCACGGAGCCCAACGGTGTATCCATGTTGGAGAGCGGTCCTTTCGAATGATATTAGCGGTAGTTGGTGAACTGTAGCGGCTGGCCGTAGTCCTGGTCGCGCAGGAACTGGATCACGGTCTGCAACGCATCCTTCGAAGCAGAGGAAACACGCAGCTTGTCGGCCTCGATGGTCACCTTGACCTTGAGTTTTTGGTCCTTGATGTCCTTGTTGATCTTCTTGGCGGTCGCCTGGTCGATGCCCTCGACGATATGGCCGAACACACGCACGGTGCCGCCCGATGCCGCCTGAGGAGCATCCCACGAGACAGCCTTGAGGTCGATGCCGCGCTTGATGAGCTTGGAGCTCAGCACGTCGATAATCTGCTTGGAGACAAAGTCGGCCGGGGCGTTAATCGTAAAGAGCTTGTCGCCCTTCGAAAGCTCGATCGTGGCGCCGGAATCCTTAAGGTCATAGCGCTGGGAAATCTCGCGCGTGGTCTGCTGAAAGGCGTTGTCGACCTCTTGCATGTTGACCTCGGACACGACGTCGAAGCTGGAATCTATAGCCATGATGTTTCCTTTCGCGTACGAGCGGCTTAGTAGCTATCGTACGAATAGTCGGTAGAATCGGTGGGCGTCTGACCGTCAGTTGCGGTATCGGCGCCATCCGCGGACTGGGCATCGGTACCGTCGGTGGTATCGTTACCATCGGTGGCGTCGGCACCATCAGAACTCTCACCATTCTCGGAATCAGTCGTCTCCTTCTTGGGAACGGTGATTGTCACACGTGCCACGCCCGAGGTCTTGGTATCGTAACGGACCTTTTCACCGTTCTTGGTAACGGTGACATCGGAAGGCTTGGATGTGGTGATCTCGATCGAGGACTCGGGCGTGTACTCCTGCTCAAAGGGGCCAGTCGCCTGGGCGCCATAGACCGACTTGCCGTCGACCTTGACCTCAATCCACGCGGTCTTTCCCTTGGCAACGGAGACCTTGACCTTCGTGACCCCATTCTCTTCCTTCTTGGCCGTCGTCTTGGTAGCGTCCGGATCAGTCGACGCATCCGTCGCCTCGTCGACCGTTTCGGACTTCTTAGAAGACTTCTTGGTCGTCGTCTTGGTAGCAGTGGGCGTCTCAGGCGTGGTCTCGGGCGCCGAAGATGCGCAGCCGCGCAGAAGCACCACGATGAGCACGATCAGCAGCAGCGCCACGGCACCGATGCCGGCGTAGACGATACGCGGATCGAGCCCGTTGTTTTGAGGAGTACGGGATCCGCCACGTCCACGACCGGAACTGCTGCGGCCGCCTCCCTGAGGCATACGACCACGATTGCTATCGGAACGGCCGCGATAGCCGCCCTGGCCCTGAAGGCTGCGCTGACCCGAGCGGGGCGCAAGTTCACCGCGGCCTTGATAGCCACGTTGGCCCGAACGCGGAGCCGAAGAGCGCTGGCCATACGGCTGTGATTGAGAGCGAAGACGCGGCGTCACCTGCGTGGTATCGGCATCCGCATAGCCACCGCGAGAGCGTCCCATAGAGGCACCACGGTAACCGCGATCGGAATAGCCGCCGTCGCCGTAGCCGGCACGAGGGTCACGCGCCACGCCGCGGGCAGCGGGAAGTGCACGGTCCTCGGGCATCGGCGTACTGCGGAACCGGTCACGCTGTGAGCGAATCTCCTCGCCCGAACCCGTCTCGGTAATATAACCGGCCTGCTGAGGACGCTGTCCATAGCGGGTCGAACGACCGCCCTGAACCATCAGGAAGCGCCCGTTATCGACCGAGGAACGCGAATTGACGTAGCCGGCGGCGTCCTGAAAACGACCGCCCTGCTGCGACGTTTCGCGTTCGTATGCCATCAGGTCGTCAAAGTAGGCATTGACGACCTCGCGCGGATTGAGGCCCAAAAAGCGAGCATAGCTCGAAATCATGCCCTGCGCATAGCCGCGCGGCGGCATCGAAGCAAAGTTACCGGTCTCGAAAAACTCGATGATCTGCGGCCTGATTTTGATGGTGTTGGCGACCTGCTGAATGGAAAGGCCCATTAGGCGACGCTGCTCGAGCAGCATGTCACCAAAGCGTGCAGCCATCAGAATCCTCCAAACTCACGATCTTCACGTGCCATCTCGGCGTCGACAGATTCCAGCGCGGCAAGCCCCTCCTCGTCCAACAGGACCTCGCGCGGCTTGGAACCGTCGGGCGGGCCGACGACACCCTTTTCTTCCAGCATGTCCATAATACGCCCGGCACGCGCATAGCCAACCTTCAGACGACGTTGCAGGCCAGATGTGGAGCCAAGCTGCGATTCCACCACAATATGGGCGGCTTCCCAAATGAGCGGATCATCGTCTTGCGGCTCGGCTACTCCGGTGCGGACAATGCCGCCGCCACCCACCATGGACATGGAAGCGGGCGCCACGGCAGACAGGATCTCCTCGTGGTAGTCGGGCTCGCTCTGCGACTTGACGAACTCGACAATCTCGTTGATTTCGTCATCCGAGACAAAGCATCCCTGGATACGGCGAGGCTTGCCCCAGTCGACCTTGGAGAACAGCATGTCGCCCAAACCGGTGAGCTTTTCGGCACCCATCTGGTCGATGATGACGCGCGAGTCGATGCCCGTGGCAACGTTAAAGGCGATGCGGTTGGTGATGTTGGCCTTGATGAGGCCCGTCACCACGTTTGAACTGGGACGCTGCGTGGCCACGATAAGATGAATACCGGCAGCACGGCCCAGCTGGGCGATACGCACGATCGAGGCCTCGACATCCTTACCGGCGACCATCATCAGGTCCGAGAGCTCGTCGATGATAATGACCAGATAGGGCATCTTTTGCGGCGGGTTATCGTAATGCTCAAACTCGCCGGCGGCCTGCTTTTCGTTGTAGGTCGAGATCTTACGCACGTTAAGGCGCTCGAAGACCTTCAGGCGACGCTCCATCTCGGACACGGCCCATTGCAGAGCGCTCGCGGCCTGCTTGGGCTCGGTCACCACGGGGACATAGAGATGCGGCAGACCGTTATAGCCCGCAAGCTCGACGCGCTTGGGGTCGACCATGATCAGGCGAACGTCCTCGGGAAGGGCGCGCATGAGCAGGGTCGTGATGATGGAATTGATCATCACCGACTTACCAGAACCGGTCGTACCGGCAATAAGCAGGTGGGGCATCTTGGCGAGGTCAGCGACAACAGGCGTGCCCTCGGCATCGCGGCCGATGGCGAGTTCGAGCGGACCGCCCTTCACATAGGGAAGCACGTCGCCCAGATTGACGTTTTGGCGCTTGCGATTGGGGATCTCGATGCCCACGAGCGAGGTGCCGGGGATCGGGGCAAAGATACGCACCGACTGGGCAGCGAGCGAAAGCGCGATATCGTCCTCGAGGCTCGAGATCTTGCTCACGCGCTCGCCCTCGCCAGGTTGCAGCTTAAAGGTCGTCACCGTGGGGCCGGCGATCCAGCCGACCACGCGGGCACTGCGGCCAAACTCAAGCAACGTGGACTGAAGCGACTCGGCAGTCTGTTCCAGCTCCTTGTCAGAAGACGCGGAGGACGCCGACTGCGGGTTGGCATACAGGATTTCGAGTGGCGGAAGCTTAAGGCCATCCTCTTCTTCGCCCTCGTTATCCGCGGGGGCATTGACCGCTCCCCCATCGCTAGAAGTAGGCGCCTCGGCAGCGCCCGCGACAGCCGTATCGGCAACCTTGGGATGCTTCAAGAAGTCGGGAATCTGAGGTGCTGCCGAGACAGGATTCACGGCAAACGGCGGCTCGGACTCGTCGATCTTATCGGGGTCGTCTTCCATCGAAAGCTGACCGGTTACCTGGTCGCGCTTTGCATGGCAACGCGGCAGCAAAGTTGTCTTTGCGGTCTCAATCGGAGCCTCGTCGCCCTCGTCATCGCCCTCGGTGAGCTCAATCTCGCTATCGGACCAAGACGGGTCGGGCTCGCTTGTATTGAGCTTAGGCGCAGCCTTGCCCTTCTTGGCATGGCGGCGCGGCAGCAGCGTCGTCTTAGCGCGCTCAGCCTCAACCGACTCGGACACGTCGACAAACGGATTCTCGTCCTCGTCGTCATCGTCCAAAACCGGGTCCACATCGTTGCCCATGACCGTGGTCACGGCAGCATCGGAGCCCTTTTGACGAAGAATGCTCAGGTGCGGACGGGCAACGCCGGGCACCGACAGGGCTTCGTCGTCACCCCACGGGCTGGCGTTGACATCGGCACGACGGCGCTCGGCAAAATCGGCCGCACGGTCGCGAGCAGAGCGCAGCACGCCACCCACCGAAAAGCCGATGATGACCAAGCCCACGACGACAAGGCCCAACAGGACTACCATCGCGATAGGCTTACCCAGGGCATTCTGCAGCGCACTCGCAATAAACGCACCGATGTAGCCACCCGAGGCGGACAGATTTTGCGGCGTGAACATAAGGTCACACGAGACACTCGTACCCGGCACCATCAGCGAAAGAATGGAGACGACGGCGATAAAGACCACGGCGCCGCCCGCAACAGAGCGCACGTTGAGCGGCGAGTCCTCGCCTAAAAAGAGCGTGGCGGCAAACAGCAAAATGACGATCGGCAGCACGTAGGCGCCCAGGCCAAAGCCCAGGTGGTAAAAACCGGCAACAGCAGCCGTCACGGGCGCTGTTGCCGGAGAAATCACGGCAATAAAGGACGCAATCGCCAAAACGGCAATGACCACGCCGGCGATATCGCGATTGGCCGAGGGCTCCACCAAGGGCTCAAAATCGTCGAAGTCCGCCTCGTGGCCCTTATTGGCACGCAGATGGGAACCGGCACCCTTAGCAGATGCCGGTTGGTTATTGGCCTTATTGCCTTTGGCGTTTTGTGCAGATCCGCGCGCCAAACTAAACCTCCATGACGACCGGGATGATCATCGGACGGGTGCGCGTACGGCTCCAGATAAAGTTAGAGAGCGAATCGCGCACGGCCTTGCGAATGGCATCGGAACCGCTGCTCGTAAAGCTAAACTTGCCCTTCTCGATCGTCTTCATAATGGACGCGGAGGCATCCTCGGAGAACTGGTCGTCGATGGCAAACGAGACGCCGCGGCCCGAGAACTCGATGGCCTCGATCTTCTTGTGCTTGAGTGAGACGATGGCAACAGCGGTAACCATACCGTCGTTGGCGAGCTTCTGACGATCGCGCAGGACGATGGGGTCGGTATCGCCGATACGCAGGCCGTCGACGTAGACGACGCCGGACTCGACGGGCGTACCGCGTTTGACGATACCGCCGCGCATCTCGAGCGTGTCGCCGTTATCGAGGATAAAGATGTGATCATCCTTGATGCCCATCTTACGAGCAAGCTGGGCATGGGCACGCAGATGCACGGCCTCGCCGTGAACCGGCATAAAGTAGGTGGGCTTGGCCATGGCCATCAGGAGCTTGAGTTCCTCCTGGCTACCGTGACCGGAGACGTGAACGAGAGCGCGGTTCTTATCCCACACGTCGCAGCCGAGCTTGGCTAGGCTGTTGACGACCTGCTGGACGGCCTTCTCGTTGCCGGGAACGGGAGTTGCCGAGAGGATGACGGTATCGCCCTCGTGGATGGAGAGCGTCTTGTGCTCGCCGTTGGCCATGCGAGACAGGGCCGACAGCGGCTCGCCCTGCGAACCGGTGCACATGACAACGATCTTGTCGTCAGGCAGGTTATCAATGTCGAAGGCATCGATAATATCGGCATCGTCGATGTTGAGGTAGCCCAGCTCGCGCGCCACACGGGTGTTAGTGAGCATGGAGCGACCGGTCACAACGACCTTACGACCGCACTTGCGGGCAGCATCGCAGATCTGCTGCAAACGATGAATGTGACTCGAGAACGACGCGACGAACACACGACCCGGGGCGTTCTTGATGGCGTGCAGCAAGTTGGGACCGACCTCGGCCTCGGACTTGGTAAAGCCGGGAACAGTGGCGTTGGTGGAGTCGGACAGCAGCAGGTCGATGCCCTGCTTGGCAAAGCGGCTGATAGCGGCATAGTCGGGCGTGACACCATCGATGGGCGTCTGGTCAAGCTTAAAGTCGCCGGTGTGCATAACGGTGCCCTGGTTGGTGCGGATGAACACGCCCAGAGCGCCGGGGATGGAGTGCGTCATCGAGAAGAAGTCGAGCGAGATGCCGCCGAGGTTGACATGGCTGCCGCCCTTGACCTCGCGGAACTTGGGTGCGCGGATGCGGAACTCAGAAAGCTTGCCTTCGATAAAGCCAAGCGTCAGCTTGCTCGAGAAGATGGGCACCTTGTTGTTGAGGTCCTGCAGCAGATACGGAAGCGAACCGGTGTGGTCCTCGTGGCCGTGGGTGACGACGATACCACGGAGCTTTTCCTCGTTCTCCAGAACATAGGTGTAATCCGGAAGCACCAGGTCGATACCGGGCTGGGAGTCATCCGGGAACATGAGGCCGGCGTCGACGAGCACCATGTCGTCGCCGCACTCGAAGACCGTCATGTTCTTGCCGATGCCGTCAAGGCCGCCGAGCGGGATGATCTTCAAGGGAGATGATTTTTTAGCTGCCATAGGTTAGTGTTGTTTCCTTTCTTCGAAACGGGTCTGAAACAACCGACGGGGCGCTTCTGGCAAACCGACCGCCGGGAACGTACAAACATGCATCACAGAGTCGATGCAATAACCACAGTATGATACCCATTTGCACAACAACAGACCACCCATGCATCAAAGCCCCATCTGAACCTGTGTATCCCGCCGGTCAGGGCTCAGCGGCCCCGGCACGGGCTAAGTTTCCTGCTCTACAGTCCTGCTCACGACGGAGGCCACATTAAGTGGCCTCCTGTTCGTGCGGAACTCGCGATAAACTTAACCCCCACACCCCTCACGCGGCGGGCAACCGTCGTTGGGCTTATCACTGACACGAATAAACCGCTTGTATATCGTCTGCTGGCTTGGCACGGTACAATACTTGCAGCTTTAATTCATGAATAAGTGGAGTTATTGATGGCAGAATCTCGTGCGGAGCGTAGGGCTCGTCGTGCTTTGGTGGAGGCGGTTGAGGGGTCGAAGGAGGAGAAATCTTCTACGAAATCCAAGTCTTCTAAAGCTGCAAAAAGCAAATCGACCAAGAGCAGGGCTAAGACCAAGCGTTCTGACTCTCGTCGAGGCGGAGACAAAGCGTCTCAGACTCGCTCCAAGCGTCCGCATAAAGATCCGGTTTCGCCTGCGCGTAAGGCTGTGGATCCCAAGTCTCCCTGTTCCATCATGAGAGCTTGTGGCGGATGCACGGCGCTCAATCGTCCTTATAAAAAGCAGTTGGCAGCTAAGCAGGCTGCTATGGAGGAGCTTTTTGCTTCGCTTTGTGAGCGTGAGGGCATTGCTGTAGATCCTATTCGTGGCATGGGTGTCACCCTGGGCGACCCGGGCAAATATCCTGCGCCGCGCGGTTTTCGCCATAAGGCCGCCACTCCCTTTGCTCCCGGTAAGGAGGGCGCTGTCCGTTGCGGTTTCTTTGAGCGCGGCACGCACAAGATCGTTGCCGTACCCGAATGCCCCGTCGAGGCACCGGGCGCCCGTCAGATTCTCAACGGCATCGCACGCGAAGCTGAGCGGCTGCATATTCCCGCCTTTAATGAGGACAAGCATCTTGGTTTGCTTCGCTATGCCGTCGTCCGCTGCGGTTGGCGTACCGACCAGGTCATGGTCACGCTCGTGACCGCTCAGCGCGACTTGCCGCATGCGCAGGAGTTCTTTGAGGCTGTCGCCGCACTCGATCCGCGCATCGTCACCGTCGCCCAAAACATCAACGGACGCCCCGGCAACGCCATCCTCGGCGAGGAAACCCGCATCGTGTATGGCGCCGAATGCATGCGCGACCAGCTGCTCGGCTGCGAATTCGACATCTCCCCCACCGCGTTTTATCAGACCAACCCGCAACAGACCGAGCTGCTCTATCAGCTCGCTATCGACGGCATGGATTTGCACCAGGGCGATGTGCTCATGGATGCCTACTGTGGCAGCGGTACCATCGGTCTTTGCGCAGCTAAAGATGCCCAGAACAAGGGTATCAGCATTATGCTGCTCGGCGTTGAGCGCAACCCGGCGGGCATTGCCGACGCACGTCGCAATGCCGAGCTCAACGGCCTCACCCGCAGCGCTTGGTTTATGGCCGACGACGCCACCGACTACATCCTGGATGCCGCCGACAACAACGAACGCGTCGACGTTCTTTCCATCGACCCGCCGCGCGCCGGCTCCACGCCCGAGTTCCTCGAAGCTGCCTGCGCACTTAAGCCGCGCCGCATCACCTATATCAGCTGCAACCCCGTGACCCAAGAGCGCGACCTGCACCAGCTCCTCGACGGAGGCTATCGCCTGCTCAAGATCACGCCAGTCGACATGTTCCCTCACACCGACCACACCGAAACCGTAGCGGTCCTCGAACGCCGCTAACCAACCTCAGTAGATTTTTGGGACAAGAAAGGGGGCGACCCGCCTGGGCCGCCCCCTTCGCTTGGTCTATAAACTCCGCTACATCCCATTGCGCAGATCGCACACGCCGGCTGCCGCCATCTCGCGCAGCAGCGTCTCGCGGTCGCGTGTCACGATCAAATCCAGCGGGAAATGAATCTCGTCGAGCATCTTGCGGGCATGATCGAGCTTGCCAATGGCCATGCCAATGTGGGCATCGGTTGACACGCCAATGCCCACGCCCAGCTCGGCGCAGCGCTCGGCGATCTTGCGGCATACGGCCCAATGCTCAGTGTCGACACCGTGTTCAAGACTATGGTTGTTGATCTCAATAATCTTATGCTTGGCCTTAGCTGCCAACAGCACCTCGTCGATATCGAACGGCACGCCCGAACGCCCCGTGTGACCCAGCATGAACACCTTGGGGTGCTCCAGGGCATTGATATACATCTCGGTCGTCTGGGCCAGCGTCGCGCCCTCAGCAATCTGCGGACTATGCACGCTCGCAACCAAATAATCCAAATTACGCGTAACCAAATCGAACAGCGAATGCTGACGGCTGTACGAATCGCCGGCAATATCGAGCGTGACAGGAGCGTCCTCGCCAAACAGGCTTCCGTCCAGCGAAACGATATCGGCCTCGGCACCACGCAGCACCAGCACGCCGCTCCAAATGCGCGGCCAGATATCCTGGTTGATAAAGAACTGGTAACTGCGCAGGTCATTGGGGCAAGCCGTAACCATAGAGCTCAAATGGTCGGCAGATCCGAGTACCTGCAGACCACGCTCTGCCGCCCAGTACACATTCTCCTCAATGGTCGAATATGCATGCGCAGAGAACATCGTATGGGTATGAATGTCACAAGAAAGCAGGTAGGGCATCAGGTCTCCTTATCTGGCACGGCCGTCGCTTATATTCATTGTACGCATAGCCTTCGATAGTCGTAAAACCACTCCATCCCAAAGACACAACGTCCATGACAACGGGGTCCGGCTTAACACCAAACCCCGTTTCACGTAAAACATTGTAGGCAGAGCGCTTTACTTTTAACGATACTCGTCCGCCAACTGTTTCCAAGCGGGTAGCGAATTGACAATCGTTTCGTAGCTCACGCAATAGCCCAGGCGGAACCAACCCGGCATACCAAAGCTGTCCGAGGGAACCGCAAGCAACTCATACTTCTTTGCGCGCTCGCAAAACGCATTCGCATCGGGCTCCAACGCTTTCACCCATAGGTAAAACGCGCCATCCGGCTCAACATAGGTGTAGCCGTACTCCGCTAGTGCGTCGGTAAGCGCGGTGCGGTTGCGTGCATAGGCCTCAACGTCACTCGGCTCATCGATGCAATCGATGATCACGCGCTGGAAGAGTGCCGGTGCGCATACAAAACCCAGCGTACGGGCAGCACCCGCAACAGCCGGCATCAGACGGGCGGCCTGCGGATTGGTGTTGGGAACCAAGATCCACCCCACGCGCTCACCCGGCAGCGACAGCGACTTGGAATACGAGTAGCACACGATGGTGTGCTCGTAAATCGAGGGCACCCAAGGCACCTCGGCACCGTACACGATTTCGCGGTACGGCTCATCCGAGATGAGCATAATCGGATTCTCGGGATCGCGCTGAGCGTTGGCCTCGCGCAGAACGTTGGCCAGTCGCGTCAGCGTGTCGCTTGTATATACGGCACCGGTCGGATTGTTGGGAGAGTCGATGATGACGGCCGCCGTCTTATCGCTGATCGCCTTGAGCACGTTGTCCACGCTCAGCTGGAACGTATCTTCATCGGCGAGCGCCTCAACACACGTACAGCCGGCCTTCTCAATCCAAACGCGATACTCCGGAAAGTACGGGGCGATAACAATAACCTCGTCGCCCGGGTTCGTAACGGCGTTGAGCGTGCAGGTGAGCGAAGCCGCGGCACCCACCGTCATAAAGACGTCTTTGCCCTCATAGCTCGTGCCAAAGCGGCGGTTGAGCGATTCGGCCACAGCGGCACGACATTGCGGCAGGCCCGGTGCGGGCGTGTAGCCGTGCAGCTGGTCGCTCGGCAGCTCCAGGGCCTTCTTAATCGACTCAGCCACGGCAGCGGGCGCTGGAACGCTCGGATTGCCCAGCGAAAAATCGAATACGTTTTCCGCACCGATCTGCGCTTTGCGCTCTAGGCCGTAGCTAAAGATCTCGCGGATGATGGAGCTCTCCGCACCGCGAGCATACATAGTTTCGTTGATCATCTGTTCCCCTTTCGCATAGGCGCTATTGTACGCTTTAGCCAACTAGAGCGCCACAATGTTGATTGGGGACAGACTTAAATGCGTGAAAACGCTCATTTAAGTCTGTCCCCAATCAACATATCGCTCAAAAGGAAAAAGCCTCCGCAGGTTTCCCCGCGGAGGCTTTCGCTACAAGGACTATTTGTCGGCGTCGGTGTTGCCGTCAGCGTTGACGGCATGGTCATCGCCGGCATCATCGGATGCGGCTTCGGCATCCACCTGCATGGCCGCCTGCGCAAAAGCTGCGGCATCAGCCGCCAGCTCCTCCTCGCTCATACGAGGCATGCGCTTTTTGGTCGGCATGCCGGCCGCCTTGGCATTGCGCTCCTCCTTGGCCGCCAGGATATCGCCCTCGCGCTCAAGGTAGGCATCCCACTCGTTGTCGAGCAGGGCGTTCACGGCATCGCCCTCGACGGTCTCGCGCTCAAGCAGCACCTTCGCCATCAGATCGAGTTGATCGCGACGGGCATCCAGAATCTCGACCGCACGACGATGGGCCTCACGCATAATGCGCTGGACCTCGATGTCGATGCGGCGCGCCGTCTCCTCGGAGTAATCCTGGTGATCGGCGTAGTCGCGGCCAAGGAACACCTGATGCTGCGCCTCACCAAACACCTGCGTTCCCAGCTCCTCGCTCATGCCCAGGCGCGTGACCATCTCGCGCGCCATCTTGGTCGCGCGCTCCAGATCGTTGCTCGCGCCCGACGTGATGTCGTCGCACATGAGTTCCTCGGCAACGCGACCGCCCAAGAACACGGCAAGCTCGTCGAGCATCTCGTTCTTGGTCTTGAGGAAGTGGTCCTCCTGCGGAAGCTGCAGCGTGTAGCCCAGCGCCTGGCCGCGGCTGACGATCGAGATCTTGTGAACCGGATCGGAGTGCTCCAGGATGTGACCCACCAGGGCATGGCCGCTCTCGTGGTAGGCGATCGTGGTGCGCTCGGCCTCGGTCATCACGCGACCCTTGCGCTGCGGACCGGCAATCACGCGCTCCATCGATTCCTCGACCTCGTCCATCGAGATCACGGAACGATGGCGGCGGGCAGCCAGCAGCGCAGACTCGTTGAGCAGATTTGCCAGATCGGCGCCGGTGAAGCCAACGGTCATCTGGGCGAGCTTCTCAAACTTCACGTCCTCGTCCATCGGCTTGTTCTCGGCATGCACGCGCAAGATCTGCTCGCGGCCCTTCACATCCGGACGGTCAACCGTAACCTGACGGTCAAAACGACCGGGGCGCAGCAACGCCGGATCCAGGATGTCAGGACGGTTGGTTGCAGCGATCAGGATGACCGACTCGCTCTCCTCAAAACCGTCCATCTCGACCAGCAGCTGGTTGAGCGTCTGCTCGCGCTCGTCGTGACCGCCGCCCAAGCCAGCTCCGCGCTGACGTCCCACAGCATCGATCTCATCGATGAAGATGATCGACGGAGCCTGGGACTTGGCCTCCATAAAGAGGTCACGCACGCGGCTGGCGCCGACACCCACGAACATCTCGACAAAGTCGGAACCCGAGATGCTAAAGAACGGCACGCCCGCCTCGCCGGCTACAGCCTTGGCCAGCAGCGTTTTACCGGTGCCCGGAGGGCCCACCAGCAACACGCCGCGCGGGATCTTGGCGCCCAGCTTGCGATAGCGATCCGGATCGCTCAAAAAGTCACGAATCTCCTCGAGCTCCTCGACTGCCTCGTCCACGCCGGCAACGTCTTCAAACTTGACCTTGGGTCGCGTGGCCTCGTTGGTCTTGGCGTTGGTCTTGCCAAACTGCATGTTCCTGTTGTTGGCGCCCATCATCTGGCGCATAAAGTAGAACATGATAGCGATCAGGGCGATCGTCGGAAGCACGCTCATCGCCAAGTCGCCCCAAAAATCGGGATCGTTGGTGTTGACGATGTACTTGGTATCGGGGTGCTCCGCCATAAGCTCGGCAAGCGAATCGGAGCCGACATAGGTCGAGGAGAAGCTCTTGAGCTCGCTCGTATCGCCCTTGTCCTTCTTCGTCTTCCAGTAATGACCCGTCACGCTTCCGTCTTGAACCGTATAGGTCAGATCTTCGACGCGATCCTGCTTGATGGCGCTGACCATCTCGCTCGTCGCGAGCTTAACGGTATTGCTGGAGCTGGCAAAGCCGGAGCCTATATTAAAGAAGGCATAGCCCAGAAGCGCGCAAGCCAAAATAAAATACAACCAGCCCGTACGCGTGGGCTTCTTGCCTCCGGGCATCCCCGGGATCTTAGGCTCCCGGGGAGTCTGGGAATTGTTATCGTTACGGTCGTCGGGCATCTTACGAATAAACCTCCGGTTTCAAAATGCCCAGATACGGAAGGTTGCGATAGCGCTCGGCATAGTCGAGGCCGTAGCCCACCACAAAGGCATCGGGGCAATGGGTTCCAACATACTTGGGCGTGATGGCCGAGACGCGGTCCTCAACGTCCTTCCACAGGAAGGCGGCGACCTCCAGCGAAGCGGGCTTGCGGCTCTCGAGGTTCTTCATCAGATACTTGAGCGTCAGGCCCGAGTCCAGAATGTCCTCGACGATCAGCACGTCGCGACCGCGGATGTCGATATCCAGGTCCTTAATGATACGCACGATACCCGAGGACTTCACACCGTCGCCGTAGCTCGAAACAGCCATGAAATCGATGTTGGTCGGCAGCTCGATCTTACGCATCAGGTCGCCCATAAAGACCACGGCGCCGCGCAGGACCGCAATCAGCACCAGATCCTTACCCGCGTAGTCGCGAGTAATCTGCTCGCCTAGGCGAGAGACGATACCGTCGATATCCTCCTGCGTGAACAGAACCTTCTCGATATCCGGATGTTGAGAAGCCATGACAACCCTTTCTTGTGCTTATCGCCCACACACCGCCGTATGGACGCGAACTACACATTCTAGCAGCGCACGGGGTAAATTTACCAGCCCGTGCGCCATCAGCGCGGGAATACCGTCAACGTCGCACAGAATAGCAGGCGTGGGACGCTATTCCGCATCGACCACGCGGAGCAGATATGCCACGCGCGTTGCGGCCGTGCACTTAAAACGCTCGTCCGCGCGAACTCCGGCGACCCACACCACGGCACCCCCCGGCGCCGTCCTCACCATGGGCACGCCGGCGCGCTCGGAAACGGGAATGCGAGCCTCGCCTAGCAAGTCGGATACTTTCTTGCTTCGGCCACTCATCCCTAACGGGCACATCACGTCTCCCGGTGCGGGACCGTCCACCCACAGGCGCGCCAATCGCGCCTCGGCAGGGATCTCGCCACGCGAGCCCGCCAGGATCCGCTCACTATCGCTGTCGGCAAAACCCAGGGCAGCCGCGTCTACCAAAGCCGTCACTTCCCCGGTAGCCGCAAGCTCGCGGGCGCGGCGCACGATATCGCATCCCGGCTCAACGGCCATCGGTTCTGTGACCAGCATACGTCCCCCGCCCAACGGCAAACGACCGGGTACGGTAACCCAGTCCGCGACCAGGCCCTCGCGAGCCGCCGGCGCCTTAAATGCCAGCATGCCAAACTCAACGCGCGCGTCAATTCCCGCCGGAAGCGTAACCGAGCCGGCGCCCTCGGCAACGCAGGAAAGGACTCGCTCCACATGTCGCATCTCTGGACGAGCGTCCGGATCGATGCGCTTAATCGCCAGTCGCACGATGCGCCGCGCGATTACCACCTCGGCCGCAGCAAGGCGCCTGGCATCGAGCACCAGCGCGCCCGCTGCCTCCTTACGCAGGCAGCTTCGAAACGCCTGTGCCGAAAGCTGAGACAAAAACGCGTCCTCATCGCCTAAGATCTCGCAGGCGGCGCCAATCGTCTTGCAGACGCTCGCGTTGCGCTGCGCCACCACCGGCATCACTCGATGGCGCACGTAGTTTCGCAGATACGAGATATCCTCATTGCTCTCGTCTTCACGCCACGGCTGACCATGTACCTGTAGATAGCCCACGAGCTCGCCATGAGTTAGGTCGAGCAAGGGACGCACCACGATATTCCTCCGGCGAGGAATGCTCGATAGGCCAGCGGGCCCTGAACCCTTAATCGCGTTCATCAAAAACGTTTCCGCGCGATCCGAAGACGTGTGCGCGGTGCAGATACGAGCCGCCGTTCGCGGTGCCCCCGTCTGGGCGCAGAGCTCGCGAACATACCTCCGCGCCGCGGCATAGCGCACCTCGCGGGCCGCGGCCTCAATATTGCCCGACTCCCCATCAAAATAAGCGTGCTCCACGCACAGCGGTAAACCATATTTCGCGCAGAGCTCACGCACAAAGGCCTCGTCGTCATCGGACGCCTTGCCGCGCAGATGATGGTTTACATGCAGCACATGCAGGCGCTCGCGAGCAATGGGGGCAACACCGCGTCCGTCTTGGATATCCAGCTTTGATGTGCACGCCATAAGAAGCAGTGCCGTCGAGTCCGCGCCGCCTGATACCATGAGCACGACAGGAGCAGCCTGCTGCCTCGTCCGGGACTCATCGACTGCCCCAGGCACGGCATGGTGTCCATAATGCTGAGCTACCGTAGGCATTTGCTTCCTCCCCTATTCGTCCGCACCCATTGTATCCTTTGGAATCTTATGTCTCGTCTGCACCTTCATATCCTCGGCAGTGGCTCTAAAGGCAACTGCGCACTCATCGAGGGCCCGCAGGGGCTCATTATGGTCGATGACGGACTGTCTCGCCGCGAGACATTAAAGCGCATGGCAGAACTGGGGCTCTCGACAGACAACGTCTCGGCTCTTCTCATTACTCATGAGCATAGCGATCACATCAAGGGCCTCGATGTCTGGTGCAAGCACTGGCACGGCCCCCTCTTTGCCAGCAGGGGCACTCTTTCGAACAAAGAAAATCTTTCTCATCTGCCTGTCGAGGAATTCGATCCCGGCGACGCCCTGTCCATTGCCGGCATCCACGTGCAAACCTACTCAACATCACACGATGTCATCAATCCAGTCGGTTATCGATTCGACGCCCTCGATGATTCCATCGGCTTTGCCACCGACACCGGAGAGCTATCGAGCCAAGCCATGAACACCCTCAAAGATTGTCGAGTCCTCGCGCTCGAAAGCAACCATGATGTGACCATGCTGCGCGAGGGAGAATATCCCCGCTTTCTTCAGGAGCGCATCCTGTCTGCAAGGGGACACCTCTCCAATGGCCAAGCCGCCGAAGCCGCGCGCGCACTTGTTACCGATCGCACCGAACAGCTCATTGCCATGCATATCAGCCAAGATAACAATCGTCCGAGCCTTACCGTCAAAAGCTATGCCAAAGCTCTGGCCGCAACCCTGGATGACGAGGTCGGCAGCTCCGCAACCCTTCTCCAAGGATCGCGAAAACTCTCGATACGCCCTGCGAGTCAGTATCAGCCGGCAACCATTCAATAGACTGTCCTAGACAGCAAAAGGGGCCGAGAATCGCTTCCCAGCCCCTTTTGCTGTCTTTTAATAGCGCAGAACACCAACGAAGTTAGTCGATGGAGATCTTCGTAACGTTCTTCTTCTCGACGATCTTGGGAACCGTAACGGTCAGGATGCCGTCAGCGTACTTAGCCGAGAGGCCCTCGCTCGAAGCGTCCTTTAGATACACGCCACGCGTCGCGCTGTACGAGCTGAACTCCTTCTGCAGGAAGTTCTTGCCCTCGTTCTCCTCGTCTTCCTCGACATTCACGCTAATGGACAGACGGCCCTCATTGAGCTCGACATCGATATCGTCCTTGGCGACACCGGTCAGATAGGCCTTGACCTCATAGCCGTCGCCCTTATCCTCAACGTCAACGGGAAACGCCTTGGAAGCAATCGAGTTGTTTGCAAGGTCGGTCATATCATCAAACAGATCGAACAGCGAGCTAGCAGAAGGACGAACGCCAAAAACCGAACGATAAGGAACCATGCTTGCCATGTTTACCACTCCTTTATAGGACTGCCGAGTCATCTTCTAGGTGACTGGGACTTCTTTTGACGCTCTTATATATGCCCACCCGATGCTCATATATACATCGACTATAAAGTTTTTTAAGTCCAGTACTATAAGCATATCTAAGTGTGTAGCACTAAGGTTTTAGGAAGGTTAAGGTTCTTTGAACCAGAGCTTAAATAACGAGTATGTCCACAGCTACAAATAACAAGGGGCTTACAATGAGCGCGTACACGTTGTTGGTAACGAGCTAAAGGGCATCATGGACGACCAAAACCAGAACAATATGTTTATGCCGACGCAGGGGGAAGATATTTCCACGCAGCCGCCACGGTTCCATCGCCCCCACATCTCGCAAGAGCCCATTAATGATGCAGAGCCCGAATATGTGACGAGAAATCGATATCAAACGCTCGAGGATGCCCAAACGGGACGTAAGCATATGGGCGTCGCATCGGGCGACCCCGTATATCTAAAAGATGCACCGTTATCAAAAAACAGCGCAATCAATGACGACCCGACGAAAACGCCCATAACTCGGCAGCAAAGAGGTCCCCGACCTAAGCAAACCTTAACGCATTCGGCTCGTTATCTCGAAACGCCAAAACAGGGAAAATCAATCTTCGTTTCGTCAAATAAACGACGCAAGCAGCATCGACTGACAATCCTGCTTTTGATCATTGTGGTCATAGCAGTTGCACTTGTGATTCGATTTATTGTCTTTAAATAAAAGCTCATTACCCATAAGCCCAACCGGGTTACAGGTGAAATGCAACGACATTGTGAAGTGTAAACGCAAAAAAGGGGGAGGCCGCGATGCCTCCCCCTTCTCA
>UQKW01000020.1 GCA_900541885.1 uncultured Collinsella sp.
TCAACGATATGGCACCGTGGGGACACATGTATGTCAATCCTGGTCTAACAGAGCCTTAAGTGTTTCTGGTCTAGACGCGTTTTGACGCACCGTCCGAGCTGCCATCGCAAGCGAGGCGGCTTTATGGGTCGAGCCGGTGTCGATCTGTTTATCGAAGACGGCGCCTATACCACGCTTTCTTCTGCCGTGGTCATCCTAGTGGTGCTCACATTGTTGTTTTCGTCGACCGCGGCGATATGGAGCATGTCGCGTGCCGGGGATACCCAGGTGGCGGCTGATAGCGGCGCGCTGGCGGGTGCCAACGTAGTGTCGTCCTATCACACGGCTGCCACGGTGGTTGATGCGAGCATCTTGAGTCTGGGGCTGGCGGGGTTTGCCACGATCGGGACGGGCCTGGTCGCCATCCTCATCCCGGGTGCCGAGCCGGTTGCCGGCAATATGGTCGACACTGGGATTGAGATCATTAAAACGCGCAACAAGTTTGCCAAAAGCGCATCGGAAGGCTTACAGAAAATCGAGACGGCTCTGCCGTATCTGATCGCCGCGCGTGCCACGCAGGCGGTGTCGGCGCAGGATACCGATAGTGTGACCTATACCGGTACGGCGCTTGCCGTGCCCAGGACATCCGAGTCTGACTTCGCTGCGCTCAAAGGATCAGAGATCTCGACCGATACCATTAAAGACACATCAGATGATTTAGAGTGTGCGGCCGAGGAGCTGCGGAAGGCTTCTGAGGACACGGCGAAGGCTAAAGAGCGTGCTTGGCTGGCGGATTGTGGTGGGTCTGACAAGGGCTCGGTCGGCAGCTGTTCTTGCATGTGGGAGCGTGCGAAAAGCCTAACGGATCTCCCCGGTGTTCAAAATCCGCATTACTCATCGAGCGTTACGTGGGAGCCCCAAGTTGCCCTTGATCGCGCGAAGGACTACTACCACTGGCGTCTGACAAATGAGAAGCCCCACGGCTCGAGTGTCGAGATGAAGGCAGAGTCTGCGGCGCGTAAGGCGTTTTATACCTATGCGAGCGCGGAGGTCGATCGGGCACATATAACCGAGAACGGAGACAGGGTTTCCTCCTATATTCCGCTGCTGCCGCGCAACTCTGATGAGGTTCGGGCGACGGAGCTCTATACCGATGCGGTGTGGCCGACGAGCGTGAACGATGACAAGGCGTATCTGCATTACGGGACGACCTGCCCTAACTATAAGAAAGGGACGCCGAGCGGATTTGCTTCGGTTGCCGATTACGATGGACAGGATAAATGCAGCAAATGCCATTTTGGCGTTTTGTCGCTTGGTGCTGTTGCGGCGCCTTCAACCTCTATCGAAAACGGCTTCGAATATCACTTCGACGAGCTCAAAAAGGCCTTGGAGGAATACGTCAAATGTCGGAACAAAGAGCTTGAGCTCATGCGTCAGACCGAGGATGAGGCCGACCGTGCGAGCAATGCGTTTGACCAGGCCATTAAAACGCTTTCGGGCGAACGTCCGCGTATCGCTCCGCCTGGTCGCAACGGCGTGGCTGCCTTTGCGGTTTCGGGTGCCATCTCGAGCCCCGATGAGCTCAACTCTTCGTTTAACACGGCAGTCAGGCTTGGCGATCGCGGTGCCATCTCTGCCGCGGTGCTGGCGCCCGATGAGGCGACGGCGCAAAACAACGTGCTTTCGCGATTTTTCTCGACATTGAAGGGACGCTCGGGTGGCGTTGCCGGCGTACTCGATGGCGTCATGGATGTCTGGGGACGGCTGCTTGTGGGATACGGAGACATCCAAGGTTCGGCCGACGAACTTATGGACGAGATGATTAAGGGCCTAGGAGGGGGCAACGGCGCGTTGGGCTCCATTGCGTCGTGGCTTGGCGATACCGTTTCGGCGTCCGTGGCGGCGCTGGGCTTGGAGCCGTGCGACTTGCGCCTGCGAAAGCCGGTGCTGACCGACACCGCCAATGTCATCAAGAGCCCGGGGTCTGACATCACGGCTCTTTCTAATGCGCAGGACGAGCTACGAAGTATTCCGTTGGGCGTGACCGACCCCAAGGCGCTTTGCGAAGCGCTGGAATATCAAGTCGAGCGCACCATCAGCGGCACGACGTTCACGCTTGCGGAGATTCCGCTGCCCGGCGGCGGTTCCATCCCACTTACCGTCGATGTCACCACACTGGCGGGTGCCCTGGGCGGTGGGTCGTAATGGGCATCCGCACGCGCCTTTGCGAGGAGCGCGCCCAGGCGACGGTCGAGATGGCCGTGGTCACGCCCGTCCTGCTGGTTCTGGCGCTTATCGTGTACAACGTCATGGTCTTTGCCGGTGCGGTCGCACGCTTCGATCGCGTGGTGCCCGATATCGTGCTAGCACATGCCGTGGCGCCGAGCGGGGAGGGCGATGGCAGCTCCATCGATGCTTCCGCGACCGTTCAGGCTCAGATCCAACATGCCATGGAAGGCTATGACTTGCTGATCGAGGTCTCGAGCGAACAGGGTGCGACGACATCGGATGGCGGTTTGCTTTCGCTTTCCGGCACGTTTAGGACCTACACCTGCACCATGCGCTATGAGCCGTGGCCGAGCTCGCTCAGCATCGCCGGCGTTTCGCTGGGGGCACCGGCAAAGTTGTCACACGAGCGCGCGGTGACGGTCGATCCATGGCGTCCGGGGGTGGTCATGTGACCGCGGTCTCGTCCTACATCGCCTACGCGCGGGCACTCAATAGGCTGGGCTGGACGCCGGCCGAGTTTGCGGTGGCGGAGTCGTTTGCCGTGCGCCTGCGCGGCATGCTGGGACGGTGCCCGGTTGCCGCCAACGGTCTGCCGCTCGTCATGGCATTTCCACGCTGCTCTTCGGTCCATACGTGTTTTATGGCCTATCCCATCGACATCGCCTTCATCGATCGCGACGGCAATATCCTCGCGCGCTACGAAAACGTACGTCCCTGGCGTATGTGCTCCTGCCCCGGCGCCTGGGCCGCACTAGAGCGCCCTTCAATCATTGTTTCGACCCCTGCTCTCCAACGCGTGCCGGCTTAAGAATTGGCGATAGCTGACTTTCGTCATACGAAATTGGGTAAGATGGAGGAGAAGATGCACGGATGTTGAGATCCATCCCAACGCTAAAAAACACCTGACGGAAAAGCAGGTGCTTAGCGCTTGGCTTGCGGTTACTGAGTGCATTCGTCGCGAGTCGAAGGACGAGCCGCCGAGATGGCTTGCGATTGGATGGCTCCCAGACGGACGAAGCGTGGAGCTTGTCGCGGTCGAGCTTGTCCGTGGGTGGCTTATCATTCATGCCTTGTCTCCAGTCCAGAAGAAATTTTGGCAGGAGATTGAACGGGCTCGGCAAAGGGGTCGATGATGGGCAAGACGTATACGGCCGCTAATGGTCAGGTTGTAACGGATGAAATGATTGACGCGTGGTGCGAGTCGTACGAGCGCGGAGAGTTTCCGGATGGCGAACACACCGTTGGTGGGATCGTGCATGGACGGCCCCCACTCTCAGGTGAGGGGACGGCAACGCTGTCGGTCAAGATTCCTCTGGGAATGAAGGAGGCCATTCGTCGACGGGCGGCTGCCGAGGGGATGACGCCAAGTGAGTTTGCCCGTGCGGCTCTGAGCGAAAAACTTCTTGCTGCCGGCTGATGCCTCTGACGTGCCGATTTAAAGAACCGAGGCTGTGCTCAAAAACTTTTTTGAAATTCTCGGTTGACCGGAACGCGTCCTTGGTTATACTAATCAAGCCTTGAAACAAGGCACACCTCAAATGGCTGGGTAGCTCAGTTGGTAGAGCAGAGGACTGAAAATCCTCGTGTCAGGGGTTCGATTCCCTTCCCCGCCACCTTGAATTGACTAGGACCTCTGCAAAGGGGTCCTTTTCTTTTATGTAGGGTTCTGCGGAAACTGCGTCCCAGAATAAGGGCTCAGAACGGGACACACTTTCCGGTGCCTGCCTCCGGCGCGCGTACACACCTCGTCGCACCATTCCGAGTCCGCCCGCCCCAGACATTCCTCCCACTTTCGCGTCACTTTACAGACCGTTCGGTCGCCTGTCCGCACACGCGGGTATACTCAAAACGATACTTATCCTATGCAATACGATGCGGGTTCGACCTGCATGATCCGAAGGGGGCAGTGATGGAGAGGATACTCGGCGTTAATCTCTCTGGCTGGTTTATTCCCGAGCCTTGGGTGACCCCGTCGCTGTACGCGGCGACCGGTGCATCCAACGCGGCCGAGCTACAGGAGGCCATGGGTACCGCCGCCTATAACGAGCGCATGCGCCGCCATTACGAGACGTTTGTGAGCGAGGACGATTTTCGCCGCATGGCGCAGATCGGTCTCAATGCCGTGCGTCTGCCGGTGCCCTGGTATGCCTTTGGCTCACAGGAGTCCGATGCCTCCTACATATCGGTTGTCGATTACATCGACCGCGCGATTGAGTGGGCTGCCAAGTACGACATCCGCGTGCTGCTCGATCTGGCAACTGTGCCCGGTGGCCAGGGCGATTCCAACGATTCACCCACCACGCCGGAGGCTGTCGCCGAGTGGCATTCGTCCACCAACGGCCGTCATGTCGCACTCGACGTGCTCGAGCGCTTGGCCGATCGCTATGGCGAGGCCGAGAGCCTGCTGGGCATTGAGCTGCTGGACACGCCGCAGATGAGCGTTCGCAAGAGCCTCTTCACCATGACGGATGGCATTCCTGCTCACTACCTGCGCAATTTCTATCGCGATGCCTACGAGCTCGTCCGTTCGTATATGCCCGAGGATAAAATCGTCGTCTTCTCGTCGTCGGGGCATCCCAGCGAGTGGAAGCATTTTATGCGCGGCGCCAAGTACAAGAACGTCTACATGGACCTTCACCTGTACCATTACCGCGACGAGTATGCGCTCGACATCACGAGCCCCCGCGGACTGACGACGGCGATTTCGCGCAACAAGCGCGAGCTCAAAGAAGCGATTTCGACCGGGTTCCCCGTGCTGGTGGGCGAATGGTCGGGCGCAGCGATTTTTGCCAACTCGTCGGTTACGCCTGAGGGCCGTAATGCCTACGAGCGCGTGTTTATCGCCAACCAGCTGGCATCGTTTGCGCCGGCTGCCGGTTGGTTTTTCCAAACGTGGAAGACCGAGAAGCGCATCGCAGCATGGGATGCCCGCGCGGCGCTCGGTACGCTCGAGCGCGGCATGATTGAATAGGTTGATATGACGCAGAACAGTGCCCATGCGGGCAAACTCTATGTGGTCGGCACGCCCATCGGCAACCTGGGCGACCTGTCCCCGCGCGTTGGCGAGGCGTTTGCCGCCGCCGATGCCATCTGCTGCGAAGACACGCGTGTGACGTCAAAGCTGCTGATGCACCTGGGCATTTCCAAGCCACTTGTCCGTTGCGACGAGAATGTGATCGCCAGCCGCGCCGCCGGCCTGGTCGACCGTCTGCTGGCGGGGGAGACCCTCGCCTTTGCCTCGGATGCCGGCATGCCGAGCGTGTCCGATCCCGGCCAGGCGCTGGTCGAGGCGGCGCGTGAGGCCGATGTGCCCGTCGAAGTTATTCCCGGGCCCTCCGCTTGCGTCACGGCACTCGTTTCGTCCGGCATTCCCTGCGAGCATTTTTTCTTCGAGGGCTTTTTGGGCCGAAAGCACGGCGACCGCGTGCGCCGTTTGCAGCGCCTTGCCGTGGTGCCCGGCGCGCTCATCTTCTACGAGTCTCCACATCGCATCGTGGCGACGCTCGAGGCCGTGGCGGAGGTCTTTCCCCAGCGTGAGGTTGCCGTCTGCCGCGAACTCACCAAGCTGCACGAGGAGGTCTTGCGCGGGCCCGCTGCCCAGCTTGCCGAGGAGCTGCGTGCTCGCGGCGAGGTAAAGGGCGAGATTGCGCTGGTCATCGCGCCGCCGAGCGAGGATGAGGAGGCCGGTATCGTGCCGGTTGGCGCCGCGGCAGCGGATCCCGACGAGGCCCTGCGCGCGGATATCCGCGCCGCGCTCGAGGAGGGGGAGCCCGCCTCTGCGGTGGCCAAGCGCCTGTCTCAGAAGTATTCGCGCCGCAAGCGCGATGTCTATGCCATGGTGCTCGATATGCAATAGATGGAGGATATCCAGCCCTTGCGCTAGAATCATCCTCTGTATGCAACGTTTTTCTGGAGGACAAACCCCATGGATCAAAGCAAGCCTTCGTTCTTTATCACGACGCCCATCTACTACGTCAACGCCGATCCGCACCTGGGCACGGCTTATTCCACCATCATCGCCGATGTTCAGGCTCGCTATCGCCGTTCCGCCGGCTATAACGTCAAGTTCCTGACCGGTATGGACGAGCACGGCGAGAAGGTCGCCGAAGCCGCAGCCAAGCATGGTATGACGCCGCAGGAGTGGACCGACAGCCAGGCTCCGCACTTCAAGGAGCTTTGGAGCAAGCTCGAGATTTCCAACGACGACTTCATTCGCACCACCGAGCCGCGCCAGCATCATGCCGTGCAGTACCTGTGGGAGCGCATGAAGGAGTCCGGTTACCTGTATAAGGGCAGCTACGACGGCTGGTATTGCGTGCCTGACGAGACCTACTTCACCGATACGCAGGTCCAGAAGGGCGACGAGGAGTACGGCAGCGTCGGCCAGCACCTGTGCCCCGACTGCCACCGTCCGCTTGAGCGCGTGCAGGAGGAGTCCTACTTCTTTAAGCTTTCCGCCTTCCAGGACAAGCTGCTCAAGCTCTATGACGAGCATCCCGACTTTGTCGAGCCTGCGTTCCGCATGAACGAGGTTCGCAGCTTTGTCGAGGGCGGCCTTAACGACCTTTCCGTGAGCCGTACGAGCTTTGACTGGGGCATTCAGGTCCCGTTTGACGAGGGTCACGTGACCTACGTGTGGTTCGATGCGCTGCTCAACTATATGACGGCCGTCGGCTACGGTGTCGACACCGACGAGGCGCGTGCCGAGCTGGCCTATCGCTGGCCCGCGCAGTTCCACATCGTGGGTAAGGACATCATCCGCTTCCACTGCGTCATTTGGCCCGCCATGCTCATGGCCATCGGCGAGGCCCTGCCCGAGCACGTCTTTGCCCACGGCTTCCTGACCGTGCGCAATGCCGAGACCGGCAAGGCCGAGAAGATGTCCAAGAGCCGCGGCAACGCCATCGCTCCGCAGGACGTTATCGACATGCTGGGCGTCGAGGGCTATCGCTACTACTTTATGACCGACGTCGTCCCCGGCACCGACGGTGCCATCAGCTTCGACCGCATGGAGCAGGTCTACAACGCCGACCTGGCCAACAGCTGGGGCAACCTCATCTCGCGTTCGCTCAACATGAGCGGCAAGTATTTTGACGGTTGCGCGCCCGCCAAGCCCGCATCGTTCGATGCGTTCGACAACCCGCTGGCAAAGATCGCCGATGGTCTGGTCGAGCGCTACATGGCCAAGATGGACGTGCTCGATTACGGTGGAGCCAAGGACGAGGTCATGGAGCTCATCCACGCTGCCAACCACTACATCGAGGACTCCGAGCCTTGGGCACTTGCCAAGGACGAGGCCAAGGCTGACGAGCTGGCGTTTGTGATCTACAACCTGCTCGAGGCCATCCGCATTGCCGCTCACCTGCTGATGCCGCTCATGCCCCAGACTTCTGCCGAGGCTCTGCGCCGCCTGTCCTGCGAAGACGAGGCCGCGAGCGACGACCTCAAGGGCATTTGCGCTTGGGGCCTGCTTGCTGGTGGTCAGCCCGTCGAGAAGGGCGAGCCGCTGTTCCCGCGTCTGGGCTAAGACGCCGCGCGCCATATCGGCAATTTACTGTTTAGATGTAAGGGCATGGCCGCAACGGTCCATGCCCTTTTGTTTCAAGACGCCGCCATCATGCTAAGGAGGCAACCATGACAACTTCGTCTTTGGCAAACCCCACGGCCACCAGGGAGCTGCTAGAGGAGTTTGGCCTTGCGACCAAGCATCGCCTGGGCCAGAACTTTCTAATCGACAATCATGTGATCGAGCGTATCTGCGAGCTTGCCGAGCTTGCAGGTGACGAGCGCGTACTCGAGGTGGGTCCGGGTTGCGGTACGTTGACACTTGCGTTGCTGCAGGAGGCGGCGTGCGTTACGTCCATTGAGGCCGATCCTGAGCTCGAACCGGTGCTCGACGCCCACGCCGCCGACTATGCCAACTTCCGCTTTATCATGGGCGACGCGCTTAAGGTGGGCCCGGAGCAGATTGAGCAGGCTGCCGGCGGCGAGCCCACGGTATTTGTCGCGAACTTGCCCTATAACGTGGCGGCGACGATCATTTTGCAATTTTTCCAGACGATGCCGGCGCTCAAGCGTGCCGTCGTCATGGTGCAAAAGGAGGTTGCCGATCGCATTGCCGCAGTGCCGGGCAACAAGACCTATGGCGGCTATACGGCAAAGCTCGGCCTGTATGCGCAGGTGACGGGTCGTTTTGAGGTACCGCCGCGTTGCTTTATGCCGGCGCCGCACGTGGATTCGGCCGTCGTGCGTATCGACCGTGTTGACGGCGTGGTGCCCGAGGGGCTCGATCGCGAATTTGTGGCCCGCGTGATTGATGCTGCATTTGCTCAGCGTCGCAAGACCATCCGCAATTCCATGAGCGCCAACGGCTTTGCCAAGGACGTGCTCGATGCTGCCTTTGAGGCTTGCGGTATTGCACCCACCACGCGCGCCGAGACGCTTGATGTTGCTGACTTTGTCCGTCTGGCCCAGGAGCTAATCCATGATGCCTAATGCCGAACGTGTGACGTTTACCAAGAAAAAGAAGACGGTTGCTTGTCCCGTGCCCTTGGCACCGCTTGCCGACACGCATGCGCATCTGCTTTCGTTCTGGGGCAAGGATGTGCCTGAGACGCTCGTGCGTGCCAAGGTGGCGGGCGTCGACCTGTTGGTGACGATGTTCGACCCCATCGCAGACAAACGCAGCGTGACGGACTATAGCGACTGGCTGACGCGCGAGATTCTGCCGATGCAGGATATCCCGCAGATCAAGTATCTTGCCGGCGTGCATCCGTATGGCGCGCCGGACTATACCGACGACGTCCATGCACAGGTCGTTGCCGCACTTGATGACCCCTTATGCGCCGGTATTGGCGAAATCGGCCTGGACTACCACATGGACTATGACGACGACATCGCGCCGGCACCCCATAACGTGCAGATTGACTGCATGGCGCGCCAGCTCGAGCTTGCCGTGTGCCGTAACGTGCCGGTGGAGCTGCATCTGCGTCACGAGGACACGGACCAGGAGCGTACCTCGCACGTGGACGCCTACAACGTGCTTCGTGAGGTGGGCGTGCCCCAGGCCGGTTGTGTGCTGCACTGCTTTGGCGAGGACCGCGCCACGATGGAGCGCTTTGTGGAGCTGGGCTGCTATATCGCCTATGGTGGTGCGGCCACCTTTAAGCGCAACGACGACGTGCGCGAGGCATTTGCGGCAACCCCACTCGATCGAATTTTGTTCGAGACGGATTGCCCGTATATGGCTCCGGAGCCCATCCGCGGTCTTGAGTGCGAGCCGGCAATGATTTCTATCACGGCAAACACGCTGGTCAACGACCGTGTCGATCGTACCGGCGAGGATGCTGAGGCAATCGCGCGAGCAGCTTGGGAAAATGCCTGCAAACTTTTTCAAAAATAGTTCTTGCGTTCGCGATGGCGCTCCGTTATTCTAATTCCTGCACGCGGGCGTGGCGGAATTGGCAGACGCGTACGGTTCAGGTCCGTATGGGGGCAACCCCATGAAGGTTCAAGTCCTTTCGCCCGCACCATTGATTGAAAGAGCTCCCAGCAATGGGAGCTTTTTTGTTATGGGCCCATCACAGGGACTTGAACCTGTGAAGGAGCGAGCGTAAAGAAAACGCGGAGCGTTTTTAGCGAGCTGGCGAGGGCGCCGGCAGGCGGCCGAAGCCGGTGTGGATCCGCGAAGCGGATACGCGGACGTCCTTTCGCCCGCACCATTGAATGAAAGAGCTCCCAGCAATGGGAGCTTTTTTGTTATGCACGATCTCCTTGGACGGGTATCCTAATGCCAACGTGTGCCTATCAGAGGAGAGACCATGCTGTTTTCCGGTATCATCGCCGCCCTTACCAGCCTTTTGATCCCCATCATCATTCTGTTGCTGCTGCTTCCCAGCGCCTGCTATGTCGTTGAACAGCAGCATGCTGTGATCATCGAACGCTTAGGCAAGTTCAACCGCATCGTCAACGCGGGCTTCCACATGAAGGTACCCGTGATTGACCGCAAAGCCGCTACGGTGAGCCTGCGAACCATGAAAAACGGTTTTGGTATCGACGTTAAGACCCAGGACAACGTGACCATCGGCCTTGAGGTCTCTGCTCAGTACCACGTGAGCTATGACATGGGCGCCGGCCCGGCAGATTCGGGCATCTACAAGAGCTACTATATGCTGCAGGAGCCCGTCGACCAGATGCGTGACTTCATCACCGACGCCCTGCGCTCTTCGATTCCCGTCTACACACTCGATGAGGTCTTTGCCAAGAAGGACGACATCGCCAAGGATGTCAACGCTACCGTTTCCGAGCAGATGGCCGCCTACGGCTTCACCCTCGTGTCGACGCTCATCACCAAGATTGCACTGCCGACCGAGGTCGAGAACTCCATGAACGACATCAACGCCGCCCAGCGCAAGCGCGCTGCGGCACAGGAGCTCGCTGAGGCCGACCGCATCAAGCGCGTCACCGAGGCGACCGCCGAGGCTGAGGCAATGGAAAAGGCGGGCGAAGGCATCGCCAACCAGCGCAAGGCCATCGCGCTGGGCATCAAGGATTCGCTCGAGATTATCCAGGAGACGGGCGTCGGTAACGACGAGGCCAACCAGCTGTTTATGTTTACGCAGTGGTCCGAGATGATGACGGAGTTCGCACGTACGGGCAAAAACTCGACGGTCGTGCTGCCGAGCGACTTTTCGCAGTCGGCCTCGATGTTCGAGCAGATGCTGGCCGCCGGCAAAGTTCAAAACGATTCGAAGGAGTAGGCGCGCGTGAAATACACCGTCGTTTGTGTTGGTAAGCTCAAGGAGCGCTTTTGGAAGGACGCGTGCGCTGAGTACACCAAGCGCCTGGGTGCCTATGCCAAGGTTGATATCCGCGAGGTGGCCGATATCGACCCGGCTAAGGCGGGCGGCGTGGATGCTGCGCGTGACAAGGAGGGGGCGGCGATTTTTGCTGCCTTGCCGTCTCGAGCGCATGTGATCTTGCTGGCCATTGAGGGCAAGGAGCGTTCGAGTGAGGAGCTCTCGGCGAGGCTCGACGATCTTATGCTGCGAGGCAGTAGCGACATTGCCTTTGTAATCGGCGGTTCGGACGGCGTGAGTGATGAGGTGCGCGCCCGCGCCGACGAGATGCTCAGCTTTGGACGCATTACCTTGCCGCATAACCTGGCGCGTGTGGTGCTGCTAGAGCAGATTTACCGTGCCTGCAAGATCAGTCGTGGCGAGCCGTATCACAAATAGGTCGGCAATACGAAACAATGGCGTGGGACAATACCTTTCGTTTTGAGGAATGTGTCTGAAAGGACTATGAGATATGAAGATTGGATTTGTCGGTTTTGGCAATATGGCGAGCGCTATGGCCGATGGCTGGATCGCTGCCGGTGTAGCTGCGAGCGACATGTGCGCCTGCGCGGGTCGCTACGACGCACTGGTTGAGCGCTGCGAGGCGCGCGGCATGGCCGCTTGCCACGATGCCGCCGAGGTTGTCTCCGCATCCGATATCGTGGTCGCTGCGGTCAAGCCGTACATGATCGAGAAGGTATTCGCCCCGCTCAAGGATGCTCTTGCCAAAAAGGTCGTTCTGTCGGTTGCCTGGACCTGGGACAGTGCCAAGTGGGAGCAGGTCCTGCCGGGCGTCGCGCATATCTCGACGGTGCCCAACACACCGGTTTCGGTGGGCGAGGGCGTCATAGCTTGCGAGAAGGCTTCCACGCTTAGTGATGAACAGAGCGCAGTGGTGCTTGATCTGCTTGGCAAGCTCGGTGCGGTGGTTGAGCTCGATACGAGCCTGCTGTTTGTGGGCGGCACGGTGGGTGGTTGCGCTCCGGCATTCGTCGCCATGGCGATCGAGGCCCTGAGCGATGCGGCGGTCAAGCACGGTATCCCGCGCGCCGATGCCTATCGCATTGTGAGCCAGATGGTGCTGGGTACGGCAAAGCTGCAGCTCGCAACCGGTCAGCATCCCGCAGCGATGAAGGATGCCGTGTGCTCGCCCGGCGGTGCCACCATCAAGGGCGTCGTCGCGCTCGAGGACGCCGGCATGCGCAGCGCCCTGGTCAAGGCAATCGACGCAACCCTCCAGTAAAACCTGCTATTTAGGGACAGGTTTATTTTGGCAGGTTTTTCCTGCTGTTTTGTCCTTTTAGCGAAAAGCGCCCCGCAACTGGTTCAATTCCAGTTGCGGGGCGCTTGCGTTTGCCCAGATAAAACCGACCAAAATAAACCTGTCCCTTTTTGGCGAGTTAGTCCCAGAAGCTGTTTTCTTCGTCCTCGGACTTGGGGCCGCGGTCGACATACATCTTATGGGTGCGCTTCTCCATTACAAAGGCAAGAATCGCAAACAGCAGGATGCCGCCGGCGAAAAGGATGGCAAAACCGGTGCGGGTGCCAAACAAAAAGGAAAAAACTGCGTCCATTGGGTGCCTTCTTGCGTAGTTGAGTTGGGTCGTAAACGCTCATAAGTATATACTTGCCCATACATGTACAAGGTTGCAACCTAAATGGAATGTATATCGCCGGAGGATCTAATGCTTGATATCAAGTTTGTTCGCGAGAACCCCGATGCCATCGATGTCGCCATGGCTAACCGCCAGACGTCTTGGGATCGCGAGAAGTTCTTTGAGCTCGACGACGAGCGCCGTGCCGTCATCACCGAGGTCGAGGAGCTCCAGGCTACGCGCAATGCCGAGTCCAAGAAGATCGGCGCCCTGATGAAGGAGGGCAAGAAGGACGAGGCCGAGGCCGCCAAGGAGGCCGTGCGCGCCGTCAACGAGAAGATTGACGGTCTGGCCGAGCGCCGTACTGCTCTCGAGCAGGAGCAGTACGACTTCATGGCTCACCTGCCCAACATTCCTTGCGAGGCCACGCCGTACGGCAAGGACGAGGACGAGAATATTGAGCGCCGTCGTTGGGGCACCCCGCGCGAGTTCGACTTCGACTTTAAGCCGCATTGGGATCTGGGCACCGATCTGGACATCCTCGACTTCGAGCGCGGCAACAAGCTCTCCGGCAGCCGTTTTACCGTTCTCGGTGGCGCTGGCGCCCGCCTGGAGCGCGCCCTCATCAACTTCTTCCTCGATACGCACACCAGCCGTGGCTTTAAGGAGTGGTGGCCGCCCATCGTCGTCAAGCGTCAGACCATGTTTGGCACGGGTCAGCTGCCCAAGTTCGAGGACGATGCCTATCACGTCTCGGGCGACAACTTCCTGATCCCCACCGCCGAGGTCGTGCTTACCAACCTGCACGCCGGCGAGGTCCTCGATGCCGACACTCTGCCGCGTCGCTACACCGCCTTCACCCCCTGCTTCCGCGAGGAGGCCGGTTCCGCCGGTCGCGATACCCGCGGCATCATCCGTCAGCACGAGTTCGACAAGGTCGAGATGGTCAAGTTCGCTAAGCCGGAGGAGTCCGACGAGGAGCTCGAGAGCATGACCGCCGAGGCCGAGTATCTGCTGCAGCAGCTGGGCCTTCCGTATCGCGTGATTAGCCTGTGCACCGGCGACTTGGGCTTCTCTGCCCGTCAGACCTACGACGTCGAGGTCTGGCTGCCGAGCTACAACGCCTACAAGGAGATCAGCTCCTGCTCCAACTGCGGCGACTTCCAGGCCCGCCGCGCCAACATCAAGTACCGCGACCCCGAGAACTTCAAGGGCTCGCGTTACCTGCACACCCTTAACGGTTCCGGCCTGCCGGCTGGCCGCACCATGGCTGCCATTCTGGAGAACTACCAGAACGCCGACGGCACCATCACGATCCCCGAGGTCCTGCGTCCTTACATGGGCGGTCTCGAGAAGATCGAGCCGGTCGCGTAACTTGGCTGCATAGGGGATATGCAAGGGCGCTCCTTCGGGGGCGCCCTATTTCGTGCGCAGGTCCATACCATGCCGTGCGGACAGCTCGATAGAAAACACACGAACAAACGTTCTGTATACATGCATTTACCTGCTATGCTTTTGCTAACTAAGAGCAAGAGAAAGGGGATGTGATGGAGCTGTTCGACGAGCGGGTTGTGTTGTTCCAGAGTGATGAGGGCGGGGAGCACCTGCTTGTGACGTGTGAGCCGTCTGGCATGGGTGGCCTGGTGGTTCGACAGACGAGCGAGGGGCCGTTGACGCAATGGTGCTTTGAGGAGTCGCCGCATGTGGTCGAGACCTTTGTGGCGCACGAAGGGCTTGTGGCCCTGGAGCACTTCTATGGGGTCCGGACATCTAACCAGGTTGCTCGCATGTTGAGCATCTCGTTTGCCGATTATGATTGTGCCCAGCGGGTGAGATCGCTCCTGAGGGAACTTGATGCTAAGTTTGACGTGATCGAAAAGCCAATCGATCGTACGGGGAACGACGGTATATGCGGAGCAGCATGACAAAACTGCGTTCCACAAAAAAGTTTGAGATTGTGCTTGACTCCAATAAGCTAAAGTGGTTTTATATGTCTTGCGCTGCGGCGTTACCTCAGCTGGATAGAGGGTCTGACTACGAATCAGAACGTCATAGGTTCGAATCCTATACGCCGCACCAATTGAAATTGAAAGCCTCCGGCAACGGGGGCTTTTCTTTTATGGCAACACCGCATGGATTCGAACCTCGGTCGAGGCGCGGGCGTAAAGAAAACGCGGAGCGTTTTTAGCCCGCGGGCGAGCACGCCGGCAGGCGGGCGAAGCCGGTGCGGATCCGCGCAGCGGATGCGCGGAATCCTATACGCCGCACCAATTGAACTTGAAGCCTCCGGCAATGGGGGCTTTTCTTTTATGGCGACATCACATGGATTCGAGCCTCGGTCAAAGGGGACTATTTCTTATCGACTCGTGTAAGATTTCGAGTATGCGTCTCGGTGAGGCCGCGGCGCGCTCTTTCTTCAGACGACCGATCAGGGTGATATTTCGTGGCAGAGCGTCCGACTTATAAGCTCAAGTTTCTCGATCCCAAGAAGCGCTTTCCGGTGATGCCCGAGCAGCCTGCAGGGCGCTCGTATGGCGTTGTTTGGAAACTCTTTGGCGACGATCCGCACGAATCATGCTACGCCGTTGAATTCGTCGGCAAGAGCCATGTGTCACTTTTAGGCTACGTGAGCGTTTCGGGCGAAGTGTACAAGGTGGACCGCCCCGTTAGCGAGGCGCCGTTGCCCGATGATCCCGATATGCAACTGGTTCTTGATGAGTCCGACTCCAGCATTGGCGAGATTGCGGTAAGGGGCGCCGATGGGACGATGCGTCCCCGGGCGCGGGTCATCGGCTCTCCAAAAGGCCCCATGCGCGAGCAGTCCGACTGCGAGACATGGAATTCGGCCCGTAGCCTCCCTTACGGTGAGTTCATGGCATCTATGTTCTTGCGCTACGTGATATTTGCCGACTCCGAAAATGCTATTGCGGCCACGGCAGACACCCATAGGCTCGACGAGAGCATGCACAATGTCGTCGACAAGATCAAGCTCGTCAAGCTGCCCGAGCCAGTCGAACTGCTGCTGGGATTCGATTCCACGCCACTTCCCGACGCCATCGAGACATTGCTCTACCGAATTGACCATACGGATAATCCGAGTGGCATCGAGCACTATGCCGCGGCCTTGATGGGCGAAGTCAATCTGCCTCGTCTGCGTACCATCGCGGCAAAAACCGAAATGAGCTTGGCCCGTATCGACCGTTCAAAGCTCTTTTACCTCAATTTCGATCGCAGCCTGCTGGATCAGGACGAGATCGACACCTTGCTTGCCATTGAGTGCCGCCTGAACCGCCTCTCGGGCATCCTTGAGCGTATCGGAGCCGGATTGGCCCCTGTCGCCTCATCGCCAAGCTTTGAGGGTTGCTCGCTCTTTGATCTGTGGCACATCTCTAAGACGACCAACGATGTTCCTCGCTTGCTCGAAACGCTGTCGAGCGACAACCCGTGGGCCAAGCCGGGAACCGTTGCGTGCCAGCCGGGTGGCGAGTGGGACGTGCGCACCCGCTTTGCACGAATTGTCGAGGCGCTCAACGTGGTCACGCGACTCGACTATACCTATCGTGTCAACGTTGCCGAGGGGATTATGCTCGTCCAGTTTGGGCGCTCTGTCGTTGATGCCATGCCGCAGCGTGAATACGATGCTCAGGATGACGCTTGGCGCGAGCTGGACGAGGGTGCGCGCGAGATCTGGGCCGCGGAGCACGACGCGCGCGTAGCGCTCACGCTTGCGGCGGCTTGCTTTGCCGCAGGTGCCTGCATCACGCGCTGCTATGTGCAGATTGACGCTCCCGACAACGAGCGGGATGTGCACATCGTCGCAACGTATTCCTTTGCCCGTGCCGAGTATCTTGCCGATTGTGTCCCCGTCGCCAAGGATCTTGAGAGCATGGATATGGACGATATGCCGTGCAAGCGCATGCTTGAGGCATATGAGGCGACCACGCCGGATATGATTGAGCCTGCTGAGGTCCACGCTCGCCCACGTGACGACCATCGTCCGCTGCCGCCGGCGTTGCGCGACCTGCTGCTTGCCGATACGGCTGACGAGTTGGAAGTCATGGAAGAGGATGGCGACCCGTACGTGGCACGCGTCGTTGAGTTGCGCGAGCAGTCTAAAACTGACCGTGCAGGTGCATTTGAGGGCTTTTCTCGTTTGGCCGAGGAGCTGGAGGCCAAGTGCGCCGTTGCCGAGCTCTTGGCAACGGGGCCGGTTCAAACGCAGTTCTGCGACAACCAGTTGGTACGCATGGTGCTGCCGGTGATGGAGGAGGATCGCTCCGTGCGCATTCTGCGCGCGCCCGATGCGCTGTACTTTGCCCAGCACGAGATTTGCAGCTTTTACGCCGAGCAGGAAGATTTTGAGCGCGCATTGCCCGAGGTGCGCCGCCTTTACGATTTGGCGCGCTCGTCCATGCAGTCTCACTTTGCGTTGATTAACGTGCTGGCGCGTCTGGAGCGTTTTGACGAGGTTATCGAGGTGGCCCGTCACGGCTTGCGCATCGCGAGCGATCGTCCCTCGATCGGCTACCTGTTTTACCGTTTGGCATTTGCATACTGGAACTGCGATCAGCTCGAGCTGGCGCTGGCGTGCTACCGCCTCGTGCCGCGCGGCGAGGAGTCGGGCAGCAGCGCGCTGGAGGAAATGCAGGGCCTCATGAACGAGATGGGCATCAATGAGCCTCCGACGTTCGATGATGCGGTTGAGACCATCCGCAAGGCGGGGCTCGAGTTGCCGCCGGTGCCCGCCGTGACCAACCAGCTGGCGGATGCTGCCGTACAACTCGTTGATAACGGTTTCTTCTTCCTGGCGCGCGGCTGTATCTTCCAGATGTGGCGCACCATGGGCAACGATGAGCTAGGCTCCCTCAACCGCTCGCTGGGGTAGGGGCGGTATAGCGGGACTACATCGTGCTCGGCATCTCGTTTGTTCAGTATACTGAACAAAAATTGCTATAATTTGTTCAGTATATTGAACAAATGGGAGGCCCTATGAATCGCGAACTCCTAAAGCATGTGATTTTTGACCAACACGAGGTTATTCGCAGCGCGACGATTGTGCCGCGCCGTTACCACTTGGATCCCCAGGGAAACTATGTCATCACGGGCCTTCGTCGCTCGGGAAAATCAACGCTGCTATATAAAGTTGCGCGCGATTTGGTTAGAGACGGAGCAGCGTGGAACCAGATAATCTATATCAACTTTGAGGATGAGCGCCTCGCTGAATTCACTTCCGCCGATTTCAACGATATCTTGCTCGCCCAAAGCGAACTGAGCGACCGGGAGGGCTATTTTTTCCTTGACGAAGTCCAGAACATCGAGGGCTGGGAAAAATTTGCGCGGCGATTAACAGATTCTGGTAGACGCGCCTATATAACGGGCAGCAATGCGAAGATGCTGAGCAGCCAGATTGAAACGACACTTGGCGGTCGTTATCTGGTCAAACACGTTACTCCCTACCGATTCGATGAGTATCTAGACGCATTGGGGAAAAGCCGCGACGAGGCGGCTCTGTACTCGACGTCGGGCATGGGTGCCCTGAGTGCGGCGTTCGATTCTTTTTATACCTACGGTGGGTTCCCTGAGTCCCTTCGTTATGGGGCACCGCGAGAATATGTTGAGAGTGTCTATCAAAAAGTTTTGCTCGGAGATGTCGTTGCGCGCAACAGCGTACGTAACCCCCAGGCTATGCGCGTGCTTGTGAAGAAAGTTGCGGAAACGGTCCACAACGAGGCTTCTTTTTCATCCCTGCACGGAATGCTCAAAGGCATTGGATATGGCCTAAGCAAGGCGGCGCTCATTGAGTACTTGGGGATGATCCAAGAGGCGTACCTGCTATTTGCCGTTAAAAATGCGACGGCAAAATTCGTAGAACGAGAAGGTAGCCCCAAATACTATTTTTCGGACAATGGTTTGCTCAACCTCTTCTTGGTGAATAAGGAGCCGGTGCTGCTCGAAAACGAAATTGCGGTTGCGATGCATGATGTGTACGAAGACGCGCTCTGCTATCTAAAATCCGCAAAAAACGGGATCGACATCGATTTCTACGTGCCCGAGAGGGGGCTTGCGGTTCAGGTGGCGTATTCGTTGTCGGAAAGCGCTCGGTCGCGCGAAATTGGCAACTTGGTAAAGCTTGCCAAGGTTGATGACGCCGTGAACAGGCTTGTTATTGTGACAAAGGAAGATGAGGGGGACATCGATGTTGAGGATGCGCACATTGAGGTTATCCCCGCGTGGAAGTTCATCTTGAGGGACCTCTGCGGCCAACCGAGCGCGTGATTGGTTCCCATCGGAAGATTGCGGGCTGTTGGGGCTCTCGGGATTACCGGCAACAAAGAATCGTCGCAAATTCCCTCTTGCCCATCCTCGCCTGTTTGGTTACTATGAAACGGCTGTTACGGAGAGCTGACCGAGAGGCCGAAGGTGCTCGCCTGCTAAGCGAGTATGCCCCAAAAGGGCATCTGGGGTTCGAATCCCCAGCTCTCCGCCAGTACGAATTTGAAGAAGGGCTCCGTAAGGGGCCCTTTTTGGTATGGAGAACGTTAGCTGGGGATTCGAACCCGAGAGAGCACGGGCGTTAAGCAAACGCGAAAGCGTTTGTAGCCCGTGGGCGAAAAGCCGCCAGGCTTTGAAGCCGGAGGGCATGCGCAGCATGCCCGGATATCCCCAGCTCTCCGCCAGTACGAATTTGAAGAAGGGTCCCATTTGGGGCCCTTTTTTATTATCAAGAATGGCGGCTGGGGATTCGAACCCTCAAAAAATGAGGCGCCCAGTTGGACGCCTCATTTGGTTCGATGTGATATCGCTCCGGCTTACACCTCAGGAGCCTTGGCTACGGTCTCGCTCTCTGCCGCAAGTGGGCGGTTGTCGATGCGGCGGCCCAAGCGATCGAGCTTCACGAGCAGCCATTCAATGGGATTCGGCCCTGCGCCTTCCTCGTCGGCAACCAGGTCCATGACGGCGATCTTGGTGCCGTTCTGCTTGAGCGTAACGCTGCCCACCTTGTCGCCCACATGCACCGTGCCCGAAAGATCTTCGTAGCTAACCTTTTCGGTCACCTCGCCGGCAAGGGAAAACACGGTCGCTTGCGCCGTGGGATCGGCGAGCGTGGCGTCGATCGTCTTATCCGTCCAGTCGGTTTGACTAATGCGCGCCATAAGCGGGTTGCCGTTGGCGGTCTTTTCCTGCGTGTTGGCGATTGCGACCGTCACCTTGTGGTCGTAGTACCAGTTGGCAAGGGTGGCGGTATCGGTAAAGCGCTGGTCGGTGGTGGTGGAGTTCAAAATAACGGTGTAGATCTCGTCGCCGTCGCGGTTGTAGGCGCTCGTAAAGCAATAGCCCGCGTCGTCGGTGGTGCCGGTCTTGCCGCCAATGTTTCCGTCCTGACCGAGCAAAACGTTGTGCGTGTCCATGGAATGCGAATGGTCTGAGCCATCGGCGCCCGTAATCTCGATCCAGGAGTCCTCGCTCGCCACGACCTCGCGGAACGTGTCGTTTTTCATGGCCTCCTGCATCATCAGCGCTACATCATGTGCGGTCGAGTGCATATCGCCGGCCCACTCGTCAAAATCCAGGCCGTGCGGATTCTCGAAGACCGTACCGGTGCAGCCGAGCTTTTTGGCGCGCTCGTTCATGGCCTTTACAAAGGTGGCCACGGCGTCCTTGGTCTTGGGGTCGATCTTTTTGCCCACGTGCTCGGCAAGCACGATGGCGGCGTCGTTGCCCGAGGGGATCATCAGGCCGCGTAGTGCCTGCTCCACGGTGAGCTCGTCGCCTTCGAGCAGGCCGGCAGTCGAGTTGCCTACGGTGGCGGCAGCGTTGCTCACCGTGACCTTCTCGTCCATCTTGCAGTTTTCGACGGTCAGGATTGCGGTCATGACCTTGGTGATCGAGGCGATTTTGACCTGCCCATCGGCGCCGCGCCCATAGTAGACGGTGCCGTCTTTGCCCATGACGAGGGCATTGGTCGCATCGATATCGGGCAGGTTTTCGGCCGTGATGCCGCGCGCATCGGCGGTTTTGCCGCAAACATTGTCGGTCGTGAGCACTTGGGCGCCGGCGACGGTGGGCGCGCCAGCGGCAAGGGCGATAGCGCAGACAAAGCCGGCGGCAAGCTGGGCTGAGCGCTTTGCAAAAGAGGTGAGGGACTTCACAGATTTCGCTTTCGACGGGATGGTCTCTTCTGAAACTAGAGTATATCGTTTGCCGGCGTCGGCGATCATCGCGTGCGCGCTTGGCCCACATCCGCACCCGAACGGGCACAAGGGTGCTTAAGGCCGACTTAATCACCCACGCTTGTTGTGTGTGGCGTGCGTCGCCTCAGGCATAATGGAGCGCGAGAGGAGCACGCATGAACGAGCGCATTTTGGTAGTTGATGACGAGAAGGCCATCGCCGACTTGGTTGGCATCTACCTTACAAAAGAGGGCTTTGATGTCCAGATTGCCTATAGCGGGGCCGATGCTGCCAAGGCGATTTTGGAGCAGGAGTTCGATCTGGCGCTGCTTGATGTCATGCTGCCCGATATCGATGGGTTTGAGCTGCTGCGTACGATCCGTTCCAGCCATACCTATCCCGTGATCATGCTGACGGCGCGCGATGCCCAGCAAGACAAGATCGGGGGCCTTTCGCTTGGCGCGGACGATTACGTGGTTAAGCCGTTCCGTCCGCTGGAGCTCATCGCGCGCGTGCACGCTCAGCTTCGCCGCTACACCAGCTACGGTAGCCGTGCACAGGCGGCCGAGTCGCCGACCATTCAGCTCGACGGCTTGGAGATCAACCGCGATGCTCGTTCCGTAATGGTGGACGGTTCACCGGTTCGCCTCACGCCCACCGAGTATTCAATCTTGCTGTATCTGGTCGAGCATCGCGGCAGCGTGGTGGCCGTGGAGGACCTGTTCCGCGCGGTGTGGAACGAGGACTTTATGCCCGGCTCCAACAATACGGTGATGGTGCATATTCGCCACTTGCGCGAAAAGATCGGCGACGACGCACAAAAGCCACGCTTTATCAAAAACGTCTGGGGCGTCGGCTACATCATCGAATAACGCTTTTCGCTTGTGAGGATCTTGATATGACAAAAGACGATAGGCAAGCGTTCGAGGTGCCCGATCGGCTCTTTGAATACGTGAGGTCGGTCGTCGACAACCGCGCGCTTGCAACGGTGCTGCTCTTTTTGCTGAGCCTGCTGCTGATTGGCATCGACAACATCGTCGGAATCTTGGCGGTGCTGCTTGTCGGCTTTTTGCTGATCGATCGATTTGAGATCGTGTGCCGCTGCGTGGTGATTGGCGGCGCCGCGTGGGCCATGACGTTGGCGATTGGCGCCATGGCGCTCGGCGGCATCGAAGGGCCGGTGCTGTTCGATGCCGGCTTTGTATTCAACATGCTTGGCTTTGTGCTGGCGCTTGCCGCGTGCGTGCTGTTCTTGTGTGGCCGCGCCCTGTACTACCAGGGCTACGAGCAGGGCGAGCAGCATGCCGATTGTGTGCTGGCCGCTCGTATTCAAGATCGCCTGATCGATCACCCCGACACCTGGGATAACATCGACGGCGACTTCTTGGAGGTCGAGGGCGCCCTTAACCGCGTGCGTGACCGTGAGCGCAAGGTGCAGCAAGCTCTGCGTGACGAGTCGCATCGCAAGGACGATTTGGTCACGTACTTGGCACATGACCTACGCACCCCGCTTGCCAGTGTGGTGGGCTATCTTTCGCTGCTGCAAGAGGCTCCCGAGCTGCCGGTTGAGCAACGTGCGCACTTTACGGGCGTGGCGCTCGACAAGGCGCACCGGCTCGATACGCTCATCGAAGAGTTCTTCGATATCACGCGCTTTGACTTCCACGATATCGTGCTCACGCGCGGCTATGTTGATCTGGGGTTGCTGCTGGCTCAGGTGACTGACGAGTTCTATCCCATCCTCAACGAGCAGCATAAGGAAGTCCAAGTTGATATTCGCGAGGACCTGACGGTGCTCGTGGATGGCGACAAAATGGCTCGCGTGTTCAACAACATCATGAAAAACGCTATTGCCTATAGCTATGAGGGCTCGACCATCACGATCGAGGCCAGACGCCGGGACGGCGGTGGCGTGCGCGTGCGCTTTATCAATCAGGGCGATCCCATCCCTGAGGCAAAGCTCAAGGTGATCTTTGAGAAGTTCTATCGCCTGGATGCGGCGCGTGCGACCAATCGCGGCGGCGCTGGACTGGGGCTTGCCATCGCCAAGGAGATCGTATGCGCGCACGGCGGTACCGTTGCATGTGAATCGACGCCCGAACACACGATATTCACCATCGAGCTGCCCGCCGCATAGCCAGTGTGCCCTTACAAACACTTGACAATGCGCTCACGTGCATATGAGCCGCGATTCCTACTATCGATACTGCTGAATTGATATTGATGTGGAGGTATGCGGTATGACGGCTGCTGCGGCTGTGGAGCCCACGGAGCTTGAAGAACTCATGAAAGCGCAGGCCGAGGCCGCGCACGAGCGCGAGGTTGGGGATGCGACTCGCCCCACGGCAGAGGATCTTGCCGCCTCGCCGACGCGAATCGATGTTGAGGGCCTCGACCTGTTCTATGGCGACCACCATGCGCTCAAGGACGTGAATATCAAGATCCGCGACAAGCAGATTACCTCGTTCATCGGGCCTTCGGGCTGCGGAAAGTCCACGTTGCTGCGCTGCTTTAACCGCATGAACGACGGCATCAAGGACTGCCGCATCGAGGGCAAGATTGCGCTCGATGGTCAAGATATCCTGGGCGACTACGACATCTGCCGCCTTCGCCAGCGCGTGGGCATGGTGTTCCAGCGCCCCAACCCGTTTCCCATGAGCATCTACGACAACGTCGCGTATGGTCCGCGCGGTATGGGTGTGCGCGATCGCGCTGCGCTGGATGAGCTGGTCGAGGACTCCCTTCGTCGCGCTGCGCTATGGGATGAGGTCAAGGACAAGCTCAAAGAGTCGGGTCTGGGTCTTTCGGGCGGCCAGCAGCAGCGTCTGTGCATCGCCCGCGCACTTGCCGTGCAGCCCGACATTTTGCTGATGGACGAGCCGACCTCGGCGCTCGACCCCGTGTCGACGCTCGTGGTGGAGCAGCTGGCCTGCGAGCTCAAAGAGACCTGTACGCTCGTGGTCGTTACGCACAATATGCAGCAGGCGGCGCGTATCTCCGACTCGGTCGCGTTTTTCTTGCTGGGTGAGTTGGTGGAGCACGCGCCCACCGCGCAACTCTTCAAGAATCCGACCGATCCGCGCACGGCGGATTATTTGACGGGGCGTTTTGGCTGATACCATCTAGTAAAGGTACCTTTAGGGTTAAGATGCGGTCATGCCGGCCGCAAAGGGGTTCAACATGATCTATTACGTCGAGGACGATGACAACATCAGGGATTTGACGGTCTATGCGCTGCGCAAGCAGGGGATTGAGGCCGAAGGCTTTTCGTGCGACGGTGAGTTTAAGGCTGCCGTGGCGCGACGGGTACCCGATGCCGTCCTGCTCGACATCATGCTGCCCGATACCGATGGCTTGGCGATTATGCGTCGACTGCGTGCCGATCGCCTGACGGCGACGGTGCCCATCATGATGCTTACCGCCAAGGATACCGAGCTCGACAAGGTGATGGCGCTCGATGGCGGTGCCGACGATTACCTGACTAAGCCGTTTTCGCTCATGGAGCTTGCGAGCCGCTGCCGCGCACTGCTGCGTCGCGGCGGCATGGTCAAGCAGGCGAGCGATGTGCTCAGCGTGGGCGACATCGTGCTCTCGCCCAGCCATCGCGAGGTGACCGTTGCCGGCGAGCCGCTTAAGCTCACCCTGCGCGAGTTCGACCTGCTCGAGTACCTCATGCGCAAGCCCGGCGTGGTTTTTACCCGCGAGTCGTTGCTGCAGAGCGTGTGGGGCTGGGACTTCGACGGCGGTTCGCGCACCGTTGACGTGCACGTGCAGACGCTTCGCCAAAAACTGGGCGAGCATGCCAGCGCCATCGAGACCGTGCGCGGCGTGGGCTACCGCTTGGCCGAGCCTTCTGCCGGCGATGGTGCCAAAGGCGACGACACCGCGGCCACCGCATCGGAGGAGTAACCCGTGGTCTTCGCCCCCCAGGGAAAACATACGCTGTCGCACCGCGTTTTTGTGACGATCTTTGTCTGCGCCATGGCGGTTATCGTGGCGTTTACGGTGCTGGGTGCGTTCTTTGTGCAAAACACCTTGGCGGATGCCACGAGTGCCAATCTGGCGCAGGAAACCGAGCTCATTGCTGCCGCTCTCGACGAACAGCAGGAGCCCATCCCGTTCTTGCGTAGTCTCGATCGCGAGGACTTGCGCATCACGCTGATTAACAAGGATGGATCGGTTGCCTACGACAACGAGGCGTCGCCTTCCACACTGCCCAACCATGGCGATCGCCCCGAGGTCATCGAGGCCTTTGAGAGTGGTTTGGGTTCCGCGGAGCGCGCAAGCTCTACGCTCGACGAGATTATGCTGTATCGCGCCGTCGCCCTTGATAACGGCCAGGTTGTCCGCTTGGCGCAGGCCCAGCCTGGCGTTGCGGCGATTTTGCTGTCGATGGTGGCGCCGATGCTGCTTATCGCAGCAGCGGGTGCGGTACTCTCGTTTTTTATGGCGCGCCGCGAGTCCCGTGCCATCATCGCGCCGTTGCAAGAGGTGGATTTGGACCACCCACGCCGTAGCTATGAGCACGCCTATGCCGAGATGGTCCCCATGCTTGAGCGTATCGAGTCGCAGCGCCAGGAACTCAAGCGCCAAATGGCGGTGCTAGCGGACAACGACCGTATGCGCCGCGAGTTCACGGCGAATATCACCCATGAGCTCAAGACGCCGCTTACGGCGATTTCGGGCTATGCCGAGCTCATCGCAAACGGCATGGTCGAGGGCGAGGGCGACCTGCGCAACTTTGGCGGTCGCATCTATCGTGAGGCGGGCCGCTTGGCAGCGCTTGTCAACGATATCCTTACGCTGTCTAACTTGGACGAGGCCGAGCGTGCAGCTGAGGGCGAGGCGGTGCCCATTGGGTCCACGGAGCCTATTGAGCTCTCGCGTGCCATCTACGCGGTCGAGCAGCGTCTTGAACAGGTCGCCCGTCAGGCGAATGTGACGATAAGTCATGAGACCAAGCCTGTGGTCATCGAGGGCGTGTCGCGCTTGATTGACGAGCTCATCTATAATCTGGCAAGCAACGCCATCCGCTACAATCGACCCGGCGGTACGGTTACGCTGCAGTGCGGCACCAACGACGAAGGCCATCCGTTCCTTGCGGTCGCCGACACGGGAATCGGTATCGCGCCTGAAGAACAGGGCAAGGTATTTGAGCGGTTCTATCGCGTGGACAAGAGTAGGTCCAAGGCACGCGGCGGAACCGGTCTGGGGCTTGCCATTGTCAAGCATGCGGCCCTGTATCATCACGCCACGCTCGATCTGTCGAGCGAGTTGGGCGTGGGAACCACCATTACGGTGACGTTTCCCATACAGCAGGACGAGCCATTCGCATAGCGATACAACATAGATATTGATGTAGACGCCGCATTTGACTTTCGGGTGCGGCGTTGTTGTGCAATTTTACGATTGCTTCCGACATTTTTACAGGAGAGCCTGTTTCTTATGTATAGAGTTTGGTCTCGGTAAAAAGATGCGATAACATACGGACAGTTTTGTCAATCCGAACTGGGGAAATGAAAGGCAAGCTGCATGACCCTTCTCGAACTGTTCCAGCTGCTGAAGAAGCACCTTCAGCTGGTCATCACCCTTCCGGTGGTCTGCGCGATCGCCATGGGCATCGTGTCCTTCGCCGCGATGGACAACACCTATACCGCGACGACGAGCATGTACATTCTCGCCAAGACCGACGATAGCGGCCAGATGAGCTACAACGATCTCTCGGCGAGCCAGATGCTTTCCAACGATATCGCCACGCTGCTGGATAGCGATAGCGTTAAGAGCGGCGCCGCCAAGGAACTGGGCCTCACCGATCTGGATGACTACAAGGTGTCTGTTTCCTCCGAGACCACCACGCGTGTCATTACGCTTTCGGTTACCGGCACCGATGCCAAGGAGACGGCTGAGGTCGCAAAGGCCATAGCTAGCTCGGTGAGTACGGTCGCTCAGAACGTCGGCGCTGCCCAGAGCATCAACGTTATCGACGAGGCTAAGACCCCCGAAGCCCCCAGCGGCCCCAAGCGCACGCTGTATATTGCCGTCGCGTTCCTCGCCGGTATCTTTATCGCAGTCGCCTATGTCGTTTTGGCAGACATGCTCAATACCCGCATCCGCGGTGCCGAAGAGGCGGAAGAGCTCCTGGGCATTCCCGTTGTTGGCCGAATTCCGGCTATGAAAGGTGGTAAATAGGCATGGCTAAGGCAAAGAACACCGATAAGCTCGTTGTACAGAATGCCGCCAAGACCCTTCTGGCCAACATCCGCTTTGCGAGCGTGGACGACCCCATTCGCACCATCACCGTTACGTCCTCGATTCCCATCGAGGGCAAGTCTACGGTTTCCATCAACCTTGCCCAGGCTATCGCCACCAGCGGCAAGAGCGTCCTGCTGGTCGAGGCTGATATGCGTCGCAGGTCCCTTGCCGATATGCTCGGCGTCCGCTCCCGCGGCGGACTCTATGCAGTCCTTTCCGAGCAGGTTTCTATTGACCAGGCGATTGTCGAGACGGGTCAGAAGAACTTCTACTTCCTCGATGCCGAGCCGCATATTCCCAATCCTGCCGACATCATCGTCTCTCACCGCTTTGCCAAGCTGGTAAAGGCACTGTCCGCCAAGTTCCAGTACGTCATCTTTGATGCTCCCCCGGTCGGCACCTTCATCGATGCTGCCGAGATCGCCAGTCTGACCGACGGCACGCTGTTCGTGGTGCGCGAGGACTTCACCAAGCGCGAGGAGGCACTCAACGCTATCGGCCAGCTTAAGAAGTCCGAGAAGGTCAAGCTCATCGGTACCGTTATGAACTACTGCGAGACCGAGACCAGCGAGTACTACTACTCCTACTACACCAAGGACGGTAAGAAGGTGAAGAAGGGCTCCGACGATCAGGGGACTTCCAAAAAGGGCATCTTCACCAACCGAGCAAACGTTTAGTTGATTAAGGCTGACCTATGCGTGACATTCATTGCCATATCTTGCCGGGTGTAGACGACGGCGCCGCCGATCTCGATGAGAGCTTGGCGATGCTCGAGGCTGCCAAGCGGGCTGGTGTAACCAGAATTGTTTGCACTCCTCACTGCCGTGATCCCTATTTTGATTACGACAAGATGTGGGATGCCTTTGAGCTGCTGCGTGATAACGCTGACGGTTTTCCGCTCCAGATGGGCTTCGAGGTCAACCATCGAAAGCTCGTTGAGCTTGGTATCGATGCCGCGGAGCACTTGCATTTCGATGGGACCAACGAGTTTCTTCTCGAGCTTTCGACGCATGCCGATGCGTATGCGTTTAGAGAGTACGAGAACACGATTTACGATTTGCAGTGCCGTGGCTACCAGGTGATCATCGCTCATCCTGAGCGCTATCGTGCGGTTCAAAAGGATGTAAGCGTGGCGGAGCGCCTGGTCGATATGGGCTGCAAGCTGCAGGCTTCGGCGGACTTTATTGCCGGCGGTCGCTTTGGTCGCGAGAAAAAGCCGGCACAGCGCCTGTTCGATCAGAACCTGTACAGCTTCATCGCGAGCGATGCCCATAACGTGGGTCATTACGATTGCCTGGCGAAGGCTCGCGCGAAGTTTAGCGTGCGCGGAGCTCATTTTCGCTAATATCTGTCCCTAACGTTCGCATTGAATGAAAGGGCAGCCATGGATATCCAACTTAAGACGGGATGCTTTGATGACGCGGCGTTGGTGCGCCGCGTCGTTTTTATGGACGAGCAAGGCTACGAGAATGAGTTCGACGCTATCGACGAGGATCCAAACTGCATTCATGTGACGCTCTATGTAGACGGCGAGCTTGCCGGTTGCTCGCGCGTGTTTCCCGAGGAACTGGAGCGCGCGGCAGATGCAGAGGCTCCGGTTTCGCCGGCGTGCGACTTGGACGAAGGCGTTGCGGCGGGGGAGACCTATATTATGGGGCGCGTCGCCGTGCTGCCGGCTATGCGTCGTCGCGGACTGGCGAGTGCGATCGTCGAGGCCAGTGCTTCGTGTGCACGCGATGCCGGCGCTAAGCTTATTAAGCTGCATGCGCAGGAATACGTGTTGCCGCTCTATGCAAAGGCGGGCTACACGCAAATTGCCCCGGTAGATTACGAAGACGAGGGCCAGCCCCATGTCTGGATGGCCAAGCGCGTAGATGGCAGATAGGGACGTTCCTTTTCTGCCGGCAGTTGGGGACGCTCCTTGGCAATTGGCGCATCGGAGCGCTTAGACATACAGTTTTTCGATTCCGTATGTATATATGCGCGCTAATGGGTTATAAAATCTAAGTCTGAACATAGCAGGTCTGCGATTCGGCTCGGGCGACCGGGCCATTTTTGCGGACGGGGGTAGCGCGAAAGGACTGCACATGCGTCAATTTAAGACCGAGAGCAAAAAACTGCTCGACCTCATGATCAACTCCATCTACACCAATAAGGAAATCTTCCTGCGCGAGCTTATCTCTAACGCGAGCGACGCCGTCGACAAGCTCAACTTTAAGAGCCTGCAGGATCCGAGCGTCAAGATCGACCAGGGCGACCTGGCTATTCGCGTTTCCTTTGATAAAGACGCCCGCACCATTACCATCTCGGATAACGGCATTGGCATGACCGCCGAGGAGCTCGAGCGCAATCTGGGCACCATCGCCCATTCCGGCTCCGAGGAGTTTAAGACCGAGAACGCCGAGCAGCAGGGTTCGGATGTCGACATCATCGGCCAGTTTGGCGTGGGCTTCTACTCGGCTTTTATGGTCGCCAGCCATGTGAAGGTCGTCAGCCGCGCCTACGGCGAGGATGTCGCCCATGTGTGGGAATCCGACGGTCTTGAGGGCTACACCATCGAGGACGGCGAGCGTGCCGAGCACGGTACCGATGTCATCCTGACGCTGCGCGAGAACGAGAAGCTCGATGCCGACGGCGAGGCCGAGACCTACGATCGCTTCCTGACCGAGTGGGGCCTCAAGAGCCTAATTCAGCAGTACAGTAACTATGTGCGTTACCCGATCCAGATGATGGTGTCCAAGAGCCGCCAGAAGCCCAAGCCCGAGGATGCTGGCGATGACTACACGCCCGAGTACGAGGACTACCAGGAGCTCGAGACCGTCAACTCCATGACGCCGATCTGGAAAAAGCGCAGCTCCGATGTCGAGCAGAAGGACTACGACGAGTTCTACAAGTCCACGTTCCACGACTTTGACGATCCTGCGCGCACCATCAGCTTCCATGCCGAGGGCACGCTCGAGTATGACGCCCTGCTGTTTGTGCCGGGCCGCGCGCCGTTCGATCTGTACAGCAAGGATTACGAGAAGGGTCTGGCGCTCTACAGCTCCAATGTCCTGATCATGGAGAAGTGCGACGACCTGCTGCCCGACTACTACAACTTTGTCCGCGGCGTCGTGGATTCCGCCGACGTGTCGCTCAACATCTCGCGTGAGACGCTGCAGCAGAACCGTCAGCTCAAGGCCATCGCCAAGCGTGTGGAAAAGAAGATCACCGCTGACCTTGAGGATATGCGTGACAACGACCGCGAGGCCTACGAGAAGTTCTTTGAGAACTTTGGCCGCGGCCTTAAGTACGGCATCTACTCGAGCTATGGCATGAAGGCCGATGAGCTCGCCGACCTGTTGCTGTTCTGGTCTGCCAAGGAACAGAAGATGATTACCCTGGCCGAGTATGCCAAGGGCATGCCTGAGGATCAGAAGGCCATCTACTACGCCGCCGGCGACTCGCGTGAGCGCTTGGCCAAGATGCCCGTGGTAAAGGGCGTGCTCGACCGCGGCTATGACGTGCTGCTGCTGACGCAGGATGTGGATGAGTTCACGTTCCAGGCTATGCGTGAGTACGTTGCCGCCGATATGCCCAAGATCTACGAGGACGATGCTGCCCGCGAGGCTGCCGAGAAGGCTGTGGCCGACGGTGCCGAGCCCGAGGTCGAGGATCGTCATCTGGAGCTCAAGAACGTCGCGACCGGTGATCTTGACCTGGCGACCGAGGATGAGAAGAAGGAGGCCGAGGACGCCACCAAGGAGAACGAGGACCTCTTTAGCGCTATGAAGGAGGCACTCGGTGACAAGGTCGAGAAAGTTGCCGTCTCCGCGCGCCTGACCGATGCCCCCGCTTGCATCACCACCGAGGGTCCGCTTTCGCTTGAGATGGAGAAGGTACTCCAGAAGGGACCCGAGGGCGCGCCCGACGGCATGCCCAAGAGCCAACGCGTGCTCGAGCTCAACGCCAAGCACCCGGTCTTTGACAAGCTTGTCGCTGCCCAGAAGGCAGGCGACGCCGACAAGATCAAGCAGTACTCCGGTCTGCTCTATGACCAGGCCCTGCTGGTCGAGGGCATCCTCCCCGAGGACCCCGTGGCCTTCGCGGCGGCTGTTTGCAACTTGATGTAGTTCGGGGATACGGCACCGTAACTAGATTAGAACGAGAGTGGATAATCTCCCACTTTTGGCTCGAATGGGGGCTTGAAGTGGGAGATTTTCCACTCTCGTTTCCTTTTGAATGATCCCTCCGTCCCCAAGGGATCATTTATTTGTGCGGGTTGTGGTTTTGTGACCTGCTGAAATTAAAGATACTGTACAACTGTACGTTAACTTATCTTCGTAGTATATTGCTATCCGCAAAACTCAGCACCATTGTGCCGCGAGGCACTAAAGCGCCTACGTACAATGGTTGTCGATAGTACGATTCGATTCAACGACAGGATGGATGGTCCAAGCGTGAGTCTCGGCAGCAAACTATCCAACGCAAAGGTCTCCTTTGCGATCTTTAAGCGCGACATTAAGCGATTGCTTATGAACCCCGTTGCCTTGGTGGTTACCCTGGGCGTGTGTGTCATTCCCTCGCTATATGCCTGGTACAACATCGTGGCAAACTGGGATCCGTACGGAAACACCCAGGGCATCAAGATTGCCATCGCCAACAATGACCAAGGAACTCAAAACGACCTGGTGGGCGAGCTCAATGCGGGCGACAAGGTTGTCGACCAGCTCAAAGAGAACGATCAGCTGGGCTGGACCTTCGTTGACTCGGCGGCCGATGCCAAGGAGGGCGTCGAGAGCGGTGAGTACTATGCGGCCATCGTAATCCCCAAGAACTTCTCGGATAACCTGGTTTCGATGCTCGATGGCAACTACCATCAGCCCAAGCTTACGTACTACGTCAATGAGAAGAAGAGCGCTATTGCGCCCAAGGTTACCGACACCGGCGCAAGCACCATCGAGGAGCAGATCAACTCGGAATTTGTCTCCACGGTGGGCGAGACCGTTGCCAGTATTGCCAAGGATGCCGGAGTCGATTTAAAGGACAAGGCAACCCAGACTCAGGATTCGTTGGCCGGTTCGGTATCAGAGGCTTCCGATACGTTGGGCGAAGTGCGTGATTCGATTGGCGACATGAATGCCGCCATCGATAAGACGAGTGGTTCCATTGCCTCGGCAGATGCGGCACTTGCCGGTCTGCAGGGTCAGGCGCCGTCGCTGACGCAGGCGATCTCCCAGGGCAATGACCTGCTGGGCGAGGCTCGCGCCACGGCGGGCAACTCTGTCGCCTCGCTCTCCAAGGCGCTCTCGGAAGGCAGCCTTGCGCTCACCAAGACGTCAGTCTCCGCAAACGCTGCGATTGGCAAGCTGACGGGCACGGTCGCATCTACGACTACCCGTATCGACAACTCGCTTGAGTCTCTCCAAGCGACGATCGACCACAATAAGGCCGTTATCGGGCACTTGGAAATTCTCGTCAATGACACGTCGACAGGTTCCAAGGAAATTGACGCGCGCATTGTATCGATCATCGATTTGCTCCGCGAGCAGAATGAAAAGCTTCAGAGCATCAAGGACGGTCTGTCTGCGCAGTCGAGCGCCATGGCGAATGACGCTGCGGCTGTCTCGGGTGCCAGCGACGCTATCAATAATGCAATTCAGACCGGTGCGACCAACCTTGGCCAGGCTCAGACGGACTTGGGTCAAAACGCGCTGTCGAAGGCTTCGAGCGCGCTTGATTCATTTGCCGCCGTCTCGGGTGATCTGACGGGAATCGTGTCTGGCCTCACGCCTACTATTGCAAGTGCGCGCGGTACGCTTTCGCAACTCAACGCTACGCTCGGTCAGGCCAAGACCACGCTGTCCCAGACCGATGCCTCGCTTGCCAAGGTCCAGGACAAGCTTGCGACCGCCGCCAACGACATCGCGGCGCTACAGACCTCCGAGTCCATGGGCGAGCTGGCCGGCCTGATGGGCGTCGACGTCGATGACGTTGCAGACTTCATGGCATCTCCGGTCGAGCTGACCTCAAAGTCAATTTATCCGGTCAAGAGCTTTGGTTCGGGCATTGCCCCGTTCTATACCAATCTGGCGCTGTGGGTGGGCGGCTACGTGCTTATCGCCATCTACAAGCTCGAGGTCGACCGCGAAGGCATCGGCAGCTTTACCGCGCGTCAGGGCTACTTTGGCCGCTGGTTGCTCCTGGTGATCCTGGGCGCGTTCCAGGCCATCATCGTTACGGTAGGCGATCTGGTGATCGGCGTGCAGTGCGTCAGCCCGCTGCTGTTCGTGCTGGGCGGCATCGCCATCTCGTTCACCTACGTCAATATCATCTATGCGCTGTCCACCACGTTTAAGCATATCGGCAAGGCTATCGGCGTCATTCTCGTCATCGTGCAGATCCCGGGTTCGTCGGGCATGTACCCCATCGAGATGATGCCCGGCTTCTTCCAGTGGCTGCACCCGCTGCTGCCCTTTACCTACGGCATCAATCTGCTGCGCGAGACGGTCGGCGGCATGTATTCGTTCAACTACCTGTTTAACCTGTGCATTCTGGGCGTGTTCTTGATCGTGGCGCTCTTTATCGGCCTGCAGCTGCGTCCGCTGCTGCTCAACCTTAACCTGCTCTTTGATAAACAGCTTTCCACGACCGGTATGATGATTTGCGAGTCCAACGACCTGCCGCGCCAGCGCTACTCGCTGCGCACGGCCATGCGTGTCATGCTCGATTCCGATTCGTACCGTCGCGAACTGCTCGATCATGCGGTCGCCTTTGAACATCGCTACCCGTACTACATCAAGGGCGGTTTTGCCGCCGTGGTGGGCGTTCAGGTCCTGCTCTTTGTCCTGTCGACGGTTCTCGATATCGACAATAACGGCAAGATCATCCTGCTTGTCATTTGGATCATCTCGGTTATTGCCATCTGCGGCTGGCTTATCAATATCGAATATATCCGCGCGAGCCTCAATACCCAGATGCGCATCTCGGCGCTTTCGGATGAGGACCTGCGTCGCGAGATGCGCGAACACACGGCCGCCATTCCTGCCGCCCGCCACATGTTTGGCCTCAACGCCAGCGAGCGTGGTGCCAAGGGCTGCGATCAGTCCACGGGCCGCTTGCCGCATATCGGCCCACACCATAAATCTCAGGGCAGCGACAGCACAGCCACAAATGATGGAGATACCACCGCGCTTGGCAAGCACTCCAAAGGAGGTGAGGCATAAATGAAGAACATCCTGCATCTGTTTAAGCGCGATGTCCAAAACGTGTCTCGCTCCGTGATCGGCTTGATTGTCGTGATGGGCCTCATTATCGTGCCGTGTCTGTACGCGTGGTTTAACATCGCCGGCAGCTGGGATCCGTACGGCAACACCGGCAATCTTAAGATCGCCGTGGTCAACACCGACGAGGGCTACGAGAGCGATCTGATTCCCGTCGAGGTCAACGTGGGCGAAAACGTAACCGCCACCCTGCGCGGCAACGAGAACTTCGACTGGGTTGTCCTCAACGACCGCGAAAAGGCAATTGAGGGCGTTAAGTCGGGCGCGTACTATGCTGCCGTCGTTATCCCCAAAACGTTTAGCGCTGACATGATGACGCTTTTCTCGACCGACGTGAAACACGCCGATATCGAGTTTTACGAGAACCAGAAGGCCAACGCCATCGCGCAGATCGTGACCGAGAAGGGTTCGAGCGCCGTTCAGAACCAGGTTAACGAATCTTTTACCGAGACCATTACGAGCATCGGTCTTAAGACGGTGTCCAGCCTGCTCGATTACATGAGCACCGACCAGGTCAGCAACTTTATCGCCAACCTGTCATCGACGCTCGGTGACTCGGTCCAGGACCTGCAGGACGTTCAGGCCAGCGCAACGTCGCTGGCGGGCATTTTGAGCTCTACGTCCGATTCGCTGACATCGGCGGGCGGCATGCTCAAGCAGACGGGCACCGTTGATGAGTCGACGAAGCAGCTGATGGAGCACGCCAAGAGCGGCATCAATGATTCCAAGGAAGCGCTCAAGGCCGCCAACGATGCCGTTGACGCGGCGATTGACGGAAGCGCGGGCTCGTTCGACAACGTGTCCGCCGAGCTTGCGAAGGCATTCGATGCCGCGAATCAGCATGTTGACCTTACGGTGTCTCAGCTCAACGAAGCCGCAGCGGCGCTCAATACGCGTGCTGACGATATCGATGCGATGGCCGATCGGCTCCGCAACCTTGCCGACCAGATGAGCGATGACAAGCTCAAAGACGGCCTCAAGTCCGCTGCGACGTCGCTGGGCAGAATTGCCGTGGAGTACCGCAACAATGCGAAGGATCTGACGGCGACCGCAAAGTCCCTTTCGGACAGCATGGCGGAGGTCAACAACTCGCGTGCCGAGGTCGACCAGGCCATCGCCGATGCCAAGGCGGGTATCGCGGGTGCCAAATCCGATTACGATTCCACGTTCTCGGTTAAGGCCAAGGAGCTCAAGAAGACCGTCTCGGGGGTTCTGGATTCACTGAATGGTATTTCGGGCGATCTGGATAGTGCCGTAGACGACCTGACCGACGCATCCGGTTCGCTGGCAAAGGGCCTCTCTAAGGCTGCAAAGCTGGTCAACAAGGCTTCCGATCAGCTGGGCGAGGCGTCGAACAAGATCAGTGCCTTTAAGGACGAGCTTGATAGCGCTCTGATCTCGGGTGACCTGGCCATGATTAAGACAATGATCGGCAACGACCCCGAGGGCCTCGCCGTGTCGCTTTCCGGCCCTGTCGCACTCGACCGTAAGCCGGTCTATCCAATCCGCAACTACGGTTCGGCCATGGCGCCGTTCTACACGATTCTGTCGCTATGGGTCGGCTCGATCGTACTGGCGGCCATGATGAAGGTTTCGGTTGACGATGAGCTTATCAACGAGCTCATCCCCGTGCGCCTGCACGAGATCTACCTGGGTCGCTACCTGTTCTTTGGTGGTCTGGCTCTGCTGCAGGCGACGCTCGTGTGCGCGGGCGACATTCTGTTCTTTGGCATCCAGTGCGACAACCCGTTGCAGTTTGTGCTGGCGGGCTGGGTTGCGAGTCTCGTGTTCTCCAATATCGTCTACACGCTTACGGTATCGTTTGGAGATATCGGCAAGGCCCTCGCCGTCGTGCTGCTGGTCATGCAGGTCGGCGGTTCGGGCGGTACGTTCCCCATCGAGATGACCGGTCCCGTGTTCCAGGCGATCTATCCGTTCCTGCCGTTTACCCACGGCATCAACGCCATGCACGCCGCCATGGCCGGTGCCTACCATATGGAGTACTGGGTTGAGCTGGGCATCTTGGCGAGCTACCTGATTCCGTCGTTGGCCCTGGGCGTCGTCTTCCGCCGCCCGGTCATCAAAGCCAACGACTGGATTATCGAAAAGCTGGAGAGTACTAAATTAATCTAGCGCAACAATGTAAACGCTGATGCTGCGGCAATGTCAGCGAGCGAGCCGCATTTTCGCCAAGATGACGTGAAATGAAAGGGCGCTGACCTTCTGGT